>CAVYWH010000006.1:0-317086 GCA_963772085.1 Ilumatobacteraceae bacterium
CGGCGGTGACCGGCAGGCTCGGCCACGAGCCCTTGATCCGCTCGATCGCCTTCACCACGTTGGCCGAATGGCCGTGGGCCGTGTCGATCGACACCGCGTCGACCCCCATCGCCACCAGTGCTTCGACCCGCTCCTCGATGTCGGCGCCGACGCCGATCGCGGCGGCGCAACGAAGCCGGCCCCGTGAGTCACGGGAGGCGTTCGGGAAGTCGAGGCGCTTCTGGATGTCCTTGACCGTGATCAGCCCGGCGAGGCGCCCGTCGGCGTCGACCAGCGGGAGCTTCTCGATCCGGTGCTGCTGCAGGATGGCCTTGGCGGCGTCGAGCGAGGTGCCGACGGGGGCGGTGACCAGACCGTCGGCGGTCATGAAGTCGGACACCGGCCGGTCGAAGTCGGCACCGGCACAGAACCTGATGTCGCGGTTGGTGAGGATCCCGACCAGCCGTCCGTCGAAGTCGGTGATCGGCACCCCGGAGAACTTGAACTGGTGCATCAGCGCTTCGGCGTCGTGGAGCAGTGCGGTCGGTGGCAGCGTGACCGGGTCGGTGATCATGCCGGACTGTGAGCGCTTGACCTTCTGGACCTCGGCGGCCTGGTCGGCGATCGACATGTTGCGGTGGATCACGCCGATGCCCCCGTGGCGGGCCATGGCGACCGCCATGCGTCCCTCGGTGACCTTGTCCATGGCGGCCGACACGAGGGGCACGGCCAGCTCGATGTCGGCGGCGAAACGGGCGGTGGTGTCGACGGCGTCGGGCAGCGTCTCGGAGTAGCCGGGCACGACGACGACATCGTCGAAGGTGAGCGCCTCGAAGCGGTCGAAGAACTCGTCGTTGACGTTGGAGCGGCTGTGGTCCGTCATGCGTGGATCTCCGTTTCGATCGGGCGTGCTTCCGTCGTGTCTACTCGACCGATCGCTTCGTCGATGATCGAGGGGTTGTCGCAGACGTCGCCGAGCACCTGGACGAGCAGGCGGTGTTCGGCGGCGTGCATGCTGTGCTCGAAGTCTTCCAGGGTGCCCGTCCGATCGATGGCGACCACGGCGGTGGCCAGGACCGGCCCGTCGTCGACGCCGTCGTCGGGCACGAGGTGGACCATCACCCCGGTGCTCGTGCGCGATCCGGCGAGCGCTTCGTTCCATGCCCGCTCGATCGAACGGGTGCCGGGCAGCTCGCCCGGGAGGGCCGGGTGCAGGTTGATGACCTGGCGGGGGAACCAGCCGAGGAAGCTCATCGTGAGCACGCGCATCCACCCGGCGAGCACGATGAGGTCGGGTTCGAAGCCGGCGATGAGGTCGGCGAGGCGGGCGTCGTACTCCGAACGCTCCTCGTCAGGATGCAGTCCGATGTGGACCGCCGGCACGCCGGCGGCGTCGGCCCGCTGCAGGGCGAACACGTCGGGACGGTTCGACACCACGGCGACGACGTCGGCGTCGATTCGCCCATCGGCGCTCGCGTCGAGAACCGCCTGGAGGTTCGAGCCGTTGCCGGAGACCAGGACGACCAGGCGGCGGCGCCTCACCGACTCACGACCGACTGGACCGTCACGAACATGGATCGAACCTAACCAGAGGGCCCCGCCGGCACGTCGCGCGTGAACGAAAAATCAGACAAACCGTCGAGAGCGACAGCGACAGCGGCTCAGGTGAGGCGGACGGTCTTGGAGCCCGGTTCGAGGCGGCCGATCACCCAGGTCGGCTCGGCGATCAGGCGCTGCACGGCCTCGACGTCGGTCGGCGCGCACATCACGACCATGCCGATGCCCATGTTCACCGTCCGGTACAGCTCCTCGGTCGCCATCTCGCGGCACCAGCTCGCGCACCAGGGCGAACAGGGGAGGAACCGGCCACGAGCCCAGTTCGATCACCGCGTCGACGTCGTCGGGCAGCACGCGCGGGACGTTCTCCGGCAATCCGCCGCCCGTGATGTGGGCGAGGGCCTTGACCAGGCCGCTGGCGAGCACGGGTGTCAGCACGTCGAGATAGGACCGGTGCGGTTCGAGCAACGTCTCACCGAGCGGACGGTCGAAGCCCTCCGGGGTGGCATCCATCGGTGCCCATTCGAACACCTTGCGCAGCAGGGAGTAGCCGTTGGTGTGCGGTCCGCTCGAGCCGACGCCGATCAACACGTCGCCCTGCTGTACGTCGGGCCGGGGGAGGAGCTGATCGCGCTCGGCGACCCCCACGAGGGTCCCGGCGATGTCGAACGCGCCCGGCGCGTACACGCCCGGCATCTCGGCGGTCTCGCCACCGAGCAATGCGCAGCCGGCGACGCGACACGCCTCGGCCATGCCGCCGACCACCTCGGCGACCAGGTCGGCGTCGAGCACGCTGGCGGCGATGTAGTCGAGGAAGAACAGGGGCCGAGCCGACTGCACCAACACGTCGTCGATGCAGTGGTTGACGATGTCCATGCCGACGCCGCGCACCATCCCGAGCCGGGCGGCGAGCTCGACCTTCGTGCCGACGCCGTCGGTGGAGGCCACCAGCACCGGGTCGCGCAGCGCGGTGATCGCGGCGGCGGAGAACACGCCGCCGAAGCTGCCGACGCCGCGCAGCACCCCGTTGTCGTGCGTCGCCTCGACCGCCGCCTTCATCTCCGACACCGCGCGGGTGCCTTCGTCGATGTCGACGCCCGCCTGTGCGTACGACCGCAGCGACGCCCCGAGCGCGCGCCATCCGATGTCGCGGCGCACCTGCATGCCGTCGAAGCTGATCTCGGCGAGCCGGTCGTAGGCCGCCGAACGGGCGGCGGCGAGATCGGCGCCGAGGCCGGTCACCGCGAGCACGCGTCCGCCGGAGGCCCGACCGTCGGCATCCACGCCGGCGTCGAAGCGGATGGCGTGATCACTGTCGACGCCTCGATCCGTCACGACCGCCCCGGCGACCGGTGCGGTCGGGTACCCGGCAGCGGCGGCCACCACCGTGACCGCCACGTCGGGCCGGCACTTGAGTGGCACGTCGCCGACCGCTCCGTTCGTGCAGGCCAGGGCGAGCTCCGCGAGGTCGGTCTCGAGCAGGGGGATGACCGCCTGCGCCTCCGGATCGCCGAAGCGGACGTTGTACTCGATCAGGCGCGGCCCGTCGGTGGTGCACATCAGGCCGGCGTAGATCACGCCGATGTACGGGGTGCCCGCGGCGGCGAAGTGGTCGAGCACGGGCTGGACGAACGTCGCCAGCAGTTCCTCGGTCGAGTACGGCACGGGTGCCGGCGCGTAGGCGCCCATGCCCCCGGTGTTCGGCCCGGTGTCGGCCTCACCGATGCGCTTGTGGTCCTGGGCCAGCGGGAGGGCGACCGCGGTCGTACCGTCGCACAGCGCCAGCAGCGAGCACTCGGGGCCGCGCAGCCGTTCCTCGAGCAGGAACGGGCCCGGCCCGGCCGCGGCGATGGCCGCACGTGTCTCCGTCGGCCCGGTCGGCACGACCACGCCCTTGCCGGCGAGCAGTCCGTCGGCCTTGACGACCACGTCGAACCCGGCGTCGCCCCACCAGGCCAATGCCGCGTCGACGTCGTCGAAGCTGGCGAATCGGGGGCCGGGGATGCCGAGGTCGACGGCCAGGCGGCGGGCGTACGACTTCGACGACTCGAGCTGCGCGAGTTCGGCCGTCGGTCCGAAGCAGGGGACACCGCGCGACGCACAGACGTCGGCGATCCCGGCGGCGAGCGCCGCCTCCGGCCCGGGGATCACGAGATCGACGTCGGCGGCCGACGTGTCGCCCAGTTCGGGCGCCACCCGCACGTCGTGTCCGTGTTGGCGGCAGGCCCAGGCGATCGCCGCTTCGCGTCCGCCGGTGCCGACGACGAGGACCCGCATCAGGCGGGCACCGAGCGCTGACGGCTCATGCCAGGACGCCTTCGAACGACAGCTTCGACTGGGCGTCGCCGACGGCAGCGGGTACCGGCCGGTGAAGCAGGCGTTGCAGTACCCGTCGTCCTGCGCCGGCGTCGCGGCTGGAGATGGCCCGCATCATCCCGTCGAGCGACAGGAAGGCGAGGCTGTCGGCGCCGATGTGCGCACGCATCTCCTCGACCGACAGCGTGGCCGCGATCAGGTCGCCGTCGTGGCCCATGTCGACGCCGAAGTGGCAGGCGTGGGTGATCGGCGGGCAGGTGATCTTCAGGTGCACCTCGGCGGCTCCGGCGTCACGCACGAGCTTGACGAGCGGACCGGCCGTGGTGCCGCGAACGAGCGAGTCGTCGATCATCACCACCCGCCGGCCTTCGAGGTTCTCGCGGAGGGCGTTGAACTTCAACGCCACGCCACGTTCGCGGATGTCCTGCGTCGGCTCGATGAACGTGCGGCCGATGTAGCGGTTCTTGATGAGGCCGTCGTTGAAGCGGATGCCGCTCTCGGCCGAATAGCCGATGGCGGCGGGGATCGAACTGTCGGGCACCGGGATGACGACATCGGCGTCGGTCGGCGACTCGCGGGCGAGTTCGATGCCGAGCTGCTGGCGAACGTGGTGGACGCTGCGGCCGTGCCACACCGAGTCGGGCCTGGAGAAGTACACGAACTCGAACGAACAGCGTGCGGCGTGGAGCTGCGGTGCGAGCACCTGGGTCCGGTCGATCTCGGCGCCGCGCAGCGTGACCATCTCGCCCGGCTGGATCTCGTTGATCTCGACGCAGCCAAGGGTGGCGAGCGCACAGGTCTCACTCGCCACGGCGTGACCGCCGTGGGGGAGCCGCCCCACCGACAGCGGTCGGAAACCCCACGGGTCGCGGACGGCGATGACCTGATCGGCGGCGAGGATGACGAGGGAGAACGCGCCCTTCCACGCCGGCAGGGTCCGCTCGATGCGGTCCTGCCAGGTCTGGCCGCCGGCGGCGGCGAGCATCAGCGACAACACCTCGGAGTCGCTCGTGGCGGTGAGGCCGAAGCCACGGTTCAGCAGTTCGTCGCGCAGGGCCGCGGCGTTGACGAGGTTGCCGTTGTGGGCCAGCGCGAGCGGGCCGTGCATCGTCTCGATGAGGAACGGCTGGATGTTGCGTTCGGCGTTCGATCCGGTCGTCGAGTAGCGGGTGTGGCCGATCGAGTGGTAGCCGACGAGCGGCGCCAGCGTCTCGGGCGAGAACACGTTGGCCACCAGTCCGGCCTCCTTGTGCACCCGCACGCGCCGGCCGTCGCTCACCGCGATGCCCGCCGCTTCCTGGCCGCGGTGCTGCAGCGCGAACAGGCCGAAGAACGTGAGCTGGGCGACGCCGTCGCCGTGGGGCGTCGAGATGCCGAGCACCCCGCACTCGTCCTTCGGGGTGTCGTCGTCGTCGAGTCGGACCGGCCGAGCGGCATGCTCGTCACCGGGATGCCTGTCACGCGGCAGCTTCTTCATGAGTAGATCTCCAGTCCAGCGAGCGCGGCGTGGATTCGTGGGCCAGCCGGGTAGCGGCCGGGAACGAAATCGGTCCCGGTGAGTCGTTCGAAGGCATCGATGTAGCGCGCGGTCGTGGCGGCCCAGACCTCGGGCGCCAGCGCCGGTACCGGCCCGTCGCCGCTGTAGCCGGCGTCGGCGAGCGCCAGCCGCACGACCTCCTTGTCGAGGCTCTCGGGTTCGGCGCCACGGTCGAGGCGGTCGGCATAGGTCGACTCGATCCACCAGCGCGAGGAGTCCGGCGTGTGGACCTCGTCGATCAGCAGCAGCTCGCCGTCGGTGGTCACGCCGAATTCGTACTTCGTGTCGGCGAGGATCAGACCGGATCGGGCGCCGCGTTCAGTGCCGCGGTCGAACAGCGCCAGCGCGGCGTCCTGCACCCGACCCCACAGGCCGGCGGGCACGAGCCCGCGGGCGCTGACGTCGTCGCAGGACAGCGGCACGTCGTGGGATCCGTGTTCGCCCTTCGTGGTCGGTGTGACGATCGGCCGGTCGAGGCGTGCAGTTCTTCGTCAGACCATCGGGCAGGCGATGCCCGTAGAGCACACGTTCGCCGGCCGCGTACTGCGTCCACAACGCCGTGTCGGTGACGCCGGTGATGTAGCCCCGCACGACCACCTCGACCGTCAACGGTGTGGCGGCCCTGGCGATGAGCACGTTCGGGTCCGGCACCGAGAGCAGGTGGTTCGGGACGAGGTCGGTGGTCTGGTCGAACCACCACGCCGACAGCTGGTTGAGCACCTGGCCCTTGAAGGGGACCGAGGCGATGATCCGATCGAAGGCCGAGAGCCGGTCGGTGGTCACGAACAGCCGACGTCCGTTCGGCAGGGCGTACGACACGCGCACCTTGCCGTCGCGCCGGTCGTCCAGTGGCAGGTCGATGTCGTCGAGGGTGGACTGGGACACGAACACGGTCAGCTCATGCTTCCATCATGCTTCTCGGGCGTGGCGCACGCCGTTGGCGAAGAGGTGGAGGCCGAGATGCCGCGCATCGGTGGCACCGCGGCCGCGACCGTGGCGCGGATGCTGCCGGGCGACGATGTGGTTCTCGGGATGGGGCATGAGACCGAGCACGACGCCGGTCGTATCACACACGCCGGCGATGTCCGCGACCGACCCGTTGGGGTTGGCGCCGGCGTACCGCAGCGCGACCTGTCCGGCGGCGGCGAGCGCGGCGGGGTCGTCGTGGACGTACCGGCCCTCACCGTGCGCGATCGGGCAGTGGATGTCGTCGTCGAGACCCGCCGTCCACACGCACACCGACGCCGGCTCCGGTGCGAGTTCGACCCAACGGCAGTCGAAGGTCCCTGCGGCGTTGTGGCCGAGGGCGCCGGGCAGCAGACCGGAGCGGGTGAGCACCTGGAAGCCGTTGCAGATGCCGATCAGCGGGCGTCCGGCGGCGACGAACGAGCGGAGCTCGTCACCGACGCCGACGGAGAGATCGAGCGCCAGCATCCGGCCGGCGCCGAGTGAATCGGCGTAGCTGAACCCGCCGGCGACCACCGCGAGCCGCGCCCGGTCGAGGAGCGTCGGATCGGCGATGAGTTCGGAGGCCAGCACGGTCTGCGCGCAGGCCCCGGCCATCTCGAGCGCGGCGACGACGTCGCGGTCGCGGTTCGTGCCGGGGCCGGCGATGACGATGGCGGGGACCTTGGACGTCGTGAGGTTGGTCATCGTGTGGCCCGTCCGGTGAAGGCGGCCACGAGGATGTCGACATCGACCTGGCCGACGTCGCCGAGGTCGAGCACGGCGGTCGAGTTGACGGCACCGAGCACGAGGGCGTCGCCGTCCATCTGGGTGACGAAGGCGTCGACGTCGGCTGGTTCCACCTCGACCACGAGCCGGCCGATCGACTCGCTGAACAGGGCGGTGGCAACGTCGTCGTGCGGCAGGACGTCGATCGTCGCTCCGAGCCGTCCGGCGATGCACATCTCGGCGATGGCGACGGCGAGCCCGCCCTCGCTGAGGTCGTGGCACGACCGGACGAGACCGGACGCGGATCGCCCGGTGGAGCCGCCGATAGCGCTCGGGGGCACCGAGGTCGGGTGCCGGTGTCGGGCCCGGCGTCGCCGGTGGCGTCGTGGATCATGTCGAGATGTGAGCCGGCGAATTCGGGGCGCGTGCCGCCGACGAGGATCAGCGCGTTGCCGGGGGTCGTGAGATCGGCCGAGGTGCACGCATCGGCGTCGGGCACGTGGGCCACCGCGGTGATCACCAGCGTCGGAGGGACGGCGTGTCGTTGGCCGTCGTTGCCCAGGTACTCGTTGTTGAGCGAGTCCTTGCCCGACACGAACGGCGCCCGGTACAGGTCGGCCGCCGTGCAGCACCCGGCGACCGCGGCGACGAGCTCGCCGAGCGTCGATCGCCGGCGGGGGTCGCCCCAGGAGAAGTTGTCGAGCAGGGCCACCCGATCGGGGTCGGCGCCGACGGCGACCACGTTGCGGATCGCCTCGTCGACGACGGCGATCGCCATGTGCTCCGGGTCGCTCAGCCCGTACCACGGATTCACGCCGATCCCGATGGCGAAGCCTTCGGTCGCCGACGGCTCGGCGACCACGACACCGTCGCCTGGCGCATCCGCGTGCACGCCGATCAGCGGCCGCACGACGGTCGAACCGAGGATCTCGTGGTCGTACCGGCGGATGATCGCTTCCTTCGAGGCGATGTTCGGATGACCGAGCAACGCCACGAGGGTGGCGATCGGGTCGGTGACCGAGCGTGACGCGTGGCCGCCTCGTGCCGGTGCGACGGCGTCGGCGTTCATCCGCCGCTGCGGTCGACCGTCGTGCAGGAAGCCGGTGTCGAGATCGGCGACGACCGAGCCGCCCGAACGCACCACGAGCTGACCGGTGCCGGTGAACTCGCCGATGTCGGCCATGTCGACGCCGACCCGCGCGCAGCGCTCGGCGAGCTCGGGGAGCCGATCGCGGGGGACCGACACCACCATGCGCTCCTGGGCCTCGGACAACCAGACCTCCCAGGCCTCGAGGCCCGGATACTTGCGCGGCACCAGATCGAGATCGACGTCGGCGCCGATGCCTTCGGCCATCTCGCCGACGGCCGACGACAAGCCACCGGCCCCGCAGTCGGTGATCGCGGAGTAGATGTGTTCGGCCCCGACGAGCGCGTCGATCAACAGCTTCTCGACGACCGGGTCACCGATCTGCACGCTGGCCCCTGCGACCTCGCCGGTGGTGGCGTCCATCGTCGCCGACGAGAACGTGGCACCCCGGATCCCGTCGCGGCCGGTGGCCCCGCCGAGCACGATCACGCGGTCGCCGGCGAACGGGCCGCGGTGGAGCTCGCGAGCCGGCGCGACGCCGATGCAGCCGGCGAACACGAGCGGATTCGTCGTGTAGGCGGGGTCGTACAACACCGCTCCGGCGACGGTCGGCAGCCCGATCTTGTTGCCGTAGTCGGCGATCCCGTCGATGACGCCGGCGCGGATCCGCAGCGGGTGGAGCGAGCCGTCGGGCAGCTCACCGATCGGCAGCGACGCCGGACCGAAACAGAGCACGTCGGTGACGGCGATCGGACGGTGGGCCATGCCGAGCACGTCGCGGATCACGCCTCCGACGCCGGTGTTGGCGCCGCCGAACGGCTCGACGGCGGAGGGGTGGTTGTGCGTCTCGGCCTTGACCGCGATCGTCGTACCGGCGGTGAACTCGACCACGCCGGCGTTGCCGACGAAGGCAGACCTGACGAACGGAGCGTCGAGCGTCTCGGTGCTGGTGCGCAGCTGGCGCATCAACGGTTCGACGGTGGTCACGGTCGTCGCCGTCGTGCAGATCGATCGCCGCCCGGAACGTCTTGTGGGCGCAGTGCTCGCTCCACGTCTGGGCGAGGGTCTCCAGCTCGACGTCGGTCGGGTCGCGATCGAGCTTCTCGAAGTACTCCCGGATCACGTGCAGTTCCTCGAGGTCGAGTGACAGCGACCGGGAACGATCGACGTCGAGCAGCGACTCGTCGTCGAGCCAGCGAATCGGCACGACCTCGGCCCCACCGACGGCGCCGTCGAAGTGCGGCGGGTTCAACTCGGTCGCCCCGTGGGTCCACCGTTCGACGATGGGGTTGGCGATGAGGCGGGTCGACGAGATCGTCGATGACCGCCTCGCTGACCTCGTTGTCGAACTCGATCCGTCGCGCGGTGCCGGCGGTGCGCACCGCCACGCCGATGATGCCCGCCGCACGTATGACGGCGTCGGCGTCGCTGTTGGTGACCCCGGCGAGGGTGGTGACCTCGACGGCACGTCCTGTCGGCACGTCCCACGATCCGGTCTGGAGGAGCGGGTCGACGAGGACCGCACCGAGGCGCTGTCGGGCGTCGGCGTCCAGGTCGGCGTCGATCAGGACCACGTCGGCGATGCCGATGTCACCGATCGGCGGCAGTCCGAGCTGGGTGGCGCTCGCCGTGATGGCCTGGATTCGTGGGTCGGGGTCGATCGATCGGATGGTCAGTCGATGCCCTGTGGCCACTGGTGCGACCCTACGACTCGACACCGTGACGCCGACGCCTTTGTACGAAATGTCCAGGGTGCCAGCGCCCCGATCGCGACGCCCGGATCACCACGCACGGCCGACGACCGGGGAGCGGTCCGTGGTCGTTCGCTGTCGCGCACGTACGATCCAGGACATGGCGGCGCAAGCGACGGAGACGAGCGAACCGACTCCCACGAGGCTGGTACTCGTTCGCCATGGCGAGTCGAATGTGACCGTGCGCAGGGTGATCGGCGGCTACCGCACGTGCGACGGATTGTCACCGCTCGGGTTCGAACAGGCGGCGCGCCTCGCCGCCCGATTGGCCGACACCGGCGAGATCGGCGCCGACGTCGTGATCGCCAGCAACTTCGTTCGCGCCCGCGAGACCGCCGATGCGCTGTTGACCGCGCTCGGCGTCGACACGCTGGAGATCGATCCGGCGTTCGGCGAGCACGACCCCGGCCCCGACATCGACGGCCTGACCTTCGAATCGTACGTCGAGCGTTTCGGCACCCCCGACTGGCAAGGCGACCCGCACGTCGTCGTGTTTCCCGGCGGCGAGACGACCGCCCAGTTCCACCTCCGGGTCGGTGCGGCGCTGTCCCGGCTGGTCGCCGAGCACGCCGGGTCGACGATCGTCATCGTCTGTCACGGCGGGGTGATCGACGCCGTCTTCCGCCAGTTGCTCCGAGCACCGACGACGGGCGGCTTCGAGCTGCAGACCGTGAACACGTCGTTGACGGAGTTCGTCACCGGTGCCGGGGGTCGGTGCCGGGTCGGTCGGCTGGCGCCTCGTGCGCTACAACGACGCCGCCCATCTCGCGGGGCTCCCGGCGGCGACGCCACGCACATGAGGACCGCGCAGATGAGGGTCGTGCACGGACAGGTCGTGGCGGCACGAGGTCGTGCGGATGAGCACGAGCTGGGTGGTCGTCGGTGCAGGGTCGGCCGGGTGTGCGGTCGCCGCCCGGTTGTCGGAGGATCCCGGGCGCCGCGTCACACTCGTCGAGGCGGGCCCAGGCTTCGACGCCGCGGATTCCGAGCGATCGGCCGGACCGAACTTCTTCGATGCGCTCGGGCGCGCGTGGCCGGACCTACGCCGATCTGCTCGCGTCGCGGACCGTGGGCGACGTGCCACGCCCCTATCAACGGGGACGCGGTCTGGGCGGTTCGAGTTCGGTCAACGCGATGGTCGCCCTGCGCGGCGACCCTGCGCTGTACGACGCGTGGGGCTGGGACGACGTCGACACGGCCTGGGACCGGGTCCTCGTGCCGTGCGAGCTCGCCGGCGAGAGCGAACTGGGTCCGGTCGACCGTGCACTCGTCGCTTCGTCGGCCGCCGGCCGCGTGCCGCTCACACGGCGCGACGGGCGGCGGGTCAGTTCAGCCGACGCCTACCTGACGCCGGTGCTCGATCGGCCGAATCTGGCGGTCCTGACCGAACAGGTCGTCGACAAGGTGGTCATCGACCGGCGGCGGGCGATCGGTCTGCAGCTCGCCGACGGGTCGACGATCGACGCCGATCACGTCGTGCTGGCGGCCGGAGCGATCCACTCGCCGGCCATCCTGCTCAGGTCGGACGTCGACACCAACGGCCTCGGTGAGGGCCTGCAGGACCACCCGTCGGTGCCGTTCACGCTCGTGCTGCGCGACCCCGTCGACGACCCGCACGCCTCGCTCGTCTCCGCCACCCTGCTGCAACACGACGGCTTTCAACTCCTGCCGCTCAACCACCTCGGCGCGAGCCCCGACGTCGCCGGGCTCGGCGTGTTGATGGCGGCCGTGATGCGTCCGCACGGCCGGAGCGGGATCGTGCGCCTCGCGTCGCGCGACCCGTTCGTCCAGCCGGAGGTGCGGTTCAACCTGCTCCACGATCGGCGCGACCTCGACCTCATGGTCGAAGGGGCCCGGCTGGCGATCTCCGTCCTCGAGCACGAGGCGTTCCGGGCAGCCGTCGCATCGATCCACATCGACGACCACGGCACACCGCTCGCCGCGCTGGACGACGGTGACGCGATGCGGTCGTGGGTGCACCGGGTCGGCGGCGACTACGTGCACGCGTCGAGCACGTGTGCGATGGGTCGGGTGGTCGACCGTGACGGCGGCGGTGATCGGCTACGAGCGGCTCTACGTGTGCGATGCGTCGGTGTTCCCGTCGATCCCCGACGTGAACACGCACCTGCCGACCACGATGCTCGCCGAGCGTCTCGTGGCCAGGTGGATGTCCGGCCCCGTGGAATGATGAGCGCATGGCTCACGACCAGGAACGGCGACTGCAGGAACTCGGCGACGGCTGCCACGCGTACGTCCAGCCGGGTGGCGGCTGGGGGTGGAGCAACGCCGGCCTGATCGTCGGTGAGGGCCGATCGCTGCTCGTCGACACGCTGTTCGACCTCCGCCTCACCGAGGCGATGCTCGACGAAATGGCACCGCTCACCGAGGGCGCCCCGGTGTCGTCGCTGGTCAACACCCACGCCAACGGTGACCACTGCTACGGCAACAGCGAGGTCACCCGGCGCTGGTCGTCGGCCGAGATCGTGTCGTCGACGGCGACCGCCCACGAGATGGCCGACGTGCCGCCGGCGATGCTCGCGGCGCTCAACCACGCGCCCGGCGAGGTCGGCGAGCTGTTCCGCAGTTTCTTCGGCGAGTTCGAGTTCGACGGGATCGAGCTGGTGCTGCCCGACCGCACGTTCGACGGCCGGCTGACGCTCGACGTCGGCGGCCGCCGCGTCGAGCTGATCGAGGTCGGCCCGGCCCACACCGCCGGCGACACGATCGTGCACGTCCCGGATGCGTCGACCGTGTACACCGGCGACATCCTGTTCATCGGGGGGACGCCGATCGTGTGGGCCGGCCCGTTGTCGAACTGGATCGCCGCCTGCGACCTGATGCTCGGCTTCGACGTCGACACGGTCGTGCCGGGTCACGGACCCGTCACCGACAAGTCGGGTGTCACCGCGGTGCGGGAGTACCTGGCCCACGTCGAGCGTGAGGCGACGTCGGCGTTCGCCGCAGGGCTCGACGCGTTCGACGCGGCCCGCGAGATCGGTGCGGCGATCGGAGCCGACGAGCGGTTCAGCGAGCTCGGCGAGTTCGGTCGCATCGCCGTCAACGTCGAGACGGTCTACCGCACCCTCGATCCGACCCATACGACCCCCGACGTGGTCGAGCAGTTCAGGCGGATGGCGCAGCTCGAACACGCATGACGAGCCGATCGTGAGCGACCGTTCGGCGGTCGACGTCGTCGTCATCGGCGACGGACCGGCCGGCAGCGCGCTGGCCCAGGGGGCCACCCGGCAGGGACTGTCGACCGTGCTCGTCGGCCCCGACGCCGACTGGTCGGCCTCGTACGGCTGTTGGGTCGACGATCTCGACGGTCTCACCGGGCTGCTGCCCGCTGGCGCCGACGTGGCGACCTGGTTCGCGGAGATCGTGCCGACGATCGCGGTGATCGCCGACCGGCCACACGTGCTCGCCCGGCCGTACGGGATGCTCGACAACCGCGTGTTGCGCCAGGACCTCCGGCACGGGGTCGAGCACCGGACCGCGCACGTCGAACGGGTCGAGCGAGCGGGCGGTCACCACCGGGTCGTGCTCGCCCGCGGCGACGAGATCGTGGCCCGGCTGGTCGTCGATGCGGCGGGCTGGCCGTCGCGATTCGCTCCGGAGGCGGCACGGTCCGGGCGCACCGCGCAGCCGGCGTGGCAGACCGCGGTGGGCGTGGTGCTGCGCGAGCCGCCCGCGGGAACGCTCGGCTCGCCGACGCTGATGGACCTCCGTCCGGCGCGGGCCGGCGGATCATCGCCGCGGGCGTCCACGATCGGGCCGGTGGGCGTCACCTCGTTCGCCTACGCGCTGCCGGTCGCCGACGGCTGGCTCGTCGAAGAGACGGTGCTGGCGGCGCGTCCCGCGGTCGAACCGGTGGCGCTGCTCGCGCGGCTCGCCGCCGCGACTCGGCCGGCACCCCGACGAGTTGCTCGCCGATGCCGTGCGGACCGAGTTCGTCAGGATCCCGATGGGCGGACCGCTGCCGGCGGCCGGTCAGCCGGTGGTCGCGTTCGGTGCGGCGGCCGGCTACATCCATCCGGCGACGGGATACTCGCTCGGGGCGTCGCTCCGTGCCGTGCCCCGCGTGGTCGACGCCATCGCGGCAGCATCGACACGCGGCGGGGCTGATCGATCCGTCGCTCGATCTGGGAGGCGGTGTGGCCGACCGCTCAGCGCAGGACGCGCGTGTTCCACGACTTCGGTCTGGAGACGCTGATGCGGCTCGACGGCGACGGCGTCGCCGAGTTCTTCGGGGTGTTCTTCGATCTGCCGGTCGATCGCTGGTCGGCGTACCTGCGGATCGATGCGCTCGCCGGCCGAGACGGCGCGGGCGATGACCGAGCTGTTCAGGGCGTCGTCGTGGCGGCTCCGTCGGAAGTTGGCCCTGGCGAATCCGACGGCGCTGGCCCGTCTGCTCCGTCCGTGAGCTCGCCCGTCGGCCAGCCGGCGGCGATGGGTCCGGATCGACCGTCGGACGGCGAAGATCCACCCGATCGCGACCGCGATGGCGAAGATCAGCCACTGCCCCGCATAGCTCAGGTGCGGTCCCTCGGACAGTTCGGGCGCCGGGACGGGGGCGGGATCGCCCGGCTGCACGGCGGGGTCCGACGAGATGAGGTCGAGATAGACGGGCGCGACCTCGCCGGGAAGTTGGGGGGCGAGTTGATCGATGTCGATCCGGCGCACCTCGGTGACCGCCAGACCGCTGTCGGTCAGCTCGCCGGTCCGTCGCGCCTGGGAGGGTCGCACGGTGCCGAGGATCTCGACGTCGCCGGTGGGCGGTGGTGGGGGAGGGGTTCCGAGCGGGACGAAACCGCGGTTCACCAGCACGGTCACGCCGTCGTCGCGCGACGAGCGCGGTCACGACGTTGTCGCCGGCGATCCCGTCCTGAGAACGGTTGAAGACGACGATCTGTTGGGGCAGCCATTCACCGGAGACGGTGACCTGGCGCCAGGCCGCGTCGTCCGGCGTGAATCCCGGTTCGGCGAGCAGTTCGTCGATCGTCACCGGGGCCTGTTCGGACCGCTCGACGACGTCGGCGTTGAACTCCTTGCGCTCGTCGAGGCGTCGCAGCTGCCACATGGCGAGCCACAGCATGAGCAGGATGCCGCCGAGGCAGAGCAGGTGAAACGCGATCCATTTCGGGCGCAACAGGAACCGGTACATCTCGGTGACGAAGGTACCCGGAGCGGACCGCTACCGTCCCCGCGTATGGACGCCGAAGATGTCACCGCGGAATGGTTGTCGACGGTGTTGGGCGGCGAGGTCGGGGCGGTACGCCAGGACCGGATCGGCGACGGTCTGGTCGGGATGAACCTGCGGGTCGAACTGGTCGACGCCGCACCCGAGCTGCCGACGTCGGTGGTGATCAAGCTGCCGTCGAACGATCCGACGAGCCGCATGACCGGGATCATGCTGCGCAACTACGAGCGCGAGGTGAAGTTCTACCTCGAGGTCGCCGACTCGGTCGACGTGCGGGTGCCGCACTGCCATCACGGCGAGTGGGACGAGGCGAGCGGTGACTTCGTGCTCGTGCTCGAGGACATGACGCCGGCCGAGCAGGGCAATCAGGTCACCGGCTGCGACGTCGCCGCCGCCGAACTCGCGGTCCGCGAGCTGGCGCGCCTGCACGGACCGCGCTGGGACGACCCGACGCTCGCCGATCTCGACTGGCTCACCCGTCGCACCGGCCCCGACGACGGCGCGCAGCTCGAGGCGATGTTCGCCATGTTCTTCCCATCGTTCGCCGCGACCTACCGTCCGTACCTGACCGACGAGGCGTTCGCCGTGGCCGAGGCGTTCGGTCCGCTCGTGTCGCGTTGGGTGCTCGACCGGGAGAGCACTCCGCTCGCCGTCACCCACGGCGACTACCGACTCGACAACCTGCTGTTCGGCACGCAGCGCCGGCGGGCCGCCGGTGACGGTGGTCGACTGGCAGACACCCGGGCACGGCACCCCGATCGTCGATCTCGCGTACTTCTGTGGCGCCGGCCTGCTGCCCGAGGATCGTCGGGCCAACGAGCGGCGACTGCTCGACGTCTATGCGCGCGAGCTGACGGAGTTCGGCGTCGACGTCGACGAGAGCTGGCTGTGGGAGCAGTACCGCCACGACACGTTCGCGCGGCGTGATCATGGCGGTCGTCGCGTCGCAGATCGTCGGCGGCAGCGACCGCAGCGAAGCGATGTTCGCGGCGATGGCGACCCGCCACCTCCAACACGCCATCGACCTCGACTCGCTCTCGGCGATCTGAACCCGTCGCTCCGTCAGCCGCCGTCGAAGGCGTGAACACTGTGCGCACCTGCGACGCACAATCATCACGCCTTCGCCGTCGGCGATCCGGTCGCTCGGTCGCTCGACTGCGTCTTGGCGGTCTGGAACACTTCGGCGATGGAGCTGCCGGACTTCCACATCGATCACGCCGAGAAGATCGAATGGATGATCGAGACGAACGGGTGGGCGCTCGAGCCCGTGCTCGCCCGCCCGGAGGACGATCCGCCGACGCCGAGCTACGCCTATTCGATCGGCGTGCCCGAAGCGGTCGGCTTCCCCGAGATCGCCGTGTTCGGCCTCGCCCCGGCCGCAGCCAACGGGCTGGTCACGCTCGTCGTCGATGCCTGCCGAGGGGGCACCGAGATCCCGCTCGGCGTCGAACTGGTCGGCCTGCTGGACAACGAACTGCGGTGTCTGTTCGCCCCGGTCGACCTCGACGAGTACGGCGAGTGGTTCCCCACCGCGTTCGCCTGGTACCGGGGCGAGCCGTTCTCGATCGTCCAGCTGCTCTTCCCCGACCGCAACGGCTTCATGCCGTACGAGACCGGTTACGACCAGCGCATGCGCCTCGCCCAGCCCGTCCTCGGCACCCTGTAGGTCCGTCGAACCGCGACGATCCACGTTTGCGTCGCGGTTCTGCGCGCAACGGTCCGCCGAAATCGCGACGCAAACGTGATTTCTGGCGGGCGGCGGCGGGGTTGGGAAAGGAAGCCGGGGCGGTCGGGGGCGCGCTGGTACCCTGGAAATTCCTCGGATCGCGGTACCCGCACGGGACCGGTAACCCGACGTCGACCTGATGACCAACGTCCCCCCGCTCCCCGCAACCGGCGCCTGGATGCCGGGTGACGATCCGGGACACCGGGCGTTCTTCACCTTCGCCACCGACCGTCGATTCGCGCTCGACTGCGGCGTGATGTTGAGCGACGTCGTGGTCGCCTACGAGACGTGGGGCCGCCTCGACGCCGACGCGGCCAACGCCGTGCTGGTCTGCCATGCGTGGACCGGCGACAGCCACGCCGCCGGCCCAGCGGGGCGGGGCCACAGCGCACCTGGATGGT
The DNA here is from genome assembly GCA_963772085.1 of Ilumatobacteraceae bacterium. Lineage (GTDB taxonomy): Bacteria > Actinomycetota > Acidimicrobiia > Acidimicrobiales > Ilumatobacteraceae > Sva-07. The sequence continues at coordinate 17,229 of CAVYWH010000006.1, forward strand.
GGGACGACACGATCGGACCGGGCAAGCCGATCGACACCGACAAGTACTTCGTGGTGTGCGCCAACGTCCTCGGCGGCTGTCAGGGCTCGACCGGCCCGGCCTCGCCCCACCCGGTCGACGGCGTGCCCTACGGGTCGCGATTTCCGGTCGTCACGATCCGCGACATGGTGCGCGCCCAGTCGCGACTCGCCGAGCATCTCGGGGTGACCCGTTGGATGTCGGTGATCGGCGGATCGATGGGCGGGATGCAGGCGATCGAGTGGGCCGTGATGTACCCCCACCGCGTCCGGTCGCTGGTGGCGATCGCCACGTGCATGCAGGCGACGGCACAACAGATCGCGTGGGGTGCGATCGGCCGGCGAGCGATCCGGCTCGACCCGGCGTGGCGCGGCGGCGACTACTACGACGCGGCGCCCGGGGAGGGGCCGCAGCAAGGGCTCGAGGTCGCCAGGATGGTCGCCCAGGTGACGTTCCGCAGCGACAACGTGTTCACCGACCGGTTCGGTCGCGAGCTCGCGGACAAGGCACAGGTCGGCGACACGCTCGGCATGTGGCAACGCTTCGAGGTCGAGCGCTACCTCGAGTACCACGGGACGAAGCTGGCCAAGCGCTTCGACACCAACAGCTACCTGGCGATCTCCAAGGCGATGGACCTGCACGACGTGGCGCGCGGCCGCGGCACCCTCCACAACGCGATCTCCCGGGTGACCGCACCGACGCTGGCGGTGGGCATCTCGAGCGACATGCTCTACCCGTCGTACCAGCAACGCCAGATCGCCGACACGCTCGGCTGAGGTCGGGGGAACCTCCGACTACCTCGAGATCGACTCCCCGCACGGCCACGACGCGTTCCTGATCAACGGCGACCAGCTCGCCGGACCGCTCGAACGCTTCCTGGCGAACGCCAGCAAGTCCGATCTCTAGACCGCCCTGGCGTCGTGCCCGAAGGCCTCGAAGCGGAGATCTGGCGCACCGCGATCGAGGACACGGTCGGCCGGCGCATCGTCGATGCCTGGGTCGACGAACGCGTCGCCGCGCCGGATTTCGTCCGGGCCGTCGTCGGGACGCGGATCACGGACGTGCGACGGGCCGGCAAGGTGGTCGTGATCGACACGACCGGACCGTCGATCGGGCTGCACTTCGGCATGACCGGTCGGATCGTCGTCGACGGACGGTCGGCGATCGGACAGGCTCGAGTACGCCTCGAACCGAGATGACGCCACGTGGGACCGCCTGCTGGTGTGGACCGACCGCCGTCGCACCCGGGTGCCGGCGATCAGGATGAACGACCCGCGGCGGTTCGGTCGTGTCAGCCTGGACCCCGATCTCGATCATCTCGGCGTCGACATCTTCGCCGTCTCGAAGTCCGCTGTTGGCGCCTCGACTGGCACGGCGACGGACATCGGTGAAAGCGGTCCTGCTCGACCAGACGGTCGTCGCCGGCCTCGGCAACCTGTGCGCGGACGAGGTGCTCTGGTGGGCGGGGATCGACCCGCGACGGGCCGCCGACAGCCTGCGGCCGGACGAGGTGGCCGCCCTCACGTCGGCCATTCGGCGGCGGTTGCCGATCATGCTGCGGCGAGGAGGCAGCACGACGGGCACGATCGATCCCGAGACGAGACGAATCCTCGGGCCGTGTCCGCGCGACGGTGGGGAGCTCATCCGCGCCGTCGTCGGGGGCCGCACGACCGTGTGGTGCGGCCGACATCAGTGTTGAACGTGATCGGACCTGGCACAATCGCAGCGCTGTGAGTGATCGAATCGCAACCGCCGGGATTCTGACTCGCCGCGTCGAACAGCTGGCGGCGGGTGACCCGGACTCGACCCGGCTGGTCTACGCCATCGTCATCGCCCTCCTCGTCGTGGGGATCGTGCTCGTGCTGCTCGCGGTCTGGATGATCCGCCGCACCCGGACGGACATGGCGTTGCTCGCGCCGCTCGAACGCATGAGCGACGCGAAGTTCCGCAAGAGCGATCCGGCCGGCCGCCGAGCGCTGCTCGACGAGGTTCGTCCGCCCGGGGCCGCGGTGCCGCCCTGGCCCGAGCCGGACGACCATCTGGCGGGAGGCGACCACCGCTGCCGGACGCCGGCCGCCGAGCAGGCGCCGGTCGAGCTCGAGCCCGATCCGGTCGCCGAACCGCTCGAAACCGCACCGTCGGCCGACTCCGAGCCGGTCGTCGAGCCCGAACCGGCCGTCGAGCCGATCCAGCCCGAGCCGGTGGCCGAGCCCGTGCCGGTCGTCGAGCCCGAGCCGGTCGCCCGACCGTCGAGCCCGAGCCGGTGCCCGAGCCTCGAGCCGCCGTCGAGCCCGACCGGTCGAGCAGCCGAGCCGGTCGTCGAGTCCGGACCCGGTCGTCGAGACGGTGCCGACCGACGCGGCGCGCCGACGATGCGTCGGTCGAACGGTAAGGTCGCATCGTGGCAACGTTCGATGTCGATGCGATGATCCAGCGGTTCCGCGAACGGGCGGCCGCCGTCAAGAAGCGCCCGCTCCCGCCGGTGGCCGGCGAGGAACGACAGGCGTTCCTCGAACAGTCGCAGCTCGATTTCCAGGACTTCGCCATCATCGGCGACGCCGAGGCGACGCTCGAGGACGGCATCTTCACACTGCGCGTCGATCTCCGGCCGCCTGACCAGCGGTGACATCGAGCGAACGGCGAATCGTGGTGTCCGATCCGGCGGGTCGACTGCTAGATTGTGCGTCCCAATGCGGATGTGGCTCAGCTGGTAGAGCATCACCTTGCCAAGGTGAGGGTCGCGAGTTCGAATCTCGTCATCCGCTCCAACGAAACCCCGGTCCACGCCGGGGTTTCGTCGCGTCCGGGGCCACTTCCGTGTCGCGACGATCAGCCGACGAGTGACCGGCGATCTGGCCGGGTCACGAGCGATGCTGAGGACGTCCGATGGTGGTGGAGCGGATACACGACGACCCGGCCGGCGCGGCGGCGCTGATCGCCGCCGGCGGCCGGCTCGACCGGCACTCGGTCGCGATGGTGCTCGATCTCACCGACGCAACGCCGAACCAGCCGTTGCCGGCAGGCTTCGCGATCGCGCCGATGGACGCGGGACGATCGTCGGAGTACGGCGAGCTGGTCGTGCGCGCCTATCCACCGGAACACCCCGATCACGAGCCGGCCGATGCCGATCCCGCCTCGGCGGCCGAGTCCATCCTCGGCTACCTCCGTGGCGACGCAGATCGGGCCGTGGATCGCGGAGGCGTCGCTGCACGTCACCGATCACGCTGACCGGGTGGTCGGCGTCATCGTCATCAACGAGACCGCAGCCAGCGAGGCGTTCGCCGCCGGACCGTTCGTCACCGACGTCTGCGTCGACCCCGCCGCCTCCGGTCAGGGGCTCGGGGCGGCGCTGCTCCTCGCGTCCGCCGGCCGGCTGGCCGGGCTCGGGTGGCCGACGCTGGCCCTCGCCGTCACGGTCGGCAATCCGGCGCAGCGGCTCTACGAACGTCTCGGCTTTCGGGTGACCGCCGAGTCGTGGCGGATCGAGATCGCCGGCTGAGCGTCGGCGATGTGCCGATGGTCGGATCGCGTACGGTGGTGCGCAGCCGAGAGGAGTTCCCCATGCCGATCACGAACGGTTTCAACCACGTCGCCACGCTGACCACCGACATCGAACGCCACGCCGACTTCTACGGCCAGGTCTTCGGTGCGGAGGTCACCTTCCGGATGGACGCCACGCCCGACCACCCGCGCATGTTCATCCTCGACCTCGGCGGCGGGTCGGCGTTGAACGTCTTCGAGGTGACCCCCGAGGAGATGATCGGCGAACAGCGACGCCAGGGCGGCCGGGGTGCCATCGACCATTTCGGCATCTCCGTCGACTCGGTCGCCACGCTCGAACAGGTGAAGCAGCGGCTCATCGACGCCGGCGCGGACATCGGCGAGATCCAGCGCCTCGGCACCGAATGGTCGTTGTTCTTCCGTGATGTCGACGGCATGGAACTCGAGGTCGTCGCCCACGCCGAGGACTGACGGCCCGCCTGTGTGCGCCTCGACAGGGCGCTCAGGAGTCTTCGGGTGTGGTGGCCAGTCGAGCCGCCGGCCACGATCCCGAATCGGGGCCCGACGTCGTCCAATCGGGATTGCGCTCCGCGGCGGTCAGGTCGAGGGTGGCCTGCCCGCCGTCGATGGCGATGACCGGAAGCAACGGGACGGTGACCAGATCGGTCAGCGGCTCGTCGGGATCAGTCGTCCGACCGGATGTCCGCGAGTTCGAGGAGGCTCCCCACGACGGTCTGGTGTTGGAGGGCCAGCGTGCATCGGGCGCCGTCGGTGATGCGTGCGAGATGCATCTCGACGTCGGCGAACCACTGCTCCCTGGTCCTCGACGCGACGTCCTCGGACGGCACGTCGTCCAACAGGCTGCTGAGGGCCAGCCCGTCGCTCTTGCACGCCTCGCACTGCCCACACGACTCCACGGCCAGGAAGCGTGAGGCGCTCCGCGTGGTGGCGACGAGATCGGTCCCGTCGTCGAACACGATGAACCCGGCCGCACCGAGCCCGGAGCCGATCGCCCGCATGTCCTCGTGGGTGAGCGGCGTGTCGAACTCCGCCGCGGGCACCACGGCGTTGGCGACCCCGGACATGGCACCGATCAGACGATGTCCGTCGAGCGCGCCGCCGCCGATCGTCTGGATCGCCTCGGTGAGCGTCGTGCCCATCGGTAGCTCGGCGACGCCGTGGCGCTTCGTCCGCCCCGTGATGGTGCACACGATGGTGCCCGGTGATTCGTCGGTGCCCACTCGGCGGAACCAGTCCGGTCCGTTGAGGACGATCCCGGCGACGTTGGCCATGGTTTCGGTGTTGTTCACCAGCACCGGACCCTCGATCGGCCAGTCACCGGGCCCACCCGTCGCCCGTCTGGGGCGCGGCGCCGTCGTTCGGTTGCGCGGCGGGAAGGTAGGGAGGCGCGACGCGAGGCAGCGGCGGCCTGACCGGCGATGACCTCGAGCATCGCCGTCTCCTCGCCGAACAGGTACTGCTCGGGGCCGGTGACGATCCGCACACGGACGTCAGCGGTGAGTCCCGCACCGGCGAGTTCGCCGATGGCCGTGCCGAGCCGGTCGATGACCGTGGTGAACGTCGACTTCACGGCGAACACGATTTCGGTCGCTCCGACGGCGTGCGCCGCGATCAACGCTCCTTCGAGCACCCGATACGGGTTGCGCTCGAGCAGCAGCCGGTCCTTGAACGAGCCCGGCTCACCCTCCGCCGCGTTCACCACGACCCGCGGAGCGATTCCGCTGATCGCCGCCTCTTCCGCGACGGTCCGCCATTTCACGCCGGTCGGGAATCCGGCGCCGCCGCGCCCGCGCAGGCCGGAGTCGGCGATGGTGTCGATGATCACCGCCGGCTCCACCTGACGCGTGCGGCAACGAGCCCGCGCAGCCGTCCGCCGCCGTCGTACGCCTGCAGGTCGGCGACAGGGGAAGGGTCGAGAACTCGCGCAACCGCCTGGTCAGTGGCCATACCCCGATGTTTCCCACCGATCGTGAACTCAATCCTGGGCGCGTGCGGTCGCTCGAATCGGCGCCGGCAATCGGCTGGCGCGGACTGTCAGACTCGGCCGATGGGGATCGAGCTGCGCACGCCGACGAACGCCGATTGGGAGGCGATCTGCGCCTTCGACGGGCGGACGTTCGGGGCCACCTACAGCGCCGAGGAAGTCGAACGGAGGCGGCCGATGCACGACATGGGTCGCTTCCGGATGATCGTCGACGGCACGCAGATCGTCGGGCTCGCCGGGTCGTACGCGTTCGATGCGACGCTGCCCGGTCGACGCATCGTGCCGATGGGCGGCGTCACGTGGGTCGGCGTCGCCGCCACCCACCGACGACAAGGCCTGATGCGCCGGTTGATCGGTGCGGTGCACGACGACATCGAAGCCCGCGGTGAACCGCTCGCCACCCTGCACGGCTCGGAGGGCGGCATCTACGACCACGTCGGCTACGGGACGGGCACGAGGACCCGGATCATTTCGATCGACGCTCGTTCGAGCGAACTGCGCGCCGCGGTTCGGCCCCGACGCCGGGATCGGTGCGCTACCTCGAAGGTGCCGACGTCGTGCCGGCGCTCGAACGCATCTGGAACCGCTTCCGGCTGAACGGGCCGGTGAGATCGGCAGGACGCGCGCCGACCACGAGTACATCGTCGCCGACGGAGCGACCGAGCGCGACGGATTCTCGGCGGTCGCCCATCTCGGACACCGTGACGGCTACGCCACCTATCGCACGAAGATGAACTGGAACGACGGCCATCCGGCGCACACGGTGGCGGTCGACGAACTGGTCGTCGGTCACGCCCGGCGGCGCACGCCGCGCTTGTGGCACACGATCCTCAGCCTGGACCTCGTCGGCACGATCACGTCACGGGCGGTGGCGATCGACGATCCGCTGCCGTTGTTGCTGGAGAACCCGCGCGCCGTACGAACGACCGGATCTGAACGACGGCGTCTGGCTCAACGTACGTGACGTTCCGGCGTGTTTCGGCGGCCAGGACGTACCGCACCACCGATCGGATCGTGGTCGAGGTCGACGGGGTCAGGTGGGCGATCGACGGCGGCCCCGACGGCGCCACGTGCAAAGCGGTGAGGTCGCGCCCCGACCTGACGACGTCGCACGGCCCGTTCAGCTCGTTGCTGTACGGCGGCGTGCTGCCCTCGGCGCTGGTGGCGGGTGGGCGGATGCAGGCGCGCAACGAGGAGGCACTCGCCCGCGCCGACATCTTCTTCACCACATCGCTGGCACCGCACAGCCAGTCCCGCTACTAGCCCGCATCGGCGGCGTGCTACAGCGGACGTGCGACAACACGCCACGCCACGCAACGTGAAGGAGCACCGATGGAGTACACCGACATCACGACCCAGGCATTCGACGAGATCGACGGCCTCGGCGCCTGGCGGGTCATCCTCGGCGGGATCCGTGCCGACTTCCGCGCCGGGTCGTTCCCGGCGGCGGCGCGGTTCGTGACGAACATCGCCGATGCCGCCGAAGCGATGCAACACCACCCCGACATCGACGTCCGCTACCCCGACCACGTGGTGGTGAGCATCACGACGCACGCCACGGGCGGGCTGACCACGCACGACGTCGACCTCGCGCGGGCGATCACCCAGCTCGCCGGCCTCGCCGGGGTGGGTGTCGCCGCCGGTGTGACGCAGGTGGTCGAGATCGCCATCGACACGATGGACGCCGATCGGATCCGACCGTTCTGGACGGCGGTGCTGGCCTACCGGGAGCAGCACGACGGGGCCGTTGCCGACCCGTTGCGCATCGGTCCGTCGATCTGGTTCCAGCAGATGGACGAGCCGCGCACCGAACGCAACCGCTTCCACCTCGACGTGGTGGTGCCGCACGACGTCGCCGAACAGCGGGTCGCCGATGCGATCGCCGCCGGGGGCACGTTGGTCACCGACGAGTACGCCCGCGCGTTCTGGGTGCTGGCCGACGCCGACGGTAACGAGGCCTGCGTGTGCACGTGGCAGGATCGAGACGAACGACACGTGAACCGCAACCGCTGACGGCGGGCGGTCGGCTGGGGGAGAACGATGGAACCGGGAACAGCACGAGTGGTTGAACGCGTTCGTCGAAGACGTCATCGATCCCGACGTGGCGATCGTCGACCCGCATCACCACCTGTGGCCGGTCGGCACGGGCTTGCCGTACGCGTTGGCCGATCTCGAAGCGGACCTCGCCGCCGGCCACAACGTCATCGACACGGTGTTCGTCGAGTGTCATCCAGCTACCGGCCCGACGGCCCGGCGCACCTGCAGCCGGTCGGTGAGACCGAGTTCGTCACGGCGGCCAGCGAAGCGTCGACCCGGCAGGTGATCGGCGGGATCGTGGCGCACGCCGACCTGACCGATGCCGAGCATCTCGACGAGGTGCTCGACGCGCACACCGAGGCCGCGCGCGGCCGCCTGCGCGGCATCCGTCACTCGGGCGCGCACGCCCTGCATCCCGAGGTGTTGATGATCGCGGGCCGGGCGCCGGCAGGGCTCTACGCGGACGAAGCCTTTCGGGCACGGCGTGCGGCGCTTGGCCGAGCGCGGGCTGACGTTCGACACGTGGCACTACCACTACCAGAACCCGGAGTTCGCCGAGTTCGCCCGGGCGGTGCCCGAGGCCACGATCGTCCTCGATCACTTCGGCACGCCACTCGGGGTCGGGCCGTACGCGCACCAGCGCGAGGAGATCTACGAGCGGTGGCGGGTGGATGTCGCCGACATCGCCACGATCCCCAACGTCGTTGCCAAGATCGGCGGGTTGGCCATGCCGGACAACGGTTTCGGCTGGAACACCGCCGAGCGGCCGCCGACCTCGGACGAGTTCGTCGAGGCGCAGGGCCGCTACTACCACCACATGATCGATCGGTTCGGCCCCGCGCGATGCATGTTCGAATCGAACTTCCCCGTCGATCGGTTCTCGTTGTCGTACCGCACGCTGTGGAACGGGCTCAAGAAGATCGCCGCCCCGTACTCGCCCACCGAACGCGATCGGATGTTGCGGCTCACCGCGGTGAGCGTCTACCGGCTCGACTTCCTGAGCAGGGCAGTCGGCCCGCGGCGGCGTAGGATCACCACTCTCCGCCACCGAAAGGACGCTCGATGACCGCCAACTCCGTATTGACCCATCGCAACGTCGGCGTGGTCGCGGTGAACGCAGTCGAGGCGCCCGAGGTCGTCACGTCGCAGTGGATCGATGATCAGCTCGTCGAGACCTACGAACGCACCGGGCTGAAGCCGGGAACGCTCACCGCGCTCGCCGGCATCGAGGCCCGCCGGTGGTGGCCGGAAGGCATGCAGTTCGACGAAGCCGCGGCGTTGGCCGGCCGGGCCGCGATCGAGGCCTCCGGCGTCGACCCGCAGCGCATCGGCATGCTCATCTCCACGTCGGTGTGCAAGCACCACCTCGAGCCGTCGGTCGCCTGTGCCGTCCACCATCGCCTCGACCTGCCGACGAGCTGTCTCAACTTCGACGTCGGCAACGCCTGCCTCGGCTTCATCAACGGCATGCAGATCGCGGCCGCGGCCATCGATTCCGGCCAGATCGACTACGCCCTGATCGTCGACGGCGAGGGCAGCCGCTTCACGCAGGAGACGACGATCAAGCGTCTGCAGCAGCCCACGGTCGAAGCCGCCGACGTGTTCGCCGAGTTCGCGTCGCTCACCCTCGGATCGGGCGCGGCGGCGGCGGTCATCGGCCGGATGGACCTGCACCCCGACGCCCACCGCCTGGTCGGCGGCGTTGCCCGGTCGGGCACCCAGCACAACAAGTTGTGCGTGGGCGACCTCGACCGCATGGAGACCGACACCCACGGCCTGCTCATCGCCGGGCTCGACCTCGCCGAGGCCGCCTGGAAGAACTCCGGCCACGACTTCGACTGGGAAGTGGGCATGGACTGGTACATCGTGCACCAGGTCAGCCAGGTCCACACCCGCCTGATCACCGAACGGCTCGGCATCGACCCCGCACGCGTGCCGCTCACGTTCCCGGACTACGGCAACGTCGGCCCCGCGGCGATCCCGATCACGCTGGCCAGCGTGAGCGATCAGATCGAACCCGGCGAGCGCGTGCTGTGCATGGGCATCGGGTCGGGGCTCAACACGAGCTTCACCGAAATCGTCTGGTGACGCGACGGCCGACCGCCGCGATTCCGGCCCCGGGGTGGTCGCCCGAGCCGCCGAGCACCGAGCAATGGGCCGAGTGGGATCTCGATCCCGCCTGGTCCCGCTACGTCGACGTCGTCGATCACGAGGGTTCGACGCATCGTTGGCACGTGCTCGACACGGCGGTCAGCGACCCGGTGGCGACCGTCGTGTGCGTGCACGGCAACCCGACCTGGGGGTACGCGTGGGCCGACGTTCCTGCGACGTTTCGGTGCGACGCATCGGGTGATCGCCGTCGACCAGCTCGGCATGGGCTTCAGCGAGCGGACGTCGATGCGCCGGTACGCGGCCCGCGTGCACGATCTCGCCGACGTGATCGACGTGCTGGAGGTGGACCCCGATCGGCCGTTGTTCGTGGCCGCGCACGACTGGGGTGGGGCGATCGCGTTGGGTTGGGCGGTCGATCATCTCGACCAGCTCGACGGCATGATCCTGTGCAACACGGGGATCGCGGTGCCGGCGGGGCGGGCGGCGCCCGGGATCATCCGGCTCGCGGCGTCGGCGCCGATGCTCGAACTCGTGTGCCACGGCACACCGGTGTTCGTCGAGGGCACGGTGCGGCTGTCGGGCAAGCGGTCTGACGCCCGCGATCGCGTCGGCGTTGCGCGCGCCGTACCGGGCGGCCCAATCGCGGGTGGCGATCGCCGACTTCGTCGGTGACATCCCGTTGAAGCCTGGTCATCCGTCGGAACGATCGCTCGCCGCCGTGGCCGACCGGCTCGGCGCCCTCGACGTGCCGGTGCTGCTCGCGTGGGGTTCGAAGGACCCGGTGTTCAACGATGACTTCGCCGCCGACCTCCAGGCCCGGCTGCCGAACACCGTGCTCCACCGCTTCGCCGACGCCAACCACCTCGTGATGCCCGAGACCGGCGAGGGCGACTCCGGTGTCGCCGCCGTCGCCGAACGCTTCATCGCCGCCGTCGCCCTGGAGCGGCGCGATCCACGTTTGCGTCGCGATCTGGAACCACCACCCGTGCCAGATCGCGACGCAAACGAGGATTTCCGGGCGCTGTGGGCCGGGGTGGGGGAGCGGCGGGAGGAGCGCGGGGTGGCGTTCGTCGACATGGCGACCGGGGACGAGCTCCGCTTCGACCAGTTGGCCGACCGGATCGATGCCATCGCCGCCGATCTCCACCGGCGGGGACTGCAGCGCGGGGGACCGTGTGGCGATGCTCACACCGCCGGGCGTCGACCTCGTCGCCGCCGTGTACGGCGTCTGGCGGGCGGGCGGGGTCACCGTCGTCGCCGACCGGGGCCTCGGGCTGCGCGGCCTCGGTGCGGCCGTTCGGGGTGCCCGGCCCTCGTGGGTGATCGGCCCCCGCCGAGCGTTGCGGGCGGCGCGGACGTTGCGCTGGGCCCCGCGCGCGACGATGGTCGACATCGACGAGCTGGTCGCCGCCGGTCCCGGCACCCTGCCGGACGAACCGCGGGCCGACGACGTGGCGGCGATCCTGTTCACCTCGGGCGCCACCGGCCCGGCCAAGGGCGTCCGCTACCTCCATCGCCAGTTGGCCGAACAGCGCGATGCCCTCGCTCGGACCTACGAGATCACGGGCGACGACCGGTTGGTGGCCGCCTTCGCACCGTTCGCGCTGTACGGACCGGCCCTCGGCATTCCGACGTGCCTGCCCGACTGCGACGTCACGAAACCGGGCGAGCTGACCGCCGACACGCTCGAGGCGGCGTGCTCGCGCATCGGCGCCACGCTGGCGTTCGGGTCGCCGGCGGCGCTCGCCAACGTCGTGGCAACGGCCACCGCGGCACGCGGCCACGCCGGGCCTGGAACGCCTCCGCGTCGTGTTCTCCGCCGGGGCGCCGGTGCCGGCGGAGACGCTCCATGCGATGGCCCGCCTCGCACCAGCGGCCACGCTGCACACCCCGTACGGGATGACCGAGGCGCTGCCGATCGCCGACATCGACCTCGCCGGCATCGACGCCGCGAATCTCGACGACCCGGCCGGCGGCGTCTGCGTCGGGCGTCCGGTCGACGGAGCGGCCGTGCGGATCGTCGACCCCTGCGGGTTCGCTCGATCCGCTGCCGACCGGCGTCACCGGGGAGATCCTGGTCGCCGCACCGTGGGTCTCCGACGGCTATCTGAACCTGTGGGCGACCGAGCACGTCGCCCGACCCGATCCGGACCAGCCGCTGGCACCGCTCGGGCGACGTCGGGCACCTCGACGATGCGGGGCGGCTGTGGGTCGAGGGCCGCCTGGTGCACGTGATCCACACCGTCGACGGGATCGTCACGCCGGTACCGGTCGAGCGGGCGGTCGAGCGCGGCCTGCCCGATCGCCCGGTCGGCGGCGGTCGGTGTCGGCCCCGACGGCGTGCAACAGCTCGTCGTGGTGCTCGAGGACCCGACGGCGCCGGCCGGGCTCGCCGCCACCGATCGAACCGCAGCCGTTCGTTCGATCGTCGCCCAGCCCGTGGCGGCCGTGTTGAACGTGCACGCCCTGCCGGTGGACATCCGCCACAACGCCAAGATCGACCGGACGGCGCTCGCTCGTTGGGCCGACGACGTGCTCGCCGGCCGCCGTGCCCGGCCGCCGAAGTGACCCGCGACTCGTGACGGTCTGCTCGTGAAGGTCTTGGTCACCGGTGCGTCGAGCCTGATCGGCGCCGGCGTCGCCCGTGCGCTCGCCGCGCGGGGTGACCGCGTCGTGTGCTTCCAGCGCACCTCGGCCGACGATCTGACCCGCTCGGTTCGCCCCGGACCCGTCCCCGCGCGAACCGAGCCCGACGACCGGTCGATCGATCAGCACCTCGGCGACGTGCGCGACCTCGACGCGCTCACGGCGGCCGCCGCCGGTTGCGACGCGGTGATCCACCTCGCCGCCAAGGTCGGCGTCGTCGGCCCGTGGGAGGACTACCGGTCGATCAACGTCGACGGCACGGCGAACGTGCTCGAGGCGGCCCGCACGGTCGGATCGCGACGTGTCGTGCACGTGTCGTCGCCGTCGGTCGCCCACGGCGGCGAAGCGCTCGTGGGGGCCGGCGCCGAGGCGCCCGTCACCGGCCGGAAGCGGGCGCACTACGCGGAGATCGAAGGCGCTCGCGGAGATCCTCGCCCTCGGTCGGCCACCGACGAGATGGGCGTGGTGGCGATCCGTCCGCACCTCGTGTGGGGTCCCGGTGACACGCAGCTCGTGGGCCGGATCGTCGATCGGGCCCGCTCGGGCCGGCTGGCGCTGGTCGGTGGTGGCCGAGCGCTCGTCGACACCACGTACGTCGACAACGCGGTCGGTGCCCTGCTCGCCGCGGTCGATGCGGTCGCTCCCGAAGCGCCGTGCTCGGGCCGGGCCTACGTGATCGCCAACGGTGAGCCTCGTCCGATCCGCGACCTGGTCGCCGGCATCTGCGCCGCGGCCGGCGTCGAGTTCGCACCGCGCGACGTGCCGCTGGCCGTCGGGACACGGGTCGGTGCGGTCGTGGAACGGCTGTGGCCGCTGCTGCGCCGTGACGACGAGCCGCCGCTCACCCGATTCCTGGCCGAGCAGTTGGGCACCGCCCACTGGTTCGATCCGCAGCCCGCCGCCCGTGACCTGGGTTGGGCCCCGACCGTGTCGATCGACGAGGGTCTGGGTCGCCTCGCCGACTGGTACGCCGCTGAACGGCCGATCGCGCACCCTCCGATTGATGGTGCCGCCCGCTATCCTCGCAGGGCCACGGCGACGTGGCAGAGTGGCTCATGCAACGGCCTGCAAAGCCGTGTACCCGGGTTCAATTCCCGGCGTCGCCTCCGTAACACCTGGTCACGGCCCCCAGGGGGCCGTGGTCACGTGGTGATCGGTGTCGGGCAGATCTCCACACTGGCCGCCGTCATCGCCGATGCCGTGTACGACCCTGCGTGACACACCCTCATCGATACCCCGTTCCCGCGAATCGCGCCCGGCGGCTCGCCATACCCCCTCGCTCCACGGATCTGTCGACTCGCTGCCGCTCGCCGAGATCGACGCCCTCGGCGCCGCCATCCCCAGATGTCCCGGTCGTTCGTCCACCGGCTGGGAATGGGGTGCAGGCGCGGTTGACGCCGCCGTGGGATACAACGCAGCGCCCGACGGTTGGTGGCAGGACTTCGTGCGGGCGTCGCCGGCCCGCACCGGCAAGCTGGCCGTCACGAGGCTCGACGGATCACCCCACGTGGCACCCGTCTGGGTGGACCTGGACGGCGAGGGCAGCGCCGCCCGGCTCGTGTTCATGACCTCGGCCGACACGATCAAGGGCAAGTCGATCCTGCGCGACGGCCGTGTCGCGGTCTGCTTCGACGACGAGACCCCACCCTTCTCGTTCGCCACCATCACCGGCACCACCACGACGTCGACGGATCCCGACGAGCTGCTCCGCTGGGGGACCCGCATCGCCGCGCGGTACATGGGTGCCGATCAGGCCGAGGCGTACGGACGGCGCAATGCCGTGCCGCCGGAGATGGTCGTGTGGGTCACCCCGACCGGCGTCGCCGCCAAGGTCGATGTCGCCGACTGACCGGCCGTCACACCGGCCGACAATGCCTGGTGACGACGCCTCGGTCCGGCTACTACGCTCGGACCTCAGCCGATGACCGTTCCCATTCCAACCTCACCCTCCGGTGTCCGCACGAACACCACCGTCGTCGTTCCGGGCGACCATTTGATGATCGCCCTGCTCGGACCCCGTGACCACGTGTTGCGACGGGTCGAGCAGCAGTTCCCGACCACGCAGATCAGCGTGCGCGGCAACGAGGTCCGTATCGGCGCCGACGAAGCGGCCGATGTCGACGCGGTGGCCGAACTCTTCGAGGAGCTGATCGCGCTCCTGCAGGGCGGCCAGCAGCTCGACGACAACACGCTCGACCGTGTGTTCACGATGGTCAAGGCGTCGGAGAAGCCGAGCGAGATCCTCACCCACAAGGTCCTGCGCGGAGTGAAGGGTCGGCAGGTCAAGCCGAAGACGGCCGGTCAGAAGCGGTACATCGACACGATCGCGGCGAACGTGATCACGTTCGGCCTCGGGCCGGCCGGCACCGGCAAGTCGTGGCTGGCGGTCGCGATGGCGGTGCAGGCGCTGCAGAACAAGCAGGTGCAACGGATCATCCTGACCCGGCCGGCCGTCGAGGCGGGCGAGCGGCTCGGCTTCCTGCCCGGCGACCTGATGGCGAAGATCGACCCGTACCTGCGCCCGCTGTACGACGCGCTCTACGACATGCTCGACCCCGACGGCGTCGCCCGGCTCCTCGAGCGCCAGGTGATCGAGGTGGCGCCGCTCGCGTTCATGCGCGGCCGCACGCTCAACGACAGTTTCATCATCCTCGACGAGGCGCAGAACACGACGCCGGAACAGATGAAGATGTTCCTCACCCGTATCGGGTTCAACTCGCGGGTCGTCGTCACGGGCGACACCACGCAGGTCGACGTCGCCAACGGCAAGAGCGGTCTGGCCGGCCTGGAGAAGACGCTCACGGGGATCGACGGCCTGGCGTTCGTCAAGCTCACGGGATCCGACGTGGTGCGACACAAGATCGTCGCCGACATCGTCGCCGCGTACGAGAAGCAACCGCCCGTCCCCGCGTGACCGTTCCCGTGTCGGTGGTGTGTTCCGACGAGCGCTCGGAGGGCGCGGCGGAGCGCGCCGCTCGACCTCGACCGCTGGGTCCGTCTCGCGGAGCAGGTGCTCATCGCCGAGGAGGCGGTCGGCGAACTGACGCTGACGTTCATCGACGAGGCCGACATGGCCGAGCTCAACGAGGAACACATGGGCAAGTCGGGGTCGACCGACGTGTTGTCGTTCCCGCTCGACGAGCCTGACGACGACGATCCGCTCCCCGGGATGCCGACCTTGCTCGGCGACATCGTGATCAGCCCTGCGGTGGCCGCTCGGCAGTTCGCCGAACACGCCGGCACGTTCGACGACGAGATCGCCCTCCTGGTCGTGCACGGTGTGTTGCACATCCTCGGTCACGATCACGCCGAGCCCGACGAGGCGGCGGTCATGCGATCGCTCGAACTCGAACACCTGAGCGCGCATCACTGGCACGGTCCGCCGCCGGCCGGATTCCGGCAGACCCACGACACATAACTAGCGTCGCCGTCCATGGAGATCTCATTGGACGGCAAGGTTGCACTGGTCACCGGAGCATCGAAGGGCATCGGCAAGGCGATGGCGGCAAGCCTCGCGGCCAGTGGCGCGAAGGTGATGCTCAACAGTCGCAAGCTCGATCAGCTCGAGGCGGCGGCGGCGGAGATGTCCGGCGACGTCGACGTGTTCGCCGCCAACGCCGGTGATGACGATGCGGGGGAACGGGCGGTGCTCGCCACGCTGGAGCGGTTCGGGCGGCTCGACATCCTGATCAACAACGCGGCGACCAACCCGTACTTCGGCGCCACCCTCGGCGTCGACGCCGCTCGCTACGACAAGACGTTCCAGGTGAACCTCAAGGCTCCGCTGTTCTGGAGCCAGGCGGCCTGGGAGCACGCGTTCAAGGACTCGCCGGGAACGATCATCAACGTCGCCTCCGTCGGCGGGCTGCGGGCCGAGGCCGGCCTCGGCGTCTACAACGTGACCAAGGCGGCACTCATCCATCTCACCCGCCAGCTGGCGTCCGAGCTCGGTCCCACCCGGGTGGTCGGCATCGCCGCCAGGCCTGGTGCAGACCGACTTCGCCGCGTTTCTCGTCGACAACTTCGGCGACAAGCTCGCGGCCCGCCTGCCGATGAAGCGCCTCGGCGACCCGCAGGACATCGCCAACCTGGCCGTGTTCCTGGCGAGCGACCTGGCGAGCTGGATCACCGGCGAGACCTACGTCATCGACGGCGGTGCGGGGGTCGCCCCCAGCGCCTGACCAGCCACCGCCGAAGGCGTGAACAACGTGCGCCCACGGCGCACTTGTTCACGCCTTCGGCGGTGGACGATCCGGCGGAGTTTGCCGATCGAGGTGCGGGGCAGCGCCTCGACGATCACGAGGGATCTCGGCGCCATGAACGCCGGATGGCCGGCCTTGACGTGGTCGCGCAGGCTGTCCAGCGTCGGCGGGTCGCCTGCGGGCACCACGACCGCCTCGACGAGCTGACCCCACTCCGGATCGTCGACGCCGCGGACCATCACCTCGGCGACGCCGGGATGATCGGCGAGCGCCGCCTCCACCGCCTCTGGCCACACGTTCTCGCCGCCGGTGATGATCAGGTCGCCGCGGCGTCCGTCGACGTGCAGGCGACCGTCGTCGAGCCAGCGCCCGAGGTCACCGGTCGGCGAGCCAGCCGTCGGCGTCGAGCGGGCTCGGCCGTCGCGGTAGGCGCGCAGCAGCATCGGTCCGCGCAACCGGATCTCACCATCGGCATCGATGCGGACATCCACACCGTCGAGTGGAACGCCGTCGTAGACGACCCCGCTGCCGGTCTCGGTCATGCCGTAGGTGGTGACCGTGTTCGCCGGTCGATCCGCCGGCGGCCTGCTGCCGCCCAACACGATCGTGCGGAAGATCGACGGGTCGATCCGGCGCAGCGTGGTCGCCACGAGCGAGACGAGGTTCGCCCCGCTGTTCGTCACCGACTCCGGATCGAAGCCGGGCAGCACGGTCAGGCGGGTCCCCGTGTGCAGGGCACGGGTCACCACCGACAGCCCGCCGACGTGCGAGAGGGGCAGGCAGGCCAACCAGTGATCGTCGGCCGTCACGCCGAGCCGCCGGCTCGTGGCATCCGCGGAGGCGGCGACCGCCTCGTGGGTGAGCACGACACCCTTCGGGGTACCGGTCGATCCGCTCGTGGCGACGACCAACGCATCGCCTGGCTCCACCGCGTCACCGACGCGCATCGCCGCGCAGACCGCCTGCTTCGCCGCAGCCGGAAGCCGCTGATCGACCGGGAACGCGGCGTCGCCGTCCGCCCAGATGCGCCGGAGTTGGTCGACGAACTCGGGCCCACCCGGGAGATCGACGGCGACGAGCGTCGGAGTCACGGGGTGCGAGCCGTGATGAGCTCGGCGAGTTCCGAGGCGCCCAGTTGCCACAGCTCGGTCATGCGGCCCATCATGGCGCACTCATGCGTCGTTGGATCATTGGAGCCCGCCCCCGAACCCTGCCCGCCGCGATCGTGCCGGTGGCGGTCGGCGCCACCGCGGCGGTCGGCGCGGGCGACGTCGTGTGGTGGCGGGTCGCCCTCGCGCTCGTCGTCAGCCTGGCCCTCCAGGTCGGGGTGAACTACGCCAACGACTACAGCGACGGGGTGCGCGGTACCGACGACGTCCGGGTCGGTCCGGTCCGTCTCGTCGCCAGCGGCCTCGCCAGCCCGGGCTCGGTGAAGCGGGCGGCGATGCTCGCGTTCGGCGTCGCCGCGGTGGCCGGCCTGGTCATCGCCCTCGACACGTCGCTGTGGCTCCTGGCGGTCGGTGCCGCGGCGATCGCCGCGGGATGGTTCTACACGGGCGGGCCCAAGCCGTACGGCTACCTCGGGCTCGGCGAGGTGTTCGTGTTCGTGTTCTTCGGCCTCGTGGCGACCGCCGGCACCACCTACGCGGCGATCGAGGACGTGACGGGACTGCTCGATCGTGATGGGGTGCGCCGCCGGGTCGCTCGCCTGCGCGCTCCTGGTGATCAACAACCTGCGGGACATCCCCACCGACCGCGAGGTCGGCAAGAAGACGCTGGCGGTCAGGCTCGGCGATCGGCGGACCCGCTGGTTCTACGTGGGGCTCGTCGCCGTCTGCTTCGCGCTGTGCGTCGTCGCCGCCGCAGTGTGGCGAGCGCCGGTGCTGCTCGCCCTCGTCGCCGCGCCGCTGGCGGTGGCGCCGGTACGCGCCGTGCGGCGCGGTGCATCCGGACGCGACCTCATCGCCGTGCTCGGTGCCACGGGGCGCCTGCAGCTGGCGTTCGGCCTCGCCGCATCGATCGGCCTGGTGCTCGGCAGCTGAGCCCGCACGCCGGGGTCGATCCTGCCGAGGCCGGCGGTCGGTCCGGCCGATGTGTCAACCCAGCCTGCCTCCGACGCAAGCCAGGTTGACAGCTCCTCAAATCTGAGGGCGGGGCTCGCTCGCCGGATCCTCGTCCCGCACGGCGTCGAGCCAGCGCGACCACGATGTCCACGGTTTCGACGGGCGCTTCGAGATGGACGCTGTGGCCCACGCCGGGGATCACCGCGAGCTCGGCGTGCGGGATCAGCGACACGAGCCGTTCGCCGAGCGCGTGGAACTTCGGGTCCTCCTCGCCGGCGACGACGAGCACGGGGGCGTCGATCTCGCCGAGCCGGTCCCACAGCGGTGCCTGGGTGCCGGTGCCGGTGGAGCGAAGGCTCGAGGCCAGTCCGGCCGCCGTGTTGCGCAGGCGGTCGGCGTCGTTGATCGTTCGACGGGGCGAGCCGGGCGAACAACGGTGTCGAGAGCCACTCGTCGACGAAGGCCCCGACACCGATCGCCTCGATGCGCTCAGCCAGGAGTTCGTCGGCGCGTCGGCGGTCCGCCCGCTCGCCCGTCGTCGTCGATCCCGGCGGTGGCGCCGATCAGGACCAGTCGTTCGACGACGGCCGGATGCGCGAGCGCAGCATGGAGCGCGACGCGGCCGCCCATCGAGTAGCCGACGTACGTCGCGGGCCCACCGAGCTGGGTCAGGCGGTCGGCGCTCTGCCACAGGTCGGCGCGGACGTCGGCGGCGGAGCCGTGCCCCGGCATGTCGACCGCGACGATGTCGGCGTCGGTGACGCGGTCGGCGATCAACCGCGCCACGGTGTCCCACGAGCGCCCCGTCTGGGTGAAGCCATGGGCGAGCACGATTCGACGGCTCGACGGAGTCGTCATGCGTCGTTCAGCGGTCGGCGGCTGGAACGGACGACGTCGCGTCGCTCGCCATCTTGCGGAGCACCTGGGCGAACGTCTCGGGCTCCTGGGCACCCGGCACCGCCCACTTGCCGTTGAACACATAGGTCGGCACGGCGGTGATCCCTTCGTCGCGGGCCTCGTCGAGTTCGGCCGCCACCTCGGCCCTGCCGCGATCGGAAGCGAGGAACTCCAGCGCCACCTGCCGATCGATGCCCACGTTCGGCCGCACAGTCGGCGAGCACCTCCGGGTCGCCGATGTCGAGCCCGTCGGTGAAGTACGCCTTGAGGAGACGTTCCTTCATCGCCGCCTGCTCGACGCCGGTGTCCGGTCGCCGGCGAACCAGATCAGGCGATGGGCGAGGAGCGTGTTCGCCCGCAGCGCGCGATCCATGTTGAACTCGAGCCCGACATCGGCCGCCCGGGCGCTGACGTTGTCGATGATCGCCTTGGCGCGTTCGGTGCCCCCGAACTTCTTGGCATACGCGTCGATCACCGGCTCGGACGCTGCCGGGCGCAGCCGACGGATCGAGCTGGTACGGCCGGTAGGTCACGTCGAAGTCGACGCCGAGGTCGTCTGCGGCGACGAGGCCAAGGCCCGTCTCGAATTTCCGCTTGCCGATGTAGCACCAGGGGCAGACGACATCGGAGTAGATGTCGACGGTCACGACGGGACGGGATGCGGCAGGTGCGTTCGTCTCCACGATCACCACGGTACGCCCGTATCGTCTGGTCACCATGGTCGGCGGTGCGCACCCATCGCCCGCGAGCTCGCGGCCCGAGGACGTGCAGGCGACGTTCTGCGCGACGCTCGTCGACGAATGGGTCGGCCTGCGGCGTGCGCCATGCGGTCGTCGCTCCGGGGTCCCGATCGACGCCGATGGCGTTGGCGATGGCGAATCGGGCCGACCTCGCCCTGCACGTCGTCCACGACGAGCGCGTCGCCGGGTTCGTGGCGCTCGGGCTCGGGCGTCGACGGCGTTCCGGCGCTGCTGCTCTGCACGAGCGGGACCGCCGCGGCCAATTTCTTGCCGGCGGTCGTCGAGGCCGGATTGTCCGAGATCCCGATGATCGTCGTGACGGCCGATCGACCGGAGGAGCTGCGCGGCGTCGGCGCACCGCAGACGATCGATCAGATCGACCTCTACGGCCGCCATGTCCGGTGGTCGCGGGACGCGGGCGTCGCCGACGACCACGAGCGCACGCTGTGGCGTTCGCTGGCGCGCGACGCCTGGATCGCACGCGCTGAGTGGGCCGGTGCAGCTGAACCTGCCGTTCCGTGAGCCGCTGATCGGTGTGCCGTCCGAGCTTCCCGCCGGCCGGGCAGGCCGAGCGGGTCCCGGTCACGATCCGTCGTCCACGGCACCGCGCCATCACCGAACCTGGACGTCGAGCGCGGCGTGATCCTCGCGGGCGGACGCAGCGGCGTCACCCCGGCGGCGGTCGCTGCGCTCCACGAGCGGACCGGTTGGCCGATCCTCGCCGACCCGATCTCGGCGATGCGTGGACTCGACGGTGCCGTCGCCACCGCCGACGCGCTGCTGCGCAGCGAGTCGTTCGTCGACGCCCACCGTCCCGACGTGATCGTGCGGATCGGCCGGCCCGCCAGCTCCAAGGTGCTCGCGCAGTGGAGCGTTTCGGCCGGCGCGCCGCTCGTGCAGGTCGGCGGGCCCGGGGTGATCGATCCCGACCGCAACGTTCGCGCCACCTGCTCGATGGAGGACGTGCTCGCCGCCGCGAGCGGTGCCGCGACGACCGACTGGCTCGCCGGGTGGCTGGCGGCCGACGAGATCGCCCAGCGGACGATCGACGAGTGCCTCGCGTCGCATCGGATCGAGCTCACCGAGCCCGGGGTCGCGCGAGCGGTGGCGATGCACCTGCCGGCCGATGCCGAGCTCACGGTCGCATCGTCGATGCCGATCCGCGACCTCGAATGGTTCGGCGGACCGCTCGCCCGAGCGCACGCCAACCGTGGCGCCAACGGGATCGACGGTGTCGTGTCGACCGCGCTCGGACGAGCGCTCGACGGCCGGACCTCGATCGTGCTGATCGGTGATCTGGCGTTCGTCCACGATTCGAATGCGCTCGTCGGCTTGGCGGCCCGCGGCGCGGATCTGCGCATCGTCGTGGTCGACAACGACGGGGGAGGGATCTTCTCGTTCCTGCCGCAGGCGACGGTGCTCCCGTCCGATCGTTTCGAGCAGCTGTTCGGCACACCGCTCGGTGCCGACGTGCTCGCGATCGCGGCGGCGCACGGCATTCCGACATCCACGGTCACGACCACCGAGGCGCTCGTCGATCAGCTCGGCCGACCGGGCCCGTGGGTCTGCCGCATCCCGTCCGATCGATCGCGCAACGTCCACGTGCACAGCGAGCTGCACGCCGCCATCAGCGCCGCGCTCGACGCCGCCGACGGCTCGCGATCACGGACGGATGATGGCGCTGAGCATGGCCTGGAACTTGGCCTGCGTTTCGGCGAGTTCGGACGCCGGATCGCTGTCGGCGACGATGCCGCCTCCGGCCACGAGGCGAGCCGAGGTCCGATCGGGCGACAGCTCGGCGCAGCGGATCGCCACCGCCCACGTGCCGTTGCCGAACGCGTCGACCCAACCGACCGCCCCGCCGTACCGGCCGCGCTCGAACCCCTCGACCCGCTCGATCAGTTCGATGGCGTCGGCTCGGGGGTGCCCGCCGAGCGCCGGCGTCGGGCACAGGGCGCGCACCAGCTCGACGACCGACGGGCCGGGCTGGGACAGCATCCCTTCCAGCCTCGTGCCGAGGTGCTGGACGTTGGCCACGGTCACGATCGACGGCTCCGGCTCCCAGTCGAGATAGCTCGACCACGGCAGCAGGGTGTCGTGGACGACGTCGATCACGACCCGGTGCTCGAGCTGGTTCTTCGTGCTGGCGATCAGCTCGTCGGCGATCCGGGCGTCGTTGTCGGCATCGCCGGTGCGCGGCGCCGTGCCGGCCAGCGGGATGCGACCGCACGACGGCGCCATCGACCTCGACGAGCAGTTCGGGTGAGGCGCCGATGAACCCGTCGATCGAGTAGCGGTAGCTCGAGCCGAACGTGGCGCGGAGCCGGCGCAGCACCGCGTGGACGTCGATCGGCCGGTCGGCCGTGACGACGATCGGCCGGGCGATCACGGCCTTGACGATGTTCCCCGACCGCGGTCGGCGTCGCGGGCGGCGACGACGGCGGCGAGGTAGTGCTCGATGGCGACGCCCGGCTCGATCGTGTAGCTCGAGGCGGTGACCGTCACCGTGTCCGGCGAGCGACCGTTCGGCGATCCAGCGCACCGCGCCGTCGAGGTGGGCGCTCGCTGTCGTCGGCATCGGACCCGACGACAGTGATCGTGGGGGCGTGTTCCACCGACTTGCGCACGGTCACCTCGGCCAGCACCGCCGTCGCCGGCGAGCCGGGCCGGAACGGCACGACGCCGATGGCGACGGGCCGTGCCCTCGACGGAGGTGTCGTGCTCGATCGAGCGCAGCACGTCGGCTCGCACCGTCGACGTCGAGCCGTGCCGCGACCCCGCGCCCGGCGATGCCGATGCCGTCGCGCACGAACAGGTAGCCGTCGCCCGCGGCGACGTCGTTCAGGTCGACCGGGACGTCGCTGAACTCGTCGAGTCGCCTCGTGATCGCGAACATCTCGGACCTCAGTCTCGGTCGACCGGCGGCGACGAACGGGTGGCGACCATCAGCTGCGTCAGCCCGCCCGACAGCTGGCTGTGCGACGACGTCGGTGAAACCGGCCGATCGGAGCGCGGCGACCATCGTCTCGGGGGACGGGCAGGTAGGCCACGCTCTTGGGGAGATAGCGGTAGGCGGCGCCGTCGGAGAGCAGCGCCCCGATCCGCGGCACCACGTGACCGAAGTAGATGTTGTTGCCCCAGCGGATGACCGGGTTGCGCGGCACGCTCACGTCGAGCAGCGCGATCCGCCCACCGGGGCGCACGACCCGGCCGATCTCGTCGAAGAACGTGGGCAGGTCGGCGAGATTGCGCAGGGCGAAGCCGCACGTGACACCGTCGGTCGAGGCATCGGGCACGGGCAGGCGGAGGATGTCGGTCTGCACCCTCGGCGCCCCGGACCGGTCGGCGGAGAGCATCCCGAAGCTGAGGTCCATCGAGATCGGCCGCACGCCGACCCGGGCGAGGTCGATGCACAGGTCGCCGGTACCACTGGCGAGGTCGAGGACCCGGCTGCCAGCGGGCAGGGCGAGGTCGCGGACGGCCCGCTTGCGCCAGCGCACATCGAGTCGGAACGAGATGATGCGATTCAGCCGGTCGTACTTCGGGGCGATCGCGTCGAACATGTGACGCACCGCCTCGACCTTCTCGTCACCTTCGAGAAGCTCCTCGGTGTCCCACTCGCTCGTCACGCCAGCAGGCTACGGGTCAAGCCGGCCCGGCGCCGACGGCGTCGATCGCCACCTGCTTGGCCCAGCGGTAGTCGGCCTTGCCGCTCGGCGAGCGCATCACCTCGTCGACGTAGATGATCGACTTCGGCAGCTTGTAGCGGGCGATGTGGCGTTCGGCCTCGATGGCGCAGCGATTCGTCGTCGACCTCGTAGCCGGGGCGCACCCGCACGATCGCGACCACCTCGTTGCCCCAGCGCTCGCTCGGTCGGCCGGCGACCACGCAGTCGTACACGGCCGGGTGCGCCTTGAGCGCCGCCTCGACCTCTTCGGCAAAGATCTTCTCGCCGCCCGAGTTGATCGTGACCGAGTCACGGCCGTGCAGCTCGACGACGCCGCCCTCCAGCAACCGGGCACGATCGCCGGGCACCGCGTAGCGGACGCCGTCGACGACCGGATACGTGCGGGCGGTCTTCTCGGCGTCGCCGAGGTAGCCGAGGGCGAGGCGCCCCGGCTTGGCGAGCCAGCCGATCTCGTCGTCGCCGGGAGCGAGCACACGGTCGAACTCGGCCGACAACACGACGTTGCCCGGCGCGATCTCGAACGATCCGGTGGTCGAGCCCCGCCGCCGACGGACACGTGCGACACCTGGCCGCCCGCCTCGGACGAGCCGAGTCCGTCGACGATCATCAGCGTCGGGAGATGGGCGAGCAACTCGTCCTTCAGGTTGGCCGACAGCGGTGCGCCGCCGGACAGCAGCACGGTGAGCGACGACAGGTCGTACTCGTGGCGGTCGAGTTCGTCGATCAGCGGGCGGGCGAACGCGTCGCCGACGATCAGCAGGAAGGTGAGTTGCTCCTCCTGCACGAGCGACCAGATGTCGGCCGGGTCGAGCCGTTCGGGCACCGACTGGACGAAGATCGTGCCGCCGTCGAGCCACGTCTTGAAAGCTCATCCAGTGGCCGGCACCGTGCATGAACGGGGGAGCGAGCAGCGCCCGGGGCCCCTTGTCGGCCTCGGCGACGAACTGCTCGATCGAGGTGGCGGTCTTCGACCCGCCGAAGCACTCGACCATCGCGTCACCGTTGCGCCACATCACGCCCTTGGGCATGCCGGTGGTGCCGCCGGTGTAGAGCATGTACAGGTCGTCGGGCGACCAGACGACGTCGGGCTTCTCCGGTGACGACTCGGCCAGCGCATCCTCGTACCAGACGGCGCCGGGCAGGAGTGCGTTGCCGGACGAATCGGGGACCTGCAGGATGACCTCGAGGTTCGGCAGCGCCGGCAGCACCTCGGCCAGCACCGGAGCGAACTGGGAGTGGACCACGACCGCCTTGGCGTTCGAGTCGGCGAGCAGGTACTCGAGCTCCTCGGCCACGTAGCGGTAGTTGACGTTCAGCGAACCGACCCGTGCCTTGAGCGATCCGAGCATCGACTCCAGGTATTCGTTGCCGTTGTGCAGGTAGATGGCGAGATGGTCCTGACCGCTCTCGTGGCCCTGCAGGTCGGAGCGTTCGACATGACACCCGAGCCCGCGGCCGAGCAGGTAGTTGGCGAGCCGCCGGGTGCGCTCGTTGATGTCGCTCCACGTGAGGCGCAGATCGCCGAACACGAGACATTCGGCGTCGGGTCGCGTCGCGGCGATCGCTTCGAGGACTTCCGCGAGGCTGAACTCGGGAACGGTCGGGATCTGGGTCTCGGTCACCTGGAGCGCGCGCAGTCGGTGTCAGACGTAGTAGCGGAAGATGACTTCGGCGACGCACGACGGCTTGCTCGCACCTTCGACCTCGAAGACGAACTCCTGGGTCACCTGCGCGCCACCGGGGACGTCTTCCACCGCCAGGAGGGTGACGCCGAGGCGCAGCTTCGAGCCGACCGGCACCGGCGACGGGAACCGCACCTTGCCGCAGCCGTAGTTGACACCCATCGAGATCCCCGAGACGCCGAAGACCTGCGGCGACAGGGTCGGTCCGAGCGACAGCGTGAGATAGCCGTGGGCGATGGGACCGCCGAACGGGCCGCTCTTGGCCCGCTCGACATCGACGTGGATCCACTGCTGGTCGCCCGTGGCGTCGGCGAACGTCTGCACCTGCTCCTGCGTGATCTCGACGTACGGGGAGTAGCCGAGGTGCTCGCCGACGAGCGTTTTCATCTCGTCGATTCCGTTGATGATGCGGGTCATGGACGAGAGCTTGGCAAACTGCACGCGTGAGCAACGAAACGCACGACTTCCGATCCGGTTTCGTGACGTTCGTCGGCCGACCCAATGTCGGCAAGTCGTCACTGGTCAATGCGATCTGCGGTCGCAAGATCAGCATCGTCTCCGACAAGCCGCAGACCACCCGGCACCGCATCATGGGGGTGCTCACGCGACCCGACAAACAGATCGTGTTCGTCGACACACCCGGCCTGCACAAGCCGGTGTCGGCGCTCGGCGAGCGGGTGAACGCCACCGCGCTCGGCAGCGTGAGCGACGTCGACGTGACGTGTCTCGTGCTCGATGCGACGATGCCGTTCGGCAAGGGCGACCGCTGGGTGGCCGAGAAGCTGAACATGTCCGGAGTCGGTCGTGATCGTCAACAAGACCGACGTGGCCAGCCGCAAGCAGGTCATGGCGATGTTGCAGGCGGCGAGCGCGCTCGAGGCCGCCGAGTACTTCCCGGTGTCGGCGAAGTCGGGCGACGGCGTCGGGCCGCTCGTCGAGCACCTCGGTTCGTTGCTCCCCGAGGGTCCGAAGTACTTCCCCGACGACGAGGTGTCCGACCTGCCCGAGGAGCGGTGGGTCGCCGAACTCGTCCGCGAGCAGCTGCTCGCCGTCACCCGTGACGAGCTGCCCTATTCGATCGCCACGCAGGTCACCGAGTGGGAGTGGCCCCGGATCCGGGTCGACATCATCGTCGAGCGCGACAGCCAGAAGGGGATGGTGATCGGCAAGGGCGGTCAGATCCTCAAGCGGGCGGGCGAGCTGGCTCGGGCCGAGCTCCCCGAGGGCGTGTATCTGGAACTGCGGGTGAAGGTCGACAAGGACTGGCAGCGACGACCCGAGCGCGTCGAGCGTCTCGGCTACTGACCGGGCTCGGCGGCCGGTGCCGTGTCGACGGCGGCGGTGACCGGCTCCGTCACCGGTGGCACCGTCGTGGTGGTGGTGCTGGTGCGGTGGCGTCGACGCCAGGAGCACCGACGTAGTCGTCCTGAACGTCACCGGCCTCGTCGGGTTCGGACAGCAGGCTGTCGCCCTTCTTGACCTGCGTCGGCTCCCCGCCGAGCGTGAAGCGCACCGAACCGACGCCGCCGCAGGTTGCCGCATCAGCGACAGGACGATCTGGCCGATCGCCTCCGCCTGGTCGTTCGTCGCGATCCGGGCGAACACCGCGGGGTCGAGGTCGACGGTCACGATGCCCTCGGCGATGTCGGTCGAGTTCACGAGCCCCCGCTCGATGAGCGTGGTCGAGACCCGACGCCCGGCGGTGGGCCCGCTTCGAGTCGGTCGACCACCTGATCGGGCGGCGAATCCGCTCGTCGAGCACGAGCGGCATCGGTTGCAGCCGGCCCCGCGACAGGAAGTAGATCTCCACCTGCTCGAGGGCGATCGTGGTCGTCGTCGCCGCCTCTGTCGTCTCCGGGGCGACGGGCAGCGTCGTGGTGGTCGTCGAGGTCGTGGTCGTCGTCGCCTCGAGACCGAAGGGGATGTCCTCGTTGGGGATCTCGCTGAAGCTGGCGTCGCCGGTCGGGATGCCGCATGCGCCCAGACCGAACGCCACCGCCAGCACCACCACGGGCGCCACCCACGCGACCGAGCGCCTGCTCACGACTCCACCCAGCCGCCGACGCGGGCCGGCAACTCGACGACGAAGCGGGCGCCACCACCCGGGCGGTCCTCCACCCAGGCGTGGCCGCCCATCGCCGCGCTGTGCTCGGCGACGAGCGCCAGTCCGAGGCCGGTGCCGATGCGGTTGCGGGCGGCGCTCCCGCGGGCGAACCGTTCGAAGATGCGCTCGTGCTCGCTCGTGGCGACGCCCGGTCCGGCGTCCTCGACGGCGACGCTGACGCGATCGGCTCTCCCACGGAGCGATCTCGATCCGCACCGGTCCGTCGCCGTGGTTGTGGGCGTTGTCGATCAGGTTTCCGAGGATACGTTCGTAACGCACCTTGTCGATCGCGACCTGGGTCGGGGCCGAGGGGTCGACGTCGATCGGGACGTCACCGGCGTTGTACCGGCCGGCGATACGCCGGGTGAGTTCGACCAGGTCGAGCTGTTCGACGTTGAGGTCAGGCGAGCCGGCATCGAGCCGCGACAGCTCGAGCAGGTCCATCACCATGTCGTCGAACCGGCGGACCTGACTCACCACGACGTCGAGCGCCTGCTGCGTGCGCTCGGGGATGTCCTCGCGCCGGGCGTCGAGCACCTCGACGGCGGCGGTGAGCGCGGTGATCGGCGAACGCAGCTCGTGGCTGACGTCGGAGGCGAACCGCGCCTCGCGTTCGATCCTCGTCTGGACCGCGTCGGCCATCTCGTTGAACGATCCGGCGAGGCGGTCGAGATCGGGGTCGGATTCCGGCGCCAGACGGGTGTCCAGCCCGCCCGACGCGATCTCCTCGGCGGCGTCGGCCACCTGGCTGAGCGGCCGGAGGAGCCGTCGGCTCGTCGCCAGACCGAACAGACTGGCCAGGATCAGCGTGCCGGCCGCGCCGAGGGTGAGCGCGGTGAGCACCGCGGTGAGCGTGCGTTCGGTGGCACGGAGCGGGAACGCTTCGAAGTATCCGGTCTCGTGCGCGGCGATCGCCACGCCCACGGCGATGTAGTCGCTGCCGTCGATCGTGACGAACTGCGTGCCGGAGCGGCCGCCGCCGACGGCGTCGATGAGCCGCTGCGGAAAGTCGGTGATCGGGTGCGCGAAGTCGGTCGCCGTGATCTCGTTGATCGGCGCACCGGGCGTGTCGGAGGCAAGGTTGGCGAAGCCACCGTTCTCGGTGCGCAGGTTGTTGTCGAAGAAGTCGCCGATCCCGTCGGGGTCGTTGCTCAGCACCTCGCTCACGTCGTTGGCGTTGACGAAGGCCTGGTTCTGTGCCGACGTCGTGCGTTCGTTGATCAGGTTGTTGCGGGCGAATCCGTACGTGACGCCGATGAGGACCACCCCGGCGAGCAGGGCGATGAACGCGAAGAACAGCGTGACACGGGTGCGCAGGCGGAGAGATCGACGCATCGCCACGGGCGACAGTGTGGCAGGAGACGGGCGCGCCACGGTCGTGCACTTGGTGTGGGGGCGTTCCGAGGGCGGAATCGGCCGCGATGTTCACACGCTGCCGGTGAGGCACCAGGGGGAGGAAGGTACCCCACCGGGGCAGCGTGAACGATTCCTATGGTGCGCCCCGTCTGTGACAGACCAGCCGCAGAATTGTGCGATTTCGGTAACAAACCGTGACCGTCCCGACGCGGAGAGCGGTCGTCCTCGCGACGGCACGTTGCCGTCCGCGCGGGTCGCGTGCGCCACAATGGGGGCACCCTCACACTGGAGTGCCATTGGAATCGCTGCTGTTCATCGAAGACGACGACGGAATTCGCCTGGCGCTGTCGCTCGCGCTGGAGGACGAGGGGTACTCGGTCCGGGAGGCGGCGAACGGTGCCGACGGCCTGGCCGCGTTCGACCAGCGGGCGCCCTGACCTGGTGTTGCTCGACCTCCGCCTGCCGGACATGTCCGGGTTCGACGTGTGCCGGTCGATCCGCGCCCGCAGCATCGTGCCGATCATCATCATCACCGCCCAGACCGACACCCACGACATGGTCGCCGGGCTCGAGGCCGGCGCCGACGATTACATCACCAAGCCGGTCGTGCCCAAGGAGCTGGCGGCGCGCATTCGTGCGTTGCTCCGGCGGGTCCACCTCCATGGGGCGGCGGCCAGTGCGGTGAGCACGTTCGGTGACATCGAGCTGCGCCGGGAGCGCGGGCTTGGCGTACAAGGGTGGGGTCGAGCTCAACCTGACCAAGACCGAGTTCCGCCTGATGTGCGAGTTCGCCGACCACGCGGGTGCGGTGCTCTCCCGCGATCAGCTGCTCGAGCGGGTCTGGGGCTACGAGTACCTCGGCGACTCGCGCCTCGTCGACGCGCACGTCCGCCGCCTGCGTCTCAAGGTCGAAGATCATCCCGACGAACCCACGCTGATCGTCACCGCCCGCGGCGTCGGCTACCGCCTGATCGCCTGACCGCAGCAGCAACGCGATGAGCCGAACGGCCCGATAGTCGGCCCGTTCGCTCATCGCCCTTGGTGTCATTTCGCGTAGAGCGACTCGATCTCGTCGGCGAAGCGGGCCACGATGCCGCGGCGCTTGAGCTTCGAGGTCGGGGTGAGCAGGTCGGTGTCGGGGAGCCATTCCTCGCCGAGGACCTTGACCTTCTTGACCGCTTCGGCGTTGTTGAACTTGGCCATCACCTCGACCAGTCCGGCTTCGATCTCGGCGATCACCTGCGGGTTCTCGGCGAGCGCCGCCATGGTCGCGTCGGCGCCTTCCAGTCGGTGAGCGGTCGCCCACGCCTTGGACGCGTCCGGGTCGAGCACGACCAGTGCGGCGACGAACGGTCGCTTCTCGCCGATCGCGCACGCCTGACCGACGAGCGGGATCATCTTGAGTTCCGCTTCGAGGTTCGCCGGGCTGATGTTCTTGCCGCCGGCGGTGATGATCAGTTCCTTCTTCCGGTCGACGATCTTGAGGTAGCCGTCGGCGTCGATCTCACCGATGTCGCCCGTGCGCACCCACCCATCGTCGTCGAGCGTCTCGGCCGTCTTCTCGGGCTGGCCGAGGTAGCCGACGAACATGTTGCCGCCGCGAGCGAGGATCTCGCCGTCGTCGGCGATCTTCATTTCCACCCCGGCCGCTGCCCGCCCGACGTAGCCAGGCTTGGGCGTGGCCGACCACGTCAGCACCGCCATCGTCTCCGACAGGCCGTAGCCCTCGGTGAGGGGCACGCCGATCGCCCGGAACCACGCCAAGATCTCCATCGGGATCGGGGCAGCACCCGTGATCGCGATCTCGGTCTCGTCGAGCCCGATCAGCGCCCGAACGTTCTGGAACGCCACCTGGTCGAGGAAGTTCCACGTGTCGATCTCCTCCTGTGAGGCGGTGCCGCGCGTCATCTTCTCCATGATCGGCAACGCCGCCTCCACGGCTTCGTGGAACGCCTTCTCCTTGTCCGCGTCGGCCGACAGGGCGCCGTTGACGCCGGCGTAGAGCTTCTCCCACACCCGCGGGACACCGATGAAGAGGTTCGGGTGGACCTCGCGGGCCGTCGCCGCCATCTGGGAGGTCTCGGGACAGCACGCGATCTGCGTGGCGAAGTCGACCATGTAGTAGTGGCCGAGGAGGCGTTCCATCACGTGGGCCATCGGGAGGTACGACACGTGCCGCTTGCCGGCGAAGTCCTCGATGTGGGTCTGGTCGCGCATGATCTCGCCGACGGACTCCAACGTCCACAACACGTTGCTGTGCGTGAGCATCACGCCCTTCGGTGGGCCGGTGGTCCCCGACGTGTAGATGATCGTCGCCAGGTCGTCGAGGGTGGCGGTCTCGGCTTCGGCGGCGAGGTCGGCGGGCTCGAACGCCGCCATGTCCGCGTACCGGACGATGTCGTCGCCGATGCCCTCGAACGGCTCGATCACGGCGATGCGCTCGATCGTCGGCAGCGCGTCGCGAACCTTGAGGAAGCGCTCGAGGAAGCCGCTGTCCTCCACGATCGCGACCTTGGCGCCACAGTCGTTGACCAGGTACTCGATCTGCTCGGCGGCCGATGAGTTGTAGATCGACACCGGCGTCGCACCACAGAACATCACCGCGAGGTCGAGCGGGTGGAACTCCACTCGGTTGCGGATCATCAACACGACCTTGTCGCCGCGACCGACGCCGAGATCCTGGAGTGCTCGCGTCAGCCGGGCCGTCACGTCGGCCAGGTGATCCAGTGTCCACGAGTCCCACTCGCCGGCGCTGTTCTTCCACTTCAGCACCGTGGTGGCCCCGTTGCGGGCGACGTTCGCGAGGAACCGTTTCGGGACGTTCTGGCCGACGATTCGATCGTGCAGTTCCTGACTGGTGGTCATCGTCCCAATCATCGCACGCGCCACGCTCAGGCCGGTTCGGCCGGCCGATCGAGGAAGTCCGCGACCGCGTCGGTGAAGATGTCGTTGCGGTCGCCGGCGATCATGTGTCCCGCGCCCGCCACGTTGACGTACGCGGCATGGGGCACGAGCGCGCGGAACTCGGCGACCTGCTCGTCGGTGACGAGATCCGAGAGCCGGCCGCGGATGAGCAGGGTCGGGATCGTCAGCCGTCCGGCCATGCCGCTCAGCGCATCGTGGTGTGCGTCGCGGGCGTGCTCGCTCGTGCCGCCCGTGCGGATGTCGAGGAAGCCGGGATCCCAATGCCAGCGCCACCGGCCGTCGTCGCCGAGCCGCAGGTTCTTCGCCAGGCCCGACAGGTCCTTCGGTCGTGGGCGATGCGGCTGGTAGACGGCGATGGCATCGGCTGCTTCCTCGAGGTCGGCGAACCCGTCGTCGGCGTTGGCGGCCATGAACTCGAGAATTCGGTTCACCCCGGCCTTCGCGGGATGGGGGGTGATGTCGACGAGCACGAGGGCGTCGAACGCCTCGGGCCGATGATCGACGGCGTGCAGCCCGGTCATCCCGCCGAGCGAGGCGCCGACCCACGCGACCGGCGCACCGACCCAATCGGCCACGGCGAGCGCGTCGTCACGGAACGCGTCCATCGTGTAGTTGCGGTCCGTCGCCCACGTGGAATCGCCGTGACCGCGCAGATCGATCGAGACCACGCGGTGTCCCGACTGGGCGAGCGCTTCGGCCGTGCCACCCCACGAGTACCTCGTCTGGCCGCCGCCGTGGGCCAGCACGACCGGCGTGCCGGCGCCGGTCCAGTGGTCGGCCGCGATCGTGACGCCGGTCGGAGAATCGATGTGGACGACGTCAGGCATCCCGCGAGCTTGGCGACTCCGGCCGACGCGGTGACGAATCACGCGGCCTCGACCGACGTCCGAGCGCGCGACGGTCGTCGGGCGCGATTTCGTTCGCCTGCCGATCGGATCCGCGCCCAGACGCGTGTGCGACCCGCGGGTGGCGCGGCCGTGACGGGTCGGCGGGGGGTGACGGCGAGGTCTGGGCGCGATTTCGTTCGCCTGCCGATCGGATCCGCGCCCGAGACGCGTGTGCGACCCGCGGGTGCGGTCGGGTCGGCGAGGGGGAGCTCAGTCCCAGATGACGGTGCGCTTCTCGGCGAAGGCGGCCATGCCCTTGGCCGCATCGGGCCCGGCGAACAGCTCGTCGGACAGCGCCCGCATCGCCTCGAACGCCGCCGGCCGATCCATCGTCGGCACGCTGTGCAGCAGCCGCTTCGTCTCGGCGACCGCCCGCGGCGCGCCGGCCAGGATCCCGTCGCACAGTTCGGCGACGGTCGCCTCGACGTCGGCGCTGACGTGGGTGACGAGACCGATCGCCCGTGCCTCGGCCGCGTCGAACCGCTCCCCGGTCAGCATCGCCGCGGCGATCTTGCCTGCGGGGACACGAGCCAGGATCGGCACCGAGATGATCGCCGCGGCGACACCGATGCGCACCTCGGTGAGCGCGAACGTGGTCGACTCGTGCACGACGACGAGGTCGCACGGCGCCATCAGACCGATGCCGCCGGCGCGCACCGCACCGTTCACGGCGGCGATCGTCGGCCTCGCGGTGTCCATCAGGCGTTCGAGCGCGTGCGACGAACGGCCGGGAGTCGGCCGGCGCGTCCGAGCGCTCCTTGAGGTCGGCGCCGGCGCAGAACGCCGGGCCCTCGTGGCGCAGGACGATCACTCGCGCGTCGTCGGCCTCGGCGCGGTCGATGCCCGCGTGCAGCTCGGTCAGCAGCTGGCGTGACAGGGCGTTCCGGTTGCGGTTGCGAGTCGAGCGTGATCGTCGCGACCCCGCCCTCGACGGTCGTGTGCACCAAGTTCAACCACGTCATCGAACAGTACGCTTCCAAGCGTTCGTGCAGCGCACGGGTCGCGTTTCGGGCACGCGGTCGCGATGGCAGAACTTCTACACTTCCGAGCGTGACCGAGCTCCGAAATGACTTTCCTGCCGGCGTGCTGACGGGTGATGCCGTCGCCCAGTTGTTCGCCTACGCGAAGGCGGAACAGTTCGCCATCCCGGCCGCCAACTGCACCGGGACGAACACCATGAACGCGGTGATGGAGACCGCCGGCAAGCTCAACAGCCCCGTGATCATCCAGTTCTCCAGCAGCGGCGGTGCGTTCGTCGCCGGCAAGGCGATCCCGGTGTCGGGCGATCAGGCGTCGATCCTCGGCTCGGTGGCCGGGGCCAAGCACGTGCGCACGCTGGCCGAGGCCTACGGCGCCCGCGTGATCCTGCACACCGACCACTGCCCGAAGCCGAAGCTCGGCTGGATCTCCGGCCTCCTCGACCTCGGCGAGCAGCACTTCGAGCAGACCGGCGAACCGCTGTTCAGCTCGCACATGCTCGACCTGTCGGAGGAGCCGATGGAGGAGAACATCGACACCTGCGTCGAGTACTTCCAGCGCATGTCGAAGATCGGGATGACCCTCGAGATCGAACTCGGCATCACCGGTGGCGAGGAGGACGGCGTCGACAACTCCGACGCCAACCCCGAAGATCTGTACTCCAAGCCCGAAGAGGTCGCCTACGCCTACGAGCGGCTGTCGGAGATCAGCCCGAACTTCACGATCGCGGCCGCGTTCGGCAACGTGCACGGCGTGTACAAGCCGGGCAACGTCAAGCTCACCCCGCCGATCCTGCGCGATGCCCAGGCGTACATCGCCGAGAAGTTCTCGACCGACGCCAAGCCGGTCAACTTCGTGTTCCACGGCGGGTCGGGTTCGACGGCGGCAGAGATCGCCGAGGCGATCAGCTACGGCGTGATCAAGATGAACATCGACACCGACCTGCAGTGGGCCTTCTGGGACGGCATCCGCGGGTACGAGGCCGACAAGCACGACTACCTGCAGGGTCAGCTCGGCAACCCGTCGGGTCCCGATGCGCCGAACAAGAAGCAGTACGACCCACGGGTGTGGCTGCGGGCCGGCGAGGAAAGCTTCGTCGCTCGTCTCGAGCAGGCGTTCGCCGAACTGAACAACGTCGGCACGCTGTCGCCTGATTGCTCGGCCCACGGCCAGGTCGTCGGCGGCATCGACGTCGGCCGAGCGTCGGCACCGATCGCACGACCTTCGGCTCGGCAGCTCAGGCACGGTTCGGCGGTGATCTCGCGGAGGAACGTCTCGACCTCGGCGCGGTGCCGCGTGCGCTTCATCGGCGGCAGCGCCTTGACGATGTCCCAGCGGTAGCGCGCGGTCCCCAGACGGGGGTCCATCACGGCGACCACGCCGCGGTCGTCGGCGGTGCGGATCAACCGGCC
This sequence comes from Ilumatobacteraceae bacterium, assembly GCA_963772085.1. GTDB lineage: Bacteria > Actinomycetota > Acidimicrobiia > Acidimicrobiales > Ilumatobacteraceae > Sva-07. The sequence continues at coordinate 52,483 of CAVYWH010000006.1, forward strand.
GCAGGCCTGGGCGAGCATCATCGAGGCGCCGCGGGATGTCGATCTCGGCGAACGCCGTCGGTCCCAGCTTCTCCCGGCGCGCCGAGAGCAGCGGATCGTCGGGCCGAGGGAACGGGATGCGGTCGATCACCACGAGCGACAGCGTCGCTCCCGGGACGTCGATTCCCTGGAACAGTCCGGCGGTGGCGAACAGGCACGTCTCGGCGCTGTCGGCGAACGCCTTGACCAGGGCCGGCTTGGGCAGGTCGCGCTGCGTCAGGATCGGGAACGACACGCGGCCGCGCAGCGCCTCGGCCGCCTCGTCCATCGATCGCCAACTGGTGAACAGGGCGAGCGTGCGGCCGCCGGCGGCGGTGATCAACGCCTCCAACTCGTCGTGGACCGCGGCGCGGAAGCCGTCGCTGTTGGGATTCGGGAGGTGCAGCGCGCAGTAGAGCATCGAGTGCGCCTCGTAGTCGAACGGGCTGCCGACGTCGGCCTGGTCGACGCTGGCGGGCGGGATGCCGATGCGGGAGGCGAGCGAGGTGGGGATGGTGGCGCTCGTGAGGATCGCGGTGCGCTTCGACCACACGCCCTCGGCCATCGCCGGCCCGACGTCGAGCGGCGCCAGCTCCAGCCGCGGCGAGTCGGGCGAGCCCGACACGAACGCCACGTAGCCCTCGCGCCCCTCGATGGCGATGTCGAGCTGCTCGATCGCTCGACCGGTGAGCGTCTGCGCGCGCAGCCGGCGCTGCTTGGCGTCCTCGACGTCGGTCGTGATGCCGACGAGCACCTCGTTGGTCGACCCGAGCCGCAGGCGGGCATCGGTCAGCACGTCCTGGATCGAATCGGGCAGCGGCGTCGAGAGACGGGTGCCGACCATCCCGCCGATCGCGTCGCGGAGTGCCTCGGCGATCTCGGCGATCGAACCGATGAGCTGCGGGTCGTCGATGATCCGGCGGACGACCCCGGCCAGCGCGGTGAACCGCCCCGGGGCGATCTCGACGCCGACCGTGTCGCTCATCACGTCCTCGAGCACGTGCGCCTCGTCGAACACGACGACCTCGTGCTCGGGCAGGATCGCCCCGCCGCTCGCCACGTCGAGCCCGTACAGGTGGGTGTTGACCACGATCACGTCCGCCGCCGCTGCTCGCCGGCGGGCCTGTTCGGCGAAGCACGGGTCGCCGAGCGGGCAACGGTCGGCACCCGGGCACTCGTCGCTGCCGACGCTGACGGCCCGCCATGCGTTGTCCGACGGGGTCCAGCCCATCTCCGCCTGATCGCCGGTCGACGATGCCCCGGCCCACTCGGCGATGCGCTTGATCTCGACCTGGGTGGTGACCGCCATCGTGTCGAGTTCGAGCTGGGTCTGGTCGGGCGAGGCCATCTCCCGCAGCCGTTGCAGGCACACATAGTTGCTGCGGCCCTTGAGCACCGCCCAGTCGAAGTCGGTTCCGAGGTGCTCGGCGAGGAAGGGGAGATCCTTCGTCGCCAACTGGTCCTGCAGCGCCTTGGTCGCCGTTGCGACGACGACGGTGGAGCCCGATTCGATCGCCGGCACGAGGTAGGCGAGCGTCTTGCCCGTCCCGGTTCCGGCCTGGACCACCAGGTGCCGGTGCGCCCCGATGGCGTCGGCGACCCGTTCGGCCATGTCGACCTGCCCGAGGCGGGCCTCGGCGCCCGGGAGCGCGGCGGTGACCCGGGCGAGGGCGTCGGCGATCATCTCGTGGGACCTCGACCCGCATGCACGAGGGTCAGTGTCGCAGGGAGATCGGCCGAGTACGACGATGTCCGCGATCGCATCATCGCAACCGCGTCGATCGCCCGAACGCTCAGATGAGCGCGAGTGCGGCGTCGAGCTCGGCGGCGTCGAACTCGGGCCACGGCGCGTCGGTGAAGTAGATCGCCGCGCCGGCCGATTGCCACAGCAGGAAGTTCGACACGCGATGCTCGCCGCTCGTGCGCACGAGCACGTCGACCGGCGGCAGCTCGGGGAGGTAGAGGTGGTCGGCGATCGTGGACGTGGTGACACCGTCGCCGGACATCCGAGCGCCTTCGACCGCAGCCACGAGCTCCGACCGGCCGCCGTAGTCGAACGCCACCGTGAGCACCATGCCGGTGTTGCGCGACGTGTCGGCGATCGCCTTGCGGATCGCCCGCTGGACGTACCGCGGCGTCTTCGCCTCGGGCGAATCGAAGGGCCGGCCGATCCACTGGATCCGGACGTTCAACTCGTTGAGCTCGGCGACGCGCCCGAACAGCTTCTCGTGGAGGCCCATGATGTGGCGCACCTCGGGACGGGGTCGTCGCCAGTTCTCGGTCGAGAAGCCGAACACGGTGAGGTACGCGATGTCCCGGCGCACCGCGAGGCGCACCAGGCGAGCGAGGTTCTCCTCGCCTTCGGTGTGGCCCTCGGTCCGGGGGAGTCCGCGACGTGCCGCCCACCGGCCGTTGCCGTCCATGATGCAGGCGACGTGAAGGTCTCTCGCGCGGACGGCGGACGCGGGCGAGGTGGACGGCGAGGTGGACGACGAAGACACGGCGCTCCCACGCTAGCCAGACGTGGCCCACCGCCGGCGGCGTGGAAGAATGGGGGCGTGGCCACGTCTCTCGCATCGTCCTCCGGCGTCGTTTCGGCGACGCGGCAGACGCTGCGTCACGTCATGATCGTGGGCGGCACGCTGGGCGATTGGGAAGGTCTCGACGGCGATCGCTGGGACCAGCGTGTCGAGGCCCTGGGTGCGGTGGCCGACCAGGCGGGGGCGTCCTTCCTCAGCTTGCGGGCGTTCGAGCCCGGCCCCGATCCGGCCGATCTCGACCGCTGGGAGCGCGAGATCGGCGGCTGCCGGGTCATGGTCGACCCGTGCGGTGACGGCCGCAAGCGCTTCGCCGAGGCCATCGCCCGCATCCCGGCCGACGAACCGGTCAACGAGGCCACGATCACCGAGGCGTTGTACAGCCCGGCCGACTGCGAGCCCGATCTGATCGTCATCCTCGGCGAGCCGAATCGGCTGCCGCCGTCGCTCGTGTGGGAGCTGGCGTACGGCGAGTTGGTGTTCCACCCGATCGCCTGGCGGGATCTCGAGGCCGACCACCTCGTGGCGGCGATCGCCGATTTCGACCGGCGCGAGCGGCGCTTCGGTGGCCTCGACGAATGATCGACACGGCGAATCGGGCCCCGTGAGCAGGGCCGACGCATGAGCGAGCTCTACCGGGACACGGGCGTCGTGCTGCGGACCTACAAGCTGCGCGAGTCCGACCGGATCGTCGTCTTCCACACGGCCGAGAACGGCAAGGTCCGCGCCGTCGCCAAAGGGGTCCGCAAGACGAAGTCCAAGTTCGGTGCCCGGCTCGAACCGATGAGCCACGTGCGGCTGTTGCTCTACCGGGGCCGCGAGCTCGACATCGTCAGCCAGGCCGAGGCGGTCGAACCGCTGTCGCCGATGTTGTCGTCGCTCGATCGGGCCTCCCAGGGGTTGGCGGTGCTCGAAGCGGTCGATCAGCTGTCGCTCGAACGGGAGCCGAATCCGCAGCTCTACCGGATGCTCGTCGGAGTCCTCCGCACGATCGCGCAGCGGCCGTCGACGCTCAACGTCGCCGCGTTCTACTGGAAGTTGCTCGCCAACGAGGGCATGCGACCTCAGCTCGACGCGTGCATCCGATGCGGCGAGTCCGAACCCGACGTGGCGCTGGTCGCGTTCGACCTCAACGAGGGCGGCGTGCTCTGTCGCACGTGCCGTTCCGGGCAGGCGATCAGCCCGGAAGCCCTGCGTGTGCTGCGCGACATCCTCGGCGGCCGGCTGTCGAGCGCGCTGGCCGAGGAGGCCTCACCGGCGACGCACGAGGTGTCGTCGCTGGCCACCAAGGCCCTGGAGTTCCACATCGAGCGACGCCTGAAGACCGTCGCCATGTTCGAAACCCACTGACGAAACACCCGTTTGCGTCGCGACTCGCGCGTTCCGCAACGCGGAAATCGCGACGCAAACGTGGATGACGGGCTGCCGGGTGACGGCGCTCGAATCATCGGGGGTCGGCGGTGGGGTGCGCCGTTAGCCTGACCGGCCTATGCCCGCCACCGACCTCGACCAGATCGTCAGCCTCTGCAAGCGCCGTGGCTTCGTCTACCAGTCGGCGGAGATCTACGGCGGTTTCCGGTCGACGTACGACTACGGGCCGCTCGGTTCCCTCCTGCTGCGCAACGTGAAGGAGGCCTGGGTCAGGGCGATGGTGCAACAGCGCGACGACGTCGTGTTGATCGACGCGGCGATCCTCAGCCCGCCGCAGGTGTGGCAGGCATCGGGCCACCTCGCCAACTTCTCCGATCCCCTCGTCGACTGCACCAACTGCAAGCAGCGCTGGCGGCTCGACAAGCTCGACGACCCCGAACGTGTGCCCGAACTGTGGCGCCAAGAAGAGCTTCACCGAGGCGCGCGAGTTCAACCTGATGTTCAAGACCCAGGCCGGCCCGGTCGAGGGCACCGGCGCCGACGCCTACCTCCGCCCCGAGACGGCGCAGGGGATGTTCACCAACTTCGGGCAGGTGTTGCAGACGACGCGCAAGAAGCCGCCGTTCGGCATCGCCCAGGTCGGCAAGTCGTTCCGCAACGAGATCACGCCGCAGAACTGGATCTTCCGCACCCGCGAGTTCGAGCAGATGGAGCTCGAGTTCTTCGTGCCGCCCGCCGAGAGCGCCGACTGGTACGACTACTGGTGCAAGGCCCGGATGCAGTGGTACATCGACCTCGGCATCCCGGCCGAGATGTTGCAGCTGCGCCCGCACGACGCCGACGAACTGTCGCACTATTCGACCGGCACGTCCGACGTCGAGTTCAAGTTCCCGTGGGGATTCGACGAGCTCGAGGGCATCGCCCAGCGCACCGACTTCGACCTCAAGAAGCACGCCGAACACTCGGGTGAGCGCCTCGACTACTTCGACCCGCAGACCAACGAGCGGTACGTGCCCTACGTCATCGAGCCGGCCGCCGGGGCCACCCGCACGATGGCCGCGTTCCTCCTCGCCGCCTACGACGAGGACGTCGTGAACGACGAGACGCGCACCGTGCTGCGCCTGCATCCGCGTCTCGCGCCGTACAAGGTCGCGGTGCTGCCGCTGTCGAAGAAGGACACGCTGACCCCGCTGGCCCAGGAGATCCGCGCCACCCTCGCCGACCGCTACATGGTCGACTACGACGAGACGCAGAACATCGGCAAGCGCTACCGCCGCCAGGACGAGATCGGCACGCCGTTGTGCGTCACCGTCGACTTCGACTCGCTCGACGACGGCGCCGTCACGGTCCGCGATCGTGACACGACCGAACAGGTGCAGGGTGCCGATCGCCGAGCTGCTCGCCACCGTGTCGGACCGCCTCGGATTCTGACGGCTCGGTCCGCGAGCGTCGTCCCGACTACCGTCTCGCCCCATGAGCAAGATCGCAGTCATCGCCAAGATCACCGCCCAGCCCGGCAAGCGTGCCGACGTCGTCGCCGGCATGGGGTCGATGATGGACCATGTGGAGACGGAGGCCGGGCACGCTCAAGTACATCCTCGCCGAGGACCAGAGCCGACGCCGACGTGCTGTGGATGTACGAGGAGTACGCCGATCAGGCGGCGCTCGACAGCCACGGCAGCAGCGACGCGATGAAGGCGCTCGGCGGTTCGATCGGCCCGTTCCTCGCCGGCCGTCCCGAGCTGTTCTTCACCAACACCGTCCGCGGCAAGGGCCTCTGACCGCTGCGACGGTCGGTCGATGCGATGGCGGTCACCTATCTCGATCGCATCATCGCAGCACCACCGGCTCGCGGGCCGGCGACGATCATCGCGACCTGGACGACCTGATCGACCGAGACGCGGCACGCTCCCGCCGACGCGCGGGTTCCGTTCGGCGCTGCTCGACGCGCACGGGCTCGGCGTGATCGCCGAGATCAAGCGGCGGTCGCCGTCCAAGGGCGACCTCAACATCGACCTCGATCCCGGCCGCGCTGGCCGCGTGCGTACGCGGCGGGTGGTGCCAGCTGCCTGTCGGTGCTCACCGACGTCGACCACTTCGGCGGCTCGGTCGCCGACCTGCAGGCGGCGCTGGGCGCCTGCTCGCTGCCCGGTGATCCGCAAGGACTTCACCGTCAGCGAACTCGACGTCGTCGACACGCGCCTGATGGGTGCCGACTGCGTGCTCCTGATCGCCGCCGCGTTGTCCGGACGACGAACTGGCCCGCTTCCACGCTGCGGGCGCTGGCGATCGGTCTCGATGCGCTGGTGGAGATCCACGACGAGGGCGAACTGCGTCGTGCGCTCGACGTCGGCGCCACGTTGATCGGCGTGAACCAGCGCGACCTGGTGACCTTCGAGGTCGACCACGAGCGAGCCGTCCGCATGGCGGGTGCCATCCCCGACATCGGCGGTCAAGGTCGCCGAGTCGGGCGTCCGTGGCGGAGCCGATGCGCGCTCGCTCGAGCTCGCCGGTTACGACGCCATCCTCGTCGGCGAAACGCTCGTGACGAGTGCCGATCCGCGAGCCACGCTCGCCGAACTCATCGGCTGACGAGGAGCGTTCGGGCGCGGATCGATCGTTCCCGAACGGAATCGCGCCCAGACCGGGAAGCGCTCGCCGGCTGAGGAACGTTCGGGCGCGGATCCGATCGTTCCCCGAACGGAATCGCGCCCAGACCTGAACGGGTTCAGGTCAGGCGTTCCACCGAGCGAGGCCCTCGACGATGCGTTGGTTCAACGTCTCGAGCACCGCCACCCGGCCCCACTTCTTGTGCTCGCCCGACACGAGGTTCCACGGAGCGAGTTCGTGGTCGGTCTTGGCGAACATGTCCTCGATGGCTTCGACGTAGAGCGGCCACTTCTCACGATTGCGCCAGTCCTCGTCGTTCAACTTCCACTGCTTGAGCGGGTCGGTGCGGCGATCCTCGAACCGGCGGCCCTGCTCCTCCTGGCTGACCTGCAGCCAGAACTTGACGAGGATCACCCCTTCCCGAACGAGGCTGCGCTCGAAGTCGACGATCTCGTCGTAGGCCCGCATCCACTGCTCGTGGGTGGCGAAACCCTCGACCCGTTCGACGAGCAGGCGCCCGTACCAGCTGCGGTCGAACACGCACATCCCGCCCTGGCCGGGGATCTTGCTCCAGAACCGCCAGAGGAAGTGATGGCGCAGCTCGCGGTCGGTCGGCTTCGAGTACGCGTAGACGGAGTAGTGGCGCGGGTCGAGCGGCTCGACGACCCGCCGGACCGCGCCACCCTTGCCGGACGCATCGACGCCCTCGACCACGATGAGCAGCCCGGGCCCGATGACGCCGTCGTTGGTCTGACCGCCGAGGTGGAGGCGGAGCTCGAGGAACTGCTGCTGCGCGGCGGCGAGACGCTTTTCGTACTCGGGGCCGGACAGCCGAGTCGAGAGGTCGAGATCATCCAGACGTCCCATGTGAGGTCGAACGATACGCACCGAGGTCGGCCGCGGAACGAATCCGCTGCGGAACACCTCGGACCGGTACGGTGAGCCGTTCCATGTTCGTGAAGATCTGTGGCATCACCAACGAAGACGATGCGCTGCTGGCGGTCGCGATGGGCGCCGATGCCGTCGGCTTCGTGTTCGCGCCGTCGCCGCGGCAGATCGCGGCGCAGGTCGCGTACGACATCACCCGACGACTGCCCCCGGAGATCCTCACGGTCGGTGTGTTCCGCGACGAGCTCCCGCAGCGTGTGGTCGAGCTCGCCCACAAATCGGGCGTCAAGGCGGTGCAGCTCCACGGCCGCGAGACCCCGGCGCAGTGCATCGAGGTCGGCAAGCAGATCAAGTGGGTGATCAAGGCGTTCGGCGCCGGTGACGAGAACCTGCCACGCGCCGACCAGTACGGCACCGACCTGATCCTGCTCGATGCGCCGAACCCGGGCTCGGGCAAGGTCTTCGACTGGTCGCTCGCCGGCGATGCACCCGATTCGGTGCGGCTGATCCTCGCCGGCGGACTCACCCCGCAGAACGTCGCGGCCGCGGTCGAGGAGGTCCAGCCGTGGGGCGTCGACGTGTCGAGCGGCGTCGAGCGCGAGCCGGGCAAGAAGGATGCGATGGCGGTCAAGCGCTTCATCGAGAACGCCCGCGCCGCCGCTGCCGTCCCGTACCTCGGCGACGATGACATGCCGTACGACTGGGACTTCGAATGACCGAAACCGACCTGACCACATCGGCCACGACGGGTGGCGATGCCGACCTGCCGGCCGGCTCGCTGCTCGCGCCGCCCGATGCCACCGGCCGGTTCGGCGAGTTCGGCGGCCGGTTCGTGCCCGAGACGCTGGTGCCGGCGTGTGAGGAACTCGAGGCGGCGTTCATCGAGGCGTGGGCCGACCCGGCGTTCCGTCTCGACCTGCGCAACGATCCTGAACGACTACGCGGGCCGGCCGTCGATCCTCACCGAGTGCCACAACCTCGGGCGTGAGCTCGGGATCCGGTTGATCCTCAAGCGTGAGGACCTCAACCACACGGGCTCGCACAAGATCAACAACGTGCTCGGGCAGACGCTGCTCGCCAAGCGCATGGGCAAGACGCGCATCGTCGCCGAGACCGGCGCCGGCCAGCACGGGGTGGCCAGCGCGACCGCCGCCGCCCTGATGGGCCTCGAGTGCAAGGTGTACATGGGCGCCGTCGACGTCGAGCGGCAGGCGCTCAACGTGTTCCGCATGCGCCTGCTCGGCGCCGAGGTCGAAGCGGTCGAGAGCGGCAGCCGCACCCTGAAGGACGCGGTCAACGAGGCGATGCGCGACTGGGTCGCCACCGTCGGCCACAGCGCCTACTGCCTCGGATCGGTGATGGGGCCGCACCCGTATCCCTGGATGGTGCGCCAGTTCCATCGGGTGATCGGCGAGGAGGCGAGCGAGCAGTGCGCCGCCCTGCTCGGTGGCGACCCGGACCTCGTGGTGGCGTGCGTCGGCGGCGGATCGAATGCGATGGGCATCTTCACCGGCTTCGTCGACGGCGACGGCCCGCCTCGATCGGCGTGGAGCCGGCCGGGGGAGCGGCGGTCAGCCGTGGCAATCCGGGCGTCGTGCACGGCATGCGCAGCTACCTCATGCAAGACGAGGTCGGCCAGGTCGAGGAGGCGCAGTCGATCTCGGCCGGGCTCGACTATCCGGGCGTCGGTCCGGAGCACTCGTATCTCGCGTCGATCGGCCGGGCCGAGTACCCGTGCGTCACCGACGCCGAGGTGATCGACGCGTTCCAGCTGCTGGCCCGCACCGAGGGGATCATCCCGGCACTCGAGTCGGCGCATGCCCTCGCCTGGATCAGCCGCGAGGCGACGACGTTCCAGGGCGCGGACGGTGTTGATGAACCTGTCCGGCCGCGGTGACAAGGACGTCGCCCAGATGATGGACATCGTCGGATGACCGTGCCGGATCTGGGCGCCGCCGATGCGTCGACGATCGAACGGTTCGGCCGGCTCGAGGCCGAGTTCCGGGCGAAGCGCGACACCGGCCGCAAGCTGCTCGTGCCGTACATCACGGGCGGTTATCCGGGCTGGCAGGACGCGATCCGTGCCGCCGCCGCCAACGGTGCCGACGCCATCGAGATCGGGATCCCGTTCTCCGACCCGGTGATGGACGGCCCGATCATCCAGCAGGCGTCGCAGGTCGCGCTCGACGCGCGGCGCGACGCCGGCGGCGATCCTCGACGAGGTGCCGTCGCTCGACGTCGACATCCCGCTCGCCGTGATGACGTACTACAACCTCGTGCACCATCCCGGTGTCGCCCGGTTCGCCGCCGACCTCCGGCGCGCCGGCATCTGCGCGGCGATCCTGCCCGATCTCCCGCTGGAGGAGTCGGGCCCGTGGTGCGCCGCCGCCGACGCCGAGGGCATCGAGACGATCATGCTGGCCGCACCCACCGCCCCGGACGAGCGACTGCCGCGCGTCACCGCCCGCTGTCGTGGGTTCGTGTACTCCGTCGGCCTGCTGGGCGTCACCGGCGAGCGATCCTCGCTCGCCGCGACGGCGACGGCGCTGGCGGTCCGGCTGAAATCGATCACCGACGTGCCGGTGCTCGTCGGCGTCGGCGTGTCCGACGCCGCGCAGGCCTACGAGGCGACCCGGGTCGCCGACGGCGTGATCCAGGGCGCGAGCGTCATGCGCCGTCTCATGGAGCACGGCCCCGACGCGGTCGGCGACTACGTCGCCGAAGTCCGCGCCGCCATCGACGCCGACTGACGCTCCGACCGCGAAGGCGATGAGCGAACGGCCCGACTATCGGGCCGTTGGCTCATCGCTGTTGATGGGTCGTGCGGGGCGATGAGCGAACGGCCTGACTATCGGGCCGTTGGCTCATCGCGTTGATGGGGGTCTGGCGTCGAAGCGGTCGATGGTGACGAAGGACTCGACGGGGTGGCGGCTGAGCTTGGTCGGCTGGTGCTCGGGGACGCCGAGGAAGATCGTCGCGACGAGGGCGAAGTGGTCGGGCGAGGCCGAGCAGGGGAGCGGCCGCCGGTTCGGCGCGGCTGAGGAACGTCGTCATCACGCCGCCGAGCCCATGGGCGCGAGCCGACAACAGCAGGCTCCAGCAGAACGGGTAGATCGACGCGCCGCCGGTGATCGGCGGTCGGTCGAGCTTCCCGTCCATGAGCGCGACCGACCGCAGATCGGCGGCCACCGCGAGCACCACGGGGATCGTCTCGATGGCGTCGAGCAGGGCGTTCGGCTTGCCGGGGGAGATGGTCGCCGGGACCTGGTAGTCGATCGGCGTTGAACGGAGCAGAGCCGCCGCCCGCTGTCTCGAGGTACTCGTCCCAGACCGGCTGCATGAGGTCGGCGAGCGATCGCCGGAGGCTCGTGTCCTCGACGATCGCCACCCGCCACGGTTGACGGTTGCCGCCCGACGGCGCGAAGCCGGGCGTCGTCGAGCACGGCGAGGACGGTGGAGCGATCGACCGGGTCGTCGGTGAACGCCCGAACGGTGCCGTTGGTCCGGATCGCCTCGCGTAGTTCCATGACGCCGAACCTAGTGCTGGTGCTCGGCCCGAGCGGGCGTCACGTCGTGCCGTGTTCAGGTCGACCGTGGGAGCCGTCAAGCCGCTGGATCGACCGTCCCTGCCTCGGCGTGCCGGGTGATCGATCGGGCCATGCCGGCGAAGATGACGACGTGGAACGGCAACATGGCGTACCAGTAGGCCCGCCCCCACAGGCCACGCGGGGCGAACCATGCGGTCTGGTGCAGCTCGAGCACGCCGGGCTCGTCGCCCTCGGCGATGCGCCACGACAACCAGGCTCTGCCCGGGTACCTTCATCTCCGCCTCGAGCCCGAGCTCGACGCCGACGTCGACGGTCCGCACGCGCCAGAAGTCGAGCGATTCGCCCGGCCGCAGCTCGACCGGGTGCCGGCGGCCGCGTCGCAGCCCCGGCCCGCCGATGGCCCGATCCATCAGGCCGCGGACCCGCCAGGCCCAGTCGACGACGTAGTACCCGTTGGCCCCGCCGATCCTGGCGAACGCCTCGTAGAGCGCTGCCCGCGAGGCGGTGGTCTCGACCGTCTGGTGATCCGCCAGCGTCGCTCCGCCCGCCCATTGCGGGTCGCCGGGGATCGTGTCGGCGGGCGTGTAGCCGGAGTCGGACCATCGGGTGACGACCAACTCGGTGCTGGTGCGGCGGACGGCCAACTCCACCGCCGTGCGGAAGTCGATCGGATCGTGTGGCACGAGTTCGTCGATGTGGTGGTCGGTCATCACCACCTCGTGACGCAACGAGTCGATCAGCGGCCTCGCGATCGACGACGGCAGCGGCGTGACGAGGCCGACCCAACGTGACGACAGGCTGGGCGACAGGACCGGAACCGGCACGATGATGCGTCGCCGCAGCCCGGCCACCGCGGCGTAGGTCTGCATCATGTCGGCGTAGGTCAAGACGTCGGGACCGCCGATGTCGAGGATGCGATCGACCGGCTCGGTGTCGGAGAGCACGCCCACCAGGTAGTGCAGCACGTCACGGATCGCGATCGGCTGGCACCTGGTGTCGACCCACCGCGGCGTGATCATCACCGGGAGCACCTCGGTGAGGTAGCGCAGCATCTCGAACGACAGCGAGCCCGACCCGATGATCACCGCGGCGCGGAGTTCGGTGGTCGGCGTCGCACCCGATGCCAGGATCTCGCCGACCCGATGCCGGCTCTCGAGGTGGGTGGACAGATCGGGACCGGCACCCATCCCGCCCAGGTAGACGATGCGTCCGACGCCGGCGGCGTCGGCGGCGTCCCGGAAGTTCTCGGCCGCCCGGGCGTCGGTGGCGGCGAAATCACCGCCGCCGCCCATCGAGTGCACGAGGTAGAAGGCCGCGGTGCACCCGTCGAACGCGGCGGTCAGCGAGCCGGCGTCGAGCATGTCGCCCTCGCACACCTCGACGTCGTCGGACCAGTCGTACCGGGCCGCCCTGCTGGTCGAGCGCGTGACGACCCGCACCGCATGGCCGGCCGCGAGCAGCTCGGGGACGAGCCGGCCGCCGACGTAGCCCGTCGATCCCGCGACGAGGATCCGGCTTCGCTCGCGCGGATCGTCGATCACCGTCCCGACCGTAGGGCACGGGTCGATGCGAGGTGCATCGCCCGGCGCCGCACCCTGAGCGGCCGGAGCGGGTCAGGCTTCGGCGGCGGCGACCTTCTGGCGGACGATGTTCAGCGCCGAGCCGGCCTTGAACCACTCGACCTGCTCGGGGCTGAACGTGTGCACCGCTTCGAAGTCGATCGTCGTACCGTCGGGCTTGACGATCTGGCACTGCACGTTCTGGCCGGGTACGGGCGGCAGGCCCGTCACGTTGATGCGGTCGTCCTCGCCGATGAGGTCGTACGTGGCCGGGTCGGCGAACGTGAGCGGCAGCAGACCCTGCTTCTTGGCGTTGGTCTCGTGGATGCGGGCGAACGAGCGGGCCAGGATGACGAGGCCGCCGCGGAAGCGTGGCTCCATGGCGGCGTGTTCACGCGAGGAGCCCTCGCCGTAGTTGCGGTCGCCGATGGCCACCCACTTGATGCCGGCCTCGTGGTAGTTCTTGGCGATGTCGGGGTAGGCGCGGGTCTCGCCGTCGGTGATGTCCTTGCCGGTGCCGGCCTCGCCGGTGTAGGCGTTGACCGCGCCGGCGAACAGGTTGCCGGAGATGTTCTCGAGGTGACCGCGGTACTTCAGCCAGGGGCCGGCGGCCGAGATGTGGTCGGTGGTGCACTTGCCCTGGGCCTTCATCAGCACCGGGAGCCCGACGTAGTCGTTGCCGTCCCACGGCGTGAACGCCTCGAGCAGCTGGAGGCGGTCGCTCGTCGGCGACACGGCGACCTCGATCGCCGACCCGTCGGCCGGCGGGGCGGTGAACGTGTTCTCGCCGGGGTCGAAGCCCTGGTCGGGGAGGATCTCGCCGACCGGGGCATCGAGGGTGACCTCGGAGCCGTCGGGGGCGGTGATCGTGTCGGTCGTCGGGTCGAAGTCGAGCCGCCCGGCGAGGGCGATCGCCAGCACGGTGTCGGGCGACGTGACGAAGCTCAGCGTGTTCGCCGAGCCGTCGTTGCGCTTCGGGAAGTTGCGGTTGAACGAGTTGACGATCGTGTTCGGCTGCCCGGTGATCGATTCGGGACGCGACCACTGACCGATGCACGGTCCGCAGGCGTTGGCCAGCACGGTCGCGCCGATCGCTTCGAGGTCGGCGAGCAGGCCGTCGCGCTCGATCGTCGCCCGCACCTGCTCGGAGCCGGGCGTGATCAGCAGGTCGCACTTGGCGGTGAGCCCGCGAGCGGCCGCCTGGCGGGCGATCGAGGCGACGCGGGTGATGTCCTCGTACGAGGAGTTCGTGCACGAGCCGATGAGGCAGGCCGACGGCTCGAGCGGCCAGCCGTTCTCGGTGGCCGCGGCACCGACGCCGGCGGGACCGATCTTGTGGGCGCGGTCGGGGGAGTGGGGGCCGTTGATGAGCGGCTTGAGCTCGTCGAGGTCGATCTCGATGAGCTGGTCGTAGAACGCGCCGTCGTCGGCACGCAGGTCGGCGGCGACCTTGTCGGCGGCGTCGGCGATCGCTTCGCGGCCCGTCGACTTGAGGTACATCGCCATGTTCTGGTCGTACGGGAAGTGCGACGTGGTGGCGCCGATCTCGGCACCCATGTTGCAGATCGTGGCCTTGCCGGTGGCCGAGATCGAGTCGGCGCCGGGGCCGAAGTACTCGACGATCGCACCCGTGCCGCCCTCGACGGTGAGCACCCGGGCGACCTCGAGGATGACGTCCTTCGGGCTCGACCAGCCGCTGATCGAGCCGGTGAGCTTGACGCCGATGACCTTCGGCCAGCGGACGTTGAACGGGAAGCCGGTCATCACGTCGACGGCGTCGGCGCCGCCGACACCGATGGCGATCATCCCGAGGCCACCGGCGTTCGGCGTGTGGCTGTCGGTGCCGATCATCATGCCGCCGGGGAAGGCGTAGTTCTCGAGGACGACCTGGTGGATGATGCCGGAGCCCGGGCCCCAGAAGCCGATGCCGTACTTGGCCGACACCGAGCGGAGGAAGTCGTAGACCTCCTTGTTCGTGTCGATCGCCACGCCGAGGTCGATGGTCGCGCCGATCTTGGCCTGGATGAGGTGGTCGCAGTGCACCGTCGACGGGACGGCGGCCTCGGGAAGGCCGGCGGTCATGAACTGCAGCAGGGCCATCTGGGCGGTCGCGTCCTGCATGGCGACACGATCGGGGTGGAAGTCGTTGTAGCTGACGCCCCGCTCGATCTCCTCGTTGGCGGGGTCGGCGAGGTGGTTGATCAGGATCTTCTCGGTCAGGGTGAGCGGCCGGCCGAGGCGTTCGCGGCCGAGGGCGACGCGCTCGGCGAGGCGGGCATACACGCCCTCGACGAGTTCGATGGGGGTGTTGGCCGTCGCGTGGACGGGGGAATGGCTCGCATCACTCATGTAGACAACTATAATACAAGTTGTGACCACCGGCAACGGAACGAACCAACCGAATGGCGAAGAACGCCCGACGGGGACTCGATGAGGCGGATTCGTTACCAGGAGATCGCCGACGACCTGCGGGCCAGGGCGACGTCGTCGCCGGCGGGTTCGCTGCTGCCGTCGGAGGCCGAGATGTCGGTCGAGTTCGGCGCCTCCCGGGTCACGATCCGCCGGGCGCTCGAACTCGTCCGCGAGGACGGCCTGATCGCCGCCCGTCAGGGGTTCGGCTGGTTCGTCGCCGGCGAGCCGGTGCGCCAGAGCCTGCAGTCGCTCGGCACGATCGAGTCGCAGATCGAAGGCGTCGGCAAGCTGTCGGAACGCAAGGTCGAGGAGTTCGCCTTCGAGGATCCGCCCGATCGCGTCCGCAAGCTGCTCGGCGTCGACCAGGTGCTGCGGGTCAAGCGGGTCAACCTCGCCGACGGAGAACCGTTCGCGGTCGTCACCGTGTGGTGCCCGGCGCCGGCTCGGTGCCAACCTCTCGCGCCAGGACGTCGAGCGGCGCCCGTTCTACGAGCTGCTCGACGTCGAACTGCGCGGCGCCACCCAGACCATCGGCGCCGACCTCGTCGGCGCGGTCGACGCCCGCTTGCTCGGCGTGCCGGTCGGCTCGCCCGTGCTGTGCTGCCAGCGGGTGACCACCGATCGGAGCGGGGAGCCGATCCTCGTCAGCGAGCACGTCTTCCCGGCGCATCGCACCGAGTTCGTCGTCGAGCTCCCGCAGGCCGAGCCGTCGATGACCCCGAGCGGCCTCCGCATCGTCGACTGAGCACATCGACCGGGGTCGTGCGTCGGTGCCCCCGCGATCGTGAGGGCACCGATGCACGAACTGGCACGGTTGCACTACGCTGCCGTCCCCGTGGGAATGATCAACACGTTCCGGTCGACGGTGCGGTTCCGGGCGTTCAGCCTCGACCCGGTCGAGCGGCGGCTCCGCAAGATGGTGTCGATCGAGGAGTGCCGCCGGATCGCCAAACGTCGGCTCCCTGCCGGCGTGTTCGACTACATCGACGGCGCCGCCGAGGACGAACGGACCGCCGGGCGCAACGTGTCGGCGTTCGCCCGGATCGAGTTCAAGCCGCGTGTGCTGCGCGACGTGAGCGCGCTCGACACGTCGACCACGATCTTCGGCCGCCCCGCCGCGATGCCGCTGATCCTGGCGCCGACCGGGTACACCCGGATCGCCGATTCGCAGGGTGAGCTGGCGGTGGCCCGTGCCGCGCAGCGGGCCGGGCTGCCGTACTCGTTGTCGACGATGGGCACCCGCTCGATCGAGGAGGTCGCCGCCGTCAGCGAGGGCGAGAAGTGGTTCCAGGTCTACACGTGGCGCGACCGCGGGCTCGTCGAGGAACTCGTCGGCCGGGCCAAGGCGGCCGGCTACACCACGCTCTGGCTGACGGTCGACACCGCGGTGCTCGGCCGGCGCGAGCGCGACGTGCGCCGCGGCTTCACCCTGCCCCCGAAGATCGGGCTCGACACGCTGTTCGACGGCGCCGTGCACCCGGGCTGGACCTGGGACTTCCTGCGCAACGATCCCATCACGTTCGCCAACGTCGTCGGCCACGGCGACCAGGAGGACGGCAAGAACCCGATCTCGCTGGCCGCGCACGTCGGCAGCCAGTTCGACCAGGCGCTGTCGTGGCACGACATCGACTGGCTGCGCACGTTCTGGGACGGTCCGATCGTGCTCAAGGGCATCCAGACCGTCGCCGACGCGAAGCAAGCGGTGGCGATGGGGGTGCAGGGCATCGGCCTGTCGAACCACGGCGGCCGGCAGCTCGACGACGCGCCGTCGCCGATCGAACTCGTCGAACCGGTCCGCCAGGAGATCGCCGACCAGGCGACCATCATCTGCGACGGTGGCGTCCGCCGGGGCAGCGACATCGTCAAGGCGATCGCGCTCGGTGCCGATGCGGTGTCGGTCGGGTCGTCCGTACCTCTACGGCGCTCGGTGCGGCGCGGCGAACGCGGCGTCGACCACGTGCTCGAGTTCCTCCGCGACGGCTTCGAACGCACGATGGCGTTGACCGGCTGCCGCTCGGTCGCCGAGATCGACCGCGATCTCGTCCGCTGGCGTTCCGAAGCGCTCACCTGACCGCGGCGGCGAGCCGGACGTCCGCCCGTTCGTCGGTCGGCCGAGGCTGGGTGCGAGACTGCGCGCATGTCCGATCGCGTCCTGATTTCCATCTCCGACGGTGTTGCCGACGTGCGGTTCAATCGTGCGGACAAGCGCAACGCTCTCGACAACGCCATGTTCCAAGCCATCGCCGAGGCCGGCGAGAACCTGAAGTCGGAGCCGGGTGTCCGCGCCGTCGTGCTGTCCGGCGACGGCCCGTCGTTCTGCGCCGGTCTCGACTTCTCGTCGTTCCAGGCGATGGCCGGCGGCGACATGAAGCCGCAGGGCGAGCAGGTCGACGCCGGTCGGCGCCTGCCGACGACGCCGGCCCGGGGGCGATGGCCGCCGGCCGCATCACCCACCTCGGCCAGCAGGTGTGCTGGGTGTGGCAGGAGCTCCCCGTCCCGGTGATCGCCGCGGTCCACGGCCACGCGCTCGGCGGTGGGCTGCAGATCGCACTCGGCGCCGACATCCGCATCGTCCACCCCGACACGAAGATGTCGGTCCGCGAGGTCTACTGGGGCCTCGTCCCGGACATGACCGGCACGTTCGTCCTGTCCAAGCTCGTGCGCCCCGACATCGCCAAGGAGCTGACCTTCACCGCCCGGATCTTCTCCGGTACCGAGGCCGCCGAACTCGGCCTGGCCACGAGGCTCAGCGCAACGCCCTACGACGACGCGCTGGCGCTCGCCCACGAGATCGCCGGCCTCAGCCCGGGCGCGTGCGTGGTTCCAAGCGGCTGTTCAACCGGATCCTCGACGAGGGCGCGGCCGAGCAGTTCGCCGCCGAACGCTCGACGATCGGCGCCCAGATCGGCACCCCGAACCAGATCGAAGCGGTCATGGCGGGCATGGGCAACCGGCCGCCGGTCTACACCGACGGCTGAGCCCGGTGCCAACCGGGGGCGAATCGACCCGCTACGCTCGTCGTCGTGGCTGGCTCGGCCACTTTGGTCGGCGGTGTGGCGTTGGTCGCCGCTTCGAGCTCGTCGTCGGCGGGGAGCTCCGCGGGGATCCGTTCGGCCCAGTAGGTCGAGTTGGCGATCAGCGTGGCCGCCACCGGCAACGTCAGCAGCTGCAGACCGAACGCCAGCAGCACCGAGGTGACGTCGTTGGCGGTCGGCAGCGCGAGGGCGGCGCCGATGGCCACGAGCCCGAATCCCACCGTCGACGCCTTCGTCGAGCGCGTGCATCCGCGTCGAGCGCGTCGGGGAAGCGCAGCACACCGACCGCCGCCAGCAGGGTCAGCGAGCGCGCCGCAGAGCATGATCGTCCTGGCCGATCATTCGCCGCGCCCTTCGATGAATCGAGCCACGACCGCCGTGCCGATGAACCCGACCAGCGTGAACAGCACGGCGAGCTGCAGGAAGGCGCCACGTTGCACGTCGACGGCGTGCACGACGACGGTGCTGACCCCGACGACCAGCAGACCGTCGATGGCGATCACACGATCGGCCAGCGTCGGGCCGCGCACCAGCCGGTACGCGAAGCCGAAGAACGCCAACAGCAGCACGACGAACGTCGCCTCGATCACGAGCTCGTCCTCGATCATCTGCTCGATCGCCCGCGGGTTCGGGCTGAACGCCCGGAACGCGAGGTCGGCGAGATGCAGCACCTCGGCCCGCGACTTCTCGACGTCGTGCATGTGCAGCACGTGGACGTACACCACCGCCGGATCCGGCTCGACGTGCACGGGGTTGGTGCCGGGCGTCAAGGCGAGCATGTTGGTGATCAGCGTGAGCAGTCCGTCGGAACAGCGCGGCAGCGGCACCGCCATCACCCCGGGGTGGAGGCGGGACCGGGGGGCGAGCACGTCTCGTACGAGCAAGATGTTCGATCGCGCCATCTCGACGAGCGCGAACCCGAGCGAGTCGTGCGATCGGCAGCGGCCGGAAGGGCGGTCGTCGACCGGCCGCGGCCCAGGCCGGCCGGGGGTGACCACGACGAGCACCGCGGCGACGACCAGACCGCCGAGCACGTTGGCGAACGTGAGCGAACCCCACGCCAACACCCACATGACCACGATGGCGGCGGCGTACAGCACGACGACCATCAGCCGCCCCCTCCCAGAACCACCCGCACGTAGTTCGACGGATCGATCAGGTCGCCGGCGGCGCGGAAGCAGTAGTCGTAGACCGGCCCGGCCATGACGCCGAGGCACACGGTGGCGGCGACGAGCAGCGCGGTCGGCGCCATCATCAGTGCCGGGGCACGGCGTGCCTCGAGCCTGACCAGGTCGTCGGGCCGGGCCCGCTCGTCGGCGGACTCGGCCCAGAACACGCCGATCCAGATCTTGGCCACCGAGAACAACGTCAGCAGGCTGACGAACACCGCCACGCCGAGGATCCACCATTGGTGCGCGGCGGCGGTGGAGTCGACGAGGGAGAACTTCGCCGCGAATCCCAGCATCGGCGGGATGCCGGCCAGCGACATGGCGGCGATGAAGAACAGCACGGCGATCTACGGAGCGGTGCGGACCATGCCGCCCAGCCGGGAGAGCCGGCTCGACCCGCCGGCGTGTTCGATGAGCCCGCCGGCGAGGAACAGGCCGGTCTTCAGCACCACCTGGTGCACCATGTAGAAGACGGCGGCGGCGATGCCGGCCACGGTGAACAGCGCCATGCCCATCACCATGTAGCCGATGCTGCTGATGATCAGGAACGACAGGATCCGCTTGACGTCGTCCTGGGCGATGGCGCCGAGCACGCCGACCGACATCGTCAGTCCGGCGATCACCATCAACAGCCATGTCGGCAGCACATCGGGGAACAGCAGCGTCTGGGTGCGGATGATGGCGTACACACCCACCTTGGTCAGCAGGCCGGCGAAGATCGCCGTCACCGGGGAGGGTGCGGTCGGGTAGCTGTCGGGCAGCCAGAAGAAGAGCGGGAAGATGCCGGCCTTGATGCCGAACACGATCAGGAACAGGCCGGCCAGGCCGGACTGGAGGCCGGGCGGCAGATCGGCGATGCGATCGGAGAGGTCGGCCATGTTGACCGTGCCGGTGGCGGCGTACGTCAACGCCAGCGCGACGAGGAACAGCACCGACGCGGCGAGGCTGATGACCACGTAGGTCATCCCCGAGCGCACCTGCTCGAGACCGTCCACCGAGGGTGATGAGCACGTAGCTCGCGGTCAGCATCATCTCGATCGCCACGAAGAGGTTGAACAGGTCGCCGGTGAGGAAGGCGGCGGCCACACCGGCGGCCAGGATGAGGTACACCGACTGGAAGCCGACGTGGTTGCGTTCGGCCCCGGGCTGTCCGATGGCGTAGACCACCACCGACGAGCAGCACGCACGACGCCGTCAGGAGCATGATCGCCGAGAACCGGTCGGCGACGAGCGAGATCCCGACCGGCGCGTACCAGTCGCCCGCCTGTGTCGACACGACACCGTCGTCGTCGGCGGCGATGAGGATCGCCACCGAGATGCCGACGACGGCGGTCAGCACCGACAGGCTGATCGTCCGCTGCACGACGCGGGAGCGGCCGGCCAGGATCGACAGCGCAGCGCCGATCAACGGGAGCAGCACGGGCAGCGGCAGCAGCACCCTCACGGCGAGACCTCGGCATCGCCGACTCGCTCGGCGCGAGTCGGTTCGGTGCGTTGGCCGAATTCGTGGGCTTCGGCTTCGTCGATCAGCAGCGTCTCGTCGGCGACCTCGATGTCGCGGTAGTCGCTGGCGCCGACCATGCGGTCCTCGACGTCGTCGGCGACCTCGTCGTCGGAGGTCAGCAGCCAACTGCGATACGCCAGCGCCAGCAGCAGCGCCGTGGTGCCGAAGCTGATGACGATCGCCGTCAGGACGAGCGCCTGCGGCACGGGGTCGGCGAAGTCGCCGGGATCACCCGAGCCGATCAGTGCCGGGATGCCTCGCCGGCCGGAGTTGACGAACAACACGTTGGCGCCGTGGCTGAGCAGACCCAGCCCGACGATGATGCGCGACAGCTTGCGCTGCATCAGCAGGTAGGTGCCGATGGCGAACAGCGAGGCGGCGAGCCCGGCCATGACCACACTCACGACACGCTCCGTTCACGGAGCGGCGGGTCGTCGCCGAACGATTCGAACATCATCAGCGCGAGCCCGATCACCACGAGGTAGACCCCGAAGTCGAACACCAACGCGGTGGTGATCTTCACCTCGCCGAGCAGCGCTGATTCGAGCGTGTACGCGTAGCCCTCGAGCAGCGACCCGCCGAAGAAGAGCGGCACGAGCGCGGTGAGCGAAGCGATCAGCATGCCGGCACCGAGCACGAGCCACGGCTGGCCGCGTGACAGCTTGCGCACCTCGACTGATCCCGCCGCTGATGTAGCGCAGTGCGATGGCGGCACCGGCGACGATCCCGCCGACGAACCCGCCCCCCGGTTGGTTGTGCCCGGCGAAGAGCAGGTACAGCGAGCCGACCATCACGATCACGAACACGACGCGCATCGAGACCTCGAGCGTGACGATGCGCGACACCGGCAGGGCAGGCGGCACCGCCCGGTCGGTCGTGCCGGACGCCGGTGACGCCGGTGACGTCGGGGTCGCCGGGCGTCGGCCGGCGCGCGCGAGGGCGACCGTGCCGATGGCCACCGCCGCCAACACGGTGATCTCACCGAGCGTGTCGTAACCGCGGAATTCGACCAGGATCACGTTGACCACGTTGCGGCCGTTGCCGTCGGGGTAGGCCCGCTCGACCATGGCGTCGGAGGCCGGGGTCGACGGCTGTTCGGCGCCGGCCGCCAGGGCGAGGCGCGAACACGGTCAGCCCGACGACGCCGGCGATCGTCGATGCGGATCGCCCGTCGCCACAGCGGCGTGACCGATTCGAACCGGTCGGGGAGCCGCCTGAGCACGAGCACGAACAGCACGGTCGTGAGCGACTCGATGGCCACCTGGGTGAGCGCCAGATCGGGAGCACCCTGGATCACGAACAATCCGGCCATCGAGTAGCCGACCACACCCAGGAACAAGTGCGGCGGTGAAGCGCCGCCGCACCCCGGCGGCGGCGATCGCTCCACCCGAGGATCACCGCCGCGATCGGGGCCTGCATCGGGGTGTCGACCAGGTCGGGGAGGCCGGGCCACCACTCGCTCGGAGATCAGGAGCGCCGCCGGGCACCACCGCCGCGGTCAGCAGGATGACGCCGAGGTAGATCGGCAGCGAACCCGACTGCACGACGCCCGTCACCCGGTTGGCGACCGTGTTCAACCCGCGTCAGCGAGCCTGCGGTAGGCGGAGCTCGACGACACCGGTGTCGGCTGGAGACGCGCCAGCACGACGTCCACCGGCCGGCGCATCCGGAAC
Organism: Ilumatobacteraceae bacterium; assembly: GCA_963772085.1. GTDB lineage: Bacteria > Actinomycetota > Acidimicrobiia > Acidimicrobiales > Ilumatobacteraceae > Sva-07. The sequence continues at coordinate 74,807 of CAVYWH010000006.1, forward strand.
ATCAACGCGCCGGCGGCGATGGCCACGATCGACCACAGCAGCGGGCCGTTGAGGCCGTGCCACACCGCCAGATGAACGTCGTTGACGAGTCCGTCGAGCGACGAGGCGGCGCCCTCGATGAGGCGGATCGAGCACGCCGGGGACCACGCCGGTCAGCACCGTCACGAACGTCAGCACCGCCGCCGGCGCCACGAACAGCGCACGCGGTGGGCCGTGGGTCAGGTCGGCCGTGAACGCGCTTGCCGGTTCGCTCAACCGGCCCATCGCTCCGAGCGCGAACCGGATGCTGTAGGCCACACTGATCGCCGAACCGACGACGACCGCGGCCAGCGCGATGGGCGCCGCCCAGCCCGGTGCCTCGTCGAACGCCGCCAGCACCTCCTCCTTGGCGATGAACCCGAGCACCAGTGGCACGCCGGCCATCGACGCCGCGGTGACCACCGTGATCGCCATCGTCGGGCCCCATCCGCGGGTGGGGCGCGGCAGGAGGCGCGTGTCGCGCGTGCCGTGTTGATGATCGAGCATGCCGACCACCATGAACGCGGCGGCCTTGGCGAGCGCATGGGCCAGCAGCAGCTCGCAGCCGGCCGTCACCGAGATCGCCGAGCCGAGTCCGAACACCGCCACCATCAACCCCAGTTGGCTGACGGTGCTCATCGCCAGCAGCAGCTTCAGGTCGGTCTGGCGCATCGCTCGCATCCCCGCGGCGATCATCGTGTACAGCCCCACCGACACGACGACGGGCCGCCACCAGGCGACCTCGGCGAACGCCGGTGAGAGGCGGGCGATCAGGTACACGCCGGCGTTCACCATCGTCGCCGAGTGGAGATAGGCGCTCACCGGCGTCGGCGCCACCATCGCCCCGGGGAGCCAGCGGAACGTCGGGTACTGCGCCGACTTGGTGAACGCTCCCACCAGGATCAGGCCGAGCGCGACCTGGACCGCGGTGCCGGTGGGCGGGTCGGCCACGAGTTCGCTGATGCGGTACGTGCCGGCGGCCTGGCCGAGCACGACGAAACCGGCGAGCATCGCCAGGGCGCCGGCGCTCGTGACGAGCAGCGCCTGCAGCGCCGCGGCTCGCGCCCGGCCGTCGGTGTGCGTGTTGCCGATCAGGAGGAACGACGTGACCGCGGTCAGCTCCCAGAACCCGTAGAGCACGATCAGGTTGTCGGCCAGCACCAGCCCCAGCATCGAGCCGGCGAAGAACGTGAGCAGCGCCACCAGACGCCCGAGGTCGACGCGTCCGGCAGGGAAGTAGGCGGCGGCGTAGCCGTACACGAGCACGCCGATCCCGGCCACGAGCGCGACCATCAAGGCGGCGAACCCGTCGAGGCGCAGGTCCAGGTTCATCCCCAACGCCGGAACCCACGCCACCGATTCGGTCACCGGGTCGCCGTCCAACACGCCGCCCAGCACGAGGATCAACCACACGAACGTCGCCGCCGGGGCGACCACGCCGAGCCACAGGCACCGTCGGCCGAGGCGGTCGCCGCAGGCCAAACCGACCGATCCGAAGAGGGCATGCAGCGCCACCAGACCGATCATCCGTCGGCGATCCAATCGTCGGCGTTCAGCTGCATGTCCCGACGCACCCTAACCTCGACGCCCCCACCGGTCGGGGCGGTGGCTCGGCCGGATGTGCCGATTCAGGTGAGGATGTTGACGGCGCGAGCGATGATCATCACGGCGATCACCAGTGACAGTGCGGACTGCAGCATCATCGTCATCTTCGCCCAGCGCTTGACCGGCAGTGTGTCGGTCGGGCTGAACGCGGTGGCGTTCGTGAACGCCAGGTACAGGTAGTCGGCGTAGATCGGCAGCCAGTCGTCGTCGACGTACTCCGGGTTCTGCATCTCGCTGAACACGAACGCCGGAGCTTGACCGGTGCCGGCGGCACGCTCGGCGGGGCCGCCACGGTCGAGCAGCCAGTACCACAGGCTGAAGGCGATGATGTTCGTCAGCCAGATCGCCGCACCCGTGCCGAGCAACACGGTGGCGGTCTCCTCGGGGTCGTCCTCCAGGATCGCCCGGACGAGCTCGACGACCGCGGCGACGTTGTCGATGGTCATCACGACCACGAGCGCGAGCATCACCCGGCGCAACATGTTCGAGCGACGGTCGATGCGGCCCGGGTCGCCGATCATCAACACGACGAGCAGGCACACCTCCGCCGACGGGAGCAGGAACGTCGGGCTGAGGACATGGCGGTCGGGCAGCGAGAACTGCAGTGCCACCGACACGAGCACGGCGAGCGCCATCGGCCAACGTCGTTCGCCGTGGGCGGCGGCCACCACCCCCGGCACGGCCGACTCATCCACCCCAGAACTCGCCGAGGCGGGCGACGAAGCGGTCGGGATCGACGAGGTGCGGGTAGTGACCGTGGTCGGTCCAGAGTTCGACCAGCGCACCGGGCACCCGGGCCTCGAGCCACTCGGCGTAGCCTGCCTCCGGAGCGAGCCCGAACAGCGCCAGGTACGGCGTCGGATGGTCGAGGTAGCCGGCCAGGGCGGTGTCGAGCACGGCGGCGATCTCCTCTTCCGGCGAGGAGAGCAGGAGGTCCCACACGCCGAGGATGACGTCCTGGTCGGGGCGCCGCAACGCATCGATGCGACCCCGTTCCTCGCCCGACAGCATCGAGCCGCTCATCGCCTCGAACATGGCGCCGATGACGTAGCGGTACTGGTCCGAATCGCGGCAGCAGCGATTCGGCACCCACGAGTTGCTCCTTGAAGGCGCCCAATTGCAGCGACTGGTCGATGTCGACGACAGCTGGCGACCGGGAGGACGGCGCCCACCGCCGACACCACCGCTCCGCCGAGCGAATGACCGATCAGGTGGACGCCCGGAGCGCTGACGCCATCGGTCAGGCCAGCGGCGGCGACGACAGCGACGACATCGCCCACCATCGAGGCGAGGTCGTAAATGGCCGCCTTCCCGGATTCGCCGTGCCCACGAAGGTCGAGCGAGATCACTTGATGGTCGCGGACCAGCCGCTCGACGATCGGGTCGAACGACGCCGCGGACTCGGTGATGCCGTGGACCAACACGATCGCGTGGCCGCCAACGCCTCCGGCGCCGGCACGACTCCAGGCGATCTCGGTTCCGTCGGCGCTCGTCGCGGTGTGGTCGTGTGTCATGTGACCCATTCTCGCCGATGCGATCACGAGCGAACGAGCTTCCGCAACGCCGATCGCGTCACCTATGATTGGGCTCCGCTTGGGCCAGTGTTGTCCCGGGCGATTCTCGAAGTGAGCGCGTCGTCGACGATGACGATGCGATCGCGGCGAGGTTCGTTCCCAATTCGACACTGATGGATGTGAACCCCATGGATACGCGGCGCACGCCCCCGGGCAAGATCGGCCTCTACGACCCACGACACGAGCACGACTCGTGCGGTGTCTCCTTCGTCGCCAACCTGCACGGCGTCCGATCGAACGCACTCGTGCGGACCGGCCTGACGGCATTGACGAACCTCGAGCACCGTGGAGCGACCGGTGCAGAATCCGACACCGGCGACGGCGCGGGCATCCTGCTGCAGGTTCCCGACGCCCTGTACCGCGCCGTCCTGCCGTTCGACCTGCCTGCCGCCGGCACGCTACGCCACCGGTATCGCCTTCCTGCCGACCGACGAGGTCGCGCTGGAGAAGGCGACCGCGGTCATCGAAGCGGCCATGGCCGACGCCGGACTGTCGGTGCTCGGTTGGCGCGATCTGCCGATCGAGCCGTCGTGCCTCGGCACCACCGCACGCGCCGCGATGCCGACGTTCCGTCAGCTCTTCGTCGTCGATCCGGCGGGCTCGTCCGGCATCGAACTCGACCGCAAGGCGTTCATCGCCCGGAAGCGGTCGCGGCGCGACCTGACGGGCGAACTCGACACGTACTTCGCGTCGCTGTCGTCGCGGACGATCGTCTACAAGGGGATGCTCACGACGCCGCAGCTCAGCGTGTTCTTCCCCGACCTGCTCGACCCGCGGATCGAGTCGGCGTTGCTGATCGTCCACTCGCGCTTCTCGACCAACACGTTCCCGTCGTGGTCGCTCGCCCACCCGTACCGGTTCGTCGCGCACAACGGCGAGATCAACACGGTGCAGGGCAACGAGAACTGGATGCGGGCGCGCGAGTCGTCGCTCGTCAGCGACCAACTCCCGGGGCTCGAGCAGTCGTTGCCGATCTGCACGCCGGGCTCGTCCGACACGGCCCGCTTCGACGAGGTGCTCGAGCTGCTGCACCTCGGTGGCTACCCGATCCATCACGCGATGTTGATGATGATCCCCGAGGCGTGGGAGAACCACGCGACGATGCCGCTCGAACAGCGCGATTTCTACCGGTTCCACGCCTCGATGATGGAGCCGTGGGACGGTCCGGCCGCCGTGGCGTTCACCGACGGCGAAGTGATCGGCGCCGTGCTCGACCGCAACGGCCTGCGGCCGAGCCGCTACTGGGTGACCGACGACGACTTGGTGGTCATGGCCTCCGAGGTCGGTGTGATCGACATCGACCCGTCGAAGATCGTCGCCAAGGGCCGGCTCCAGCCGGGCAAGATGTTCCTGATCAACACGAGCGAGGGCCGGATCGTCAGCGACGACGAGATCAAGTCGACGCTCGCCCGCCAGCATCCCTACGGGGAATGGTTGGAAGCCGGGATGGTCGAACCTGCGCGACCTTCCCGGCCGTGAACACGTCGAGTTCAGCCACGACAGCGTGCTGCGCCGCCAGCAGATGTTCGGCTACACCCACGAGGAGCTGAAGATCCTGATCGCGCCGATGGCGGCCAACGGGATGGAGGCCCTCGGCTCGATGGGTACCGACACGCCGCTCGCCGTGCTGTCGGAACGGCCGCGGTTGCTGTTCGACTACTTCAAGCAGCTGTTCGCCCAGGTCACCAACCCGCCGCTCGACGCCATCCGCGAAGAAGTGGTCACGGCGGTCGGCTCGACCGTTGGCCCGGAGGCGAACCTCCTCGACCCCGGCCCTGCGAGTTGTCGCCAGCTGATCCTGCCGTTCCCGATCATCGACAACGACGAACTGGCCAAGATCATCCACATCAACGACGACGGCGACCGGCCCGGACTCCGGGCGCTGGTCATCCCCGGTCTGTACCGGGTCGCCGACGGGGCGGCCGGCCTGAAGGCGGCGCTCGACGCGGTGTGCGCTCGCGCGTCGCAGGCGATCACCGACGGTGCCCGGATCATCGTGCTGTCCGACCGCAACGCCGACTCGGTCGAGGCGCCGATCCCCTCGCTGTTGCTGACGGCCGCCGTCCACCACCACCTGGTGCGGACCAAGCAGCGGACGATGGCCGGCCTGATCATCGAAGCCGGCGACGCCCGTGAGGTGCATCACATGGCGTTGCTCATCGGCTACGGGGCCGGCGCGATCAACCCGTACCTGGCGTTCGAGTCGGTCGAGGACCTGATCCGCGAGGACATGCACGGGCTCGGCAACGTCGACCCGGTCAAGGCCGTCAAGAACTACATCAAGGCGTCCGGCAAGGGCGTGCTCAAGGTGATGTCGAAGATGGGCGTGTCGACGGTGGCGTCGTACACCGGCGCGCAGATCTTCGAGGCGATCGGCCTCGGGTCCGACGTCATCGACGAGTACTTCACCGGCACCGTGTCGCAGCTCGGGGGGATCGGGCTCGCCGAGATCGCCGCGGAGGTCGCCGCCCGTCACCGCATGGCGAACCCGGCCCGTCCCGCCGACCGGGCCCACCGCAAGCTCGAACTGGGCGGCGAGTACCAGTGGCGGCGCGAGGGCGAACCGCACCTGTTCAACCCCGACACGGTCTACAAGCTGCAGCACTCGACGCGGGCGAAGCGCTACGACATCTTCAAGGACTACACGGCCACCGTCGACGACCAGTCGCGCAAGCTGATGACGCTGCGCGGGTTGTTCGAGTTCAACAGCGATCGCCCGGCCGTGCCGATCGAGGAGGTCGAGCCGATCGAGGCGATTCTCAAGCGGTTCTCGACCGGCGCGATGAGCTACGGGTCGATCTCGGCCGAAGCGCACGAGACGCTGGCGATCGCGATGAACCAGATCGGCGCGAAGTCGAACACCGGCGAGGGCGGTGAAGACGTCGACCGTCTGCACGATCCGCGCCGCCGTTCGGCGATCAAGCAGGTGGCGTCGGGCCGGTTCGGCGTGACGTCGGAGTACCTCACCAACGCCGACGACCTGCAGATCAAGATGGCCCAGGGCGCGAAGCCCGGCGAGGGCGGCCAGCTCCCCGGCCACAAGGTGTATCCGTGGATCGCCGCCACCCGTCACTCGACGCCAGGCGTCGGGCTCATCAGCCCGCCCCCGCACCACGACATCTACTCGATCGAGGATCTCAAGCAGCTGATCCACGACCTGAAGAACGCCAACCCGGCGGCGCGTGTGCACGTCAAGTTGGTCGCCGAATCCGGCGTCGGCACCGTTGCCGCCGGCGTGTCGAAGGCCAAGGCCGACGTCGTGCTGATCTCCGGCCATGACGGCGGCACCGGGGCGAGCCCGTTGACGTCGCTCAAGCACGCCGGCGGGCCGTGGGAACTCGGCCTCGCCGAGACCCAGCAGACGCTGCTGCTCAACGGTCTGCGCGACCGCATCGTCGTCCAGACCGACGGCCAGATGAAGACCGGCCGCGACGTCGTCGTGGCCGCGATGCTCGGCGCCGAGGAGTACGGGTTCGCCACGGCCCCGCTCGTCGTGTCGGGCTGCATCATGATGCGGGTGTGCCACCTCGACACGTGTCCGGTCGGGGTCGCCACCCAGAACCCGGAACTGCGCTCACGCTTCAGCGGCAAGCCCGAGTTCGTGGTCAACTTCTTCGAGTTCATCGCCACCGAGGTACGCGAGATCATGGCCGACCTCGGCTTCCGGACCATGGAGGAGCTGATCGGCCACGTCGAGTGCCTCGACACGCGCAAGGCCGTCGATCACTGGAAGGCGTCGGGGCTCGACATCACCCCGATCCTGCGGGTGCCGGAGAACCCCTACGGGCAGACGTTCATCCAGAGCGTCGGCCAGGACCACGGGCTCGACGAGGCGCTCGATCAGACGTTCATCGAGATGGCGCAGCCGGCGATCCTCGACGGCCACCGAGTGACGATCGACCTGCCGGTCCGCAACGTCAATCGGACGGTCGGCACGCTGCTCGGCCACGAGGTGACGAAGCGCTGGGGTGGGGCCGGGCTGCCCGACAACACGATCGACATCACGCTCACCGGTTCGGCCGGCCAGAGCTTCGGCGCGTTCATGCCGGCCGGCATCCAGATGCGTCTCGTGGGAGACGCCAACGACTATCTCGGCAAGGGACTGTCCGGCGGCCGTCTGATCGTGCATCCGCACCCGTTCTCCACCTTCGTCGCCGAGGACAACGTGATCGCCGGCAACGTCATCGCCTACGGGGCGACGTCCGGGGAGATCTTCCTCCGCGGCCGGGTGGGGGAGCGGTTCTGCGTTCGCAACTCCGGTGCCACCGCGGTCAGCGAGGGCGTCGGTGACCACGGCTGCGAGTACATGACCGGCGGTCGCGTGGTGATCCTCGGGCCGACCGGGCGCAACTTCGGCGCGGGGATGTCCGGTGGCATCGCCTACGTGTACGACCCCGACGAGGTCTTCGTCAGCCTCGTGAACCACGACATGGTCAAGGTCGAGGAACTCGACGAGACCGACGTGGACTTCCTGCGCACCACCATCGAACGCCATCGTGACCTGACCGGCTCCGCGGTCGCCGAGCAGGTGTTGAGCACGTGGGACACCGACGTGACCCGCTTCCGCAAGGTCATGCCGATCGACTACAAGCGGGTGCTGACCGTGATCGCGACGGCCAAGGCCGACGGGCCTCGACGAGGAACAGACCGTCGAGCGGATCATGGAAGCGGCGAGAACGTGACTCGACCTGACACAGGGGTCAGGCACTTCGTGCCAGCTCCGCAGTTCTCCGGCCGAACGCGACAAGAGAGGGCGTCGTAATGGGCAAGCCAACCGGGTTCCTGGAGTGGTCGCGGACCGGGCCGACACGGCGCGCGGTGCCGGTGCGCCTGCGCGACTGGCGCGAGGTGTACGAGCCGTTCGACCGCGACGAGCTGAACCATCAGGCGGGGCGCTGCATGGATTGCGGCATCCCGTTCTGCAACAACGGTTGCCCGCTGGGCAACCTCATCCCCGACTGGAACGACCTCGTCTACCGCGACCACTGGCAGGACGCGATCGAACGGTTGCACGCGACGAACAACTTCCCGGAGTTCACGGGCCGCCTGTGTCCCGCGCCGTGTGAGTCGTCGTGCGTGCTCGGCATCAACCAGGACCCGGTGACGATCAAGCAGGTCGAGGTCGAGATCATCGACCGGGCCTGGGACGAAGGCTGGGTCGTGCCCCAGGTGCCGTCGGTGCGCACCGGCAAGCGCGTCGCCGTGGTCGGGAGCGGACCGGCCGGCCTGGCCGTCGCCCAGCAGCTGACGCGCGCCGGCCACGAGGTCGTCGTGCTCGAGCGGGCCGATCGCATCGGTGGTCTGCTGCGCTACGGCATCCCCGAGTTCAAGATGGAGAAGCGGCACATCGACCGCCGGCTCGAGCAGATGGAGGCGGAGGGCACCGAGTTCCGGACCAATGCGATCGTCGGCGAGACGGTCGACATCGAGGTGCTGCGGGCGTCGCACGACGCGATCGTGCTCGCCTGCGGTGCGACCGACTGGCGCGACCTGCCGATCCCCGGCCGGGAGCTCGCTGGGATCCATCAGGCGATGGAGTACCTGCCGCACGCCAACCGGGTCCAGCTCGGCGACATCGACCGAGTCGCCCATCGACGTGCACGGCAAGCACGTGGTGATCATCGGTGGCGGCGACACGGGCGCCGATTGCCTCGGCACGTCGCACCGTCAGGGCGCGGCGTCGGTCACCCAGCTGGAGATCATGCCGCGTCCGCCGGAGGCCCGCGGGACCGCCAACCCGTGGCCGCAGTTCGCGCAGGTGTACAAGATCACGTCCGCCCACGAGGAGGGCGGCGACCGCCTCTTCAGCGTCAACACGGAGCGGTTCGTCGACGACGGCAACGGCCGTGTCCGGGCGCTGGTCCTGCACGAGGTCGAGATGATCGACGGCAAGTTCACCAAGATCGAGGGGACCGAGCAGGAGATCCCCGCCGACTTCGTGTTCCTCGCCCTCGGCTTCGTCGGGCCGGAGCACGGCTCCTGGCTGGATCTGCTCAACGTCGACTACGACGCGCGCGGCAACGTCGCCCGCGACGAGCGGTACATGAGCTCGCAGCGCGGCATCTTCGTGGCCGGCGACATGGGTCGGGGCCAGAGCCTCATCGTGTGGGCCATCGCCGAAGGACGGGCGTGCGCGGCAGGCGTCGATGCGTTCTTGATGGGCGAGTCACGGTTGCCCACACCGGTCAGGCCGAGCGACCGCCCGCTGATGTGAACCGGGTCGTGCATCGGTGCCTGGCACCGATGCACGACCTTCGGGCTGCTGACGCCCGGCCCGGTCGGAAAACGGCATACGCTGGTGGAATGTCGTCCATGACTGCCCATGATCTTCGCTCTCGTCGCCGCGGTGTCCGCGTCGGCGCCGTGGCCGGCCCACTCGTCATCGGTGCGATGTTGCTCGGTGCCTGCGGAGGGAGTTCCGACGACGGAGCCGCAGAATCGACGATCGCACTGAGCCAGGAGTCGACGGCGTTCGTCGTGCGCCCGCCCGTCACCACCGTTGCCGCTCCCGCCGACACCGTCCTCGAGGACGGCGAGGTGTCGACCGCGGCCCAGGACTACACGGTGCAGAGCGGCGATTATCCGCTCAAGGTCGCCAACCAGTTCGGCGTGACCGTCGACGAGCTGGTCGCCTTCAACGAGTGGGGGAGCGTCGCAGAATTTCCCTACCCCGGCGAAGTGATCAAGATCCCGCCGGGGGCGACGGCCGCCGGAGCCACCACCACGGTCGCGGCCGCGCCCGCCGGCGAGGCCACGGCCGCCACCACCACGCAGCCGGCGGTGACGATCCCCGATGCCGGTGACAACTGTGGCGAGGGCGAGTACACGATCGTCGTCGGCGACTACGAGGGCAAGGTGGCCGCCGCCTTCGACGTGACCGTCGACGCGCTCCGCGCCGCCAATGCCAGCACCAACGGTTACACCGCGTTCTACCCGGGCCTCGTCATCGTCATCCCGGGCAAGGCCGACTGCTGAACCCCGCTCGTCGTCGGTGCGCCGCCTGACGGATCGTCAGCGCAACGAGTCGAAGACGAAGTTCATCTCCTTCACCACGTCCATGGTGGCGCTGCTCGCGACCGAGTAGCGATGGCCGGGGAACAGGATGGTCGCGTCGGGAACCTCGGCGAGACGCCGGAGGCTCTGGGCCATGTCGGCCGGATTCGAGCCGGGGAGATCGGTGCGGCCGCAGCCTTCGAGGAACAGCGTGTCGCCGGCGACGAGGCGCCCGTCGACGAGGAAACACTGGCTGCCCGGGGTGTGCCCCGGCGTGTGCAGCAACGTGACGTCGATGCCTCCGACGGTCACGGTGTCACCCGACTCGTGCTGGACGAAGTGCTCGACACCCACGCCGGTCGACTTGCTCACCCATTCGGTCTCGTCGCGCTGGAGATGGATCGGGCACTCGACTCGTTCCAGCAGCGCGGCGATGCCTTCGATCGTGTGTCCCATCATCGATCCACCGACGTGGTCGGGGTGATAGTGGGTGACGAGCGCCCCGGTGACGGTCATCCCGTCGTTGCCGACGGCGGCGATCAGGTCGTCGACCGCGTAGGCCGGGTCGACGAGCAGGCACTCGCCCGTGCTGCGGTCGCCGATGGCGTAGACGAAGTTGACCATCTGCTGCGCCAGCGGGTCGTCGGTGGCGAAGTCGCGGCCCGAGAGGAGCTGGCGGAAATACAGATCGGATTCGGTCACCGGCCTACGCTCGCTCTCATGTCGACGTTGCGATACGGCGTGATCGGGTCAGGGATGATGGGGGTGGAGCACATCCACAACATTCTCGCACTCGACGACGCGATCGTCACGGCCGTGGCCGATCCGCACGCAGCGTCGCTGGAGGGTGCACGGGACGCGGTCGGTGATCCGGGGCTCCCGGGCTTCGCCACCGCCGCCGAACTCGTCGAGTCGGGTCTGTGCGATGCGGTCGTGATCGCGTCGCCGAACTTCACCCACATCGACGTGCTCCGGGTCGTGCTGGCCACCGACCTGCACGTGCTGATCGAGAAGCCGCTCTGCACCACCCTGGCCGATGTCGCGAGGTCGTCGACCTCGTGGCGGCCGGACCGCCGAGCCGGGTGGTGTGGATGGGGCTGGAGTACCGGTACATGCCGCCCACCCAGCGCCTGATGGCGGAGTTGGCGGCAGGCACCGTCGGCGCCGTGCAGATGGTGGCGATCCGCGAACACCGGTTCCCGTTCCTGTCGAAGGTGGGTGACTGGAACCGGTTCAACCGCAACACCGGGGGCACGCTCGTGGAGAAGTGCTGCCACTTCTTCGACCTGATGAACGAGGCGACCGGCGCGCGGCCCGTGCGGGTGATGGCCTCGGGCGCACAGTCGGTGAACCATCTCGACGAGCGATACGACGGTGAGACGCCCGACATCCTGGACAACGCGTACGTGATCGTCGACTACGCCAACGGTGCACGCGGGCTGCTCGACCTGTGCATGTTCGCCGAGGCGAGCAAGAACGAACAGGAGATCTCGGTCGTCGGCGACGCAGGGCAAGGTCGAGGCACTCGTGACCGAGAGCGTGCTGCGCGTCGGTCGCCGCCGCGACGGATTGCACGCGGTCACCGAACACACCATCGCCGACGCTCGGGTGAAGCACGTCGGTCTGCACCACGGCTCGAGCTACCTCGAACACGTCGACTTCGCGGCGGCGATCCGGGCCGGTGCGCCGCCGGCGGTGACGGTGCTCGACGGCCTCTGGTCGGTCGCACGATCGGGCGTCGCCGCGCACCGCTCGATCGAGACCGGTGAGGCCGTGTCGCTCGCCGATCTGCCCGAGCTCGTCGGGCTGGCCTGAATGCCCGGCGGACGAGCCCGTCGACGGGTCGGAACACGGCGAATCGGCCAGCTCCGCGCCCTGCGGCCGGGCGAGCGGGTGTTCTTCGGCGGTGACCGGTTCGCCGTGGTCGACGACCAGCTCGCCGCGGCCTTCGCGGCCGGGGACCGTCTCGTGGTGGTCCAGGACACCGGCGCACTGCTCCACATCCCGTCCGCGGTCGGCGTCACTGGTCGACGCACGCGGTCGACGCGGCGACCGGGGCGTTCGCCGATCTCGCACGGTGTGACGATCGGGCGATCTCGGCGTTCTTCGACGAGTTCGCCCGCCTGCTGGCCGACGATCGGAGCGTTCGCGCCGATCGCCGAGGCCAACCTCGGCGACGTCGCGGCGGCCCGCGCGCGCGCAGCGGTCGACGACCCGACTCGCACTCACCGACACCATGCGGCGCGACATGGTGTCCGGTCTGTTGGTCTGGCGCGACGAGGAGTCGGGGCGGGCGGAGATCGTGCGGACGGTGCAGCACGACGGTTGGTCGGTCGAACTCAGGCGGTCGCCGCTCGGGGTCGTGGGCTTCGTGTTCGAGGGCCGGCCGAACGTGTTCGCCGATGCGTGCGGCGTGGTCCGCAGCGGCAACACGGTCGTCTTCCGCATCGGCTCCGACGCGCTCGGCACCGCACGGGCGATCGTCGAGCACGCGCTCCGTCCAGCGCTCGCCGTCGCCGGCCTTCCCGGAGGCGGCGGTGCAGCTGATCGACTCGCGCGAACGCAGCGCCGGCCACGCGCTGTTCGCCGACCGCCGCCTGGCACTGGCGGTGGCGAGGGGGTCCGGTGCGGCGGTGAGCGAACTCGGGGCCGTCGCCTCGCAGGTCGGCACGCCGGTGAGCCTCCACGGCACCGGCGGCGCCTGGATGATCGCCGGGTGCGCGGGCCGACCGGGCGACCTTCGCCGATGCCGTCGAGCACTCGCTCGACCGCAAGGTGTGCAACACCCTCAATGTGGGCGTGATCCCCAGCGGGCGGGCCGCCGAGCTGGTCCCGGCGTTCCTCGCCGCACTCGATGCGGTCGCCGCCCGGCTCGGCACGGACGCCGTCGTCCACGTCGAACGCGATTCGCAGAAGTGGGCGTCGGACGATCTCTTCGAACCACGCGAGCGGGTTCGTCGGGCACCCGGCCACCTCGACGCGACATCGCTGGGCACCGAATGGGAGTGGGAGCGGTCGCCCGAGGTCAGCCTGGTGATCGTCGACGACGTCGATCAGGCGGTGGAGCTCGCCAACCGGTACAGCCCGCAGTTCGTGGTGTCCGTGATCACCGACGACCGTGCGGAGTTCGAGCGCTGCTACTCGAGCCTCGATGCGCCGTTCGTCGGCAACGGCTTCACGAGATGGGTCGACGGTCAGTATGCGCTCGACCGGCCGGAACTCGGATTGGCCAACTGGCAGGGCGGCCGCCTCCTCGGGCGCGGTGCGATCCTGTCCGGTGACAGCGTCGCACACGATCCGCTACGTGGCCGACATCACCGACACGACCACCCATCGGTGACCACCTGTCACGTTGGTGCCTGGCACCGACGTGACAGGTGCCGCTCGGGTCTCGACCGGCTCCTGGCGGGTGACCGTGGCGTACCGGCGCGTACGCTGGCAGCAGACCGATGACGGAACTTCCTCCTCCCGATGCCTCCTCGGTCGCCCGGCAGAGCAGCGGCGTGCCGCCGTGGCCCGACCCGACGTTCGCGCGTCCCGTGCTCGCCGAACGTGCGCCACCGCCCACCCTGCCGCTCGTCGCCGCGGTCGGTGCGATGGTCGTGCTCACCGTCTCGCTGATCACCTCGAAGTTCGTCCTCGAAGGCCTCGTCCGGTTCGACTGGCCGCTGATCGTGTACGTGGTGCTCACCGGACTGATCGGGTACGGGCCGTCGGTCGCCTGGTGTGTCTACACGAGTCGGCGGTGGGGGACGGGACGGCTCGCGGACGACATCGGTCTGGCACCGCAGTGGGCCGACGTCGGCTGGGGACCGGTCATCTGGCTCGCCGCACTCGGCGCCCAGATGGCGATGGCCGCGCTGGTCGTCGGTCTCGGCGTGCCGATCTCGAGCAACACCGACGGCGTCACCGAGCTGCAGGGGGACCGCACCTACATCGTGTCGCTGGTGATCACCGCGGTGATCGCCGCACCGGTGGTGGAGGAGATGGTGTTCCGGGGCGTGGTGTTGCGCGGCCTCCGGAGTTGCACGCCGGTGATCCTGGCGATCGTGGTGCAGGGTCTGCTCTTCGGCTCCGCCCACATCGACCCGGTCCGGGGACAGGGCAACCTCGGGCTCGTGATGGTGCTCAGCGGTGTCGGCATCGCCTTCGGGGCCGCGGCCGTGCTCCTGCGGCGCATCGGCCCGACGATCGTGGCCCACGCGATCTTCAACGCGGCCGTGCTGATCATCGTGCTCACCGGCCTCGCCGACCGCCTGCAGGATGCGGCGTTGTTGCGTTGATCTCGCGGTGAGATGCCGACGATGCGCGAGCGGCAGGTCGTCAGCGCTCGAACAGGTCGCGGTTGTCGATCAGTCGCACGTCGCCGACGAACGCGGCCACGGCGATGCGGACGCACCCCGGAGAGCGTTGATCATCGGCGATGTGCTCGATCGCTTCCAACGACTCGGGGTCGAACAGGGCGACATAGTCGACGCGCACACCGGGCATCGCGTCCAGCGTGCGCTGGACGCGCTCGGTGATCGTCGCCGCGGAACGCTCGCCGGAGCGGGCATCGCTGATCGCCTGATCGAGCGCGGCCGGGATCGACGCCGCGACCGCTCGCTGGTCGGGATCGAGGCGGGTGTTCCGGCTCGACAACGCGAGACCATCGGGTTCGCGCACGGTCGGGAGACCGATCACCTCGACGCCCAGGTCGAGATCGGCGGACAGGCGGCGCACGACGGCCAGCTGCTGGAAGTCCTTCTCCCCGAACACGGCGATGTCCGCGCGGGAAGCGGTGAACAGTTTGGTCACCACCGTCGTGACGCCGTCGAAATGGCCAGGCCGGGCCGCACCCTCCATCGTGGCGGTGAGCGCGCCGACCGCCACCTTCGTCCGGAACCCCGGCTCGTACATGGCGCTGGCGAGCGGGGCGTACACCACGTCGACGCCGAGCTCACGACACACCGCCACATCGGCATCGAGCGGGCGGGGATAGCGATCGAAGTCGTCCGCACGATCGAACTGCAGCGGGTTGACGAAGATCGACACGACCGCCACGTCCGCGTCGGCCCGGGCACGTGTCGATCAGGGCGACATGGCCGAGGTGCAGCGCGCCCATCGTCGGGACGAGACCGATGCGACGGCCCGCCCGGTGCTGCGCCATCGACCACTCGCGCATCGCCGCAGGCGTCACGATGATCAGCGGCCGCTCGAGCCCGCTCACGCCGGTCTCGCTGACGGGCACATGTCGAAGTAGCTCGGAAGGTCGCCGACGATGGTCGCGCTCAACACGGCGTGCGTGCAGGCCGCGGCGAACGTCTCGGCGGCAGCGGCGAGCAGCAGGTTGAGTTCTCCGTTGCGCGAACCGGGAACCCGCAGGCGGGTCTCGGCGTGCGTCAGCTCGACCTCGCCGGTCGCGAGGCCGAAGATCGTGTCGCCGTCGAACATGGAGTGCACGGGGCGAATCGCGCGCGCCATGCCGTCGTGCGCCACCGAGGCGAGCTTGCCGACCTCGGCCTTCGACAGCGCGGCGGAGGTCGCCACGACGCCGATCGTCGTGTTGAGGCTCCCCGGACGTGACGGCGGTACAGCCTGGCCGTCGAGGATCGACAGGAGTGCCGCGCGCTCGGACCGATCCGGCCGGCGCCGGGTCAGCCCGCTCGGTTCCCAGGGCGACCCGCTCGACGGGTCGATGATCGAGCCGTTGGCATTCACGACCGCGAGCGCGCCGACGGTCACGTCGAACGGCGGCGCACCGTCGACACCGGGGATCCGCACCATCGTGCTGGCGGTGCCGACGCCACCCTGGAGCCCGCCCGCCTTCGCGCCGGTGCCGGCACCGACCGCGCCCCAGCGTCGCTGATCGACGCGGGCTGCGGCGACGGCACGCTCGCCGAAGGACGCGTCGGGACGATTGGCGAATGTTCCGCCCCGTCCGAGATCGAAGATGACGGCGGCCGGCACGACGGGAACCACGCGCGGCGGCTCGGCGTCAGCGCCGTCGACCGGCGGCGGACCGATGGGGAACCCCAACGCCCGCGATTCGAGCCACGTCATCACCCCGTGAGCAGCGGCGAGCCCGTAGGCGCTCCCGCCGGTGAGACACACGGCGTGGATGTGCTCGACCAGATTGTCGCGGCCCGAGGGCGTCGGTCTCCCGCGTTCCCGGACCGCCGCCACGCACGTCGACGCCGGGGGTCGCTCCGCCGGGAACGAGGACCACCGTGGTGCCCGTCTGCCACCCGCGGCCGATGCGCTGGTGGTGTCCGACTCTGACACCGGGCACGTCGGTGATCGAGCCGAGAGGTGGCGGGGTGCGCATCGGCCCGAGACTAGGTGTCGGGCCCCGGAAAGTTCTACGGTGCCCGGCGTGCTCGATCGACCCGAGATGCCGAACACGGCGCGCCAGCGTGTGGCGGATCGTGCCAAGCGGGCGGCCGCCGAGCTGGTGCAGTCCGGCTGGGAGCTCGCCGTCGAACTCGGTGCGATCGGCCCGACGACGCGCCGCGGGCGCCGCTTCGGTGCGTTCGGCGAACACAGCGTCATCTGCTTCCCGGCCAACGCCCTGTTCAACGAGCAGTACATCCACATCGGTGCGGGCACGATGTTCGGGCCGCAGATGACGTTGTCGGCGGGCATGGTGCCCGGGCAGAGCATGGTCTCCGACCCGGTGATCACCGTCGGCGATCGCTGTCTGTTCGGAAAGGGTTCGGGAATCGTCGGCCATCTGCGCATCGAGATCGGCGACGACGTCTGGACGGGGCATCACGTCTACATCACCGATCAGAACCACGGGTACGAAGATCTCACCCGACCGATCTCCGAACAGGTGATGCCCGAACGGCCCGTGTCGATCGGCAGCGGGTCCTGGCTGGGTCACGGCACGGTGGTGCTGCCAGGGGCGACGATCGGGCGCCACGTGGTGATCGGTGCGAACAGCGTCGTGACCGGCACGATCCCCGACAACTGCGTCGCCGCCGGTGTCCCGGCCCGCGTGATCAAGCGACTCGACGGCCCGGACGGGTCGAGCGACCGGTCAGAGGACTGAACCGCGCGGCGGGGCGCAGCTCGGCATCTCGTTGTCGCCGGCGAACGTCTCGAGGCGCTCGGTGATCGGCACGTTGTCGACGGCCGTCTCGGTGAACGGCCCGTCCTGGCCCGATCGCAACATCTCGGCGTAGCGGTAGCGGTCGCCGAGGAGGATGCGGTAATCGTCGACCCATGCCGGAACGATCGCCTGGCCCTTCTCGTCGGCCGGCATCTCGACGGTGATGTCGTCGAGCATCGCCGCCAGGAGGTCGGTCGACTGCTCGACGAGGGCGGCGCGCTCGTCGAGGTCGGTCGAGGTCTGCGCGTCGAGGGCGCGGAGCTGGATCCTGACCTCGGCGCAGGTCGCCTCGGCCTGCTCGGCCCAGCGTCGATCCTCGATCTTGTTGATCGCGGATTTCGAGGCGAAGAACAGCGCCCAGATCCAGAACGCGGCGAGCGCGATCAGGGCGGCGACGACGCAGCGCACGTCGCACGGGGTGCGTTCCGGAGTCGGCCTCGGGGGCGCCGTAGATCATCGGGGTGGGCGTCGACACAACCCAGGACGCTATGCGTCGATGGCGCTGGTAGAAACGTGACCTGTGGAGGCCGAGGTGAGTTCCGAGGGTGCAGGCGCGCCCACACGGGGGCACACCCGGCGCAACGCCGCCTTCATCCTCGCCCTGATCCGGGTCCACCCGAAGGATTTCCTGATCGCCGTCTCCGGTGCGGCGGTGTTCGCCGTCTGCACCATCGCGTCGAGCTTCGCGGTCGGTTGGGTGATCGACAACGTGATCATGCCGCGCTTCGAGGAGGGCGAGGTCGCCGTCGACACCGTGCTGATCGGCATCGGCATGATCATCGGCATCGGGGTCGTGCGCGCCATGGGCGTCATCGTCCGGCGTTCGTACGCGGGCATCGTGATGTGGCACGTCGCCCAGACCTACACGAACGAGGTCGTCGGCCGGCTCGTGCGCCAACCGTTGAGCTGGCACGCCCGACGACCGGACGGCGACCTGGTGCAGCGCGCCGGCGTCGATGCCGAGGGCTCCGTGAACGTGCTCGCACCGATCCCGTTCGCCACCTCGACGGTGCTGATGATCGTCGTGTCGACCGTCTGGCTGTTCTCGATCGACGTCTGGCTCGGCGTCGTCGCGCTCGTGCTGTTCCCGACGCTCGTGGTGACGAACGTCGTGTACGAGCGTTCGGTCTCCGGGCACTTCACGCGTGCCCAGGATCAGCTCGGCGAGTTCTCGGCCGGCGTCCACGAGAGCTTCGAAGGTGTGCAGCTCGTCAAGTCCTACGGTGCCGAGGAGCGCGAGACGGAGCGTCTCGCCGGCCTCGCCGAGCAGGTGCGGGCGTCGCGCCTGAAGGCCATCCGGATCCGCAGCTGGTTCGAGGGTCTGCTCGACGTGATCCCGTCGCTCGCCAACATCGCGCTCGTCCTGATCGGGGCGTCGCGGATCCAGTCGAGCGATCTGACCGTCGGTGAGTTCTCGAGCGCGATCTTCCTGTTCACCTTGCTCGTGCTCCCGGTGCGGCTGATCGGTTTCGCCCTGTCGGAGCTGCCCCGTTCGATGGCGGCGTGGACCCGTGTGCGGACGGTCGTGAACGAGCCGCTCGAGGACGATCCGGCCGACGCGATCGGCGACGCATCGCCGGGTCTCGGTGTCGAACTGCACGGCGTGTCGTTCGTGCACGAGGGCGAGGACCTGCCCAGCGTGATCGACGTCGACCTGGCCGTGCCGATCGGCACGGTCACCGCCCTCGTCGGGCCGACCGGCTCGGGCAAGAGCACGCTGTCGATGCTGGTCGCCGGCCTGGTGGCGCCGACCTCCGGTGTCGTTCGGCTCGCCCCCGGGGTGCGCTCGGTCGTGTTCCAGGAGGCGTTCCTGCTCGGCGGGACCGTGGCCGACAACGTTCGGATGGGGGCCGACTACAGCGACGAGGAACTGTGGGAGGCGCTCGACATGGCCGCCGCCCGTGACTTCGTGGCGGGGTTGCCGGCGGGCCTCGACACCGTGGTCGGCGAACGCGGCGTGAGCCTGAGCGGCGGCCAGCGTCAACGGGTGGCGCTCGCCCGCGCGCTGGTTCGCCGGCCGGCGCTGCTGATCCTGGACGACACGACCTCGGCGCTCGATCCGACGACCGAGTCGATCGTGCTCGGCAACCTCCGGGCACGACTCCAGGAGGCATCCGTGCTGATCGTGGCCTCGCGCCCGTCGACGATCGCGCTCGCCGACGATGTCGTCTACGTCGCCGGCGGGCGGGTGGCGGCGCACGGCACGCACGACGAACTGATGCAGAGCGAGGCGGCCTACCGCGAGCTGGTCGAGGCGTTCGAATCCGACCGCTCCGGCGCGACGATCTCACCGGCGACCGAGATGCGCGTGACCGAGTGCCGTGACCGAATGTCGGCGACCGACTGGCCACCGAGATGGCGGCGCCGTCATGACGATCATCGACCCGAACCTCATCGCCCGGGCCGGAACGATCGCCCCACCGAGCCAGGACTCGGCGGTCCGGATCATCGGTCGCGGTCTCGAGACGGCGCCCATCCTGCGCGAGGGGTTGGGGGTGACCTGGCTGCTCGCGGCGGTCGGCGCGGCCGGACGCGTGGTGGTGCCGATCCTCATCCAGCAGGCGATCGACAAGGGCATCGACGAGGAGACCGGCGACGTCCAGTTCGACCTGATCGTGAAGATGGCGCTCATCGGCGTCGTGGCGGTGATGGTGTCGGGTCTGGCGCTGCGCCAGGCGTCGATCCGGCTCGGCGAACGCAGCGAACGAGCGCTGTACGACCTGCGGACCCGGTTGATCGGCCACATCCACCAGCTCAGCCTCGCGACGCACAACGACGAACGGCGCGGCGGGTTGGTGTCACGGGTGACGAGCGACATCGAATCGCTCGCCCAGTTCTTCCAGTGGGGCGGTCTCGCCTGGCTGCTCGACGGCACGCTGATGGTGATCGTGGCGGCCGTGATGCTCGCCTACAACTGGCAGCTGGCGCTGACGGCGTTCGTCGTGTCGATGCCGCTGGCGTTCGTGCTGCGTGCCGTGCAGTCACGGCTCGTGCGGGCCTACGACGCGGCCCGCCACTCCAACGGCGACATGCTGGGCACGATCGCCGAAGTGGTGTCGGGAACCCCGACGATCCGGGCCTACGGGGCCGGCGAGGTGCTCGAACAGCGGGTCCACGAGGCGGTGCAGGTGAAGACCTCGGCACAGATCAAGGCATCGCTCATCGGCGCGTTCCTGTTCCCGTCCGGGGAGATCTTCTCGGCGTTCACGATCTCCGCGGTCATCGGGCTCGGGGTGTGGATGGGTCCGTCGGACAGCCTCACCGCCGGCGCCCTGGTCGGCTTCATCTTCCTCACCTACCGGTTCCTCGAACCGATCGCCGAGTTCACCGAGGTCATCGATCAGACCCAGAACGCCGTCGCCGGCCTGCGGCGGGTGCTGTCGGTGCTCGACCTGCCGATCGGACCGCCGCCACCGGCCGACCCGATCCCGCTCCCGCCCGGCACCCTGCGCATCGACATCCGCGACGTGACGTTCTCCTATCCGAGCCGCGACCAGGTCGGTGACGACTCGGCGGTGCTCCGGCACATCGACGTCACGATCCCCGCCGGTCAGCAGGTGGCGATCGTCGGATCGACCGGTTCGGGCAAGACCACGCTCGGACGTCTCATCGCCAGGTTCGCCGACCCGACGATCGGCGCCATCGAACTCGGAGGCGTGCCACTGCGCCGGGTCGATCGGGCCGAGCTGCGGCAGCGGCTCATCGTGGTGTCGCAGGAGCCGTTCCTCTTCGACGACTCGATCAGCGCCAACGTGCGATTCGCCGTCGAGCACTCGACGACCCAGGACGTCGAACGCGTGGTCGACGAACTCGGCGTGCGCGACTGGGTCGAGTCGCTGTCCGACGCCCTGGCCACCAAGGTCGGCGAGCGCGGCGACCAGCTGTCGGCGGGCGAGCGTCAGCTCGTGGCGCTGCTGCGGGCCGGACTCGCCGGCCCCGACGTGCTGATCCTCGACGAGGCGACGTCGTCGGTCGACGCGCTCACCGAGGTCCGTGTGGCCCGCGCCCTCGAGCGACTGGCCGCATCGCGAACCACCATCGCCATCGCCCACCGTCTGTCGACCGCCGCCCGCGCCGATCGGGTGCTCGTCCTGGAACACGGCCGGCTCGTCGAGGACGGCCATCACGACGAACTCATCGCGTCGGATGGCCCCTATCGCCGTCTGTACGACGCCTGGGTCTCCTCCACCTCCGTCTGACCGAACGCGTGGCGCACGTCAGGTCTCGACGTCGAGGCCGAACGGCAGCGGGCCGGTCACGTCGGTGACGATGCAGGCGACGTCCTCGAGATCGACCTGCCGGGTGAGCTCGAACTCGACGGTGCTCGCCCGGAGCGACGTCGTCGATGAAGGCCGCGCGCCGTGCGGTGCGGGTTGTCGGTACCCGGCCGGGTGAACGCGATCTGCACCGTGAAGTCGGCCTCGACGTCGTCGAGGTTCTCGATCCGTCCGATCGCCCGTGCGGTCGACCCGTCGAGCTCGCACGAGGTGACGGTGACCTCGTTGGCGGCAGGGTTGTCGTACCGGTCGACGGCGCGGACGACGGCGAACGAGAAGACCACGCCGACGACGCACAGGACGGCGCCGAGCGCCTCCGGTGATCAGTCCGGCGACCGCAAAGCCCCGCCCGGTCGCGGACCGGCTGCGCACGGACCGAGGGCGATCACGCCGAAGACGAGGGCGAGCAGCGCGCACACCGCGCCGACGACGACGATGAACGGCATCCACGCGATCGACACGGCGACGATGCCGAGGATCATCGAGGCCAACGCCAGCCCGTTGCGCTGGCCGCTGGACCGCGGCAGCACGGCGGCGGCCGACGACGGGTGCGGCGCCCGAGCGGATCGACGTACCGCTGCCCGTTCGTCGACACGTCGGCCGTCCACAGCGAACCGTTGTGGAACCTGAACTCGAACCGTCCGCTCGGATCGGGGTACCAGCCGGGCTGGTACAGCTGGGCCGCCATGCTCGGCAACATATCGGGCTGCCCCGACCGGTGCGCTGCCTCCGTACAGTCAGCGCCATGGAGATCGTGCTTGGTGCGCCACGGAGAACCGGAGTGGATTCGCGACGGGCTGAACGTGGTGAACCCGCCGCTCACGGATCGTGGCCACCTGCAAGCGGCACGTCTCGCCGAGGCGCTGGAGCACGAGAAGTTCGACGAGATCCTCGTCTCGCCGCTCGTCAGGGCACGCCAGACCGCGGCGCCGTTGCTCGCCGCACTCGGGCGGGACGAGGTCGTCGACGACTGGCTGGAGGAGATCCGCGACCCGATGTGGCACGGGACGCCGTCGGAGAAGGCGGCCGAGGCGTATGCCGAACTGCGCCAGCGCCCGGCCGAGGCGCGGTGGTCGGGTCTCGACGGTGGCGAATCGATCCGCGAGTTCGTCGGTCGCATCCGCACCGGCGCGGCACGGTTCCTCGCCGATCGCGGTGTGGTGCGCAGCGAGGTCGACCTGCCGATCTGGCAGATCGAGGAGCCGGGCGCGCGGATCGTCCTGATCGCCCACGCGGGGACCAACTCGGTGACCATCGGCCACCTGCTCGGCCTGCAGGCCACACCGTGGGAGTGGGACCGGTTCGTCCTCGGCCACACCTCGATCAGCCGGATCGAGGCGATGCCGCTGCACGACGGCTACACGTTCTGCCTGTCGAAGCTGAGCGACGTCGAGCACCTCGCCGCCGACGACCGCACGCGTTGACTGGCATCCGGCATCGGCAAGGCGGCTCGGCGTCGGGTTTCCGTCGCGATCCGGCGGGGGTACCAGCACGGCATGGCTCGTCCCGTCTGGTCAGGATCGATCAGCTTCGGTCTGGTGAACGTGCAGGTCAAGGCGTTCACCGCCGTCCGCGATCACAACGTGCACTTCCATCAGCTCGAGAAGAAGTCCGGCTCGCGGATCCGCAACCGCAAGGTCGCGGAGAAGTCGGGCAAGGAGGTCGATGCCGACGACATCGAACTGGGCTTCGAGATCCGCAAGGGCCGCTACGTGACGTTCGACAAGGACGAACTCGACGAGCTGCGGCCGGCCTCGACGCGCTCGATCGAGGTCACCGACTTCGTCGGGCTGGCCGAGATCGACCCGATCTACTACGAGCGCACGTACTGGCTGGCGCCGGACGGGGACGCCGCCAAGCAGGCCTACCAGCTGCTGCTGGCGGCGATGGAGGACCGCGAGCGGGTGGCGATCGGCACGGTGGTCATGCGCAACACCCAGTACCTCACGGCCGTGCGACCGCTCGACGGGGTGCTGGCGATGTCGACCATGCGCTTCGCCGACGAGGTCGTGCCGCGTGCCGACGTCGACGGGCTGCCGAGCCGCGAAGACGAAGCCGGAGGCGAAGGCGATGAAGATGGCCACCATGCTCGTCGACTCGCTGGCCTCCGACTGGGATCCGGCGCGCTATCACGACACCTACACCGAGGAACTCCGCAAGCGGATCACGGCCAAGGGCTCCGGCAAGAAGGTCGCCGAGGAGGAGACGTCGGCGCCCAAGGCCGAGGTGCTCGACCTGATGGCGGCGCTCGAACGGAGCGTCCAAGCGACGCGCGCCAAGAAGCAGACCGAGAAGCCGTCGGCGAAGAAGACATCGCCGAAGAAGCCGGCCCGATCCCGCAAGAGCGCGTAGGTTCGGCCCGTGTCAGCGAAGCGGAGCGCCGCCGACCGGGCGGCACGCCCCGCCGATCGTCTCGATCGGTACCGGGCGAAGCGCGATTTCGACCGGACGTCCGAACCGGAGGGGGCATCGTCGGCGCCCCCGCTCGACGGCCACCGCTTCGTGGTCCAACGCCATCGTGCACGGCGCCTCCACTACGACGTCCGGCTGGAAGCGGACGGCGTGTTGATCAGCTGGGCGGTGCCGAAGGGACCGACGCTCGATCCGGACGTCCGCCGGCTGGCCGTGCACGTCGAGGACCACCCGCTCGAGTACTTCGACTTCGAAGGCGTGATCCCCGAGGGCGAGTACGGCGGCGGCGACGTGATCGTGTGGGACTGGGGCACGTGGACGCCGGCACCCGGGACCGATCCGCTCCAGGCGATCGGCGAGGGCAACCTCCATTTCGACCTGCAGGGGGAGAAGCTGCGCGGCCGCTTCGTCCTCGTGCGGGGACGCGCCGGCAAGGCGAAGGCGCGGTGCCGGCAAGGAACAGTGGCTGATGCTCCACAAGCACGACAAGACGGCGGTCGCCGGGTGGGATCCGGAGGAGTACCCGCGCTCGGTCAAGTCGGGACGCACCAACGACGAGGTGAAGGCAGCACCGGCGGCGAGCTGGTCGAGCAACAAGATCTGGGCGGCCCCGACGGCCGACGAACTCGACGCCCTCGATGCGCTCGGCAAGTCCGGCGACTGGCAGCTCGGTGAGCACACGGTCCACCTGACGAACCTCGACAAGGTGCTGTTCCCGGCGCACCGGCCGCACCCGGCGATCACGAAGCGGGACCTGATCCGCTACTACGCCAGCGTCGCTCCGGTGATGCTGCCCGTACCTCGCCGATCGTCCCGTGAACCTGCACCGCTTCCCCGACGGGATCGCCAAGAAGGGCTTCTGGCACAAGGCCGCACCCGAGCACGCGCCCGACTGGATCGAACGGTGGCGCAACGACGACGCCGACCCGGGCGAGACGGAGCTCTACCTCGTGTTGGACACGCCGGCCGCGCTCGCGTGGGCGGCGAACTACGGCGCCATCGAGATCCATCCGTGGACATCGACGACTCGGGACTCGGCCCGGCCGACGTGGGCGATGATCGACATCGATCCCGGGAGCGAAGGCGAGCTTCGAGGACGTGCTGGCGCTCACCCGGCTCCACCGCGTCGCGCTCGACCATCTCGGCGTCCAGGCCGCCCCGAAGGTGACCGGCAAGCGGGGCATGCAGATCTGGGTGCCCGTGGCGAACCGGTACGGCTTCGACGAGACCCGCGACTGGGTCGAGTCGCTGTCGCGGATGATCGGTGCGGCGGTGCCGGAGATGGTCAGCTGGGAGTGGAAGATCGCCGATCGCCACGGGCTCACCCGCCTCGACTACACGCAGAACGCGGTCAACAAGACGCTCGTCGCTCCGTTCAGCGCCCGACCGGTGCCCGGCGCACCCGTGTCGGTCCCGATCACGTGGGACGAACTCGACGACCCGGACCTCCGCCCCGATCGCTGGACGATCGCCTCCGTGGGCTCACGGATCGCCGAGGCCGGCGATCCGCTCGCGTCGCTGCTCGGATTGCAGCAGGTGTTGCCGGCGATCGGCTAGTCCCGGCGTCGGCGTCGCGGTTTAGGGTCACGAACATGCCCGAGCGCGCCGCTGACCCCGACCTGCTGAAGCTCTACTCGTTCGGGCTCTTCACCCAGCTGAGCGGTGCGGTCACCGCCGGGATGATCCACCTCGGCGACAAGCTGGGGCTGTTCGCCGCGCTCGCCGGAGCTGGCGAGCCGGTGACCGCCGGCGAACTCGCAGCGTCGACCGGGCTCGACGAACGTTGGGTCCGCGAGTGGGCCTACAACCAGGCGGCGGCGAAGATCATCTCCGCCGACGCCGACGTCCAAGCCGATCGCCGAGGAGTCCGCCGGAGCGGAGCGCTTCTCGCTGAGTCCCGAAGCGGTCGCGGTGCTCGCCTCGCCCGACCACGAGGCGTACGGCATGGGGATGTTCCACCGCTTCCCGCAGACCATGGCCGCGCTCGAGGTGATGCCGGAGAGCTTCCGCACCGGGCTCGGGCACGACTACGACAGCCACGGACCCGAAGGTGCGGTCGGCATCGAGCGCAGCTTCGAACCGTGGAACCGTCACCACCTCCTGCCCGACGTGCTGCCGGCACTCGACGGCGTCGTGGAGCGACTCGAACGCGGGATCGACGTGGCCGACATCGGCTGCGGTGCCGGGGGAGCGGTGCTGCTGATGGCGGCGGCCTTCCCGCACAGCCGCTTCGTCGGCTACGACATCTCCCGATTCGCCCTCGACCGCGCCGAGGAGCGGCTCGAGGAGTCGGGGCTGACGAACGTCCGCTTCGTCGACCCGCGCGACGAGCCGTTGCCCGACGACGGCTCCTACGGGCTCGTCACGACCTTCGACTGCATCCACGACATGACCGATCCGGTCGGCATGATCCGCTCGATCCGCGCGGCGCTCGCCGACGACGGCACCTGGCTGCTCGTCGACATCAAGGCCAGGGACTCGTTCGCCGACAACGTCGCCAAGAACCCGATGGCGGCGCTGATGTACGGCATCAGCGTGCTGGCGTGCATGTCGTCGGCGATGTCGTCACCCGATGGTGCAGGGCTCGGGACGCTCGGGCTTCCCGCCGCACGAGCCAAGGCGATCGCTGCCGATGCCGGGTTCGGCGACTTCCGTCAGCTCGACATCGAGCACTCGATCAACGCCTTCTACCAGGTCCGACCGTGACCGCAATCCGTGACAGAGAGGAATCGATGACCAACGAAACGACCGAGGAGCACGCCCGCCTGAGCAGCCTGTCGCGATCGATCGCCGGGAAGGTGGCGATCGTGACGGGCGCGGCCAGTGGGATGGGTCGTGCGACGGCCCACCTGTTCGCCGACGAGGGCGCACGTGTCGTGGTCGCCGACATCGGCCCCGAGCGAGTGGCCGCAGTGGTCGACGAGATCGCCGCCGTGCATGGGGCGGACGCGGTGCTCGGCGTCGTGTGCGATGTGGCCGAACTCGACGAGTTGCACACGCTGGTCGAGCGAACCGTCGAGTGGGGTGGCGGGCTCGACATCGTGGTCAACAACGCGGGGATCTCCCTGATCAACTCGGCGTTCCAGGCGGAAGGGGAGTTCGAGACGAACTGGGCCCGAACGCTCGACGTGAACCTCACCGCCCATGCCCGGTTGATCCGGTTGGCGGTGCCGTACATGACCGAGGCCGGCGCAGGTCGGATCGTCAACATCGCGTCAACCGAAGCGATCGTCACGACGGCCGGGTTGTCGGCGTACGCGGCGACGAAGGCGGGAGTCGTCGGCCTCACCAAGAGCATGGCCGTCGAACTCGGGCGGACGGGGATCACCGTCAACTGCATCTGTCCCGGCCCGATCGACACGGGGATGACCGCCGGCATCGACGCCGACGCGAAGGCGATCTATGCAAGACGGCGAGTGCCGCTCCGGCGGTACGGGCAACCCGAGGAGGTCGCCCACATGACGCTCAACCTCTGCCTGCCGAGCGCCTCGTTCGTCAACGGCACCGCCATCCCCGTCGACGGCGGCATGTCGATCCGCCACACCTGAGGTCATGCATCGGTGCCAGGCACCGATGCACGACCTCGGATCGGCTACTTCGGCTGCCAGCCGTCGAGGAGGCCGTCGAGGCCGGTGGGGGTGTGGCGGCCGAGGGCGAGCTGCTCGAGGATGCCGATGCCCTCGTGCTCGCCGATGCCACCCGACGTGGTCGCCCGCACGATGGCCTGGATGTGCACGTGCTCGTAGGCGTTCGGGTCGTCGATCGGCAGGTCCCACCGGTCGCCGCCGACCGCCAGCTCACCCTTCCACACGCCGTGGCTCCATTCCGGGTGGCCGTAGCCGATGCCGAGCATCTGGAAATGGAACAGCGGCTCCAGCCGCACCGTCGACGGTTCACCGACCCACGGCACGAGGTCGATCTCGAACCACTCGGCGTACCTGGTGCCCGGCTTCCATCCGATGCGGTAGTCCATCGACCGCATCGCCTCCGGGAGCACGCCATCGCCCGTGTCGACCTGGGCGATCACGCCCGTCTCGTGCCAACGCTTCCCGTCGAAGAGTTCGTTCACGTCGAAGTGCGTCGAGAACGTGGCGAAGTTGACCGGGGCCCACAGCCAGAAGAACTGCGGATCGGCGATCGGCGCCCCGGTGGAACCGCGCTCGCCGACCGGACGAACCCCCCACGAGCGGTCCCGTGATCCCCACGTCTCACCGGGGTTCAGGTCGATCAACTCGCCGTCGACCTCGACCCAGCCCTCCCAGCCACCGAACTGGGTCAGCCGGGTGTAGTCGAACATCACCCGCATGCCGACCTGATGGAGGAAATGAGGCTCCTCGATCGGCGCCGATCGGCGGACGAACGTCAGGTCGGCGCGCAACCCGTGCTCCGGTGCCTCGACCACCAGGCGCAGCGCATGGAGCGGCTCGAGCACCTCGACGGTGATCGGGCCGACATGATTGGCGTCGGCGCGGTCGGCGGGCGCACGCCGCGACGCGTGCACGTTGATCTGCCGGGCATCGACCGTGCCGCCGTCGACGACCACGCTGAACGCGGCGTCGGCGATGTGGCGATTGGGGTACAGGCCCATCGCCGCGGCGAAGTACAGCCGCGTGTCGCGGGTGTAGCCGTTGAAGAAGTAGCGGTCGTAGTGGTTCAGGTCGGCCGACGCCGTGTGAGGCGATCGGCTGTGACGTCTGATGCACGGGAAAGTCGTCGAACGAACTCAGCACCTGCGCGAACCTACTCATATCCTCCAACGTGCATGGGTCGAGCCGTCCTGGATCGAGAAGTCGCGGAACGCGGCGACGAGCGTTGGACGTTGAGCACCAGGCGCTTCCGGCAGATCGCGCTCGTCACGGTGGCCGGCCTGTGCCTGCTCGTGGTCGCCGGGGGTGTGGTCCGCCTCACCGGCAGCGGCCTCGGCTGTGACGACTGGCCGAACTGCAACGACCAGTCGTTCGTCGACGTGTCGAGTGGCCACACCGCGATCGAGCAGGTGAACCGTCTGCTCAGCGGGCTGATCGGCATCCCGACGCTGGCGATGGCCGTCGGATCGTTCCGGGTCCGGCCGCGCCGACCGCGCACCGGCCCGACCGGGCTGGTCGTTCCGTCGATCGCCGTGCTCGTCACGGTGCTGGCGAATGGCGTGGTCGGCGGGATCGCCGTGCGCACCGACCTGCACCCGGCGCTGGTCCAGTCCCACTTCCTCCTGGCGATGGCGTCGATCGCGTTCGCCCTCGTCGCGGTCCATCGGGCGTCGGCGGTCGTGCCGGCCGGCGGGCGCATCGTGGCGTCGCCGCTCGTGCGTCGCCTCGCCGTCGCCCTCATGTGCGTGACGGCCGTGGCCATCGTGACCGGCACGGTCGTCACCGGAACGGGACCGCACGCGGGTGAGGAGGATGTGCGCCGGTGGGGCTTCGACATCTCGACGGTGGCCAGGATCCACAGCATGTGCGTCCTGGCGGCGGTGGCCGTCGCCCTCGTGCTCGCCGTCAGGCTGCGGCGCGAGCCGGCCGACGTGCGCCACCGGTCGACCACGACGTTGTCGGCGTGGATGTTCGTGGCCGTGTTGCAGGGCGGGGTCGGCTACGTCCAGTACTTCACCGGCGTCCCCGAGATTCTCGTCGGCGCCCACATCGCCGGAGCGACCTGCCTCTGGGCCGTCACCGTGTGGCTCACCCTCGGCGTGACCGACCGGCCGTGTCGACGATCGGCCGGCGATCGCGTATCCCAGCGCCGCCGCTCGATCCATGTAATATCTGCCCCCAACATGGGCATGGAACCTGGGCGCTGGACGCGAACATGGCGCGTCTGGCTGGCAACAGTCGTCGTGGCGCTTGCCGTCTTCGGGATCGCCGGCCACGTCTGGCAGCGCACACGCACAAGAGGACGACGACGCACCCCAGTCGATCACCGGCCGGGTGCAGAACCGGTTCGAGGAAGACGGCGAGCGGGTCACCGAGCCGGTGCCCGACGTGCGGATCGTCGTCGAGGACGAATCCGGCAACGTCGTCGGCGAAGCGGTCACCGACGCCGACGGCAAGTACGTCATCGGTCTGGCCGACCCGGGCACGTACATGGTGCGGCATCGAACGTCGAAACGCTGCCCGAGGGGCTGACGGTCGAGGAGGGCAAGGAGTCCAGGAGGCCGAGGTCGGCGGGAACCAGCGAACGTGACCCGGGTGTTCTTCCTCGGTGAGGACCTGCGCGACGTGAAGAGCAAGTGGAGCCTGCTGCCGCAGACGCTCGCCAACGGGCTGAAACTGGCGATGATCATCGCGATCACGTCGATCGGGCTGTCGCTGATCTTCGGGACGACCGGGCTGTCGAACTTCGCCCACGGCGAGATGGTCACGTTCGGCGCGCTCGTGGCGTTCGTCATGAACTCCGATCACGGCTGGCACGTGATCCCTGCGGCGCTGGTCGCCATCGTCGCCACCGGCCTCCTCGGCGCTGCGCTTCGAGAAGGGGCTCTGGGGCCCGCTACGCCGATCGATCGACCAGCCTCACCTCGATGATGATCGTGTCGATCGGAGTGGCGCTGGCGATGCGCTATTTCTACCTGTACCTGTTCGGTGGCGACCTCAAGGCGTACCAGCAGTACACGCTGCAGCGGAACCCGATCTCGATCGGGCCGGTCGACCTCCCGCCCCGCACGCTGTTCATCATCGGCGCATCTCGACGTTGGTGATCGTCGGTGTCGCTCTCTTCCTGCTGCGGGCGCGCTTCGGCAAGGCGATCCGTGCGGTGTCCGACAACCCTGACCTGGCGTCGTCGAGCGGCATCGACACCGACCGGGTGATCCTGCATCGTCTGGATCCTCGGCGGAGCGCTTGGCCGGGCCTCGGTGGGGTGTTCTACGGTCTCGAGTTCGGAATCAAGTGGGACATGGGCTTCACCCTGCTGCTGCTGATGTTCGCCGCGATCACACTCGGTGGACTCGGCAACCCGTTCGGGGCGTTGCTCGGCAGCCTCGTGATCGGCGTCGTTCGTCGAGCTGTGGACCTGGATCGTGCCGAACGCCAACGATCTGAAGACTGTCGGAGCGTTGATCGTGCTGATCGTCGTGTTGCTCGTCAGCCCGCAGGGATGCTCGGCTCGAAGGAGCGCATCGGATGAATTGGGACTTGATCTTCTGGAACGCGTTGTACACGTCGATCAACGCTGCGGCGGCCGGTTACTGCATCATCGCTTCGGGCCTCAACGTTCACGTCGGCTACACCGGGCTGCTGAACTTCGGTCAGGCCGGCTTCGCCGCCGTCGGTGCCTACGCCTTCGCCATCCCGATCGTCGCGTACGACTGGGCCTGGTACTTGGCGCTGCCGCTGATGCTCGTCTGTTCGGTGCTGCTCGCGCTCGCGCTCGGACTTCCGACGCTCCGGCTTCGGGCCGACTACCTGGCGATCGTCACGATCGCCGTCGCCGAGATCATCAGGTTCTTCCTCAACTCGACCCGGTTCACGTGGCTGACGGGCGGCACCGACGGCCGCAACGGGTGGACCGGCTTCTTCGAGGATCTGAATCCGATCGACAACACGGCCCGGTTCAACATGGGGGCGCAGTCGATCGACGGCTACCGGCTGTTCATGATGCTCGTCGGCTGGTCACTCGTCGCGATCATCGCCACGTTCATCTGGGCGCTGATGCGCAGCCCGTGGGGTCGCGTGCTGAAGAGCATCCGTGAGGACGAGGAAGCAGCTCGAGCGCTCGGCAAGAACGTGCTGGCCTTCAAGATGCAGAGCCTGATCCTCGGCGGCGTCATCGGTTCGATCGGCGGGCTCTGGCTGGCGGCGCAGAAGCAGTCGGCTCAGACCGGTGAGTTCGCGACGACGCTGACGTTCTTCGCCTTCTTGATCATCGTGCTCGGCGGTCTCGGGCGGGTGAAGGGGCCGATCGTCGGCACGATCATCTTCTTCTTCGTGATCCAGTTCGTCGACAACCTGCTCGAGCAGGGCACCCGCAACAACAACATCCCGGAATGGATCGTCGACTCGAACAACTTCGGCATCGTGAAGAACATCGTCGCCGGCGTGGCGCTGGCGCTGCTCGTGATCTTCCGCCCGCAGGGCATCTTCGGCGACAAGCGTGAGCAGGTGTTCGATGTCCGCTGACGACCTGACCGCAATGGCGACGCTGCCGAGCGACGTGACGAGTGACATCGATCCGACCGCACCCGGCGTCGCCAAGCGCGACCCGATCCTCGTCGCCGACGGGATCGATCCGCCGGTTCGGTGGCCTCGCGGCGGTCAACGTGGACCACGCCGAGATCGAACGCAACCGGATCACGGCGCTGATCGGCCCGAACGGTGCGGGGAAGACAACGTTCTTCAATCTGCTCACCGGCTTCGACACGCCCGACGACGGGGACGTTGGACCTTCGATGGGCGCGACCTGAGCGGGGTCGCCGCGCACAAGGTGGCCAAGATGGGCATGGTGCGCACGTTCCAGCTGACCAAGGCCCTGTCGCGGCTGACCGTCATCGAGAACATGCGCCTCGGCGCCACCGAACAGCGCGGTGAGTCGATCTGGGCGGGCCCTTCAAGTGGCTGTGGACCAAGCAGGAGGACGAGATCACCGCTCGGGCGGACGCGTTGCTCGAACGGTTCAAGCTCGCCCACATGCGCGACGAGTTCGCCGGCAACCTGTCCGGCGGCCAGCGCAAGCTGTTGGAGATGGCTCGGGCACTGATGACCGACCCGACGCTGATCATGCTCGACGAGCCGATGGCCGGCGTGAACCCGGCGCTGAAGCAGAGCCTGCTCGGCCACATCCAGGAGCTTCGCGACGAAGGCCGCACCGTCCTGTTCGTCGAGCACGACATGGACATGGTCCACGAGATCAGCGACTGGGTGCTCGTGATGGCCCAGGGCGAGCTGATCGCCGAGGGCACCGCCGAGCAGATCTCGGGGACCCAGGCCGTGATCGACGCGTACCTCGGTGCCCACCACGACGTCGATCTCGGGGCGATGACCGACGAGCAGGCCGTCGAGGAACTGGGCCTCGCCCCGGACCTGGTCGATCTCGAACGTCTCCACGAGTCCACGATCGAGGGCCAGGATGCGGCTGCCGCCGAGGATGCAGGAGGCGACCGCGAATGAGCGACTCGAGCACGGCGAACGTCATCGAAGCGGGCGACCTCGTCGCCGGCTACGTCCCCGAGGTCAACATCCTCAACGGTTGCGACCTGTATGTCGCCCCTGGCGAGTTCGTCGGGATCATCGGGCCGAACGGTGCCGGCAAGTCGACGCTGCTGAAGGCGATGCTCGGCCTCGTGTCGATCCGTTCGGGTTCGGTGCTCCTCCACGGCGACGAGATCACCGGCCAGCGACCGCACAAGCTGGTGCAACGCGGGGTCGGGTTCGTGCCCCAGACGAACAACGTCTTCTCCACGATGACGGTGAAGGAGAACCTCGAGATGGGCTGCTTCCTCCGCCCGAAGCAGTTCAAGGAGCGCTACGAGGTCGTCACCGGCTTGTTCCCGCGGCTCGCCGAGCGCGCCGACCAGAAGACCGGGTCACTGTCGGGTGGCGAGCGCCAGATGGTCGCGATGGGTCGGGCGCTGATGTTCGACCCGACGCTGCTGTTGCTCGACGAGCCGTCGGCCGGTCTGTCGCCGATGCTGCAGGACGAGGTGTTCCTCCGCTGCAAGCTGATCAACGACACCGGCGTGGCGATCCTCATCGTCGAGCAGAACGCCCGGCGGGCGCTGCAGGTGTGCGATCGCGGCTACGTGCTCGACCAGGGTCGCAACGCGTACACCGGGTCGGGTCGGGAACTGCTCAAGGATCCCAAGGTCATCGAGCTGTACCTCGGCACGCTCGCCCGCACCTGATCGCCTGCACCTGATCGCCTGCACCTGATGACGGCAGCGGGCGGCGAACTACGCTGCCCGACCGTGCCACGTTGGACGGCGATCGAGCAGGCCGAACCGGAGTTCGCGGACCGGGTGCGACGACTGTTCGACGCCGGCCGGCACAAGACGATCGCCACGCTGCGTGCGGATGGATCGCCGCGGATCTCGGGGATCGAGTGCGAGTTCGACGCCAACGGGGATCTCACGTTCGGGTCGATGACGGGCGCCCGCAAGGGAGCGGACCTGCGGCGTGACCCGCGGTTCGCGTTGCACGGCCCGACGTTCCACCCCGAGGAGGGCAAGGAGAGCGACTGGCCGGGGGAGGCCAAGATCGCCGGACGGGCGATCCCGGCCGGACCGGTGACCACGGAGGACGCAACCGATGCACCGGACGGGGAGATGTTCGTCGCCGACATCACCGAGGTGGTCATCACCGGGCTCGACGCCGCGGCGACCAAGCTCGTCGTCGAATGGTGGACGCCGGGAGGCGGACTGCAGCGCATCGAACGCGACTGAGCGAGCCCGATGACACGAAGGAGCCCGGGTCGAACGACCCGGGCTCCGTCAGTTCTTGTTCGTCGTTACGTGTTCAGGTGTTGATCAGTTGCCGGCATCGAAGTTGACGCCGAGAGCGTTGCCGATGTTGCCATCGAAGCCCTAGACGCTCTTGACCGTCGGCCCGACACCCTTTTCGACCATCGTGCGCAGGACCTTCGACGATTCGTTGAAGCCGATGACGATGATGGCGTCGGGGTCGGCAGCGACGATCTCGTCGACTTCGCTGTCGAACGACGTTGCGGCCGGGTCGTATGACTTCTGGTACACGACCTCACCACCGGACTCGGTGATCGTGCTCCAGCGACCGACTCGGCGAGACCGTTGCCGTAGGCATCGTTCAGGTTGAGGATGGCCACCGTCTGGTTGCCTTCGCCGGTCACGAACTGGCCGAGCACGTCACCCTGGTAGAGGTCCGGCGGGGCCGTACGGAAGTAGAGGCCCTTGTCGTCATACGTCGACAGGGTCTCGGACGTGTTGGCCGGCGAGAACATCGTGACGCCGGCGGCTGTGATCTTGTCGAGCACCGACAGGGTCACACCCGACGAGGCGGCGCCGACGATCACGTCGACGTTCTCCGAGAGGAGACGGTCGGTGGTCTGGTTGGCCTGGTCGGTCGAGCTGTCACCGGAGTCGCCCTCGATGCCGACGACGTCGTCGCCGAGAACGCCACCGGCTTCGTTGATCTCGTTGATGGCGAGATTGAAGCCAGCGAACTCCGGCGGTCCGAGGTAGGCCAGCGAGCCCGTCTGCGGCAGCAGCGTGCCGAACGTCAGCACGCCGTCGCCTTCCCGGTTGCCTTCGACCGGGACCTGGTCGACGTCGGCGTCCGGGGCCGCTGACCTCGAAGTACTCGGTCTGGGCGAGTAGTCGATGCGGTTGTTGTTGCCGATCGACAGCAGGCCGTAGCTCGCCTCGATCGGCTCGCCGTTGCCGGCGAAGGTCGAGCGGGCCGGAGACACCGTCGTAGTCGATGTCGGTACCGGCCTCGATGAGCGCGTCGCAGTCGGCGAACGTGGTGCACTTCTCGCCGTCGCGGGTGATGCCGTTGATCTCGGAGGCGTGCGCGATGCCGTCGTCGCCGGCCTGCTCGACCGCCAGCGCCGAGATCATCATCGGCGTCGTAGGTCTCGGTGGCGTAGTTGAGGTCGGTGAGCTCCGGGTTGACCTCGCACAGACGAGCGATGAACTCGTCGGTGATGCGCGCCGAACGGCGTGGTGCCGGCGGAAGCCTTCGAGCTCGCCGTCGGTGACGTCGCTCGGTGCGTTGCCGCACTCCCGCCTCGCGCACCCGTGGCCGGAGCCTCGCGTGTCGGCCGGAGCCTCGGTGTCGTCGGTAGCCTCGGTGTCGGTCGGAGCCTCGGTGTCGGCGGGTGCGTCGGTGTCGGCGGTTGCTTCGGTGTCGGCAGGTGCCTCACTGCCAGCTGGCGCTTCGGTGTCGCTGGATGCATCGTCGTCGCTACCGCATGCTGCGGCAGTGAACGACAAGGCAACGAGCAGTACACCGACGCGCATCACGCGTGATTTCTGCATAGTTGTGGGTTCTCCCCCTTGTTGGGGCACAGGCGGGATGCCTGCGCTCATAAGGTGCGCCAAGTGTAGGCCTCGTTGACACGATGTGCCAGGCACTAGCGTTTCGGCCGCGTGAACGACAGCATCGACGACTCAGCCCCGACCACCCCGATCTCCGCACCGAGCGAGGTCCGTTACGAGGTCGCCGACCATGTCGCCACGATCACGTTGGACGCGCCCGAGCGGATGAACACGATCTCCGGGCTGATGCTCGGCGAGATCTCGGCCCGGCTGCTGCAGGCCGATCGCGACGGCGAGGTCCGCTGCATCGTGCTCACCGGCGAGGGCAGGGCGTTCTGCGCCGGGCTCGACCTCCAGGCGCAGATGGCCGGCCCCAAGGGCGGGCTCGGCAACCTGGGTGGGCCGTCGTCGTTCACCGGCGAGTTCGAGCTGCGCGACGCCCCGCCGATCGTGCTGCACAACATCGACACCCCGACGATCTGCGCGCTCAACGGCGGCGCCGCGGGCTACGGCCTCGACCTGGCGCTGGGCTGCGACATCCGCATCGCCGCCGACACCGCCAAGCTCAACCCCGGGTTCGCCAAGCGCGGCATCGTGCCGGAGAGCGGCGGCACCTGGTTGCTGCCGCGCATGGTCGGCTACGCCAAGGCGGCCGAGATCGCCTTCTCGGGACGCACGCTCACCGCCGACGAAGCGCTCGACCTGGGCCTCGTCAATCGCGTGGTGCCTGCCGGTGACCTGGCGAAGCAGGCACGGGAGTTCGCCGCGGAGATCGCCGGCAACGCGCCGCTCGCCGTGCGGGCGATCAAGCGCATGATGCGCGCCGCCGAGACCGAGACGTTCGAGCAGAACGTCCACCACGTCTTCCTGCAGCTGCTGCCGCTGCTGCGCACCGACGATTTCACCGAGGGTGTCACCGCCTTCATGGAGAAGCGCCAGCCCGAGTTCCGCGGCCGCTAGTCGTCGCCCGGCCCGATGACCGAGATCTCGCTCCTCGAGGGCCTGGCCACGACGCGGGCGATTCGCCGCTACACGGCCGATCCGATCCCAGACGCCGACCTGGCCACGATCCTCTGGCACGCCGGTCGTGCACCGTCCGGATCGAACCGGCAGCCGTTCCGCTTCCTCGTGCTCCGCGACGGACCGAACGCGATCGCCACCAAGGCGCTGCTCGGCACGGCGTTTCGCGCGGGCTGGAACGCGAAGCGGGTCGCCGACGGCTACCGGCCGTCGAAGTTCGCCGACTCGATGCAGCAGTACGTCGACCACTTCGAGCAGGTGCCGGTCGTCGTGCTCGTCTGCCTCGAGCGGTATCGGGCACCGTCGCCGGACGAAGGCGCGTCGGTGTATCCGGCCTGTCAGAACCTGCTGCTCGCCGCCCGCGCGCTCGGCTACGGCGGTGCGCTCACGATGTGGCACCACGGTGTCGAAACCGAGCTCCGCGAGCAGCTGTCCATCCCGGACGGCGTCGCGCTGTCGGCGTGCATCACCCTCGGTGTGCCGGCCGGCCACCACGGACCCGTGAAGCGCAAGCCGATCGGGGAGGTCACGTTCGACGACGCATGGGGCCGGTCGCCCGACTGGGTCTAACGTCCGCGCATGGCTTTCGTCGCGGGGATCGACTCGTCAACCCAATCGACCAAGGTCGAGATCAGGGACCTCGACACCGGACGCGTCGTCGGTCGAGGGTCGTCGCCGCACACGCTGGTCACCCCGCCGGTCAGCGAGCAGATGCCCGCCGACTGGTGGAGCGCGCTGGAGGCGGCCTACGCGCGGGCGGTCGAACGAGCGGGGCTGGACGACACCGGTTCCATCGCCGCGGTCAGCGTCGGCGGCCAACAACACGGCATGGTCGCCGTCGACCGGGATGACCAGCCCGTGCACCCGGCCAAGTTGTGGAACGACACGGAGTCGGCACCCGACGCCGAATGGCTCGTCGAGCAGATGGGCGGCGGCGACGCGGGTCGCCGGGCGTTCGTCGACGCGGTCGGCAGCGTCCCGGTGGCGTCGCTCACGGTGACCAAGCTGTCGTGGCTGCATCGCACGCACCCGGCCGCGTGGGATCGCATCGCGCGGGTGATGCTGCCGCACGACTACCTGACGTTCCGGATGACCGGCCGATTCGTGACCGATCGCGGCGACGCGTCGGGCACCGGCTACTGGTCGCCCACCCGCGGCACCTACGTCGACCAGGTGCTGGCGATCATCGACGCGTCGCGCGACTGGAGCGATGTGCTGCCGACCGTCCT
The DNA here is from genome assembly GCA_963772085.1 of Ilumatobacteraceae bacterium. Classification (GTDB taxonomy): domain Bacteria; phylum Actinomycetota; class Acidimicrobiia; order Acidimicrobiales; family Ilumatobacteraceae; genus Sva-07. The sequence continues at coordinate 112,969 of CAVYWH010000006.1, forward strand.
GGGCCCCTTGGACTCGGCGGGGGAGTGGCGAGGAGCCGTCGTCGGCCCCGGCACCGGCGACAACATGGCGGCGGCGATGGGGGTGGGATTGCGAACGGGCGACGCGGTGATCTCGGCCGGCACCTCCGGAACGGCGTTCGCCGTGAGCGACACGCCGACCGCCGACTCCTCGGGTGACGTCGCCGGGTTCGCCGACGCCACGGGCCGGTTCCTCCCGCTCGTCTGCACGCTGAACGCGGCCAAGGTGGTCGATGCCGTGGCCCGGCTCCTCGGGGTCGACCACCACGGCTTCGACGAACTCGCGCTGGCCGCGCCCGCCGGCGAACGCGCCACGCTGCTGCCGTACTTCGACGGTGAGCGCACCCCGAACCGCCCGAACGCGACCGGTCTCCTCGGCGGGCTGCGCAGCGACGTGAGCCGCGAGGAACTGGCCCGAGCGACGCTGGAGGGGGTCGCGTGTGGTCTCGTCGACGCCCTCGATGCGTTGCGGTCGCACGCCTCGGTCGGCGGGCGGGTGATGCTCGTGGGCGGCCTCGCCCAGAGCCTCGCGTTCCGGCGCGTGCTCGCCGGGCTGATCGACCTGCCCCTCGTGGTCAGCGACGCCGAGCAGGCCGTGGCGACCGGAGCCGCCGTGCAGGCCGCCGCAGTGCTCGAACAGGTCGAGCCGGCGGTCGTGCAGGAGCGCTGGGGACTGGGCCGGGGGACCGTCGTCGCCGATCCGCTCGAGCCGGGGAATCTGCGCGAGCGGTACGCCGAGCTGCGCGACCTGGAACGATGACCGATCCGTTCGCTGCGCTGGGCCTCCCGCCCGACGCAGACGAGCAGGACGTGCGCGCGGCGCGGCGGCGCCTCGCCAAGGACCGTCACCCCGATGCCGGCGGCGACGTCGCCGACATGGCGGCGCTGAACGCGGCGACCAACCGCGCGCTCGAGGAGATCGCGCGGCGCGCCGGCCCCTCAGCCGGACCGGAGCCCGGCGCGCCACCGCGGACCGCCGATGAATCCTGGCTCGGCGCCGAGCGGGTGGCGACCGATGTTCCCTCGTTCACGGTCGAGGCGCTGCCCGCGGAGACGTTCGAGGCGTTGCTCGTCGTGGCCTCGTGGATCGGCGAGGTGCTCGACGACGACCCGCCCTACCGGCTCGAGGTCGCACTGCGCGAACCGGGTGACTGCTGGTGCGGGCTCGACCTGGTGCCCGATGCCGGCGCCTCGACCGTGAGCCTGCAGGTCGCGTCGGTCGGCGGTCGGCCGGCGCCGAGCGTCGAGGCGGTGCGCGACGTGTGGATCGCGCATCTCAATCAGCTCGATTGGGACTGACGGCGCCGTCACCCGCCAGGACGCGGAGCCGCGGCCTTGCCGAGCCGGTCACGGATCGCGTGGCCGAGACCGATCGCCGGCGGCAGCACGGCGATCACCGCCGGCGGGTGGCCCTCGTCGGCGTCGCGCAGGGCGGCGTACAGGGTGCGGGCGTAGCGGGTGAGATCGTCGGTCATGTCGATGACGACCGCGCCGGGTGTGGCGGACAGCAGCGCCTGTGCCTCGGTTCTCGTCTCGGCGAGGACGACGGCGGCACCCGGCGCGTAGTGGGAGTCGAGCATGCCGCTCGCGCGGGCGGGCCCGCCCGCCTCGGTCAGCTCGGACGAGAGCAGCTCGGCGATCTCCTCCGGGGCGATCCCGCCGGCGCGCAGGATCTGTGGGGTCCCGCTGCAGAAATCGACGATCGTGCTCTCGACGCCGACGGGGCACGGCCCGCCGTCGAGCACCACGTCGCGGGCCGGGTCGAGGAACCCGGCGAGGTCGTCGATGACGTGGGCGGCGGTGGTCGGACTGACCGCTCCGAAGCGGTTGGCCGACGGCGCGGCGAGCCCCGTTCCGGCGAGGCGGATGAGCTCGAGGGTCATCGCGTGCGCCGGCACCCGGAGCCCCACCGAACCACGTCCGCCCGTCACCACATCGGGCACACGATCGGAGCGGGGCACGATGATGGTCAGCGGGCCCGGCCACGACAGCTCGGCGAGGCGCCGGGCCTCGGCCGGCACGTCGCTCGCCCAGTCGTCGAGATCACCGGTGGCGGCGAGGTGGACGATGAGCGGATGCCCGTGCGGGCGCCCCTTGACCGCAAAGATGCGGGCGACCGCGTCGGGGTTCGCCGCATCCGCGGCAAGCCCGTAGACCGTCTCGGTCGGGATGACCACGAGACCGCCGTCGGCGATGGCCCGCGCCGCCCGCTCGACGTCCGTCGTCGGTTCGATCTCGGCGCGTCCGCGTTGGATCATGGGACGGCGGCGGGTCAGATGGCGTCGAGGAACTCGAGCGCGGCGTCGAAGAATCCGAAGGAATCCGGCGTCGCGAAGTGGTCGACGTTCTTCAGCGTCTGGCACCGCCCGTCGGGGAACGACGCCGCGAGGGCGTCGCCGGGATGGGCGAAGTCGCGGTCGCCGACCACCACGAGCACGGGGCACGTCACCTTGGCGAGTTCCTCGGCCGTGGGCACCTCGGACGGGGGGCGGTTCATGACCGCCGTCAGCGCCTCGAGGTCGTTGCCCGGCTGCTGGGCGTACTGCACGAACAGGCGAACCACGTTGTCGAGTTCGGCGAGATCCTCGCCCGCCGTCACACGGTTCAGCCCGTCGGCGATCAGCTGCGACCCCTTCGGGTCGGGCTCGAGGATGTTCGCACCCACGCCGGCGAGCACCAGGCGATTGAACCGGTGCGGCTCGGCGATGGCCAGCCGCAGCAGCGTCATGGCGCCGAGCGAGAAGCCGATCGCATCGACCGGGCCGTCGGGGAGCGACGCCACGACACGCTCGGTGAGATCGTGGTAGGCATCGGGTTCATGGGGCTTGGGAGCGTCACCATGGCCGAGCAGGTCGATGCCGATCACCTCGAGTCCGGCATCGTCGAGCAGGGCGGTGAAACCGTTGCGCTGCCACGTCGAGGCGAACGAGCCACCCCAGCCGTGGACGAGCACCACCGGAACGGAAGAAGTGGTCATCGAGCCGACAGGCTACGCCGTAGCCTGCTCTCGCCGGAACGGCAGCACGAGTATCCACTCGCGTGTGCCGCGAACTCAGTCCGCGATCTCGAGGAACCACGATGAAACTGCTCCATCCCGACGCTGGATTCGACCTGACCTACAGCGACGTCTTCATGGTGCCGAGCCTGTCGGACGTGCCGTCGCGCATGAGCGTCGATCTGACCACACCCGACGGCATCGGCACGACGATCCCGCTCGTCGTGTCGAACATGACCGCCGTGGCCGGGCGACGGATGGCCGAGACGGTCGCCCGTCGTGGCGGCATCGCGATCCTGCCCCAGGACATCCCCGTCGATGTCGTCGGACGCGTGATCCAGTACGTCAAGGGGTGCCACCCCGTGTTCGAGACACCGATCACGCTCGGCCCCGACGCGACCATCGGCGACGCACTGTCGCTGATCCACAAGCGCGCCCACGGGGCCGTCGTGGTGGTCGACGAGGGCACGCCGGTCGGGCTGTTCACGGAGAAGGACGGTGAAGGCGTCGACCGGTTCACCCAGCTCGGCAACGTGATGAGCACCAACCTGCACCGGCTGGCCCCCGACGTCGATCCGGCGTCGGCCTTCGAGGAGCTCGGTGAGAAGCGGCTGCGCGTGGCGCCCGTACTCGACGGCGACGGCCGCCTCATCGGTGTCATCACCCGCAAGGGCGCGCTGCGCTCGACGATCTACCAGCCCGCCGTCGACGCCGCCGGCAAGCTGCTGATCGGCGCGGCGGTCGGCATCAACGGCGACCCCGCGGTGCGGGCCAAGGAGTTGGCCGCGTTCGGTGCCGATGTCCTGGTGATCGACACGGCGCACGGACACCAGACCCGGACGCTGCACGCCATCGAGGCGGTGCGCGCCGAACTCCCGGCGGTCAAGATCGTGGCCGGCAACGTGGTGACCGCTGACGGGACGCGCCAGCTGATCGAAGCCGGCGCCGACGTCGTCAAGGTGGGGGTCGGGCCCGGTGCGATGTGCACCACGAGGATGATGACCGGCGTGGGCCGGCCGCAGTTCTCGGCGGTCGTCGAGTGCGCCGCCGAGGCGGCCCGGCTCGGGCGGCACATCTGGGCCGACGGTGGCGTCCGCTTCCCGCGCGATGTGGCGCTCGCCCTCGCTGGTGGTGCGGCCAACGTCATGTTCGGTTCGTGGCTCGCCGGCACCTACGAGTCCGCCGCCGACACGCTGCGCGACCTCGACGGCCGCTTGTACAAGGAGAGTTTCGGGATGGCCTCGAACCGCGCCGTGAAGGACAGGACGCGCAGTGACGGCGGGTTCGAGCGGGCCCGCAAGGAGCTGTTCGAGGAGGGCATCAGCACCTCGCGGATGTACCTCGATCCCGAACGCCCGAGCGTCGAGGACATCATCGACCAGATCGTGGCCGGGCTGCGATCGTCGTGCACGTACGCGGGTGCGGCGACGATCACCGAGTTCCACGAGCGGGCGGTGGTCGGCGTGCAGAGCACGGCGGGGTACGACGAGGGTCGTCCGCTCGGGGTGTCCTGGTGACCGTCGGAGCAGGAGTTGATGGTGCGACCGTGAACGAGCCCGACGAGCGTCCGGCGCGCGCCGTCGTCATCGCCATCGACGGGCCGTCCGGCGCGGGCAAGAGCACCGTCGGTCGGGCGCTCGCCCGTCGGCTCGGCCTCGAGTACCTCGACACCGGCGCGATGTACCGGGCGGTGACGTTCGCCGTCCTGCGACGTGGTCTCGATCCGGACGACGACGACGTCGCCGACGTCGCCGAATCGCTCGAGCTGCGCGTCGACGACGATGGCGTCACGGTCGACGGCGTCGATGCCACGGTCGAGATCCGCGGGCGCGAGGTGACCTCGGCGGTGAGCGCGGTCTCCGCCAACAGTCGGGTCCGGGCCGAACTCGTCCGACGGCAGCGGGAGTGGGTGGCCGAGCGGGGCGGGGGCGTCGTCGAAGGGCGCGACATCGGCTCGGTCGTGTTTCCCGACGCGGCGCTCAAGCTGTACGTCACGGCATCGCCACGCGTGCGCGCCGAGCGGCGGGTGGCCGAGATCGGCGGGAGCGTCGACGAGGTCGAGGCGTCGATCATCGAGCGCGATCGGAAGGACTCGACCCGCGCCGACAGTCCGCTCACCGAGGCATCCGGTTCGGTGCTCGTCGACACGAGCGGCATGTCGATCGACGAGGTGGTCGATCACCTGCTGGAGCTCGTGCCGTGACCACCAGCAAGTTCGTGGGGTCGACGCGGTTCGACCGCATCACGTACGCGGTGTTCCGCACGGCGCTGTGCGGCTTCACCCGCGTCTTCACGCGGTTGACGATCGAAGGGTCGGAGCACCTGCCGACCAGCGGCGCCTACGTGCTCGCTCCGGTGCACCGGAGTTACGTCGACACGCCGATCACCGCGTGCGTCACCCGCCGGCGGATCCGGTTCATGGGCAAGCAGGAGGTGTGGGAGTCGCGCTGGGCCGGCTGGCTGGCGTCGACGCTCGGTGCCTTCCCGGTCGCCCGTGGGTCGGCCGATCGCGAGGCGCTGAAGCGCTGCATCGCCACGCTCGAGGGCGGTGAGCCGCTCGTGCTGTTCCCGGAGGGCGAACGCAAGGATGGCCCTGCCGTGCAGCCGCTGTTCGACGGGGCGGCCTACGTCGCCGCCAAGGCAGGGGTGCCGATCATCCCGATCGGGATCGGCGGTTCGGCCCGGGTGATGCCGCGCCACGCCAAGATGATCCATCCCGCCAAGGTGTGCGTGGTGATCGGCGCACCGATCTCGGCCGAGGTGGGCGAGTCCGGCCGCGCCTCACGCGCCGCCATCGCCTCGGTCACCGCCGAATTGTCGGTCGAGCTCCAGCGCATGTTCGACCGCGCCGAAGCCAAAGCCCAAGCCCGCGCAGGCGATGAGCGAGCGGCCCGGTAGTCGGCCCGTTCGCTCATCGCGTTGCGCGTTCTCGCGAGGCGATGAGCGAGTGGCCCGGTAGTCAGGCCGTTCGCTCATCGCGTTGCGCGGGGAGGGTTTCGATCTCGCCCCGCCGTAACCTGCTTGCGCCGGCTCTCCCCTGAGGATCTCGATCACAGGGAGCGTGCGATGACGCATCTCACCGCGGCAGCACATCGGGTGTTCGCGACACAACACGGGGTGGCCTCCGTCGACCAGCTCGTCGGAGCGGGGCTGACGCCACGCCGGATCAAGCAGCTGGAGGAGCACGGCGCGATCGTCGGAGTCCTGCGTGGCGCCTACCGATCCGCGAGCCGGGAACTCGACGAGCTCGGCCTCTGCGCAGCCGTCTGCGTGGCCCGTCCGGACGTGTCGATCGCCGGGCCGACCGCCGGTCGCATCTGGAACTTCCGCCGGTTGCCTCGCGACAGCCGGATCCACGTGTTGGGTGCCTCCGGCGAGCAACCCGTCGATCGCCCCGTGGGTGTCCACCTATCGCACGGCGGCGATCCACGAACACGACGTGATGCAACGCTCCGACGGCGTGCGGGTCACCACTCGCGCCCGCACGGCGTTCGACCTGGCGAGATGGCTCGGGCCGGACGACCTGCTGTCGGTCATCGAACAGGCGATCCGCGATGGCGCGCTGGCCGAGGCGGACCTCGTCGAGGTCGCGGTCGACTGGCTGTCGCCGCAACGGAAGTGGGCGACGATGTTCCTGCGCCAGCTCTCCCGCCGGCTCGACGGCGGGGCCGCCGACTCGCATCCGGAGGTGAGATTCGGCGAGGCCCTCGGGCGGCAGGGGATCATCGGCATCTCGCGCCAACACGCTGTCGTCCTGCCTGGCTACGGGCAGGCGTACTTCGACCTGGCGGTGCCGAGGTTGCGGTTGGCGATCGAGCTCGACGTGCATCCGACACACGTCGAGACGGCCGGGGCGATCTCCGACCGACGCCGCGACCGGGCCGCCTCGTCGATCGGTTGGCACGTGCACCGCGTGAGTCGGACCGAGTACGAAGAGTTCTTCGATCGATCGGTGTCGGAGGTCGTCGATCTGTACCGCAAGCTCGATCGGAATCGCGCAGGGCGATGAGCGAACGGCCTGACAGTCGGGCCGTTCGCTCATCGCGTTGTGGGTCGCGCGAGGGCGATGAGCGAGTGGCCCGGTAGTCGGGCCGTTCGCTCATCGCGTTGTGGTCAGGAGAGGAAGTGGGTGAGGGCGGCGGCGAGGTAGGGCGGGTCGTCGGTCCCGCAGAGTTCCCTCGCGGAGTGCATCGAGAGCTGGGGGATCCCGACGTCGACCGTCGAGATGCCGAGCCGGGTCGAGGTGATCGGGCCGATGGTCGACCCGCACGGCATGTTGTTGCGTGACACGAACACCTGCCACGGCACGCCCGCCGCGTCGCAGGCCCGCTCGAACGCGGCGGCGGTCGTCGCCGACGTCGCATAGCGCTGGTTGGAGTTGACCTTGATCGCCGGGCCGGCGTTCACGATCGGCCGGTGTCCCGGCTCGTGGCGTTCGGGGTAGTTCGGGTGCACCGCATGGGCGTTGTCGGACGAGACGCAGGCGGACGTCGACAACGACCTGATGCGGTCGCTGTCGGTCCCGCCGCGGGATTCCACGAGCCGGTTGATCACGTGCTCGAGGAACGGTCCCGCGGCGCCCGAACGGCTCGACGAACCGACCTCTTCGTGATCGTTCAACACGATCATGGCGACATGGTCCGACGGCTCGCTCGCGGTCAGCGCGGTGGCGGCGGCCCAGCAGGAGAGCTGGTTGTCGAGCCGGCCCGACGACAGCAGCGACCGATCGGCGCCGAGCACCGACGCCCCTTGGACATCGAACAGCGACAGCTCCCACCAGCTCGGGGCGGCGACGCCGGCCCGCTCGCCGATCCACTCGGCGAACTCGCCGACGGCGGCGAACCCGACGCCCCACACGGGGCTGAGGTGTTGTTGCGTGTCGAGCAGCAGCCCGACGCCGTTCACGTCCCGGTCGAGATGCACGGCGAGCTGCGGCACCCGGGCGATCGGTTCGTGGACGTCGACCAGCGTCGCGGTGCCGTCCGTGGCGATCAGGCGCCCGGCGACGCCGAGGTCGCGATCGAGCCACGAGTTGTTCAGGATGCCGCCGTAGACCTCGACCGCCAGTTGCTTCCAGCCGAACGCACCGGCATCGGGGTGCGGTTTCACCCGCAGGCAGGGCGAGTCGGTGTGGGCCCCGACGATGCGAAACGGCCGGGCAGGGTCGGTGGGGCCCGTCGGCAACCGCCACGCGATCAGGGCGGCATCACGGACGACGTAGCCGGCGGCCGGCACGTCGGACCACGGCGCGGATTCGTCGAGGCGCTCGAAGCCGGTCAGCCGCTCGATGGTCGATTCGACCGCGTGCCAGGGCGACGGCGATCGGTCGAGGAAGGCGAGCAGGTCGCCGAGCGGAACGTCGTGGTGAGGATGCATGGCCACGGTCAGCCCTTCTGGAAGAGGCCGATGGGGAGCCCGGTGCCACGCAAGTGGGTGGTCTCGTTGACGGTGACGATCGATCGTTCGCCGCTCGATGCGGCGGCGACGCGATGGATCGATGTGTAGTTGGGGTAGAAGAACCCCCGCGTCGCCGCGCTCAGGCCGAGCACGTGTCCGAGGTACAGGTTGATCACGCCGCCGTGGCAGGCCGCGACCACCCGCTGGCCGGGATGGCGCTCGATGATCGACTCGATCGACCCGATCGTGCGGGCCCGGAACTCGGCGTCGGTCTCGTCCGAATCCCACGTCCCCTCCACCATCGCGATCCACCGGGGGTCGTTGGCGGCCTTCAGTTCCTCCACCGGGATGTACTCGGGGCTGTTCTGGTCGAACTCGGCGATCCCCGCTTCGATGACGACGTCGAGCCCCAGCGCGGCGGCGACCGGTGCTGCGGTCTGCCGGGCGCGCTGCATCGGGCTCGAGTACACGGCATCGATCGGCTCGGATGAGAGATACTGGGCGAGATGTTCGGCCTGACGCAGCCCCGATTCCGAGAGTTCAGGGTCGGCGACGCCCTCCACCAACTCGCGCCTGATCGGCAGTGCATGACGTACCAGCAGCAGTTCCATTGCTGGATAGCCAATCAGATATGAGCCGGCGGACGAAGATCGTCGCCACGCTCGGTCCCGCCTGCGACGATCCCACGGTGCTGCGGAGCCTGCTCGAAGCGGGCGTCGACGTGGTGCGCCTGAACCTCAGCCACGGCGAACTCGACGAGCACCTCGCCCGCCTGGCGCACGTCCGCCGGGCCGCCGAGGACATCGGCAAGCAGGTCGCGGTGCTGGCCGACCTTCCCGGCCCGAAGATCCGGACCGGCCAGTTCCCCGACGGAGGGGTGCAACTCACGCCGGGCAGTCTCGTGACGCTCCGTCCCGGCGATGGTCCGAGCGACGCGGTGTGCATCACCGTGCCGTACGCGACGCTGCTGGACGACCTCGTGGTGGGCAGCCGGGTGCAACTCGGCGACGGCGCCATCTCGATGACCTGCGTCGCCGTCGGCGTTGACGGGGCGAGCGCGCTGATCGAGACCGGCGGGCACGCGAACGGTCAGCCAGGGGTGCACCTGTCGTCGGAGACGCTGCGGCTCACGACCCCGACGGCGGAGGATCTCGTGCTCGCCGACACGATGGCGGCGGCGGGGGTGGAGTACATCGCGGTGTCGTTCGTCCGTCAGGCGAGCGACGTCGAGGAGGTCCGCGCCATCGTCGGCGCCCGCGCCCAGCTCGTCGCCAAGATCGAGACCCACACCTCGATCGACAACCTGCGATCCATCGTCATCGCTTCGGACGCGATCATGGTGGCACGAGGCGATCTCGGGATCGACTGCCCGATCGAGGACGTTCCGCACCTGCAGAAGCGCGTCATCCGGCACTGCGTCGAGTCCGGGACCCCGGTGATCACCGCGACCCAGATGCTCGAGTCGATGATCACGGCCCCATCGCCGACCCGGGCCGAGGTCAGCGACATCGCCAACGCCGTGTTCGACGGAACCGACGCGGTGATGCTGTCCGGCGAGACCGCCATCGGGCGTGACCCGGTCGGCGTCGTGCGCACGATGGCGAGGGTCGCCGAGCGGGCGGAATCGGAAGCGAGCTACCGGCAATGGGCGACCCGTCTGGGCCGGGTCCAGACCAGCGACGACCACCTCGAACTCGCCTCGATCGATCGCATCACCGGTGCGGTCACCCATGCGGCGTGGCAGGCCTCGATCGACGCCGACGCCGCCGCGATCCTGTGTTGCACGCGCAGTGGACGTACCGCGCGGGCGATGGCGAGGTTCCGGCCCCAGACGCGGCTGATCGGCCTGTCGCCGGACCCCTCGATGGTCCGGTCGATGGCGCTGATCTGGGGGGTCGATCCGGTGCAGGTCGACACGTATGCGTCGACCGACGAGATGGTCTGGTTCGCGGTCGAGACCGCGCTCGGGCGCGAGCTCATCGCGCACGGCGACATCGTCCTCGTCTTGGCCGGTGCACCTGCCGGCGGTCGGAACTTCGGCCGCGACGGGCGGGCGATCCACGACGGGTTGTTCGACGCCGTCGATCCGGCCACCGACGTGATGCGCGTCGTGCACGTCGAATGACGGAGGACACGACGACCGGGGTGTGGTCGGAATCGAGTGGGTCGCCGAGCGATCCGGTCATCGTGCTGGCACACGGATCGATGGACCGGTCGGCGGGCATGCTCCGCCTGAGCCGGCGGCTGTCCGATCGCTTCCTCGTGATCCGGTACGACCGGCGCGGCTACGGGCGATCGGCCGGGCTCGGCGCACCCTTCACCGTCGACCAGAACGTCGATGATCTGGAGCGACTGCTCGACGAGCGCACCGACGGTCGGGGTGTCCGGCTCGCGTTCGGGCACAGCTTCGGCGGCAACGTCGTGCTGGCGCTCGCCGCCCGGCGTCCGGACCTCGTCGAGCGGGTGGCGGTGTACGAGAGCCCGCTGTCGTGGCTCGACTGGTGGCCGGGGGAGACCGCCGGGAGCGCGGCACTGGCCGCCGCGGGGGCGATCACCGCCTCCGATGCCGACGCGGGCGAGACGTTCATGCGCCGCCTGGTCGGCGACGAGAAATGGGAGCGGCTGCCCCCGTCGACCAGAGCGGCCCGGCGGGCGGAGGGCCCGGCGATGCTCGGCGAGCTCGGCGACCTCCGGGCGCGCCCGCCGTGGGACGGCTCGCTGATCGCCCAGCCGGTGCTGGCGATCGCCGGTGAGCGGGCCCGTCCGCACCACCGCCTGGCGATGGAGGCCCTGCCGTCGATGATCGCCGACGTCCGGGTGGTCGACATCGAGGGCGCCGGGCACTTCGGGCCGAACACCCACGCCGACGCCGTGAGCGCGGCGATCGTCAGCTTCCTTGCGGAAGCCGTGCCGTCCGACGGCTGATCAGGTAGCACGACAACGATGCGGTGGCGGCGCAGCCGGACAGGGCGGCGGTGCCGCCGATCCCGAACGCCCCGTACAGGACGCCGCTCAGGATCGTCCCGCCGCCGCGGGCCAACGTCCCGACGGCGTTGCTGATGGCGAGCGTGGCCCCCCGTGCGTCGGGCATCGCCTCGCTGGTCAGCGACAGCGACGTCACGAAGCCGTACTCGAAACCGAGCAGGAACACGAGCAGACCGACGACGCCGACGACGGTCGCATCGCCCGCCGAGACGATGATCACGAGCCCGATCCCGAGCGTGAGGAGCCCGGCGACGGTGCTGCGCACCTTGCCGATGCGATCGGCGAACGCGGCGATGGTCGAACTCGCCAGCAGTTCCACGGCACCGAGGCCCATCGCGACCAGACCGATGCCGCCCGTCGAGACGCCGAATGCATCGTCGAGCCAACTCCCCGAGATCACGAAGACCGAGATCCCGGCGAGCGCCATCAGCGCCGATCCGGACACCACGAGCCATGCCGTCGCCGTCAACGGCGGCCGCCGATGGAGGTCGCTCAGCGCTCCGTCCGGGTGCTCCTCCGGGCCGACGTCCGGTCCCGACGTCGCCGCCGGGCTCGGGTGGCGGCCGGCTCGCGGTCGAGGGCCGTCGTTCGGCAGCTTCCAGGCGACGACGAGCGATGCGACGGCGGCGGCGACGGCGAGCGCCACGAACGGTCCGCGCCAACCGAACTGGTTGATCAGCGCGGCCACGATCGGCGCCCCGAGCAGGAGGGCCAGCGCCCACGACATCTCGAAGAAGCCGAACGACCGGGCGCGCCACCGATAGGCCACCCGGTGGCTGATCCAGGTGTGGCCGGCCACGGTGTAGTTGGAGACGCCCAGCACGAGCACGACGAACGCGACGGCGAAGGTCGCCAGCGTCCCGCCGAGGGCGATGATCGACGAGATGGACACGAGCCCGAGCGACGCCACCATCACCAGTCGTTCGCGGCCGCGGTCGAGGTGGTCGCCGACCGCGAGCGTCGACAGGCCGGCGAACTCGCCCACGCCGAGCACGGTCGTGAGCTGCGTGGTCGAGACGCCGAACGCTCCCTCGAGCGTTGGCAGGAACGGAGGGATCCAGCGCAGCGCGGTGTTGGCGACGGCCTTCGCCCCGGTGATCGTGGCCAGGGTGGACTTCTCGACGCCCAGCGAGTTGTCAGCCGCGGGCGTCACGGATCGCTCGCATCGGATCGTCGTCACGGGAGCGGCGTCACGGGATCGTCACGTCGACACCGAAGAACGTGCACGTGGTGTCACTCGCGCTCGATTCGCCGGTCGAGCCGGTTGCGCCCGGCGTGCTGGTGCTCGTCGTGCCGGCGCCGGCCGCCGTCGCCTCGGAGACCTCGTTCGTCGACGTTCGCCTGGACCTGCTCGGCACATTCCTGGAGCGACTCGCGCTGCGACCAGGCGGCGAAGGCCAACATCACCAGCAGCACGGCGACCAGCACCTTCTGCACGATCGACTTCATGATCCAGATCGCGGCGATCGCTCCGATGGCGAACACGGTGGCCGCGACGATCGCGACGTTCTTCGCTTCGTCGAGGCTGAGTCCGAGCACGGCCGCACCCTAATTGCCGCCCGCGCAGGACTGGCGGTTCGTCGCTGACCGTCGACAGGCACGATCGGTACGCTGCCCTGGTGAGCGACCACCAGATCCACATGTCCACGGGCCTCCCCACCACGGTGCTCCCAGCTCCGGACGCGGAGGACGCTCGACGGCTCGCCGCGGCACTCGAGTTGCCCGAGTCGGAGCGGCGGGCGGGCGTCGCCGAGGTGGCCGCGGCGTCACCCCGGTTCCTCGACGCGTGGGCCGAACTCGGCGATCTGGGTCGCGACACGATCGAGCGGTACGCCGCCTATCGGGTCGGCTACCACCGTGGGCTCGACACCCTGCGCGCCAACGGGTGGCGGGGGAGCGGCTACGTGCGCTGGTCCGAGCCGACGAACCGTGGTTTCCTCCGGTCGCTGCGGGGGCTCGGCGAGATGGCCGCGGCGATCGGCGAGACCGACGAGGCGGAGCGCTGCCACCTGTTCCTCCTCCAGCTCGACCCGTCGGGGATCCCGCCGCGCTGAGGGCCGGGTCGTGACCCAGATCGCCGAGTTCGACCGTGTCGTGGTGATCGCCGGTGCGGTGCTCACCGGTGGGGCGAGCACCCGCATGGGCACCGACAAGGCGCTGTTCGAGGTCGACGGCACGCCGATGGCGGTGCGGGTCGCGGCCGCGCTGCGCGCCGTGGGGTGTGGTCCGGTCGCGCTGATCGGCGGCGACCCCGCACGGCTCGGTCCGCTCGGCGAGTCGTTGGTCCCCGACGTCGCTCCCGGCGAGGGGCCGGCCGGTGGGATCATGTCGGCGCTCCGGGTCCTCGGGGGCGCCGCGGCGTGGGTGCTGATCGCCTCGTGCGACCTGCCCGTACCTGACGCCGGCCCAGCTGCTGCCGCTGATCGCGGCGATCGGGCCAGACGGTCGCGCGGCGGCCGATCTCGACGTGGTCGTCGCCACGACCGACCGCATCCAGCCGCTGTGCGCGCTCTGGCGTTCCACGACATCGACCCATGTCGACGACGCGTTCGCGTCGGGGGTGCGGTCGGTGTTCGGACTGCTCGACGGCCTGCGCGTGCTCGAGGTGCCGGTCGAGCCCGATGGCCTGCGCAACGTGAACACCGCCGCCGATCTCCGTGCCGGGCCTCGGTCAGCACTATCCTGCCCCGGTGGCATACGGAGAGATCACGGTCGGAGAACTGCTGGCGCTCGGCGACGCGGTCCGGGTGATCGACGTCCGCGAGCCCGATGAGTGGCAGGAGAGCCACATTCCGTGGGCGATCCACGTGCCCCTCGGGACCGTGCCGGACCATCTCGATCTCTTCGACGGAACGCCCACGTACGTCGTGTGCCGGTCCGGCGGACGCAGCGGTCGCGCCTGTGAGTTCGCCGCCGACCAAGGTCTCGACACGACGAACGTGGTCGGCGGGATGCTCGCCTGGTGGGATGCCGGGTTCGCCACCGACCGAGGCGACTCCGATGAGTGAGGCGCCGACGCGTCAAGCGGGACGGATCGACTACGCCTGGGTCGACACCCAGGCGGACCTCGATGCCCTCCTCGACCAGCTGATCGCGAGCGATCGGTACGCGCTCGACACCGAGTTCCACCGTGAGCGCACCTACTTCCCGAAGCTCGCGCTGATCCAGGTCGCGTGGCTCGACGCGACGGCGCACGGCGGCCAGCGGGTGGCGCTCATCGATCCGCTCACGGTCGACGTGGGGTCGTTCGCGCCGCTGTTCCGGTCCGACTCGCTCTGCGTGATCCATGCCGCCCAGCAGGACCTCGACGTGCTGACGCACGCGGCCGGCGCCGTACCTGCGGCGATGTTCGACACCCAGATCGCCGCTGGCTTCGCCGGGTACGGCACGCCGTCGCTGGTGTCGTTGCTGCAGGGCGAGGTCGGCGTCTCCCCGGCCAAGGGCGACCGTTTGACCGACTGGTTGCGCCGACCGCTGTCGGACGACCAGATGCAGTACGCGGCCTCCGACGTGGAGTACCTCCTCGAGGTCCACGATCGGCTCGCGGCGAAGCTGTCGGCCAGCGGCCGGACCGAGTGGGTCGCCGATGCCTGCGAGGAGCTGCGCCGGCGACCCGTCAGCGGCGCCACACCGGACGACGCCTGGCTGCGGCTCAAGGACGCCCGCACGCTGCGCCCGAGTTCGCGCGGGGTCGCCCGCGCCGTGGCGGCATGGCGAGAACGGCGGGCGATGCGACTCGACGTCCCGGTCCGTCAGGTCCTGCCCGACCTCGCCATCCTGGGCATCTCCCAACGGGCACCGTCGACGCCTGAAGGAGCTGTCGCAGGCTCGTGGCGTCGACGATCGTCACTCTCGCGGCTCGATCGCCGAGGAGATCCTCGTCGCGGTGCAAGGAGGGCAAGGCGGCCCCTGCGCCGCCGACGCCGCCGTCGGCCGACGATCTCGAACGCCACCTGCGCCCCGCGGTGGCGCTGATCTCGGCGTGGATCAGCCAGCTGGCGCGTGACGAGTCGATCGACACCGCGTTGCTCGCCACCCGCGCCGACCTGGTGGCCTTCCTGCGCGGCGATGCCGATGCCCGCCTGGCCAACGGATGGCGGGCGGATCTGCTCGGCGACGGCATTCGATCGCTGATCGCCGGCGAATCGGGCCTCACGTTCGACGGCCAGGGCCGCCTGCAACTGATTCCCGTCGCCCGATGACGGCGACACGCATCGACGAACACGATCGAGCTCCGCGCCGGCCGTGTTTTCCCAGGGTGCAGCGGTACAATCCAACCCCAATGTCAGCTTTCTAGTGTGGGAGCCCTGTCGTGAAGAAGGGTCGTCATCGCCGTTTCGAAGAGGCGAGAAAACTGAAGCAGTCCGGCCCAGGGGCGTTTGACCTCGGGTTTGGTGACCGCTCAGTACCAGTGGAGTCCGAGGATGACGAGTACGCCGCGCTTGCGGAAAAGTACGGCGTCACCTTCGACGACGACGACGAGCCCAGCGACGACTGACCCCGTCCGGATCGTGCCGCCAGGGCCGATCGTTCACGATGTGCGCAGCACCGGGTGGGGCACAGGTACCCACTCCGGACGTTCCAACAGTTCCACCATCTGCTGGTACACCCGCGCCCCGACGAGTTCCACGATGTCGTCGCGCGCGCTGATGTAGAGCGGTTCGGCGCCGACGAACGCATCGGGCGATTCGGTGCACCACCAGCCGAAGTCGGCTCCGCCCTCGCCCCAGTCGCGGCGCTTCCATTCCCGCAGGCGTGACGTGAGGTGGCCCGATTCGTCCGTCGAGTGTTCGAGGCGGATCGGCACCTGCCAGCAGACCGACGGTTTCCAGTCCATGGGGCGCTCGCCGACCTCGAGCGCAGCGATGTGCAGGGCGCAGCCAGCGCCGCCCGCGAATCCGGGGCGGTTCAGGAAGATGCACGCCTCGACGCCCTCGTGACGGACGAGGCGTGTGATCGTGGTCGGGTTGCCGTCGCCGTCGGGGTCGCCGGCACGCAGGTGTCCGCCCTGCTTGCCCGTCTTGTGCGCCTTCGCGTAGAACTGCATGTGCCGCGGTTCGAGCCGGGCGGCGTGCCGGTCGAGGTTGGCGATGTCTTCGTCGTCGACGAAGTGGGCGCCGAAATTGCAGCACCCGAGCCCGAGTTCGGGGGCCGGCTCGTCGAGGATCCCTTTGCAGCCGCACCCGAAGATGCACGTGTAGTTCGAGCGCAGGTACGTGGCGTCGAACACCCACGTGCGTTGTTCGTCGACCTCGTCGAAGCTGATCCACTCGTGGATGTCGGGAGGTGCGCTCACTGCGGTCGAACCTACTGGTCTCGAGCGCCCGCTACTGACCGGTTCGGGATCGAGCGAGGTGGTCGTGCACCGACCGGATCGCGCTCGAACCCTCGCCGACGGCCGCGGCGACACGCTTCATCGAGCCGTGGCGCACGTCACCGATGGCGAACACGCCGGGCTGCGACGTCTCGAACGGGAGCAGTTCGACGCCGGCGCACACGAGCGTCGGTCACGTCACGATCGGTCATGACGAAGCCGTGATCGTCGAGTTCGACGACGCCCGTCAGCCAGTCCGTGAACGGCGCGGCGCCGATGAAGGAGAACACGCCGAAACACGGTGTCCGCCGCCCAGCGGCGTCCGGCCGTCCGCGGACCGGGCCGGGCCGTCTCGACGGTGATCTCGGTGAGCGATCCCTCGCCGTGCAGCTCGACCACCTGTGTGCGCGGGACGACCGTGATGTCGGCGGCGGCATCGATCCGATCGATCAGATAGCTCGACATCGAGCTCGTCAGGTCGTCCCACGGATGACGATCGAGACCTGGCAACCGCGTTGGGCGAGATAGATCGCAGCCTGACCGGCCGAGTTGCCCCCGCCGACCACGGTGACCGGCTGTCCGGCGCAGACGCGAGCCTCGAGGTCGGTCGCCGCGTAGTACACGCCGCGCACCCTCGAACCGTTCCAGCCGTGCGAGCGGCAGCTGGCGGTACTGCACGCCGCTGGCGATGACCACGGACCGGCACGGCACCGCAGTGCCGTCGGTCAAGCGCGACCTCGTACCCCTCGCAGGTGACTGGAGGCCGGCCACCGCGCACGGCGCATTGATCGTGGCGCCGAGCCGCGTCGCCTGCAGCGTCCCCTGCTCGACCAGGTCGCTGCCCGAGACGCCGGCGGGGAATCCGAAGAAGTTCTCGATGCGCGAGCTGGTGCCGGCCTGGCCGCCCGGCCCGACCGCATCGAGCACGAGCGTGTCGAGCCCCTCGGACGCGCCGTACACGGCGGCGGCGAGCCCGCCCGGGCCGGCCCCGACGACCACCACGTCGTACACCCGGCCCACGATGGTCCGGTAGGTGAACCCGAGGTGCTCCGCCAGCACGGCGACGGTCGGATTGCGCAGGACGGCGGTCGGCGTGATCACCACCGGCGTGTCCCGTCGGCGGACGCCGAGGCTGGTGAGCAGCACATCGATGTCGTCGATGGCGGGGTCGTCGAGATCGACGAACGTGTGGGCGAGGCGCCGCCGACGGGCGAACGAGCGCAACGCCAGCGCCGTCGCCGAGTATCGCGACCCGATGATGCGGATCGCGGTCGCGTCGGCGCCGCCCCGCAGCACCTCCCGCCGGGCGACGAACGCGGCGAACAGGATGTCGGACAGGTCGGTCTCGGCGGCCATCAGCCGGCGTAGCGAGGCGGGATCGATGCGGATCACGGTCGAGTCGCGTTCGGCGCGGGCGGCGAGCGTCGTTCGTTCGCCGGTCAGGATGTTCAGCTCGCCGAGGAACCGGCCGGTCTCGTGGGTCGTGACGACCCGCTCGGTGCCGTGGTCGAGGCTCCGGCTCAGGATCGAGAAGGTGCCGTCGACGATGACGACCAGGTCGCAGTGCAGCTGGCCCTCGACGAAGGCGTAGTCGCCGGCCGCGACCACGGATTCGGTGCCGTAGCGCCGGGCGACGGCGATCATCTCCGCCGACAGCGTCGGGAACGCCTGGTCCTGTTCACTCATCGGCGGCACCGTTCGGATGCGTGTGCGGTCACGGGTGGGCGGGGCTCGGCACGTCGGTGTCGAATTCGAAACCGACCTCGTCGACGTAGCACCACAGCCATTCCTCGCCGGGTTCGAAGCTCTGCACGATCGGATGGCCCGACGACCGGAAGTGGGCCGTGGCGTGGCGATTCGGCGAGCTGTCGCAGCATCCGACATGGCCGCATTCGGTGCATCGGCGCAGATGCACCCATCGTGATCCGATCGCGAGGCAGTCCTCGCAGCCGGTGCTGTTCGCGCCATCGACGACGATCGTGTCGAGGTGGCCGCAGTCGCCGTCGCTCATGGCGCAGACCATACGTCGGCCGATCGGTGCCGCGCTCGCCGCCGTGGAACGCCCGCTGGACCCGCACCGGCCCGTCGGTAGGCTCGATCGGGATATGACCAGCACGGGTTCGACCGCCAATCCTTCACTCGGCACGATGAAGTCGATGAGCGCGGACGAGCTCCGCGACTCCTTCCGTGGCTTCTTCGCCGCAAAGGGCCACACGCTCGTGCCCTCGGCGAGCCTCATCCCGCACGATCCGACCGTGCTGTTCAACGTCGCCGGCATGGTGCCGTTCAAGTCGTACTTCGTCGGCGACGAGCAGCCGCCGTACCAGCGGGCGGTCAGCTCGCAGAAGTGCGCCAGGGCCGGCGGGAAGCACAACGACCTCGACGACGTCGGCCGGACCAAGCGGCACCTCGTGTTCTTCGAGATGCTCGGCAACTTCAGCTTCGGCGACTACTTCAAGGAGTCGGCGATCCCGTGGAGCTGGGACCTCGTCACGGGCAGCACCGACTCCGGCGGATGGGGATTCGACGGCGACCGCGATCTGGGTCACCGTGCACGAGTCCGACGACGAGGCCGAGGCGATCTGGCACGAGATCGTCGGCGTCCCGATGGACCGCATCCAGCGCCTCGGCGACAAGGACAACTACTGGCAGATGGGCGACACCGGCCCGTGCGGCCCGTGCAGCGAACTGCACATCGACCGCGGCCCGGCGTTCGGCCCCGAGGGTGGCCCGCTCGGCGATCCGGCCGGCGACCGGTTCATGGAGTTCTGGAACCTCGTGTTCATGCAGTTCGACCAGGCCGCCGACGGCACACGCACGCCGCTGCCGAAGCCGTCGATCGACACCGGGGCCGGCCTGGAGCGCATCCTCGCCCTGGTCCAGGGCGTCGACTCGGTCTGGGAGACCGACCTGATGCAGCCGCTGATCGACGAGGCCTGCTCGATCACCGGCAAGTCGTACATCGTCGGCGACTACGACGACCGCAACAGCTTCGCCATGCGCGTGCTCGCCGAACACGCCCGTTCGTCGGCGATGCTCGTCAACGACGGCGTGTTCCCGTCCAACGAGGCCCGCGGCTACGTGCTGCGCCGCATCATCCGGCGGGCGGTGCGCTACGCCTACCTGCTCGGCACCGAGACGCTCGTCATGCCGAGCCTCGTCGAGGTCGCGGTCGACGTGATGGGCAACGCCTACCCCGACGTCGTCAAGAACCGCGACTTCATCGTCAACGTGATCGGCAAGGAGGAGGAGCGGTTCCGCCACACGCTGAAGAACGGGCTGTCGATCCTCGACGGCGAGCTGGAAGGCGACAGCAACGGTTCGTCGCTGTCGGGCTCGACCGCGTTCCTGCTGCACGACACGTACGGGTTCCCGCTCGAACTGACCCAGGAGATCGCCGGCGAGCGCGGCGTCGCAGGTCGACCAGGCCGGCTTCGACACCGAGATGACCGCCCAGCGCGTGCGGGCCAAGGCCGCCCACAAGGGCGCCGTCGACGCGTCGACGCTCGACGTGTATCGCGACGTGATGGAGCAGTTCGGCACCACCGACTTCGTCGGCTACGCCTCGTCGACAGCCGAGAGCCGGGTGCTCGCGGTGGTCGAAGGGGTCGACGACACCGTCGAGATCTTCCTCGAGCGAACCCCGTTCTACGCCGAGTCGGGTGGTCAGATCGGCGACACCGGCACGATCGTCACCGAGACGGGAACCGCCGAGGTCCTCGACACCACGTACGCGCTCCCGAACCTCCGACGGCACACGGCGCGGCTGATCGACGGCATCATCACGACCGGGCAGATGGCGACCGCCACGATCGACGTGGAACGCCGCGACGCGATCCGCCGCAACCACACCGGCACCCACCTGCTCCACCACGCGCTGCGCCAGGTGCTCGGCGAGCACGTCAAGCAGGCCGGTTCGATGGTCGGCCCCGACCGGCTGCGGTTCGACTTCTCGCACTACGAGGCCGTGACGCCGGAGCAGATCGCCGAGATCGAGACGCTGGCCAACGCCGAGACGCTGAAGAACACGCCGACACGGATCTTCGAGACCACCAAGGACGAGGCCGAAGCGCTCGGGGCGATCGCCTTCTTCGGCGACAAGTACGGCGACATCGTCCGCGTGCTCGAAGCCGGGTCGTCGATCGAGCTGTGCGGTGGCACCCACGTCCGGGCCACCGGCGACATCGGCACGATCAAGATCGTCAGCGAATCGTCGATCGGCTCGAACCTGCGCCGCGTCGAGGCCGTCACCGGTGCGGCGAGCGTGGCCCTGCTGCAACGCGACGAGCAGTTGATCGCCGATGCCGCCCGACTGGTCGGCAGCCCGGCCGAGGATCTCCTCGGCGGCGTGCAGCGTCGGCTCGACGAGATCAAGGCGCTCAACGACGAGATCAAGGGGCTGCGCGGCCAGCTGGCGTCTGGGTCGGGCGTCCGAACTCGCGGCGATCGCCCACGAGGGTGTCGTCGTCACCCAGGTCGACGGTCTCGCCGCCGGCGATCTGCGGGACCTCGCCATCGCCGTGCGTCAGCAGCCCGGCATGCGCCTCGTGGTCATCGTCGGCGAGACCACGACCGGCGGGGTCGCGCTCGTGTCCGCGGTCGCCCCCGGGTCGGCCACTCCGGCGTCGGCGCTGATCCAGGATGCCGCCAAAGCGGTCGGCGGCGGCGGCGGCGGCAAGGGCGACATCGCCACGGCCGGCGGCAAGGACGTGAGCGGGATCCCCGAGGCCCTGCGCCTGGCGGCCATGGCCGCCGCCCAGTACGCGTGAGCACACACGCCGGGTGCGCGCCCGCCGGGCGTGCGCGCCCTCGGCGTCGACCTCGGTTCCAAGCGCATCGGGATCGCGGTCAGCGACATCTCCGGAACGGTCGCGTCGCCGCTCACGACGGTGCACCGATCGAAATCGAAGCGACACGACCACGACGAGATCGCCCGCCTCGTCCGGATCGAGGAGGCTGAGCTGGTCGTCGTGGGTCTGCCGCTGTCGCTCGACGGCACGCACGGCCCGGCGGCGACGGCTGCCACGAACGAGGCCAATCGCCTGGCTAGCGTGGTCGGCGTGCCGGTGGAGATGTACGACGAGCGCTTCACGACCGTCACGGCCGAACGCGGCATGCTCGAGGCCGGGATGAACGCACAGGCGCGACGCAAGGTGGTCGACAAGGTCGCGGCAGCCGTGATGCTCCAGGCCTGGCTCGACCACCGCCTCGGTACCTGGGCCGGGCAGGGCGGGTGATGGCCTGATGCCGCGGGGAACCACCCATCTCGATCCGTTGCTGCCCGAGGCGCAGGTCGACCCGGATGCCCGTCCGGCGCTCGACTGGCCGGCCGACCCATGGGACGCCAGCGATCAGACGGGCACGCGTCGAGCGCCTGCGTCGCCAGACACGCCGATCAAGTGGATCGTCTACTCGGCCATGGTCATCGGCATCGTCGGGATCATGATCGCCGGCGCCGTCGGCTGGTGGTACCTCGGCCAGCTCAACCCGCCAGCGGCGGCCGGCGACGTGCAGAGTTTCACGGTGCTCGAGGACGACGATCTCTCGTCGATCTCCGAGCGTCTGTACGAGCAGGGCCTGATCAGCGACGTCGGGGTGTTCGAGTGGTACGTCGAGCGCGAGGGCGGCCTCGAGATCACCCCCGGCTACTTCGAGATCCGCCCCGACGACCACATGGGCAACGTGCTCGGACGGCTGCGCACCCCGCCGGGCCAGACCTACACGAAGGTGACCTTCCCGGAGGGCTTCACGGTGGCGAAGATGGCCGATCGCCTCGATACGACCGTCGACCGGCTGACCGCCGAAAGCTTCGTGGCCGCCACGCAGGACCCGGCGATCCGCTCGATCTGGCAGCCGGAGGGAGTGACCTCGCTCGAGGGCCTGCTGTTTCCCGACACCTATCAGGTGTCGAACGCCGAGAGCGAGGGTCAGGTCGTCGAGCGGATGATCGCGCTGATGGAGCGGGTGGGGAACCAGGAGGACATCGTCAACGGTGCGGCGGCGGTCGGGCGGACCCCGTACGAGATCTTGATCATCGCCTCGCTGATCGAGCGTGAGGCGGGCGTCGCCGCCGATCGCGCCAAGATCGCCAGGGTCATCTACAACCGGCTGTTCAGCTCAGATGCCGCTCCAGATCGACGCATCGGTGTACTACGGCGCGGCGCAGGCCGGGCTCGACCCGAACCTGCCGTTCTCCGACCTCCGCCAGGTCGACACTCCGTGGAACACGTATCTGCGAACGGGCCTGCCCTTGACGCCCATCGCCAACCCGGGGCGGGCGTCGATCCAAGCCGCGCTCCACCCGGCACCGAATCCGGCCCCCGGCGATCCGATCTGCCAGGACCCGACGGTGCCGAACCCCGACGAGTGCTTCTACCTGTACTACGTGCTCGGCAACGAGGACGGCAGCCACGTGTTCGCCGCCAACGCCACACAGCATCAGGCGAACGTCGATGCGGCGGCCGCGGCCGGGCTGCTTTGAGTCCGCTCGCCGTCCTGATCGGTTCGCCGGTCGCCCACAGCCTGTCGCCGGCGATCCATCGCGCGGCGTTCGCCGCCGCTGGCGTCGACTGGACCTATGCCGCACTCGACGTCGCGGCCGGTGACGGCCGTGCGGCGGTCGAAGCGATGCGGGTGCTCGGCCTCGGCGGCATGTCGGTCACCATGCCGCACAAGGCCGACGTCGCCGTTGCCGTCGACCGGCTCGATCCGGCGGCGAGTTCGTTGCAGTCGGTGAACACC
This sequence comes from Ilumatobacteraceae bacterium, assembly GCA_963772085.1. Lineage (GTDB taxonomy): Bacteria > Actinomycetota > Acidimicrobiia > Acidimicrobiales > Ilumatobacteraceae > Sva-07. Next base: position 136,419 of record CAVYWH010000006.1, read on the forward strand.
GTCAGCTGGGACGGCGACCAGCTCGTCGGTTCGAGCACCGACGGCGCCGGGTTCGTCGCGGCGCTCGCCGAGGCCGGTATCGACGTGGCGGGCGCCCGGGTCGCCGTCATCGGCGCCGGGGGAGCAGCCCGCTCGGTGATCGACGCGCTCGGTCGCGCCGGCACCAAGGACATCACCGTGTTGAACCGTTCGGAGGAGAACGCCGCTCGAGCTGCGCAGCTCTCGTCGGCGGCCGCGGTCGGCATCGTCAGCGATGTCACGCGGGCCGACATCGTGGTGAACGCGACGAGCGTCGGGATGGGCATCGACCCGGCGCACGCCGGCGCCGACGACCTCCCGTGCGACCCCGCGCTGTTGCACGGCGCCCAGATCGTCGTCGACCTCGTCTACCACCCGATGCGCACCGCCTGGTTGGCTGCCGCGGACGAGCTCGGGGCCCGCACGATCGACGGGCTGGGCATGCTGATCCACCAGGCGGCGCTGCAACAGCAGCACTGGCTCGGGCATCTCCCCGACGTGGCCGTCATCCGCGCCGCCGCCGAATCCGCCCTCGCCGCCCGCTGACGCGGGAAGTGTGAGCTCTCGCCGGCCGATTTCCGCCTCGAGCGCTCACAGTTCGGGCGTGGATCTCACTCGGGCCGAAACGGGCTCGGCGGATAGCCTGCCCGGATGCTGCGTTATCTCACCGCTGGAGAATCTCACGGTCAGGCCTTGGTGGTCGTGATCGAGGGATTGCCGGCCGGGCTCGAGATCACGGTCGAGGAGATCCAGGTCGAGATGGCTCGGCGACGGTTGGGCTACGGGCGTGGCCCACGCCAGCGATTCGAGGAAGACGAGTTGACGCTCGTCGGCGGTGTCCGCCACGGCCGCACGCTCGGCTCGCCGATCGCGATCGAGATCAAGAACTCCGAGTGGTTCCGCAGCGACAAATGGCACGAGGAGATGAGCCCGGCACCCGGAGCCACCAAGGATCCCCTCACCCAGGTCCGGCCGGGTCACGCCGACCTCGCGGGCATGCAGAAGTACGGATTCACCGACGCCCGCGACGTGCTCGAACGGGCCAGCGCCCGCGAGACCGCGGCGCGAGTGGCCGCCGGCGCGGTGGCCAAGGCCCTGCTGAAGACGCTCGGCGTCGACATCATCTCCCACGTCATCCAGATGGGCTCCGCCGTCGTTCCCGCCAGTGCGGCACGACCGACGCCGGATCAGCTCGATCGGGTCGACGAGAACCAGGTGCGCTGCTTCGACCTCGACGCCAGCGAGGCGATGATCGCCGAGATCAAGGCGGCGGCCAAGGACGGTGACTCGCTCGGCGGCGTCGTCGAGGTGCTCGGATTCGGCGTGCCCGTCGGGCTCGGGAGCCACGTGCACTGGGATCGCAAGCTCGACGCGCTCCTCGCGCAGGCCGTCATGAGCATCCAGGCGGTCAAGGGCGTCGAGATCGGCGACGGGTTCGAGGTCGCCGGCCGGCGGGGGAGCGAAGCCCACGACCCGATCTCGTGGGACGCCGACGCCCGTGCCTACCGTCGAGGCAGCACCCTGGCCGGCGGGACCGAGGGAGGCATCTCGACCGGTGAGCTCCTCGTCGTGCGCGCCGCGATGAAGCCGCTCGCCACCCTGAACAAGCCGACGCTCGAGACCGTCGACACCGCCACCAAGCAGTCCGCGGTCTCGTTCAAGGAACGGACCGACGTCACCGCGGTTCCGGCCATGGGCGTCGTCGCCGAGACGATGGTCGCCCTCGTGCTCGCCGGCGAGGCGCAGCGCAAGTTCGGTGGCGACTCGGTCACCGAGTTCGTGCGCAACGCCGAGGCGTTCACCGCGTCGCTGTCGTGACGGCGACCCCGGCGGCCCCCACCGACGGCCGGCACATCGTGCTCGTCGGCCTGATGGGCGCGGGCAAGTCGTCGGTCGGCCGAGCGCTCGCGGTCAAGCTCGATCGGCCGCTCCTCGACTCCGACGAGATGATCGAGGCCCGCACCGGCCGTACCGTCCGGGAGATCTGGCAGACCGACGGTGAGCCCGCCTACCGCCTGCTCGAGACCGAGGTGCTCGTCGAGGCGCTCGACGCACCGACTCCGACCGTGATCGCCGCCGCCGGTGGGATCGTGCTCAGCGAGGCGAACCGCCGTGCGCTGCGCGAGTCCGATTCGTACGTCGTGTGGCTGCTCGCGGATGTGGACGTCCTGCTCCGGCGCGTGCGGAGCGGTGGCACACCGTCCGTTGCTCGACGACGACCCCGAAGGCACACTGCGACGGATGTTCGTCGAACGTGAGCCCCTGTACCGCGAGGTCGCCGACGCGATCGTCTCGGTCGACAACCGTTCGGTGAACGAGGTCGCGCACGCGGTGGTCCGATGCTGCGGGTGACGGTGCCCCTCGACCCGAGCTACGACGTGGTCGTCGGCCGTGGCGCCGTGGGGGAGCTGGCGTCGCTGATCCCGCCGACGGCGCGGCGCGCCGCCATCGTGAGCCAACCGGGCATCCCGCTCGTGGGGGAGGTGGCCGCCGTGCTCGCCGATCTCGACGTCGAGGTCTACGAGATCCCCGACGGCGAGGACCACAAGTCGCTCGCCACCCTCGAGATGCTCACGCGTGGCTTCGCCCGCCAGGGGCTCACCCGCCACGACGTCGTGGTCGGCGTCGGCGGCGGTCTCGTCACCGACGTCGCCGGCTTCGCCGCCGCGGCGTGGCATCGCGGCACGCCGGTGGTGCACGTGGCCACCACCCTGCTGGCGATGATCGATGCCGCCGTCGGCGGCAAGACCGCCGTCAACCTGCCCGAGGGCAAGAACCTGGTCGGCGCCTTCTGGCAGCCGGTCGGGGTCGTGTGCGACCTGGATGCACTGGACACGCTGCCGAGCCGCGAGATGCGGTGTGGTCTCGGCGAGATGGCGAAGTACCACTTCCTGGCCGGCGACGACCTGCTCGCGCTCGAGCTGGACGAACGGATCGCCCGCTGTGTGCAGATCAAGGCCGACGTCGTGGCCTCCGACGAGCGCGAAGGTGGCCGGCGCGCCCTGCTCAACTACGGGCACACGCTCGCGCACGCCCTCGAGACGGCGACCGACTACGACATGGCCCACGGCGAGGCCGTCGCGGTGGGGCTGATCTACGCCGCCGAACTCGCGTTGGAACTCGGTCGAATCGATCAGGCGCGGGTCGACGACCACCGGCGCGTCGTCGCCGGTGAGTACGACCTGATGACCGCGCCACCGCCCGGGCTCGACACCGCCGAGCTGGTCGGCCTGATGGGTCGCGACAAGAAGGCACTCGACGGGCTGACGTTCGTCCTCGACGGTCCGGACGGCGTCGAGGTCGTCGCCGGCGTGGCCGAGGAACCGGTTCGGGCGGCGTTGGAACGGCTCCGCCGATGACCGCCTTCGATCGCGCGACGCTGCCGGCGATCGACCACCGGGGCCGGGTCGACGCCCTGCAGTCGATGCTGCGGACGAGCGGACCGGGCCATGACGCGATCCTGTACATCGATCTCGTCGACGTTCGCTGGCTCACCGGGTTCACCGGTTCGAACGGTTGGGTGGTCGTGACGGCCGACGACCTGGTCCTCGGTACCGATGGCCGGTACGGCGATCGGGCGGTGGCCGAGACGAGCGGCACCGGGGCGACCGTCATCGCCGAGACGAGCCGCGTCCGGCTGCACGAACGGCTCGTGGCGTCGCTCGGCGCTCGCGAATCGGTCGGCCTCGACCCGGCCACGACCACGCAGTCGGCCTGGACCGGCGCTCGCCGCCGAGCTGACGTTGAGCCCGATGGCTTCGCTCGTGAAGACGCTCCGCGAGGTCAAGGACGAGGCGGAGATCGCCCGCATGTCGGCGGCGGCCGCCGCGGCCGACGCCGCGCTCGATCGAGGTGGAGCCGCTGCTGTTCGCGACCGTCGACGAGCCGGTGACGGAGGCGGACATCCGCAACGAGCTCGAGTACCGCATGCGACTGCACGGTGCCGACGACCGCAGCTACGAGACCATCGTCGCCGCCGGACCGGACCACGCCTCCCGCCCGCACCACGATCCGGGAGCGGCGCACGATCATCGAGGGCGACACGGTGATCATCGACGTCGGCGCGCTCGTCGACGGGTACCACTCCGACATGACCCGGTCGTACGTGATCGGCGAGCCGACGGCACAGCAACGCGAGCTCTACGAACTCGTGTCGATCTCCCAGCGGGCGGGGATCGCCGCCATCGCCGGAGCCATCGACCCGGACGCACCGGGCGCGCGGGCGATCGACGCCGCCAGCCGCGACGTGTTCGTCGCGGCCGGCTACGGCGACTGGTACCTGCACGGCACGGGCCACGGCGTCGGCCTGCGAGATCCACGAACGGCCATTCCACTCGCTCGTCTCCGACGACACGATCCGGGTCGGCAACGTGGTGACCGTGGAGCCTGGCCTCTATCGTGGCGGCTTCGGTGGATTCCGGATCGAGGACCTCCTCGTCGTCACCGAGCAGGGTTCGCGCCCGCTGACGCACGCGCCCGAGCGACCATTCACATAAGGGAAGCACCATGCCACAGATCTCCGTCAACGACCTGAAGAACGGGATCACCCTCGAACTCGACAACGAACCTGTTCCAGGTCGTCGAGTTCCAGCACGTCAAGCCCGGCAAGGGTGGCGCGTTCGTGCGGACCAAGATCCGCAACGTCCGCAACGGTGCGGTGATCGACAAGACGTTCAACGCCGGCATCAAGGTCGAGCAGGCGATCGTCGATCGCCAGGACATGCAGTTCCTGTACAAGGAGGGCGACGACTACGTGTTCATGAACACGTCGACGTACGACCAGATGAACGTGCCGCAGACGGCGCTCGGCGAAGCGGCCGACTACCTGACCGAACAGATGGTCGCCCAGATCGCCATGTACCACGGCGAGATCATCGGCGTCGAGATCGCCGCCTCGGTCGAGCTGCACATCGCCCAGACCGAGCCCGGCGTGCAGGGCGACCGGGTCTCCGGTGCCCGCAAGCCGGCCACGCTCGAGACCGGCAAGGTCATCCAGGTGCCGCTGTTCGTCGACATGGGCGACAAGGTCAAGGTCGACACCCGCACCGGCGACTACATCACCCGCGTCTGATCGCCGACCCGATGCCCGCCATCCCGCGCCCTGATGAACGTTCCGACGCGCGCGAGCGCGCCCTCTACCTGCTGTACGAGGCCTACTCGAAGGGCATCGCGCCCGACCGACGCGCTCGCCCTCCAGGTGCTCGAGCCCGACGCCCTGACCACCGAACTCGTGGCCGGGGTCGGCGAACATCGTCGAGCGAACTCGACGCGGCGATCGCCAGCCGCGCCAAGGGCTGGACGCTGGAACGGATGCCGGTGATCGACCTGAACGTGCTGCGTATCGCGTCGTTCGAACTCGCCCAGCGGCCCGACGTACCGGTGGCGGTCGTCCTCGACGAGGCGGTCGAGCTGGCCAAGCGCTTCTCGACCGACGACAGCGGACGGTTCGTCAACGGCGTGCTCTCAGCGCTGGCTGGCGACCTGCGAACATAGTTCTCCATGGTCGAAGGCACCGTCGAGAATGTCCGCCGGGGACAGTCCCCGGCGGAGATGCTCGACACCGACACCGACACCGAGGCCGCGACGGCGAGCAGCGGCAGTCCGGAGCGTCGACGTCGTCGGGCGGCGGTGGCGGTGGGTGACGGCGCCGGTGGTGATCCTGACGGTCGCCGTTGCGGCGTACGTCTGGTACTTCACCACGCGCTCGCTCGACATCCATCACGCGCTCGGGACGTCGAGCTACGACTCGGCCCTCTACGACCAGGGGATGTGGCTGCTGTCGCGGTTCGAGTCGCCGTTCATCACGCTGATGGGCCGCAACCTGTTCGGCGACCACGCGTCGTTCATCCTGCTCGCGCTCGTCCCGTTCTACTGGGTGGCGCCGGGCGCGTGGATCATGTTCTTCTTCCAGTCGCTGGCGATCGGCGCCGGGGCGATTCCGGTGTTCCTGTACGGGCGCAAGCGGCTCGGCTCGGAATGGTTCGCCCTCGTCGGCGCCGGCGACGTACCTGCTCCACCCCGCGGTGAGCTGGACGAACCTCGAGAACTTCCATCCCGACGCGTTCCTCGGCGTGTTCGTCGGCTTCGCCATCTACGCCGCCCTCGAATCGCGCTGGCGGCTGTACGTCGTGTTCGTCGTGCTGTCGTTGCTCGTCAAGGAGGACGCGTCGCTCGTCATCGTGCCGCTCGGCATCTGGGTGGCGCGTCAAACGCGATCGGCGGATCGGGCTGATCACCATCGGCGGCAGCATCGCCTTCATGCCGTCGCGATGTACCTCGTGATGCGCAGCCTCATCGGCGTGCCGACCCGCAACGGATGGCGGATCCCGTTCGGGGGTCCACGCGGCGTCATCGACACCACGATCACCAACCCGACCGACCTCGTCGAGCACCTCACCAGCGACGGACGGCCGTGGTACCTGTGGCAGATGACGGCGCCGTTCGCCTGGCTGTTCCTGCGGCTGCCGACGTCGCCGCGATCAGCGCCCTGGTCCTGTTCACCAACGTGTTGAGCACGTTCTGGTACCAGTACCAGATCGACGTACCACTACAGCCTCGTCGCGGTGCCGGCGCTGGCGATCGGCACGGTGTACGCCATCGGGGCGATGCGCGATCATGTCGTCTCGGTCGATGGCCGGCGCATCCACGTGCCCGTGCGGGCGCTGGCCATCTGGGTGCTGGCGGTGGCGTCGCTGACTACGGCGTACCTGTGGGCGCCCCTGCCGTGGGGCCGGACCGAGGCTCTGGTACGGCGACCCGGCCGGCGCCGACGCGGCGGCAAGCCCGGGAGTTGATCGCGGAGATTCCCGAGCGACGCCGTCGTCTCGGCGAACTACCGGCTCACCCCGCAGATCGGCCGAGCGCGACGATGATCTACCAGTTCCCGGTGCCGTTCCGGGTCCTGCTGTACGGGTCGGACGACCCAGCTGAGGGCACAGCGCCTCGAGGACCGGGCCGAACGGCGTCGAGTACGTGATGCTGCCCGTCGATCGCGGATCGAGCAGCTGATCGCCGACTGGGCAGGCGATCGAGGACGCCTTCGACGAGGTCGGCCCGCAACGAGCATCTGGGTCCTCTACGAACGCGACCCCGACATCGACCTGCTGCCCCTCTGCACCGACTGATCACGATTGCTCACGTGGTGCCTGACCCCAATCGTGCATGTCGTCGACGACATGTGCCCCGCCGCGATCGACGAGAATCGTCCGCCGAATGACCGGATCGGCTGCTACCTTCGACGTCACCGTGAAGCGGGTCCCGTGAGGCCCGCACGGAAAGGATGAACATGGCTGCTGGCCCACAACCGTGGCACGCAGCGCCGGGTTCCAAACAGGTCTCGGGTCCTGACGACGTGCGCCGCGCCATCACCCGGATGGCCCACGAGATCATCGAGCGCAACCGTGGCCTCGACGGTGTGGTCCTGGTCGGGATCCAGCCGGGGGGCGTCTGGCTCGCCGAGGCGCTCGGCGAGGCGATCCGCGCATCGACGGATCCGACACTGCGCTGAGCCGGCACGGTTCCCGTCGGCTCGGTCGACGCCAGCCTCTACCGCGACGACATCGGACTCCGTCCGGTCGTCCCCGGGGCGGTCAGCGAACCTGAGCTTCGACGTCAACGGCGCGACGGTCGTGCTCGTCGACGACGTGCTCTTCACCGGCCGCACCGTGCGCGCCGCCCTCGACGCGGTCGCCGACTACGGTCGTCCGAGCGCCGTGCAGCTCGCCGTGCTCGTCGACCGGGGCCACCGCGAACTGCCGATCCGCCCCGACTTCGTCGGCAAGAACCTGCCGACCAGCGCGACCGAAGAGGTCGCAGGCGACGCATCGACGGCGTCGTGATCTCATGACGGTCGACTCGTCGTCGACAGCGACCAAGCGGTGAGCCGGTCGCTGCTGACCGTCGAGGAACTCGGCATCGACGGCGATCCTCCGCATCCTCGAACTGGCCGACCACATGGCCGAGGTCAACCGCCGCCCCAACCCGAAGGTGCCGGCACTGCGGGGCAAGACCGTGTGCAACGTGTTCTTCGAGGACTCGACCCGCACCCGACTGAGCTTCGAGACCGCCGCCAAGCGCCTGTCGGCCGACACGATGACGTTCGCCGTCTCCCAGTCGAGCGTCAACAAGGGCGAGAGCCTGCGCGACACGATCGAGACGATCGCCGCGATGGGCGTCGACGCCTTCGTCGTCCGTCACCAGTCGAGCGGCGCGCCGTGGCTGGTCGACGACTGGACGCAGGCCAGCGTGATCAACGCCGGCGACGGCTGGCACGCTCACCCCACGCAGGCGCTGCTCGACGCCTACACGGTGCGCACCGCGCTCGACCGCACCGGCGGGTTCGACGGGCTGCGCATGGCGATCGTCGGCGACATCAAGCACAGCCGGGTCGCCCGCAGCACCGTCGGCCGCGTTGCGCATGCTCGGCGCCGACGTCACCCTCGTCGCGCCGCGGACGCTGCTGCCGCCGACCGTCGACGACGCCGACGAGCGACGAACCTCGACGACGCTGATCGGCGACCTCGACGTGCTCTATCTGCTGCGGATGCAACAGGAGCGGATGAACGAGGCGCTCGTGCCGAGCCTGCGCGAGTACACGATCCGCTTCGGCCTGACCGCCGGCACGGGCCGCGCCGCCTGCGCCCCCATGCCCTCGTCATGCACCCGGGCCCGATGAACCGCGGCGTCGAGATCACCGTCGATCCGGCCGAACTGCCGGGTGCGGTGATCACCCAGCAGGTGACCAACGGCATCGCCGTGCGGATGGCCGTGCTGTTCGACCTGCTCGGCTCCGGCACGCTCGTCGATGCACGACGCGTCGACGCAGGAACCGAACGAGAGGACCAACCGCATGACCGCCATCTTGATCTGCGGCGGACGCGCTGCTCGACCAGGACGGCGAGCGCGACGGCGACGTCCGCGTCGACGACGGCCGCATCGCCGACGGTCGGTGTCGACCTGGCCGTCGAGGACGGTGACGACGTCGTCGATGCGACGCGGCTGCGTCGTGAGCCCCGGCTTCGTCGACCTCCACGTGCACCTGCGCGAGCCCGGCAAGGAGGAGGCCGAGACGATCGAGACCGGCAGCCGGGCCGCCGCGCTCGGCGGCTTCACCGCGATCGTCGCCATGCCGAACACCGACCCCACGCAGGACTGCGTCGAGGTCGTCGACTTCGTGCGCCGCCAGGGCGTCCGGGCGGGACTGTGCGAGGTGCTCCCGGCCGGCGTCGATCACCGTCGGTCGCAACGGCGACCGGCTGGCGCCGTTCGCCGAGCTGGCCGCGGTCGGCGTGCGGATCTTCACCGACGACGGCAACGGCGTGCAGGACCCGCTGCTGATGCGCCGGGCCTTCGAGTACTCGCTCGGTCTCGACATCACGCTCGCCCAGCACTGCGAGGTCGACCGCCTCACCGAGGGCGCGGTGATGCACGAGGGGTCGTGCTGCAGCCGGTTCGGCCTGCCCGGCTGGCCATCGATCGCCGAGGAGCTGATGGTCCACCGCGACATCGAACTCGTCCGGCTCACCGGCGCGAGGGCGCACTTCCTCCACCTGTCGACGGCCGGCAGCGTCGCCCTCGTCCGCGCCGCCAAGGCCGATGGACTGCCGGTCACCGCCGAGGCGGCGCCACACCACTTCAGCCTGACCGACGAGCTGCTCGCCGGCTACGACGCGACGTTCAAGGTCAACCCGCCGCTGCGGACGGCCGACGACGTCGCCGCGGTCCGCGCCGGGCTGGCCGACGGCACGATCGACGCGATCGCCACCGACCATGCGCCCCACGCCCCCGAGACCAAGGAGCAGCCGCTCGACCAGGCGCCTCCCGGGATGCTCGGGCTGGAGACGTCGCTCGGCGTGTCGCTCGCCCATCTCGCGATGCCGCTGGCCGACGTGATCGCCGCGCTGTCGTGGAAGCCGGCGGCGATCGCCGGCGTCGCCGACCGCCACGGACGGCCGATCCGGGTGGGCGAGCCGGCCAACCTGACCGCGTTCGACCCGAACGTCGAGTGGGAGGTCGTCCCCGCCCGGTTGGCGAGCAAGAGCCGCAACACCCCGTACGTCGGGACGCCGCTGCGCGGCCGGGTCCGCCACACGATCTTCGACGGTCGACGTCGTCGTCCGCGACGGGACGGCCCGACGATGAAACCGCACCGTGACCCACCGTGCGGAACCGAGTGCCCGATGACGAATGATCATGCGTTAGACTGGATGAATATGCAGAACACCATTCGCGACGGACTGTTGGTGCTCGCCGACGGCAGCGTCTTCGAGGGCGAGCTCATCGGCGCGGACGTGCCGTTCGCGTCCGGGCGAGGTCGTCTTCAACACCGTGATGAGCGGCTACCAGGAAGTGATCACCGATCCGAGCTACGCCGGCCAGATCATCACGTTCACCACCGCCCACCTCGGCAACTACGGGGTGAACGCCACCGACTTCGAGTCGCGCGGCACGTTCTGCCGAGGCATCGTGATCCGCGAACTCGCCCGTCGCCACAGCAACCACCGCGCCGACGGCGACCTCGAACTCGCTGCTCGCCAGCCACGGCGTGCCGGGCATCGCCGGTGTCGACACCCGCCGGCTCACCCGCATCATCCGTGAGACCGGCGCCATCCCCGGCGCGTTCGGAGCCGGGTCCGAGGCCGACCTCCTCGCTGCCGCGCGACGGGAGCCCGGCACCGACGGGGTCGATCTCGTCAGCCACGGTGACCACGCCGGCCGCGCTACTCGATCGACGCGCTCGATCCGTCGCAACCGCCGCCGCATCGTGGCCGTCGACTTCGGCATGAAGCGCCACATCGGCCATCACCTGTCGCGCTTCGGTGCCGTCGACGTCGTGCCGGCCTCCACCACGGCCGACGAGATCCTCGCCCGCCAGCCCGACGGCGTCTTCCTCAGCAACGGTCCGGGCGACCCGGCGATGTGCGACGCTCCGGTCGAGGCGATCAAGGGTCTGCTCGGTCGAGGTTCCCATCTTCGGGATCTGCCTCGGCCACCAGCTGCTGGGCCGGGCCATCGGCGCCGACACGCGTGAAGATGCCGTTCGGCCACCACGGCGGCAACCACCCCGTGCAACACCTGGGCACGGGTCGGGTCGAGATCACCAGCCAGAACCACAACTTCGCCGTGGACCCCGACACGATGATCGGCCGGGCGACCATGACCCACGTCAACCTCAACGACGGCGTCTGCGAGGGGCTCGAGGTGACGGGGGAGCTGGCGTTCAGCGTGCAGCACCACCCCGAGGCCAACCCCGGCCCGCACGACTCGAACTACCTGTTCGACCAGTTCGCCGACATGATGACGCGGCACGCGAGCAGAACGGCGCACGCTGATGCCCAAGCGCACCGACCTCCACTCGATCCTGATCATCGGCTCCGGCCCGATCGTCATCGGCCAGGCCTGCGAGTTCGACTACTCGGGCACCCAGGCCTGCCGCGTCCTGCGCGAAGAGGGCTACCGCGTGATCCTCGCCAACTCGAACCCGGCGACGATCATGACCGACCCGGACTTCGCCGATGCGACCTACATCGAACCGCTCACGCTGGGAGGTGCTGGCGGCGATCATCGAACGCGAGCAGCCCGATGCCGTGCTGCCCACGCTCGGCGGCCAGACCGGGCTGAACATCGCCATGGAACTGTTCGAGCGCGGCCTGATCGGCGTGCCGGGAACCCCGGAGATGATCGGCGCCAACGCCGAGGCGATCGCCACCGCGGAGGACCGCGCCCTGTTCAAGCAGGCGATGATCGAGATCGGTCTCGAGGTCCCGCGCTCGGGCACGGCGCACACGCTCGACGCGGCGCGCGTCATCGTCGAGGAGATCGGGCTGCCGATCATCATCCGCCCGGCCTACATCCTCGGTGGACGGGGAACCGGCATCGCCTCGACCCCGGAGGAGTTCGAACGGCTCGCCGCCGCCGGCATCGCCGCCAGCCCGATCGGCGAGATCCTCGTCGAGGAGTCGATCGCCGGGTGGAAGGAGTACGAGCTCGAGGTCATGCGCGACCGCGCCGACAACTGCGTGATCATCTGCGGCATCGAGAACGTCGACCCGATGGGCGTGCACACCGGCGACTCGATCACCGTCGCGCCGATCCAGACGCTGAGCGACGTCGAGTACCAGCAGATGCGCAACGCCTCGATCGCCTGCATCCGCCGCGTCGGCGTCGAGACCGGCGGGTCGAACGTCCAGTTCGCCGTCGACCCCGAGACGGGACGCCAGGTCGTCATCGAGATGAACCCGCGTGTGTCGCGCTCGTCGGCGCTCGCCTCGAAGGCGACCGGGTTCCCGATCGCCAAGATCGCCGCCCGGCTCGCCGTCGGCTACACGCTCGACGAGATCCCCAACGACATCACGGCGACGGCCGAGCGGTCGACGCCGGCGTCGTTCGAGCCGGTGCTCGACTACGTCGTGACGAAGATCCCGCGCTGGGCGTTCGAGAAGCTGCCCGGCACGACCGGCGTGCTCGGGACCCAGATGCAGTCGGTCGGCGAGGTCATGGCGATCGGCCGCACGTTCCCGGAGAGCCTGCAGAAGGCGCTGCGCTCGCTCGAGCAGGGGCGCGCCGGCATGAACTGCGATCCGGCCGAGGCCCACATCGAGACGATGTCCGACGAGGAACTCGTCGTCGCCGCCGGCATCGCCACGCCCGACCGGCTGTTCCAGGTCGGTGAACTGCTGCGCCGGGGGTTCGGCATCGACGCCGTCCACGCCGCGACGAAGATCGATCCGTGGTTCCTCGACCAGATCTCGATGATCGTCGAGGAACGCCATGCGCTCGCCGGAGAGCAGCCCGTCGACGATGACGCGCAAGTCGTGGCGTCGTGCCAAGCGGCTCGGGTTCGCCGATGCCCAGCTCGCCTACCTGTGGGGCGCCGACGAGTCCGACGTGCGCACCGCCCGCGAGGCCGCCGGGGTGCTGCCGACCTACAAGACCGTCGACACCTGCGCCGCCGAGTTCGCCGCCGAGACGCCGTACCACTACTCCACGTACGAGGACGAGACCGAGGTCCGCTCGAGCGACCGCCAGAAGGTCGTCATCCTCGGTTCCGGTCCCAACCGCATCGGCCAGGGCATCGAGTTCGACTACTGCTGCGTGCACGCGTCGTTCGCCCTGCGCGAGGCCGGCTTCGAGACGGTGATGATCAACTGCAACCCGGAGACGGTGTCGACCGACTACGACACGTCCGACCGCCTGTACTTCGAGCCGCTGACGAAGGAAGACGTGCTCAACGTGCTGGCCGCGGAGCGACCGCACCGTGTGATCGTGTCGCTCGGCGGGCAGACGCCGCTGAAGCTGGCCGGCGAGATCCCGCCGGAACTGGTGGCCGGCACCTCGCCCGACTCGATCGATGCGGCCGAGGACCGGCAGCGGTGGAACGAGATCTGCGACGAGCTGTTCATCCCGCAGCCTCCCGGTGGCACGGCCAGCGACCTCGAACAGGCCCTGTCCATCACCGACGAGATCGGCTTCCCCGTCCTCGTGCGGCCCAGCTATGTGCTGGGAGGCCGGGCGATGCAGATCGTCCACGACCGCAACCACCTGGCGCGGGCGATGGACGAATTGGCCGGCTTCGGCAGCCTCGGCAAGGAGGGCGGGCTCTCCGCCGAGCGACCCGTGCTGATCGACCGCTTCCTCGCCGACGCCACCGAGGTCGACGTCGACGCGATCCGCGATGCGACCGGCGAGGTGCTGATCGGCGGGGTGATGGAGCACGTCGAAGAGGCGGGCGTCCACTCCGGCGACTCGGCGTGTGTGATCCCGCCGCCGACGCTGCCGTCGTGGGTCGTCGAGGTGATCCACTCGTACACGGCGGCGATCGCCAAGCGCCTCGAGGTCGTCGGCCTGATCAACGTCCAGTACGCCGTCGTCGGGACGCACGGTCTACGTGATCGAGGCCAACCCCCGCGCCAGCCGCACCGTGCCGTTCGTGGCGAAGGCCACCGGCGTGCCGCTGGCCAAGGTCGCCACCCGCGTGATGCTCGGCGCCACGCTCGCCGACCTGCGCCTCGAAGGGCTGCTGCGAGCCGCCGGTCGGCGGGCACATCGCCGTCAAGGAGGCGGTGCTCCCGTTCAGCCGCTTTCCCGAGGTCGATCCGGCACTCGGGCCGGAGATGCGCTCGACCGGCGAGGTCATGGGAATCGCCGACACGTTCGGCCGTGCGTTCTACAAGGCCGAGCTGGCCGCCGGGACCATCCTGCCGACCGACGGGACCGTGTTCCTGTCGCTCGCCGATCCCGACAAGCCGGCCGGCCTGGTGGTCGCCCAACGGCTCCGCGCCCTCGGCCTCGGCATCGCCGCAACCGAGGGCACCGCGGCCTACCTGGCACGTTTCGATGCGCCGGTCGATCAGGTCGTGGCCAAGGTGCAGGAGGGCGTCGGCGTCACGGCCGTCGACCTGATCGCCGCGGGCAAGATCAGCTTCGTCGTCAACACGCCGCGCGGCCGTGTCGGCCGCAGCGACGGCGAGCAGATCCGCAAGGCGGCCAGCCTCCACCGCGTCAGCTGCGTCACCACGGTCGACGCCGCGCTGGCCGCGGCGGAGGGGATGGCCGAGCGCGACGGCGAGCTCGTCAGCGTCCGTTCGTTGCAGGAGTGGCACGGCGCCTCGCGGGAGAGCTGAGCGAACCGAGCATGTTCCGACGGACGAAGCGAGCGAGGCAACAACCCGCGACGGGACGTGACGGCGCCGGCGTGGCGGCCGAGATCGACACGCGGGTCACCGTCGGTTCGATCGAGCTGCGTTCGCCGGTGATGACGGCGTCGGGGACCGCCGGCTACGGCACCGAACTGGCGGCGTCGTTCGACCTCGCCTCGATCGGCGCCGTGGTCACGAAATCGCTGGCCGCGTTCGCCTGGGACGGCAATCCGGCGCCGCGCCTGCATCCCGCCGCCCAGGGGATGCTCAACGCGGTCGGCCTCCAGGGGCCAGGCATCGCGTACTGGCTCGAGCATGTCGTGCCCGACCTGCGGTCATCGGGGGCGACGGTGGTCGCCAGCATCTGGGGTCGTTCGGTCGAGGACTACCGCCTGGCGGCCGACCTGCTCGCCGCCGCGCCCGACTGTGTGGTCGCCGTCGAGGTCAACCTCTCGTGTCCGAACCTCGAGGGACGGCGCTCGATCTTCGCCCACGACCCCGATCTGTCGGCCGCCGTGGTCGCCGCCACCGAGGGTTGCGGGCGGCCTCGCTGGGCGAAGCTGAGCGCCAACACCGACCGGATCGTCGACGTCGCCGCGGCGGTGGCCGAGGCCGGAGCCGAAGCCGTCACCTGCATCAACACGATGCTCGGGTTCGCCTACGACCCCGACACGCTCCAGCCGTCGCTCGCCGCCGGGGGCGGGGGACTGTCGGGCAGGGCGATCCACCCGATCGCCGTGCGGGCCGTGCACGACGTGCACGCGGCGTTGCCCGAGCTGCCGATCGTCGGGGTCGGGGGCGTGGCCTCCGGGTGGGACGCGGCCGAACTGCTGCTCGCCGGCGCCTCGGCCGTTCAGGTCGGCACGGCACTGTTCGCCGATCCGGCGGCGCCGCGCAAGATCCAGACCGAGCTGTTCACTTGGGCACACCAGCGTGGCATTCACCGCATCGATCAGGTCGGCGCGCTAGCGTGACCGCATGGCGACACCCCCACCGTTGACACCCGAGCAGCGCAGCGCTGCCCTGGCCAAAGCGGCCGAGGCTCGCGCGGCCCGTGCCGAGATCAAAGCCCGCTTGAAGATGGGTTCGATGACCCTCGCCGAGGTGCTGTCATCGAGCGACGGCAACGTCGGCAAGCTCAAGGTCGTGTCGATGCTCGAATCGTTGCCCGGCGTCGGCAAGGTCAAGGCCCGCAAGGTGATGGAAGACATCGAGATCGCCGACAACCGGCGCGTCCAGGGCCTCGGAGCGCAGCAGAAGCAGAAGCTGCTCGACCTCCTCGGCTGAGCCGACTGCTGCATCCACCGTGATCATCGTCGTGTCCGGACCCGGAGGGGTCGGCAAGGGCACCATCGTCGAAGAACTGGTGCGAGCGCGACCCGCGACTGTGGCTGAGCCGATCGTGGACCACACGCGAGCGCCGCCCCTCCGAACCGGACGACGCCTACGTCTTCGCCGACACGGCCGACTTCGAACAGCGCATCCACGACGGTGGCTTCCTCGAGTGGACCGAGTTCCTCGGCAACTACTACGGCAGTCCGACGCCCGAGGTCACGCCGGGCGCGCGACATCGTGCTCGAGATCGAGGTCGACGGCGCCCAGCAGGTCAAGAAGCGGTACCCCGATGCGATGCTGCTGTTCGTCCTGCCGCCGTCGCGAGCCGAACAGGAGCGTCGCCTGCGGGGGCGGGGCGACCCGAACGACAAGGTGCTCGCGCGGTTGAAGAAGGCCGAGGTCGAAGAGCCGATCGGGCGCGACCTCGCCGATCACGTGGTCGTCAACGACGATCTGGCGACCACGATCGCGGAAATGCTGTCACTCATCAACGCGGCCCGTGCCCGATAGGCTCTTCGCACTATGGCGCTTGACCACGACACGATGATCAACCCTCCGATCGAGAGCCTCCTGGGCACGGTCGACTCGAAGTTCTCCCTGGTCACGCTCGCCGCGCGCCGCGCCCGCAACATCAACTCGTACTTCAACCAGCTCGGCGACGGCCTCGGACACATGATCCCGCCGCAGGTGTCGTCGGTGTCCCGCAAGCCGCTGTCGATCGGTTTCGAAGAGATCGCCCAGCACAAGATCGTGTGGACCCCCGCACCGGTCGAGCCCGAGTTCGACGCCGATGCCGAGGCACAGGCAGCGGCCGACGCCGCCGGCGAGGGCTTCCTCGTCGCTGAACCCACCGACGACGCCTGATCGGGCGTCGCTCGCCACTGGTGGATGATCGCCACCACGGTTGATCGGAACTCATCGCATGACGGGTGAACTGGCCGGGAAGCGGATCGTGCTCGGGGTGACCGGGGGGATCGCGGCCTACAAGGCGATCGAGCTGAGCCGCCGTCTGGTCGATGCCGGCGCCCATGTGGTGCCGATCATGACCGCCGGTGCCGAACACTTCATCGGTCGCACCACGCTCAGCGCGCTCGCCTCCGAGCCCGTGCAGACCGCGCTGTGGGACAACCCGTCCACGCCGATCCCGCACACCAAGATCGGTCAAGGGGCCGACCTCATCCTGGTCGCTCCCGCCACGGCGCGGGTGATCGCGGCGTACCGAATGGGGCTGTCGACCGATCTGCTCACCAACACGTTGATCGCGACCCGCGCCCCGGTCGTCGTGTGCCCCGCCATGCACACCGAGATGTGGGAACACCCGAGCGTCGTCGAGAACATCGCCGTGCTCCGTGAGCGCGGCGTGCACATCGTCGAGCCCGCAGTCGGGCGACTCGCCGGCGGCGACATCGGTGCCGGCCGCCTCGCCGATCTCGACACGATCGTCGCTGCCGTGGAGCGCGCGCTCGGCCCGCAGGATCTCGAGGGTGCACGTGTCGTCGTCTCGGCGGGCGGCACGCGCGAGCCGATCGACGCCGTCCGCGTCATCGCCAATCGGAGCTCGGGCAAGCAGGGCTATGCCGTCGCCGCCGAAGCCGCCGCCCGGGGTGCCGTGGTCACGCTGGTGTCGACCGTCGGCCTGCCGGTGCCCGCGGGTGCGACCGTGATCCGGGTCGAGACCGCCGCCGAGATGCAAGAGGCGATGGAGCGAGCCGCCGCAGGACCACGACGTGATCGTCATGGCTGCCGCCGTGGCCGACTTCCGCCCCGCCGTCGTCTCCGACGGCAAGCTCAAGAAGCGCGACGGCGCTCCGCAGATCATGCTGGAGCAGACGCCCGACATCCTCGCCGGGCTCGGTGAGCGCAAACGCCCAGGTCAGGTGCTCGTCGGGTTCGCCGCCGAGACCGACGACCTGGTCGCCAACGCGACCGCCAAACTCGTCGCGAAGCGTGTCGATCTGATCGTCGCGAACGACGTGGCGAAGCCCGGAGTTGGCTTCGAACACGACACCAATGCGGTTACGCTGCTGCGGCCCGACGCGAAGCCTGTCGAGATCGACCTCGCCGACAAGCGAGAAGTCGCACGGGCCGTCATCGACGCGATCGTCGCCCTCCGTACTCGACCCTGACAGGACATCGGACCGAATCACATGACCACGTACACCTTCACCTCTGAGAGCGTCACCGAAGGCCATCCCGACAAGATGGCCGACCAGATCTCCGACGCCGTGCTCGACGCCATCCTGGCCGAAGATCCCAACGGGCGTGTCGCCTGCGAGACCCTGGTGACGACCGGACTCTGCGTGATCGCCGGCGAGATCACGACCGACGCCTACGTCGAGATCCCGAAGATCGCCCGCGAGACGATCAACGGCATCGGCTACGACAACGCGCTCTACGGGTTCGACGGCAACACCTGCGGCGTGATCGTGTCGATCGACGAGCAGAGCCCGGACATCGCGCAGGGCGTCGACATCAGCGAGGAGGTCCGCGCCGGCCAGTCCAACGAAGACCGCATCGAGGCGCAGGGCGCCGGCGACCAGGGCATGATGTTCGGCTACGCCTGCAACGAGACCGTCGATCTGATGCCGATCCCGATCTGGACGGCCCATCGTCTGGCCGAGCGGCTGGCCGAGGTCCGCAAGTCCGGCCAGGTCCCGTACCTGCGCCCCGACGGCAAGACCCAGGTCACGTTCCAGTACGAGGACGGCGTTCCGGTCGCCCTCAAGGGCGTGCTCATCAGCACCCAGCACCAAGAGGGTGTCGACCGCGACAGCGTGATCCGTCCCGACCTGATCGACCAGGTGATCCGCCCGATCATCCCCGAGCAGTTCGCCGACGACGACTACGAGATCTACGTGAACCCGACGGGCAACTTCGTCCGCGGTGGGCCGTACGCCGACTGTGGCCTCACCGGCCGCAAGATCATCGTCGACACCTACGGCGGCATGGGTCGCCACGGTGGCGGGGCGTTCTCGGGCAAGGACCCGAGCAAGGTCGACCGCTCCGCGGCGTATGCCGGCCGTTGGGTCGCCAAGCACGTGGTCGCCAGCGGCGCCGCCGATCGTTGCGAAGTGCAGCTGGCGTACGCCATCGGCATGGCGCAGCCGATGAGCATCCTCGTCGAGACGTTCGGCACGTCCAAGGTCGACCCGGCCAAGATCGAAGCCGCGGTGCGGTCGACGTTCGACCTGCGTCCCGGTGCGATCGTGCGCGACCTCGATCTGAAGCGTCCGATCTACCGCAAGTCGGCGGCGTACGGCCACTTCGGCCGCCCCGGCTTCCCGTGGGAGGAACTGGGTCGTCTCGACGACTTCATGCTCGCCGTCGGTGCCTGAGCGCCGACGCCTGAACTCGGACGACTGAGCTCCGGTTGTTGATCGCTCGAGTCCTGCCCGACGTGTCGGGTCTCGACCGGGCATTCGACTATCTCGTCCCCGAACCGTTCGAAGCGGCCATCGAGGTCGGCACGCGGGTGCGTGTCGACCTCCACGGCCGCAAGGTCGGCGGGTGGATCCTCGCGCTCGGTGACGACACCGCTGCCGTCGACGTCGATCGGCTCAAGCCGATCCTCAAGGTCACCGGCGCCGGGCCGAGCGCCGAGATCATCGACCTGGCCGGCTGGGCGTCGGTGCGCTGGGCGGCCGGCCGGATCCGGCCGTTCCTCGTCACGGCGTCGCCCGAGCGCGCCGTGACCGGCACGCGCCCGCCGTCGCGCTCGACGACGCCGGTCCACGGGCCGACGTCGCCGGCGACGACGGCGATGCTCGATCGGCTCCCGGCCGGTGAGTCGGGAGTGCTCAGACTCCCGCCGCGCGCCGACGTGATGCCGACGCTGTTGTCGGCCGTCGCGTTCGCCCGGTCTCGATCCGGTTCCGTGCTCGTGATCGTTCCGGCCCAGAGCCAGGTCGCGCTGCTCGCCATCCGGCTGGCCCGTGCCGGGCTCACGGTGGCGACGGTTCCCAACGACTGGGTGGCGGCACGCGCCGGCGTCGACGTGGTGATCGGGTCGCGCTCGGCGGCGTGGGCCCCGTGTGCCGGACTCGCGGTGGCGGTGGTGGTCGACGAGCACGACGAGGCACTGCAGGAGGAACGGGCGCCCACATGGCATGCCCGCGACGTGCTCGCCGAACGCTGTCGGCGGGCGCGGGTGCCACTCGTGTTGGTGTCACCGGTGCCGACGTTGACCGCCGTCGTGGACGACGCAGGTGTGGGCGGCGTCGTCCATCCGCCGCGGGCGCGGGAGCGTGCCGGCTGGCCGGCGGTGACCGTCGTCGACCGGTCCGACGAAGATCCGTGGAAGCGTTCGCTCGTCACGTCGCCGCTGATCGACCGGCTCCGCACGCCGGGCCTGCGCATCGTCTGCGTGTCGAACATCACCGGCCGGGCGCGCGTCCTGGCGTGCCGCAACTGCCGGGCGTTGCAGCGGTGCGAACGATGCGACGCCGCCGTCGGCCTCGACGACGACGGCCGTCTGCACTGCCGTCGCTGCGGCACCGAACGGCCACCGGTGTGCCAGGCGTGCGGCCATTCGGCGTTCGCCAACCTGCGCCCTGGTGTCACCCGGCTCCGCGAGGAACTCGAAGGCGCGTCGAATCGACCGGTGGTCGCCATCACCGGGTCGTCGAACGAGCCCCCGGACCGTGCGGAGATCCACGTCGGCACGGAGGCCGTGCTGCACCGCATCACCGACGCCGACGTGGTGGCCTTCCTCGAGTTCGACTCCGAGATGCTCGCTCCGCGGTTCCGCGCCGCCGAGCACGCCATTGCGCTCATCGCGCGAGCGGGACGGATCGCACCCGAGGTGCTGATCCAGACGTTCAGCCCCGACCACGAGGTGCTGCGCGCGGCCGCCGCCGGCGACCCGTCGATCGTCACGGAGGGCGAACGCGTGCGCCGCCACATGCTGTCGCTGCCGCCGTTCGGTGCGCTCGCCCGAGTGTCGGGCGCCGGCTCCGACGAGTTCGTCGAGGCGCTCAGCGCCGCGGGCGTCGACGTCGGTCGAGGCGTCGATCAGCACCTCGTGCGCGCCACCGACTGGATGACGCTCGGCGAGCGCCTGAACGCCACCGAACGCCCACCAGCCTCCAAGATCCGCATCGAAGTCGACCCCCCACGCGTGTAAACGCGATGAGCGAACGGCCCGGTAGTCAGGCCGCTCGCTCATCGCCTGGACGTCACGGCAACAGCGATGAGCCAACGGCCCGGTAGTCAGGCCGTTCGCTCATCGCCCTGGGCGTCACGGCGGGCGACGGGTGACCAGGACGCGGTAGCCGGCCTTCGAGGCGACGCGTTCGGTCGGGAGGCCCTGCTCGGTCAGCCAGCGCTGCAGCGAGTCGGCCCCGAGGTGCTTCTGGACGACCATTGCCGCCGACCCCGCCGGCGTCAGTCGCGGGAGCCAGCGCAGCAGCAGCGCATGGAGGTCGCGCTTGCCGATGCGGATCGGCGGATTCGACCAGATGGTGTCGAACAGCAGGTCGTCGGGGACGTCGTCCGGCGCACACACCCGGATGTTCGAGATGCCGTTGCGCTGCGCGTTGCCGGCACACAGGGACCGGGCGCGCTCGTTGACATCGATGGCCCACACCACGGCATCGGGGGATCGCCGTGCCATGGCGAGCGCGATCGGGCCGGCTCCGCACCCGACGTCGAGCAGGTGGCCGGCGGACGCCAGCGGCACTGCGGTGCGCAGGAGCAGGCTCGTTCCCGAGTCGAGTTGGCCGCGGGCGAAGACGCCCCGGTCGGTCTGGAGCGTGAATGCGGTGTCGGGCAGGCTGACATCGATCGTCACCGGATCGGACGGCACCGTCGGATCGTCGTCGAAGTACTGCGGTTCTCGGCGTGGGTGGTCGTCGCCGTCGGCTGTCACGGCCCGTAGCCTGTCAGCGTGTCGTACAAGATCCGCACCTTCGGTGACCCGGTCCTGAAATCTCAGGCGAGTCACGTCGACGACGTCGATGGCAAGATCATCCGCCTGGTCGACGACATGTTCGACACGCTCACGACCTCGGGCAACGGTCTCGCCCTCGCGGCGCCGCAGGTCGGCGTGCAGAAGCAAGTGGTGGTGTGGGACTTCGGCGACGAGCCGCTGGCGATCATCAACCCGGAGATCGTCGAATCCGACGGCGAGTGGGTCTACGACGAGGGCTGCCTGTCGATCCCCGGCCTGTACGTCGAGATGCTGCGCCCGAAGATCGTCCACGTGCGTGGCGTCGACCTGCACGGGAACGTGATCGACATCGAGGCCGACGAGCTCGAGGCGCGGATGTTCCAGCACGAGATCGATCACCTCAACGGTGTGCTGATGTTCGACCGGATGACACCCGATCAGCGCAAGGAAGCCCTGCGCGAGTACCGCCTCCTCGAGGAAGAGGCGGCACAACAGGCGTCGCGCCAACCGCTGCGCCGCCGGCTCCGGCTGAGCTGACCGCAGACCGATGAAGCTCGTGTATCTCGGCACGCCCGAGATGGCCGTGCCCCCGCTTCGTGCGCTCGTGGCCGCCGGTCACGACGTCGTGCTCGTCGTGACGAGGGTGGACAAGAAGCGCGGCCGCGGGGGAGAGCTGACCCCGAGCCCCGTCAAGGCGGCGGCGATCGAGCTCGGACTGCCCGTGTCGCACGACGTCGACGACCTGATCGCCCACACGGGGCCCGACGGCGCCGAGCTCGGTGTCGTCGTGGCGTTCGGGCAGATCATCAAACCCCACGTGTTGGCGGTGCTCCCATTCGTCAACCTGCACTTCTCGCTGCTGCCGCGTTGGCGCGGCGCGGCGCCGGTCGAGCGGGCGCTGCTCGCCGGCGACGACGTCACCGGCGTGTGCGTGATGCGGCTCGAAGAGGGACTCGACACCGGCGGCGTGTACGCCAGCCGGACGGTGCCGATCGGCGAGACGACCACGGCCGCCGAGCTGCGCGAAACCCTGGTCGAGGTGGGCTCCGAGCTGCTGGTCGACACGCTGAGCCGGCCGCTCGCGGATTGGATCGGCGAATGCCGCCCCCAGCTGGGCGAGCCGACGTACGCGTCGAAGTTCAAGGCGGCCGACTTCGAGATCGACTGGACCGTTCCTGTCGTGGACATCCACCGCCTCGTTCGTGTCGGCGGTGCATGGACGACGTTCCGGTCGAAGCGGTTGAAGATCAACGCGGCCGACCTGGTCGACGGTCGGATCGTGCCGACCGAGGTGCAGCCCGAGGGCAGGGCGGCGATGTCGTTCGAGGCGTGGCGCAACGGCGCCCGTCCGCTGCCGACCGAACTGTTCGGCGACCTGTGAGCAGTCCGACCCGGAGTTCCCGGCAGGTCGCGCTCGACGTGCTGCGTCGGATCGAGGACGACGGTGCCTACGCCAACCTCGTGCTCGGCCCCACGCTCACCCATTCGGGGCTCGGCGAGCTCGACCGGAAGTTCGTGACCGAACTGGTCTACGGCACGACTCGGATGCGTCGGGCCTGCGATGCGCTCGTCGATCGGTTCCTGACGTCTCCTCCCGATGCCGTCACGCGCACGGTGCTCCGTCTCGGGACGTACCAGGTCGCGTACGCCGGCGTCCCGCCGCACGCCGCGGTCGGCGAGACGGTCGGCCTCTCGCCCAAGCGGACGCGAGGACTCGTCAATGCCGTGCTGCGCAAGGTCGCCCGGCTGTCGATCGAGGAGATGACGTGGCCGTCGGATGGGGCCCGGCTGAGCTATCCCGACTGGATCGTCGACACGTTCCGCGCCGAGCTGGGTGACGACGATGCCGTCCTCGCGTTGGAACGCATGAACGTCGCGCCCTCCGTGACACATCGGGCCGACGGCTACGTGCAGGACGAATCCTCGCAGTGGGTCGCCGCCGGCGCCGAGGCGTCGCCGGGGGAGCGCGTCTTCGACATGTGTGCCGCGCCGGGTGGGAAGTCGACGGCGATGGCGTCCGACGGTGCGCTCGTGATCGCCGGCGACCAGCGTCCCAACCGGGCCCGCCTCGTCCGGGAGAACGCGCTCGGCCTCGATCTGGAGTTGCCGGTGCTCGTCGCCGACGGACTCGCGCCGCCGTTCGCGTCGCACACGTTCGACGCCGTGCTGCTCGACGCCCCGTGCTCCGGGCTCGGAGCGCTCCGCCGCCGCGCCGACGCCCGCTGGCGGATCGAGCCGAACGACGTCCGCGAGCTGGCGCTGCTCCAGGGTCGGCTGCTGGCATCCGCTGCCGGACTCGTGCGGCCCGGCGGTCGATTGACCTACAGCGTGTGCACGCTCACGTCCGCCGAGTCGATCGATCATCCGACGCCCCAGGGGTTCGAGGTCGACGATCGTCCGCCCGCGGTCGGAACGTGGCGCCCGTTCGGTCAGGGCTGGCGCGTCCTCCCGCAGGATGCCGACACCGACGGCATGGTCATGATTCGGTACCGTCGCGCGTCATGAGCGAGCCGACGAATGGTGTGTCGACCCAGCAGGCCGCCAAGGTCCTGACGGTCAGCGACGGGGTCGCACACGGCGTGCGCGACGACGCGAGCGGGCGCGCGCTGGTCGAACATCTCGGCGACGCCGGGTTCGACGTCGTCGATCATCGCGTCACGGCCGACGGTGCCGATCTGGTCGCGGCGGTGCTGCAGGAGATGGCGGATGGCTTCGCCGGCCTGATCGTGTCGACCGGTGGCACCGGTTTCGCCCCGCGCGACCAGACGCCGGAGGGCACCCGTTCGGTGATCGAGCGCGAGGCACCCGGCCTGGCCGAAGCGATGCGGCTGTGCAGCCCGCTCGGCCGGCTCTCGCGTGGCGTCGTGGGGATCCGGGGCAACGCGATCATCGCCAACACTCCGGGCAGCACGAAGGGCTGCATCGAGCAGCTCGACGCGGTGATCGACGTCCTCCCGCACGCCCTGCGCCTCCTCCACGACGCCGACACGAGCCACTGACCAGCCTGCACGGGGTGTCGGGGGTGACCGGTAGCGTCAGGGGTCGTGCTCAGACTGGTACTCCCCAAGGGTTCGCTCGAGAAGGCGACGCTCGAACTGTTCGAAGCGGCCGATCTGCCGGTGAACCGATCGTCGTCGGTCGACTATCAGGGCACGATCGACGATCCCCGGATCGCGTCGGTGCGGATCCTGCGCCCGCAGGAGATCCCGGTGTACGTCGCCGAAGGGCTGTTCGACATCGGCATCACCGGCCGCGACTGGATCGAGGAGACCGGCAGCGACGTGGTGAGCCTCGGTGAGCTGAAGTACTCGAAGGCGACGAGCCGACCGATCAACCTCGTCGTCGCGGTCGCCGGCGACTCGACAGCCGAGTCCGTGAAGGATCTGCCCGATGGCGTCCGCGTGCAGTCGGAGTATCCGGAACTGACCAAGCGCTTTTTCGCCGACCACGGCGTGAACGCCGACGTCCGCCTGTCCTACGGTGCCACCGAGGCGAAGATCCCCGACATCGCCGACTGCGTGGCCGAGATCACCGAGACCGGACGAGCG
The DNA here is from genome assembly GCA_963772085.1 of Ilumatobacteraceae bacterium. Lineage (GTDB taxonomy): Bacteria > Actinomycetota > Acidimicrobiia > Acidimicrobiales > Ilumatobacteraceae > Sva-07. The sequence goes on from CAVYWH010000006.1 coordinate 161,843, forward strand.
CTGCGCGCCGCCGGCCTCAAGGTGATCGACACGATCCTCACCAGCTACACCGAGGTCGTCGCCAACCCTGCGTCCGCCGCCGATCCGGACAAGCGCAAGGCGATGGATCAGGTGATGACCCTGCTCAACGGCGTGCTCGACGCCCGGGGCAAGGTGCTGCTCAAGCTGAACGTCAGCGAGGAGCGCTTCGACGAGGTGCTCGCCGTGCTCCCGTCGATGAAGTCGCCGACCATCTCCACGCTGGCCGGCGGTGGCTATGCCGTCGAGACCGTGGTCGAGAAGCGCACGATCAACCTGGTCATCCCGGCGCTGCGCGACGCCGGCGCGACGGACCTGCTCGAAATGATGATCTCGAAGATCGTTCCGTGAACATGCTCATCGGGACGGTCACCGAGTTCGACAGCCAGGTCGGCCTCGGTGTCGTCGCGACGGAGGACGGGAACCGATTCCCGTTCCACTGCATCGAGATCGCCGACGGCACGCGTGAGATCGCCGTCGGCACCGACGTGACGTTCGATCGGTTGGCCAAGCTCGGTCGCTACGAGGCCGCCGACATCCGGCCACGATGAACCCGGTTCCGCGGGGACGGGTCCGGATGAACAGGGTGCCGGGTGACCGTGCCTGACGAACGGGAGCGGCGCATCCTCGACGTGATCCGGGCGCTGCGGCCCGGCGAGGTCACGACGTACGGCGACGTCGCCGAGATCGCCGGCTACCCGAAACGCTCGCGGCTCGTCGGCCACATCCTCGCCACGACGGATGTCGAGGTGCCGTGGTGGCGCGTCGTCAACGCATCGGGTCAGCTCCGGGCGCACGACGTGGGGGAGCAGGCCGAACTCCTGCGGTCCGAGGACGTCAGCGTGGTGAACGGTCGGGTGCGCGACGCCCCGTCCGGTCGATTCAGTCGACGGGATCGGCAGCCGCGACCGCGCCCGCCGCATCCCGCCCGCCGCGCCCGTCCGCGGCGCCCTTGATCTGGACGAACGCCAGACGGATGTTGTTCAGCGCGTCCCGCATGGTCGGCGCTTCGTCACCCAGGCGGTCGCCGAGCCCGTCGACCAGGCAGGCGACGGCATCGATCGCCAGCGCCGACTGCTCGAGGTCGGGCGGACTGGCCGACAGGTGGATCGCCGCCAACTCGTACAGCCCCATCACGTGGTTGGTGATCACGACCTCGGCGGGAACCTCGGCGAGCCGGGCCCGGGCCTCGGCCATCGCCAGCTGGGCTTCCTCGATGCGTGTCGGCCAGGTCGTCGTTCAGGTCGCCGTCGTAGCTCGTCGTTGAGCAGCATGTCGTCGAACAGGTCGTCGTCAGAGGTTTCATCCGTCACCTGCGCTACCCTACCCAGCAACAACTGAGGCGAAGTGGGGGAAACCCCCACCCGTCCACCAACCCGACACCGCCCGCCGGCAACGGCGAGCACGTCGAACCGGTGCGTTCGGGTCACAAGGCTGAGACCAGCCACCACGCACCGACGGCTCTGCCGGCGGGGCGCTGTGTCGGTCGCTCCGCGTGCGATTCGCGTCGAGCGCCAACATCAGACCATGGGGAGGCCCATTGCACAGGAGTGAGCAGCCATAGCACCGCGACCAGAACAGCGTGGCGATCAACATCGCATCAACGACCGCATCCGATCTCGTGAAGTCCGTCTCATCGGGCCGACCGGTGACCAACTCGGAGTCAAAGCGGTCCCTGATGCGCTGCGGATGGCAAGAGGTTTCGAACTCGACCTCGTAGAAGTGGCCCCGAACGCCAACCCTCCCGTTTGCCGAATCATGGATTACGGCAAGTTCAAATACGAAGAGGGCCAGAAGGCCAAAGAAGCGCGGAAGAAGTCGACCAACGTGTCGGTGAAGGAAGTCAAGTATCGACCGAAGATCGGTCGGGGCGACTTCGACACCAAGACACGCAACGTCATCCGATTCATCGAAGAGGGCCACAAGGTCAAGATCACGCTGCAGTTCCGTGGTCGAGAGATGGCACACCCCGAACTGGGGTCGAAGATCCTCGACGACGTGCTCGAAGCGGTGGGCCCGTCAGCCAAGGTCGACACGCAAGCCCGTCTCGAAGGACGAGCGATGTCGATGGTGCTGTCACCCGACAAGAGAGCCCAAGAGGCCATGAAGAAGGCAGCGTCAGAAGCCGAGCGCGAAGGCGCCGGACACGACGCTGAGGCGGATCAGGAATCACAAGGAGTAACCGATGCCGAAAATGAAGACGTCGAAGACCGCCAAGAAGCGGTTCAAGAAGACCGGGACGGGCAAGCTCCGTCGGGAGCAGGCGATGCGCCAGCACCTGTTCGAGAAGAAGTCGTCGACGCGGACGCGTCGTCTTGAAGGCGACCGCGACGTTCACCCGACCGACGCAAAGAAGATCAAGCGCCTCCTCGCAGAGCGCTGAGACAACCATCAACCGGGTTCGACCCGACTGACGTCCTCGAGGAGGAATTGACATGGCACGTGTGAAGCGTGGTGTGGCGTCGAAGAAGCGCCACAAGAAAGTACTGAAACAGGCGAAGGGTTACTACGGCAACAAGAGCCGTTCGTTCCGCGCCGCCAATGAGCAGGTCATGCGGTCGGGCAACTATGCCTTCCGTGACCGTCGTGCCCGCAAGGGTGAGATGCGCCGTCTGTGGATCCAGCGGATCAACGCGGCGTGCCGTCTCGACGACATGAGCTACAGCCGGTTCATCGCCGGTCTGAGCGCGGCCGGCATCGAAGTCGACCGCAAGATCCTCGCCGATCTCGCGGTGACCGATCCCGCTGCGTTCAGCAAGCTCGTCGAGAGCGCCAAAGCAGCTCTCTGATCGGGTAACGATGGGCACTCGATGAGTGCTCTCGCGTTCAACAATTCAACGGTTCAAGAACTGCGGCGCCTGATCGGGCGCCGCAGTTCGCGTTACGACGAGGGCCGGTTCGTGGTCGAGGGCCCGACGCTCGTCGCCGAGGCGGCAGCTGCGGGGTGGATCATCGAGGCGCAGTTCGTGCCCGAGGGCAGCGACGCGTGGATCGGCGACATCGGGCAGACCTACGAGCTCGCTCCCGGCGTGTTCGAACGAGTCGCGTCGACGCAGACGCCCCAGCCGCCGATCGCCATCGTGCGGATGCCGGCCGTGGCGGCCGAGGCGGCGCTCGAATCGGCATCGTTCGTCGTCGTTCTCCACGGCATCGGTGACCCGGGCAACCTCGGCACGATCGTTCGTTCGGCCGAGGCGGCCGGCGTCGATCTGGTGGTGCTCACCCCAGGGTCCGTCGACCCGTACAGCCCGAAGGTCGTTCGCGCGTCGGCCGGTGCGATCTTCCACGTCCGGATCGTGGTGGCCGAACTCGACGACGTGTCATCGGCCGGCATCGTGTTGGTCGGCACCAGCAGTCACGACGCGCCGGGGCGCAACGTGGCCGCGCACACCGCCTGCGACCTCACCGGTCGGATCGCGTTGGTGATGGGCAACGAATCGGCGGGGCTGCCCGAGGAGTGGACCGACCGCGACGGCCCGATCGATCGATGGGTCACGATTCCGCATCGCGGCCGCAGCGAGTCGCTCAACGTCGCCATGGCCACCACGGTGCTCGTCTTCGAAGCCGCCCGCCAGCGAACCCACGAGCGATGAGCCAACGGCCACGTAGTCGGGCCGTTCGCTCATCGCGTGACGTCAGCGACGTCGCGATGAGCCAACGGCCACGTAGTCGGGCCGTTCGCTCATCGCGTTGGGGTCAGTGGGCGGTGAGGACGAGGAGGTACTGGCCGCCGCCGGGTTCGATGCTGGCGGTCGACGTCGAGATCGGGTTCGAGGCGACAGATGCGGTCGACGATCCAGACGGCGGCGCGCTCGGCGTCGTCACGGTCGGGGCAGCGCCCGAACGCCTCCCGGCCGCCCTTGCGCGACAAGCGGTCGACCGAGGCGATGATGACCGCGGCATCGGCGACGAACAGGTCGTCGGGCCACGGGATCACCGGATCGACGGCGCCCTTGCCGGTGTTGCATGCCCGATGGGCGAGCCGCTCCTGACCGGTGCCCTTTCCCTTGCCCTTGCCGGTGCCCTTCGCCTTGGCCCGACGCTCGGTGGTGCGACTGTCGACGCTCGGCCCACGCGGATCGTTCACCGACATCGTCGGGTCGACGGGCTCGTCGCAGAGCCAGCATCGCCAACCATCGATCTCACCGATCTCCTCGAGCCGCATGTGCGCACGGTATCGGTACGTCGGCCGCGCCACCTCGAGCGGATAGGGTTTGCGCCGTGAAGCCGCAGTTGCAGCGATTTTTGTGCCCCGGGTGAAACCGGGGGATGACATTCCACAACACTCACTGCATCTGAAAGGCCATCCACGTGCTCTCCGACATCTCCGCCGCCCGTGACGCGGCACTCGTCTCGATCGCGTCGGCAACGACGCTCGACGAGGTCAACGAACTCACCACCGCGCTGACCGGCAAGAAGGCCGACCTCGCCCAACTGAAGACCCGGCTCGGATCCCTCGCCTCGATCGACGACAAGAAGTCGGCCGGGCAGGCGATCAACGAGGCGATGACCTCGGTCGCCGCCGCGCTCGAGAGCCGCCGCGCCGAGCTCGGCAGCGAGGCGCTCAACGCTCGGATCGAACGCGAGCGACTCGATCTGACCGAGTTCGTCGGGGCTCCGAAGCGCGGCCGCGCCCACCTCGTCACCCAGGCGTGGGAACGGCTCGAGGACACGTTCATCGGCCTCGGCTTCCAGGTCGCGGAGGGTCCCGAGGTGGAGACCGACTGGCACAACTTCGAGGCGCTGAACATGGGCGACGGGCATCCGGCGCGAGGCGAGTTCGACACGCTGTTCGTCGACCACGTTCCGCCGGGGGGCGTCGCCGGCACCACGTTGCTGCGCACGCACACCTCGCCCGTGCAGATCCGCACGATGCTCAGCCAGGAACCGCCGATCTACATCGTGGCGCCCGGCCGCGTGTTCCGTCGCGACACGCCCGACGCGACGCACATGCCCGTGTTCCACCAGATCGAGGGCCTGGTGGTCGACCGCAACATCACCATGGCCGACCTCGCCGGCACGATCGAGGCGTTCACCAAGGCCTTCTTCGGTCGCGGGTTCACGTCGCGCCTGCGGCCGAGCTACTTCCCGTTCACCGAGCCCTCGGCGGAGTTCGACATCCAACGCCCGAACGGCGACTGGATCGAACTCGGTGGGTGCGGCATGGTCCACCCGAACGTGCTGCGCGCCGGTGGCCTCGACCCCGAGGAGTGGAGCGGGTTCGCGTTCGGCTTCGGCATCGACCGCATGGCCAAGGAACGCCACGGCGTCGACGACATCCGCGAGATGTTCACCAACGACATCCGCTTCCTGGAGCAAGTTCTGACATGAAACTCCTACTGTCCTGGCTCAACGAATACGGGGACTTCGGGGATCCGACCGACCCGGTCGCCGTGCAGCGCGTCGCCGACGCGTTGACGTCGCTCGGACTCGAGGTCGACTCGATCTCCGAGGTCGGTGGCTCGGTCGCAGGCGTCCTGACCGCCCGCGTGATCCGCCTCGAACAACACCCCGACGCGGCGAAGGTGCAGCGCGTCTACGTCGACGCCGGCGACGGCGTCGAGCGCCACGTCTGGTGCGGGGCGTTCAACATGCAGCCGGGTGACGTCATCCCGATGGCCACGCTCGGCACGACCATGCCCGACGGACGGACGATCGAGCGGCGCGGCATCCTCGGCATCGACTCGGAAGGGATGCTCTGCTCGGCGACCGAGCTCGGCGTCGGCGACGACCACTCGGGGATCTACATCCTCCCCGTCGGTACACCGCTCGGGATTCCGTACGGCGACGCGCTCGGTCTCACCCCCGACGTGCTGATCGACGCCGACGTCACGCGCAATCGCCCTGACTGCTGGGGGTACGTCGGCGTGGCCCGCGACCTCGCGGCCAAGCTCGGAACGGCCTTCCGCCCGCCGGAGCCAGAACTCGTCGTCATCGGCCCCGAGCGGGTCGCCCCGGTCGAGATCGCCGCACCGAACGGGTGTGCGCGCTTCACCTCGACCGTGATCTCCGGCGTGGAGGTCGCCTCCTCGACGGAGTGGATGGCGCGACGCCTGACCGCCGCCGGCATGCGCCCGATCAACAACGTCGTCGACGTCAGCAACTACGTGATGCTGGAACTGAACCAGCCCAACCACGCCTACGACCTCGACACGCTCGGCGGTGGCGGCTTCCGCGTGCGCACGGCACACGCCGGCGAGCAGCTGACGACGCTCGACGGCCAGCTGCGCACGTTCAGCGACGCCGATCTGCTGATCTGCGATGCCAACGACGTGCCGATCGGCCTCGCCGGGATCATGGGCGGCCTCGACACCGAGATCAGCGAGGCGACCTCGACGATCGCGCTCGAGATGGCCTGGTTCGAGATGGTCGGGATCGGCCGGGCGGTGACCCGCAACGGGCTGCGCTCGGAAGCGTCAGCCCGCTTCGAACGAGGCGTCGACCCCTACGGGATGCCCACCGCCATCGCCAGGTTCGTCGAACTGCTCAGCGAGACGTGTCCGAACCTCACCGTGCACGCCGGCGCGGTCGACGAACGCACCGACCAACTGCCGCAGGCCGATCGGTCGGTCGAGGTCAGGATCTCCCAGGTCAACCGGATACTCGGCACCGACATCGCCGCCGACGACCTCCCCGCGCTGCTCGACCCGATCGGCTACACGGTGCGCGGGAACGGCGACGTCGCGAACGGTCGTCGCTCCCACGTGGCGTCTCGATTCGACCGCGGAGATCGACGTGGTCGAAGAGGTCGCCCGTCACTACGGCTACGAGCGTCTCGGCAAGACCGTGCCGAAGTCGGTGGTGCACGGTGGACTGAGCGTCCGCCAGCAGCGCCGCCGCCTCGCCCGCGAGGTGCTGCTCGGCCTCGGCATCTCCGAGGCGATGCCCAACCCGTTCCTCGCCCCCGACACGCTGCAGCGCGCCGGTCTGCCGCCCGCGGCGCTGACCGTGACGAACCCGCTCGTGGCGGACGAGAGCGTGCTGCGCACGTCGCTGCGGCCCGGGCTGCTCCAGGCGATCGCCTACAACGAATCCCACCGCCGCGTCGGTGTGCGCCTGTTCGAGATCGGTCACGTCTACCCGCCGAGCGAGGCGGAGTTGCCGGCGGAGTACGAGGCGCTGACCGTCGTGCTCGCCGGGGCTGAGGCTCCGGCGGCGATGGAGGTCTGGCGCGAGCTGTCGGCCGCCCTCGGCGTCGGGGCGCGGATCGACCAGTCGAAGCCGCCGGCCGGACTGCACCCGACCCGTTCGGCGACGCTGCAGGCGGGCAAGGATCCGCTCGGTGGTGTCGGCGAGGTGCACCCGGGTGTGCTGCAGGCGTTCGACGTGTCCGAGCGGGTGGCGATCCTCGAAGTCGACCTCGACCAGCTGCTCGATCGGGAGCCCAAGCCGACGCAGTGGAAGCCGACCAGCCGGTACCCGTCGAGCGACCTCGACCTCGCCTTCGTGCTGCCCGACGACGTGGCGGCCGAGCGCCTCGACAAGGCGATCCGCCAGGGGACCGGGAACCTGCTCGTCGACCTCACCCTCTTCGACGTCTACCGCGGCGACCGCGTCGCGGAGGGGACACGATCGCTCGCGTACCGACTGCGCCTGCAGGCGCCCGACCGCAACCTCACCGACGCCGACGTCGCCACCGTGCGCCGCGGGGTCGAGGCGGCAGCGACGAAGCTCGGTGCCGAACTGCGAAGCTGACGCCGTGAGCGGTGGTGAGACCGACCTCGGGGTGATGCTGTCGACGTTGGCCGTGGAGCGCCGGCCGGGGCGTTTCACCTACGTGGCCGTCGAAGATCCGGCGCCCGAACTGTTGGCGCTCGCCCACGCGGTCGTGACCGAAGGCGATTCGACCACGCTCGTGCTGGAGGTCGAAGCGGCCGAACGAGCCGGCCTGGCCGTCACGATCGAGATGGCGTGGCTGACGCTCCAGGTTCATTCCAGCCTCGAAGCCGTCGGACTCACCGCTGCGGTGAGCGCGCGCCTGGCCGCCCGCGGGATCGCCTGCAACGTGATCGCCGGGTACCACCACGATCACCTGCTGGTGCCGATCGCCCGCGCCGACGATGCGATCGCCGCGCTCTGCTCGCGCTGAAGCGCTCCGGTCCGACGAGCGCCCAAGGCGTCAGCTGGAGCCGACGTCAGTTGGAGCTGAGGTCGTCGGGTGCGTCGGCGAGCCAGGCGAGCCGTCCGGGCTGCCGCCGGAGCACCGTGCGCCACAGTTCGTCCGGATCGTCGGAGAACACGTCGCCGGGCTCGGAATCGAGCACCAGCCAGGCGCCCGCCTCGATCTCGCCTTCGAGCTGACCCGGACCCCAGCCGGCATAGCCACGGAACACCCGCACGCCCCTGACCTCGGCGGCGACCAGCGCCGGGTCGGCGGTCAGGTCGGCCGACGCGATCGTGGACGGTGATCGGGGAGAGGTGCTCGCCGCCGTCCTCGCCGAGCGGCCCGGTCGTCTCGGCCAGCGCGATGAGTGCGTTCTCCTCGACGGGGCCGCCGGAGAACACCGACGACGGCGCCGACTGCAGGTCGATCCAGCGGTCGAGCGGTTCGTCGAGGCTCTCGATCGACGGGCCGGTTGATCACGACCCCGATCGCCCCGTCGTCGTGGTGTTCGAGCATGAACACCACCGTGCGGTCGAAGTGCGGATCTTCGAGTGGGGGCGTGGCGACGAGCAGACGACCCTTCGTCGGCAGCGTGCCTGGGAACATGTCCCCAGTCTGCCCGATCGCGACGCGGCGGGAGCACCGCCGGCGGATCCGTCCCGATGGTGGTCGGCATACGTGTTTGCATGATCATGCGCACGGATGTATGCTCATGCAGATGTCGGTACGGGTCGGAGTCATCGGAGCATCGGGGTACACCGGAGCGGAGCTGATGCGTCTGATCGCCGCGCACCCCGATTTCGAGCTCGTGCTGGCGACCGGTGACTCGATGGCCGGCCGCCGCGCGGCCGATCTGTACCCGTCGCTCGAGATCGGGTACCCGAACCTGCGGTACGAGCCGTTCGACGTCGCCGGCGATCACGGGGCTCGACCTCGTGTTCCTCGGCCTGCCGCACGAGGCATCGATGGAGCTCGCGCCGCAGCTCGTGGGCACGGTCGGTTGCGTGGTCGACCTCTCGGCGGCCTACCGCCTGAAGGACAGCTCGCAGTACCCGGCGTTCTACGGATTCGAACACACGCAGCCGACGTTGCTCGCCGACGCGGTGTTCGGTCTGCCGGAACTGCACCGCGACGCCCTCGTGGGTGCCCAGCTGATCGCCACGCCGGGCTGCCACGTCACCGCCGCCACGCTCGCCCTGCGCCCGCTCGTGGCGGCCGGTGCTGATCGAGACGACCGGCGTCGTGGTCGACACGTTGACCGGCATCACCGGTGCCGGTCGGACGCCGACCGACACCAACGTGTTCACCAACGTCGACTCGAACGTGTTCGCCTACGGACTGGTCGACCACCGCCACACCCCGGAGATGGAGCAGGAGATCGGGGCGACCCTGATCTTCACGCCGCACATCGTGCCGATGAGCAGGGGCCTGCTGGCGACCTGCTACGCGAAGCCGACCGGTGCGTGTTCGACCGACGACGTGCTCGACGTGCTGAGCGCCTACTACGCCGACGAACCGTTCGTCGCCGTGACGGGGGCACCGCCGGCGACGAAGTCGGTGCTCGGATCCAACGCCGCCCACGTCTCTGCCCGCTTCGACGAACGGACGGGCACGGTGATCTCGATGTGTGCGATCGACAACCTGACCAAGGGCGCGTCGGGCGGGGCGGTCCAGTCGGCCAACGTCGCGCTCGGCCTCGCCGAGACAGCAGGGCTCGCCACGATCGGACTCGCACCATGACCGCGCTGTGCGGCACCCGACGGAGCCGGGCTCAAAGCGGCAACGCTCGTCGAAGCGCTCCCGTACATCCGCCGGTTCGCGGGCAAGACGGTGGTGGTGAAGTACGGAGGCAACGCGCTCGCCGGAACCTCCGATCACGACGCGCTCGCGTCGTTCGCCGAAGACATCGTCCTGATGCGCCTCGTCGGGATGCGCCCGGTCGTCGTGCACGGCGGCGGTCCGCAGATCTCCGAGCTGATGTCCAGGCTCGGCAAGGAGACCACGTTCATCAACGGCCTCCGCGTGACCGACGCCGAGACCGTCGACATCGCCCGCATGGTGCTGCAGGGCCAGGTCAACCCCCAACTGGTCGCGGCGATCAACGTCCACGGCCGGTACGCCGTGGGGATCAGTGGCGTCGACGCCGGACTCATCCGGGCGGTCGCCCGCGATCCTGAACTCGGCTTCGTCGGCGACGTCACCGAGATCAACCCCGAGGTGATCCTCGGGCTGATCGACGACGAGTTCATCCCGGTGATCGCCACGATCGGCAGCGACGTCACCGGCCAGGCGTACAACATCAACGCCGACACGGTCGCCGGCGCGATCGCCGAGGCGCTCGGCGCCGAGAAGTTGGTGTACCTCACCGACATCGAGGGGCTCCGGCGAGACGTGGACGACCCCGGCAGCCTGATCCGCCAGACCACCGCCGACGAGCTCGACTGCGCTCGTCGCCGACGGGACGATCGCCGGCGGCATGATCCCCAAGGTCGCCAGCTGCACGCAGGCGGTGCGCAACGGCGTCCGCCGCGCCCACATCCTCGACGGTCGGATCGAGCACGTGCTGCTGCTCGAGGTCTTCACCGATGCGGGCATCGGCACGATGGTCAGCGGTCTCGAGAACGGAACAGGAGCCACCTGATGGCACACGAATTCGCCCACGAACCCGTCCCGAACTGCCCGTTCATGCCGGTGTTCGGTGCACCGTCGATCATGTTCGAACGCGGGGCCGGCACCGAGCTGTGGGACACCAACGGCAAGCGCTACCTCGACTTCCTGGCCGGCATCGCGGTCGTGTCGCTCGGCCACGCCAACCCGGTGATCGCCGACGCGATCGCCGACCAGGCGCATCGGTTGTTGCACGTGTCGAACTTCTTCACCAACCCCGTGGCCGCCGACGCGGCGATCGCCGTGAACGAGCTGCTGTTCGACGCCACGGGCCGGCAGGGCCAGATCTTCTTCACGAACTCGGGCGCCGAGGCGAACGAATGCGCGATCAAGCTGGCCCGCAAGCACGGCGGCCGCGGACGTCACACGGTGGTCAGCGCGCTCGGGAGTTTCCACGGGCGAACGCTGGCGACGCTGGCGGCCACCGGCCAGCCGACCAAACACGAGCCGTTCCAGCCGATGCCGGAGGGGTTCCGTCACGTGTCGTGGGGCGACCTCGACGCGATGCGTGCCGCCGTCGACGGTTCGGTCGCGGCGGTGCTGATCGAGCCGATCCAGGGCGAGGGCGGCGTCCACGCGGCCAGCCACGAGTACCTGCGCGGGATCCGCGAGCTGTGCGACGAAGTCGGCGCGCTGCTGATGGTCGACGAGATCCAGACCGGCTTCGGTCGTACCGGCCGTTGGTTCGGTTTCGAGGACGCCGGCGTCAGCCCGGACGTGGTGACGCTGGCCAAGGCGATGGGCAACGGCATGCCCGTCGGAGCGTGCTGGGCGCGCACGGACGTGGCCGCCGTCTTCGAGCCCGGCGACCACGGCAGCACCTACTCGGGCACGGCGATCGCGACCGCGGCCGTCGTCGCCACGATCGCCGAGATGCGCCGGATCGACGCACCGGCGGTCGCCGAGCGGCAGGGCCGCCGGCTGACCGACGCACTGCTCGAACTCGACGGCGTGGTCGACGTGCGCGGCCGGGGGCTGTTGCTCGGTGCCGCGTTGGCCGACGGCATCGATGCGAAGGCGGTCTACACCGAACTGCTCGACCGGGGCCTGATCGTCAACGCCGTCAACGGCTCGACGATCCGGCTCGTCCCGCCGATCACGGTCACCGACGACGAGATCGACGAGGCGGTCGGTCTCATCGGTGAGGTGCTCGCGCGGTCACTCGCCACGTTCACCGAAGCGGCCGCGCCGTGACCCGCCACCTGCTCGACGTCACCGACTTCGACCCCGACGAGATCCGCACCATCCTCGATCTGGCCGGAGCACCGATCGCCTCGCTCGGTCGACCGCTCGAGGGGTCGGGCGTCGCGCTGATCTTCGAGAAACCGTCGAACCGGACCCGCCACTCGACGGAGATGGCGGTGGTGCAGCTCGGCGGCCATCCGATCTACACGCGCGGCGAGGAGGTCGGCTTCGACACCCGCGAGCCGGTCGAGGACGTCGCCCGGATCATGGCCGGCTACCACGCCGTGATCGCCGCCCGCGTGTTCGATCACACCACGTTGATCCGGATGGCGAGGGTCGTCGACGTGCCGATCGTCAACATGCTCTCCGACTGGTCGCACCCGCTGCAGGCGCTGGCCGACGCCCTGACCATGCAGCAACGGCTCGGCGACCTCGGCGGCAAGACCGTCGCCTACGTCGGCGACTACAACAACGTCGCCCGGTCGCTGTCGGAGATCTCGCTCATGCTCGGCGCTCACGTTCGCCTCGCCTGTCCCGTCGGCTTCGCCGCCGACGATGGCGAGCTCGAACGGCTGGCCCTGATCGGCACCGCATCGACGGTGGCCCAGTCCCATCGGCCGGCCGACGCGGTCGCCGGCGCGCACGCGGTCCACACCGACACCTGGGTGTCGATGGGCCAGGAGGCGGAGAAGGAACTCCGCCGGCAACAGTTCGAGGGGTACATGGTCGATGTCGAGATGATGGCGGCCGCGGCCGACGGCGCCGTCTTCATGCACTGCCTGCCCGCCTACCGCGGCGTCGAGGTCTCGGCCGACGTGATCGACGGCCCGCAGTCCGTCGTGTTCCAACAGGGTCACAACCGCATGCACGCCGCCCGCGGCGCGCTCGCCTTCCTCCTGGGGTTCCGACCATGACGACCAAGGTCCAACGGCAATCGACGATCTCCCGACTGATCGGCGATCACGAGGTCACGAACCAGCCACAACTGATCCAACTGCTCGCGGAGCACGGGATCGAGGCGACCCAGGCGACCGTCTCGCGCGATCTCGACGACATCGGTGCGATCAAGGTGCGCGTGCCGAGCGGCAACACCGTCTACGCGATCCCCGAGTTCGCTCCCGACCGGTTGGCGCCCGTCGACCACCTGCGGCGGGTGATGGGGGAGTGGGTGGCCGAGGTGGCGTGCTCGGGCAACATCGTCATCCTGCGCACGCCACCGGGCTGCGCGCACGTCGTCGCGTCGGCGCTCGACCGCAGCCGCATCGACGGCCTGCTCGGCACGGTCGCCGGCGACGACACGCTGATGTGCGTGTCGGCGGACGACCGACGGCTCGGCATTGTCGCAACAGCTGCGCGATCTGGCCGGTTTGGACTGACATGAGCGACCAGCACATCGAGAGCCCAGAGGGCAAGACGCTGTGGCACGGCCGATTCGCGGGCGGACCGGCCGAAGCGCTGATGGCGTACACGGTCAGCCTGCCGTTCGACCAGCGGATGTGGCGCGACGACATCGCCGGCTCGCGGGCACACGTGCGCGGCCTCGCCCGGGTCGGTCTGCTCGACGACGCCGAACGCGACGCGATCCTCGTCGCGCTCGACGGCGTCGCCGACGAGATGGAGCGCGGCACGTTCGTCTTCGCCGAATCGGACGAGGACATCCACACCGCCGTCGAGCGCCGCGTGACCGAACTCGCCGGCCCCGCGGGCGGCAAGCTGCACACGGCGCGCAGCCGCAACGACCAGGTGGCCACCGATCTGCGGCTGTGGTGCAAGCGCGAGCTGCACGCGGTCGCGCTCGGCGTGCTCGACCTGCAGGAGACGCTGCTCGACCGTGCGCTCGGCGCCGAGGGTGTGTACCTGCCGGGCTACACCCACCTGCAGCGGGCGCAGCCGGTGCTCCTGGCGCATCACCTGCTCGCCCACGGGTGGGCGCTGGGCCGCGACGTCGACCGGCTGCTCGACACGCTGCGACGCCTCGACGTGTCGCCGCTCGGTGCCGGCGCGCTCGCCGGCTCGTCGTTGCCGATCGATCCGGTCGGCAACGCCGCCGATCTCGGCTTCGCCAAGGCGTTCGACAACAGCCTCGACGCCGTCGGCGATCGCGACTTCGTCGCCGAGGCGGTGTTCGACCTCGCCCTGATCGGCATCCACCTGTCGCGCATCGGTGAGGAGTGGGTGCTGTGGACCTCGGCGGAGTTCGGGTTCGCCAAGCTCGACGACGGCTACGCCACCGGCTCGTCGATGCTGCCGCAGAAGAAGAACCCCGACATCGCCGAACTGGCGCGCGGCAAGAGCGGCCGCCTGATCGGCAACCTGACCGGGCTGCTCGCCACGTTGAAGGGGTTGCCGCTGGCGTACAACCGGGATCTGCAGGAGGACAAGGAGCCGCTGTTCGACTCGGTCGAGCAGGTGACGCTCGCGGTCGCGGCGCTCACCGGCATGATCGCGACGGCCACCTTCGTCCCCGAGGCGATGCAGGCCGCCGCCGACGAGGAGACGACGGCTGCGACCGATCTCGCCGAGTTCCTCGTGCGCTCAGGGATGCCGTTCCGCGAGGCGCATGCGGTCGTCGGTGCCCACGTGCGGGCCGCGCTCGCCGGGGAGGGTTCGCTGAGCGACCTCGTCGCCGCCGACCCGGTGCTCGGCGCCGATGCGGCGGCGCTGGTCCGGCCCGGCGTGGGGGTGCGGATGCGCACGTCACGCGGCGGAGCAGGCCCCGAGGCGCTCGGCCTCCAGCTCGAGTCGTACCGGGCGATGCTCGCCGACGAGCGCACGAGGCTCGGCGTCTGAAACCGCTGCCCTCGCGACTGGTTCGAGCGCGACGCCGACGTCGTCGCACCCGACCTGCTGAACAAGGTCCTGTCGGCTCGTGACGCCGAGGGGACGGTCGTCACGGGCCGCATCGTCGAGGTCGAGGCGTACGCGGAACACGACCCGGCGAGCCACTCGTTCGGCCGCCGCACGACCCGCAACCAGGTGATGTTCGGCCCGGCCGGGCATCTGTACGTGTACCTCAGCTACGGCATCCACCGCTGCGCCAACGTGGTGACCGGGGCCGACGGGGTCGGCGCGGCGGTGCTCATCCGCGCGGTCGAGCCGCTCGACGGGCATCGACGTGATGCGCTCGCGACGCGGTGCGGTGAAGCGAGCGCGATCTGGCGAACGGTCCCGGCAAGGTCTGCCAGGCGTTCGGGATCGGGCTCGCCGACTACGGCCTCGACCTGACCGACGAGTCCAGCCCGGTCGATCGTCGACGACGGCACGACCGCCTCCGCACGAACCGCTCGTCGGTCCCCGCATCGGCATCACCAAGGCGGTCGAGACCCCGTGGCGTTTCCGGTGTCCCGCGTCAGAGCCAGTTGATCCAGTAGCCGTGGGGGTGGCAGGTGGCGACGGTCTCGACCGACGCTGGCCCGTTGCGCCACCGGGCGATGGTCAACGCCGTCACGCCGGTGTCGAGCGATGTCCGCGATCGATCGGCAGTTCGGGCACGAGTTCGGGCGCCTCGGCGAAGACCCACGACAGGTCGCGCTCCGCGCCGATGCGGTCGAGTTCGGCGAGGTAGTCGAGCCGTTCGCTCGGCGTGACAGGTAGTTGAGCACCCAGGAGTTGGTCACGACCGGGTGGCCGTCGTCGCCGACGTCGGCGATCCCGTGCGCCAGCGACTCGACGGCGTCGCCGCGCCGCAACGGCGGCGGCGACGCGGTGGCGAGCGCGATCGCGGCCCGGAGTCGATGGAACCGGTCGGCCTGGTCCGGCCAGACGCACGCCTCGAGCCATCGCGCCGCGCGTCGGGTCGGTCACGTCGATCGGGTCGCGGTCGATCCCGAGACGGGTGCCGATCGTCGGCATCGCGGGCGGGCACCGGGACGCGGCCCGCGGGTCGTGACGTCGAGCACCACGTCCGACGGCCCGCCGACGACGTGCACGGCTCGGCGCCTCGTCGCGCACCGGCTTGTCGCGCGTAGTGGTACTCGTACTGGTCGAGCAGGAGGTTGAGGCCGCCGCTCGCGCCGACGTCGAGGTGGCCGAGCGGGCCCACCTCGTCGGCGATCAGCGCCAGCGCCGGCAGGAAGGAGCCGCACCGTCCGACCTCGTTGGTCTGGGTCTTCTGCGTGGCGAGCAGGTCGACCAGGGCCGGGTCGTGGTCGTCGACGAACCGCTTGAACGCCGGCATCAACGCCGGATCGTCGGGCGACCGGTGGTCGGCCGTGAGGTTCGGGTACCACTGCGCGAGCTCGCTGTCGGGTTCGTCGAGCAGCAGGATAGTGGGCGCTGGCGAACAGCAGCACCGGCAGTTGCTGCTCGACCGGGGCGTGCCGCAGCAGGCGCACGAGATCGGGGTCGTCGGCGATGCCGCTGGACAGCGCCCGGTAGAGCGGCGCCCGGTTCGAGGTGGTCGCGGCGGACTCCCGGAACCGTCTCGTGAGCTCCGAATCGTCCCACGGGTCGTCCACGCGGCGAGAGTACCCTCGATCCTCGTATGGACCTGATCGCCGATCTCGAAGCGCGCAACCTCATCCACGACTCGACCGATCGCGAGTTCCTGCGGGCGCAGGTGGCCGACGGGCCGGTGGCGATCTACTACGGATGCGATCCCACCGCCGACAGCCTGCACGTCGGCAACCTGATCGGGCTCGTCACGCTGCGCCGCTTCCAGGACGCCGGTCACCGGCCGATCGCGCTCGCCGGGGGAGCGACGGGGATGGTCGGCGATCCGAGCGGACGCTCCGAGGAACGCAACCTGCTCGACGACGACATCCTCGACCACAACGTCGCCTGCATCAAGGAGCAGCTGGCCCGCATCGTCGATCTGGGCGACGATGAGTCCGGCACGAGCCGGGGCGAGCTGGTCGACAACCGCGACTGGACCCAACCGATCACGATCCTCGAGTTCCTGCGCGACGTCGGCAAGCACGTCACGGTGAACCAGATGCTCGCCCGCGAGAGCATCAAGATGCGGATCAACTCCGAGCACGGCATCTCGTTCACCGAGTTCAGCTACATGCTCCTGCAGGCGAACGACTACCTGTGGCTGCACGACAACCTCGGGTGCACCATCCAGATCGGTGGCTCCGACCAGTGGGGCAACATCATCGCCGGCGTCGATCTGATCCGCCGCAAGCGCGGTGAGCACGTCCACGCGTTCTCGTGGCCGCTGCTGACGGCCGCCGACGGGAGCAAACTCGGCAAGACCACCGGGGCCCGCGTGTGGCTCGACGCGGCCAAGACCAGCCCGTACCAGTTCCGCCAGCACTGGATGCAGATCGCCGACGACGAGGTGCGCGCCCAGCTCCTGACGTTCTCGCTGCGCCCGGTCGAGGAGATCGAGGAACTTCTTGCCGAGCACGAACCGGCGCCGCACCGGCGGCTGGCGCAGAAATCCCTCGCCGACGAGATGGTCACGCTCGTCCACGGTGCCGACGCCGCGGACACCGCGGCGCAGGCCGCCGAGGTGCTCTTCTCGGCCGATCCGACGACCGCCAGCGAGCGCGTCTTCGAGGCCCTCGCCGCCGAGATCCCCTACTCCCGGTTGACGCAGGGTGAACTGGGGGACACGTTCAGGTTGCTGGTCGGTGCACAGCTGGCGTCGTCGAACGGCGACGCCCGGCGGAGCCTGTCCGCGGGCGCGTACTACGTCAACGGCGCGGCGATCGACGAGAACTCCGACATCGCCGCGTCGGAATTGCTCCACGGCCGATATCTTCTGCTCCGCAAAGGCAAGAAGACACACCATCTCATGGAGATTTCTTCATGAAGCGGGTTGTGCCTCCAAGCCCGAGTCGGTAGTATTGATCTTCGCCTCACGGAGGGCTTCGGCCCACCGGAAAGGCGCATCTGGCACCAACGCCAAGCCCCAGCGCAAGCTGAACAGGGAAACCTGAAGCGGTCTTGATGCGTGCCCGAGCTTCGGCTCCTTGAAAACGGAAGAGAAGACAGAACGCCAGTGCGGGCAGTTCGTCGGGCCGCCTTCGGGTGACCTTGCAGAACTGTCTGTCAATTTCGCTGTCGGCACACCCTGCCGGCAGCAACACGGATACCGGCCGTCCTCCACCTTTGTACGGTGCAGGTTCGGCCAAATCAGCAAAGGCGTATCGTCCACACGAGCCTTCCCGGCTCGGACGATGCACTCGCTGACTACTCGTTGCCGATCCAACGGTCGGCCACGTTTTTGTTGGAGAGTTTGATCCTGGCTCAGGATGAACGCTGGCGGCGTGCTTAACACATGCAAGTCGAACGAGGTCCATCCAAACTTGTTTGGGGAAGATCTAGTGGCGAACGGGTGCATAACACGTGAGAAACCTGCCTCAGTCTCTGGGATAACAGTTGGAAACGACTGCTAATACCGGATGCCGTCACACCATCACATGTTGGAGTGACGAAAGATTTATCGGATTGAGAGGGTCTCGCGGCCTATCAGCTAGTTGGAGAGGTAACGGCTCACCAAGGCATCGACGGGTAGCTGGTCTGAGAGGATGATCAGCCACACTGGGACTGAGACACGGCCCAGACTCCTACGGGAGGCAGCAGTGGGGAATCTTGCACAATGGGCGAAAGCCTGATGCAGCAACGCCGCGTGCGGGAAGAAGGCCCTAGGGTTGTAAACCGCTTTCAGTAGGGAAGAAAATGACGGTACCTACAGAAGAAGGTGCGGCCAACTACGTGCCAGCAGCCGCGGTGACACGTAGGCACCAAGCGTTATCCGGATTTATTGGGCGTAAAGAGCTCGTAGGCGGTTCGGTAAGTCGGGTGTGAAAACTCTGGGCTCAACCCAGAGAGGCCACCCGATACTGCTGTGACTAGAGTGCGGTAGGGGAGCGGGGAATTCCTGGTGTAGCGGTGAAATGCGCAGATATCAGGAGGAACACCAGCGGCGAAGGCGCCGCTCTGGGCCGTAACTGACGCTGAGGAGCGAAAGCATGGGTAGCAAACAGGATTAGATACCCTGGTAGTCCATGCCGTAAACGTTGGGCACTAGGTGTGGGTCTCAACCAACGAGATCCGCGCCGTCGCTAACGCATTAAGTGCCCCGCCTGGGGAGTACGGTCGCAAGACTAAAACTCAAAGGAATTGACGGGGGCCCGCACAAGCAGCGGAGCGTGTTGCTTAATTCGATGCAACGCGAAGAACCTTACCTGGGTTTGACATGTAGGGAAAAGCTCTAGAGATAGGGTGTCCTTCGGGGCCTTACACAGGTGGTGCATGGCTGTCGTCAGCTCGTGTCGTGAGATGTTGGGTTAAGTCCCGCAACGAGCGCAACCCTTATCCTATGTTGCCAGCACGTAATGGTGGGGACTCGTAGGAGACTGCCGGGGTCAACTCGGAGGAAGGTGGGGATGACGTCAAGTCATCATGCCCCTTATGCCCAGGGCTGCAAACACGCTACAATGGCCGGTACAGAGGGCTGCGATCCCGCGAGGGTAAGCGAATCCCACAAAGCCGGTCTCAGTTCGGATTGGAGTCTGCAACTCGACTCCATGAAGCCGGAGTTGCTAGTAATCCTGGATCAGCACGCCAGGGTGAATACGTTCCCGGGCCTTGTACACACCGCCCGTCACACCACGAAAGTCGGCAACACCCGAAGCCGGTGGCCTAACCCGTAAGGGAAGGAGCCGTCGAAGGTGGGGTCGGTGATTGGGGTGAAGTCGTAACAAGGTAGCCGTACCGGAAGGTGCGGCTGGATCACCTCCTTTCTAAGGAGTGCCTCTCTACTGAAGGTGGACATATGTTCCACCCAGTACGAGACACACCTGTTGGTGCACTGGTGGGCTGTCGCCACAACGACCAGAGGTCGCAGGGATTCGGTCCCTCTCTCTGTTCGGCGTGTCGCCGGCCACCGTCTTCTCTTCCGTTTTGAGGGAGTTGTTCCCTCATGCCGCAGCGTCGAGCTGCTCGAGCCCTCTGGGCTCGTGCACGTTCCGCTGTTCCGGTAGCTCCTTGAGAACTGCAGAGCAAGCACGAGCATCTTGAGAGAAATCTCGAATAGATAACTTGTTCTTTCCAAGCTAATAAGAGCCAACGGTGGATGCCTTGGCGCCAAGAACCGATGAAGGACGTGAGTGACTGCGAAAAGCTGCGGGGAGCCGTCTACTAGGCCTCGATCCGCAGATGTCCGAATGGGGAAACCCAGCACCCGTCATGGGGTGTTACCCCTGCCTGAACACATAGGGCAGGAGGAGGGAACCGGGGGAATTGAAACATCTCAGTACCCCGAGGAAAGGAAAGCAACCGCGACACCCTGAGTAGCGGCGAGCGAAAAGGGTAGAGACCAAACCGTGCCAGTGCCAAGCCTGATGGCGTTGCTGGTGCGGGGTAGTGGGACCACGAGATACGGCATCAGACGTATCACGGATTACAAGTGCTGCATAGGAGAACGACTCAGGAAAGGGTCGACCAGAGTGGGTAACAGTCCCGTATCCGAAATGTACGTACTATCCGCATGTCATCCCAAGTAACGCCGGAACCGTGAAAGCCGGCGTGAATCTGTGGGGACCACCCCATAAGTCTAAGTATTCCTTGGCGACCGATAGTGAACCAGTACCGTGAGGGAAAGGTGAAAAGTACCCCGGGAGGGGAGTGAAATAGTACCTGAAACCGTTGGTTTACAAACAGTCAAAGCGTCGTCATGCCTTCGGGTATGGCCGCGATGGCGTGCCTTTTGAAGAATGAGCCTGCGAGTTACGGTGTGTGGCAAGGTTAACCAGTGATGGGGAGCCGAAGCGAAAGCGAGTCTGAATAGGGCGTAGAGTCGCATGCTGTAGACCCGAAGCCAAGTGATCTATCCATGGCCAGGTTGAAGCGGAGGTAAGACTCCGTGGAGGACCGAACCCACGTAAGTTAAAAATTGCGGGGATGAGCTGTGGATAGGGGTGAAAGGCCAATCAAACTTGGCGATAGCTGGTTCTCCTCGAAATGCATTTAGGTGCAGCGTCGTGTGTTCAGTAGCGGAGGTAGAGCACTGAATGGGTTAGGGGGCCTACAAGCTTACCGACCCCAATCAAACTCCGAATACCGTTACTCCAGAGCACGGCAGTGAGACCACGAGGGATGAGCTTCGTTGGTCGAAAGGGAAACAGCCCAGATCATCAGCTAAGGCCCCTAATTCAGGACTAAGTGGAAAACGATGTGGGATTGCACAGACAGCCAGGAGGTTGGCTTAGAAGCAGCCACCCTTAAAAGAGTGCGTAATAGCTCACTGGTCGAGTGATCCTGCGCGGACAATGTAACGGGGCTCAAGTCCTGAGCCGAAGCTATGGGCTTCTACGTAAGTAGGAGCGGTAGAGGAGCGTCGATAGTGCAGCGAAGCGGCGGTGGAAACCAGCCGTGGAGCGCTATCGAGTGAGAATGCAGGCATGAGTAGCGAGAGAGGGGTGAGAAACCCCTCCGCCGAAAGCCCAAGGGTTCCTGGGGAAGGCTAATCCCCCCAGGGTGAGTCGGGAGCTAAGGCGAGGCCGAAAGGCGTAGTCGATGCACAACTGGTTGATATTCCAGTACCACTGTGCCCGCGCCAAGTCCAAGAGCGGCAACGTTGGGGCTGTTACCTTCGGGTAGCGAACCGACCGAGCTACTGGCGGATAGTTGACGGGGGACGCAGGAGGATAGGTGAACCGGGGCGATGGTAGTCCCCGGGTAAGCGAGTAGACGGGTTCCGATGAGAGTTGGAGCCTTAACGTCGAGACGCGATGCCGAGCGATATACCGCGAAGTCACTGATTCCATGCTGCCAAGAAAAGCCCAGCAATGAGTTGGCACAGTGCCCGTACCCCATACCGACACAGGTGGGCGGGTAGAGAATACCAAGGCGAGCGGGAGAACTATGGTTAAGGAACTCGGCAAATTACCTCCGTAACTTCGGAAGAAGGAGGACCCTTTTTGGTGAAAGCCTTTACGGCTCGAGCTGAGGAGGGTGGCACAGACCAGGGGGTAGCGACTGTTTACCAAAAACACAGCAGCGTGCGAAGCCGCAAGGCGCTGTATACGCTGTGACGCCTGCCCAATGCTTGAAGGTCACGGGGAACGGTTAGCTCTTCGGAGCGAAGCTGTGAACCTAAGCCCAAGTGAATGGCGGCCGTAACTATAACGGTCCTAAGGTAGCGAAATTCCTTGTCGGGTAAGTTCCGACCTGCACGAATGGCGTAACGACTTCCCCACTGTCTCAACCATAGACCCGGCGAAATTGAAGTACGAGTAAAGATGCTCGTTAGCTGCGGAAGGACGGAAAGACCCCGTGGACCTTTACTATAACTTGGTGTTGAGTTTTGAATTGCATTGTGTAGGATAGGTGGGAGACTTGGAAGCATTGGCGCCAGCCAGTGTGGAGTCAATGTTGAAATACCACCCTGTGTACTTTGGAACTCTAACCTCGGTCCGTGATCCGGATCAGGGACAGCGCCAGGCGGGTAGTTTGACTGGGGCGGTCGCCTCCTAAAGAGTAACGGAGGCGCCCAAAGGTTCCCTCAGGCTGGTTGGCAATCAGCCGTCGAGTGCAATGACACAAGGGAGCTTGACTGCGAGACCTACAAGTCGAGCAGGTACGAAAGTAGGGCATAGTGACCCGGCCATCACGTGTGGAAGTGTGGTCGCTCAACGGATAAAAGGTACCCCGGGGATAACAGGCTAATCTTCCCCAAGAGTCCATATCGACGGGAAGGTTTGGCACCTCGATGTCGGCTCATCGCATCCTGGGGCTGAAGCAGGTCCCAAGGGTTGGGCTGTTCGCCCATTAAAGCGGTACGCGAGCTGGGTTCAGAACGTCGTGAGACAGTTCGGTCCCTATCCTCCGCAGCCGAAGGAATACTGACAACTGCTGTCCTTAGTACGAGAGGACCGGGACGGACGTAGCTCTGGTGTGTCTGTTGTCGCGCCAGCGGCATCGCAGATTTGCTACCTACGGAAGGGATAACCGCTGAAAGCATCTAAGTGGGAAACCCGGTTGAAGATGAGTATTCCCATGCGGTTAACGCAGTAAGGCCCGTGACGAGACCATCACGTTGATAGGCCGGAGGTGTAAGCGTGGTAACACGCTCAGCCGACCGGTACTAATCGGCCGAGGGCTTGGTTATGAACAGCTCGTGCTTGCTCTGGAGTCCTTGAGGAGAACCCTCATTGACAACTGATTTCGGTGACCATAGCGACAGGGCCACACCCGTTCCCATCTCGAACACGGAAGTTAAGCCTGTCAGCGCCGATGGTACTTGGGGAGTCATCCCCTGGGAGAGTAGGACGTCGCCGGATTTCTTTCAGGAAACGCACCGACCGGATATTGCCGGCGGTGCGTTTTCTGCGTTTTCGGGCCTGATTCGCCCGTAGCATGGCGACCCATGTCGAATGACCGTCCCGCCCGATCACCGCGCCCCTCGGGCGACCGTCGGCCGTCGAGCGGCGGTTCGAAGTCCTACGGCTCCAAGAGCTCCTCTTCTCGTGACGGCACGTCCAGGGATGGCGCCTCGCGCGGCGACGGCTCCAGGAGCGGCCCGTCTCGCGGCGGCTACTCCAAGGGCGGCAGCGGCGGTGGCAGGGGTGCCGGCTCCTCGAGGACCGGCAGTTCGTCCTCGTCATCGTCCAGGGATGGCGGTTCGTCGCGTCCCGGCGGCTACTCCAAGGGTGGCGGTTCCAAGGGTGGCGGGGCTCGTCGCAGCCAGGGCCCGCTGACCGAGGCCGAGAAGCGCGCACTCGACGTGAAGATGCGCAGGGCGCCGCGCGCCCCGCGCGATCCCGAGCTCGAGCGCCAGAAGATCGAGGCGCGCACGCTCGAGACCTGGATCGACGACGGTTCGGTCCGCGACGAAGCGGTGAAGGCCACCGATCGGGCAGCCGCCGTCCCTGCGAAACGCCGTGAGCTGAAGCCGCTCGACCCGGAGATCTCCGCCGAACTCGTCGACTCCGTCGGCAAGCAGCGCGGCGCCCGGCTCGCCGAGCGGCTCGCCCAGGCGTCGGAGGCGCTCGACCGCGAGCGCTTCCAGGAGGCGAAGCGTCTCGCTGGTGCGATCGCCAAGGAAGCGCCCGACGTCGCCACGGCGCACGAGGTGCACGGGCTCGCCTCGTACCGGCTCGGTCAGTTCAAGCCGGCGGTGCGCTCGCTCGAAGCGGCGCTCGATCTCCGACCCGATCCGACCGTCATGCCGGTGGTGGCCGACTGCTACCGGGCGCTCGGCCGGTGGCAGTCGGTCGACCGGGTGTGGCGGGAGATCAAGGCGTTGTCGCCGTCGCACGAGGTGCTGGCCGAGGGCCGCATCGTCGCCGCCGGCGCGCTCGCCGATCAGGGTGACCTCCGCGGGGCGATCACGCTCATGGAGCCGGCGACCAAGCGGGCCAAAGCCGTCCGCGACCATCACCTCCGCCAGTGGTACGTGCTCGGCGACCTGTACGACAGGGTCGGCGACCCGATCAGCGCCCGGCGCTGGTTCGCCGCCATCGCCGACGCCGACCCGGAGTTCGCCGACGTCGACCAGCGGTTGCGATCCCTCGGCCGCTGAACGGCAGCAGAACGGCACCGGTACGATCGCCCGATGCCGAGCATGCAGTTCCGCGCCGGCGTCGTCGCCGTCGTGGTCGACTCCCGCGGTCGGATCATGGCGTTCGAGCGGAGTGACACACCCGGTGCGTGGCAACTCCCGCAGGGTGGGATCAACGTCGGCGAGGATGTCGGCGTCGCCGCCTGGCGCGAACTCGTCGAGGAGACCGGGCTCGGGCCCGACCAGGTCAGACTGATCGACGAGTATCCCGAGTGGACCGTGTACGAATGGCCGGCCGAGGTGCGCGAGGCGGAACTGGAGTCAGGTCGTCGGCGTGCCGGGCATCGACTCGGTCAGGCGCAACGATGGTTCTTCTTCCAGGTGTGCGACGACTCGGTCGAACCGACGCCGGACGGCGTGGAGTTCGGCGCCTGGCGCTGGGTCGACGCGCCGTGGCTGATCGAGCAGGTCGTCGAGTTCCGGCGATCGAGCTACCGACGGGTGCTCGGGAACCGATGAGCGACGATCTCTTCTCCGCCGCCGCCGACGAACTCCGTCTGCAACGGGCGCCGCTCGCGGCCCGACTCCGACCGCGCACCCTCGACGACGTCGTCGGGCAGGAACACCTCGTCGGCCCCGGCCGACCGCTGCGCGCCCTCGTCGAGAGCGACCGCCTGTCGTCGGTGCTGCTGTGGGGTCCGCCCGGCACCGGGAAGACCACGCTTGCTCTGGCCGTCGCCGGCAGCACCGCTCGGGCCTTCGTCCAGCTGTCGGCCGTGAACGCCGGCGTCAAGGACGTCCGCACGACGATCGAAGGAGCGCGTCACCGACTCGGTGAGCGTGGTCAGGGAACGATCCTCTTCCTCGACGAGATCCACCGCTTCTCCAAGTCGCAGCAGGACGCGCTGCTTCCGGCGGTCGAGGACGGGACCCTGACGCTCATCGGTGCGACCACCGAGAACCCGTTCTTCGAGGTCAACGCCCCGCTGCGGAGCCGCTCGACGTTGTTCCGCCTCGAGCCGCTCGATCGCACGGCCATCCGCCAGCTGGTCGATCGTGGCATCGAAGCCGAGGGGGTGGTCGCCGACGAGGACGCCATCGACCTGTTGATCGACCGGGCCGGCGGCGACGGGCGGCAGGTGCTGACGGCCCTCGAGGTCGCGTGCGCGCTGAGCGGCTACCGGCACGTCGAGCTCCACCACGTCGAGGAGGCGCTCGGCACGAGTGCGCTGCGCTACGGGCGGGACGACCACTACGACGTGATCAGCGCCTTCATCAAGTCGATGCGCGGATCGGATCCGGACGCCGCGGTGTACTGGCTGGCCCGGATGCTCGAGGCAGGCGAGGATGCGCGATTCATCGCCCGCCGCATGGTGATCTTCGCCAGCGAGGACGTCGGTCTGGCCGACAGTCGGGCACTCACCGTGGCCGTTGCCGCCGCGCACGCGCTTGGAACACGTCGGTCTGCCCGAGGCACAGCTCAACCTGTCACAGGCGGCGATCTTCCTCGCCACCGCCCCCAAGTCGAACCGCGCCGCGCTGGCGATCTGGAACGCTCGTGCTGCGGTCCGTGACGGGGCGGTCGGTGAGGTGCCGGCCCACCTCCGCGACTCGCACTACAAGGCGGCGGCGTCGATCGGCCACGGGGTGGGGTATGAGTATCCTCACGACCATGAAGTCGGCGTCGTCGATCAGCAGTACGTGCCCGACGAACTCGTCGGCCGGCACTGGTACGAGCCGAGCCACCACGGCGACGAGCCAGAGATCGCGAGACGAATGAAGCGCACGAACGGGGATCAGACGTGACGGCGGGCGAACTCGCCGTCCTGATGGCGGCGGTGCTGTGCTCGATCGGCTTCGCCGCACTCGTCGTCGTCTTGATGCGGGTGCTCGACGCGCTGCGCGAGCTGCGCCGCGAGGTGTCCGATCTGCGATCCGAGACGCGCCCGTTGCTGAACGAACTCCGCATCACCACGGTCGAAGCCCGCGAGACGGTCGACGAGGCGAGGTCCGATCTCGAACGCTTCGATCGCGTGCTCGGATCGGCGGAAGCGATCGGCGATGCCGTCGGTGCCCACGTCGCCAAGACGGCGTACTCGACCCCGATGATCAAGTTCGCCGGGCTGGCGAAAGGCACCGTCGCGCACGTTCGCCCGCCTCCGCGGCAGCTCGCCGAGCAGTGCGGTCGGGCCCCGAAATCCGGTGGTACAGAACGGCGCCACCCGGGTGCTCGACATCGGCGAGGAACAACCCATCGAGATCGCTCGATCCGAGAACGGCGAGACACGACAACGAAGGAGACGACGAGCATGATGAAGCGAATCACATGGTTCGTCGGAGGCGCCGCAGCCGGCGCCGCTGGTGCCGGCTATGCCACCAAGAAGGTGAAGCAGACCGCCGCGCAGATCTCGCCGAGCCAGGTGGCCCGCTCGGCGGCGTCGAAGGCCCGGCTCAAATCGCGCGACGTGGTCGACGCGGTGCGCGAAGGCCGCCTCGTGGCGCGCCACCACGAGGACGAATTGCGCGCCAAGCGCGAAGGCCGGCTCGAATCGCTCGCCGACCACGTGGAGCCGGGCGACCAGGTGTTCGTCGACGGGGTGCCCGTCGAGAGCGGGTCGCGTCATCGTGATGCGTCGCCGGGACCAACGACCCCGTTGAGCCGTCGGTGCTGATCCGACCGTTCGTCGATCGGCCGATCACCGACCGTCCCGCAGCCGACGCCGCGGCGATCGAGGCGGCGACGACGCTGGCGGCTCGACGAGCCGCGACTGCTGCGGGTCGGGATGAACGCGATCTACCTCACCGCCGATGCCGCGGACGACCTCGTGCTGCGGGTCAGCGCACCATCGGCGCCGCCCGAGTCCGCCGTGGAACTGGCCACGTACCTGGCCGATCAGGGGCTCCGGGTGGCCCAGCCCCGTCGATTCGACGCGGTCGTCGTGGACGACCTGTCGGTGACCTGCTGGGAGCGCGTGGCCGAGTCGGGCGATCCGATCGACTGGCGCGCCGTCGGCGCGATGGTCAGGATCGTCCACGAACTCGATCCCGGTCGACTCCCGCGGTCCTATCCGCTCGCCTCGCCCGCGTCGTTCGCCTGGTGGGACTTCGACGCGATGATCGACGAGGTGGGTGACGACATCGACGACGGTGCCCGGTCGGGTCTGCTCGGCGCGATCGAACGGCACGCCGGTTGGCGCGAGTTCGACGGCGGCGTCGTCTGCCACGGCGACGTACACCCCGGCAACGTGATGATGACCGTCGACGGTCCGGTGCTCATCGACTGGGACCTGCTCTGCCTGGCCCCTGCCGGGTGGGACCACGGCCCGATGATGACCTGGCACGAACGATGGGGCGGGGCCGCAGGCGACTACGAGGCGTTCGCCGCCGGTTACGGCGCCTCGCTGCGCGGCGACCCGGACGCGGAGGCGATCGCCGAACTGCGCCTGGTGGCGGCGACGCTGATGCGGGTCAAGGCCGCTCGTCGGGATCCCTCGGCCGGCGTCGAGGCCGACCGCCGTCTCGCCTACTGGCGCGGCGACCCGGACGCCCCGCCCTGGACCGCCCAGTAGCCCGCAAACCGTTCGGGACGGGCGCGGGCGGGGGCCGTCAGAGGAAGCGGCGGAGGAGTTTGGCCTTGAAGCTGGTGTAGGGCGGGTACATCAGCGACGGGTCGGGGCGGGTCGGCTTGTCGAGCACCGGCTTGGCGTGGGAGAAGATGTCGAAGCCGGCCTTGCCGTGATACGCGCCCATGCCGCTCGGCCCGACCCCGCCGAACGGCAGGTCGGGGACGGCGAGGTGCAGCAACACGTGGTTCAGCGTGACCCCGCCCGACGACGTGCGGTCGACGATCTTCTCGAGGGTCCGCTCGTTCGAGCTGAACGCGTACAGCGCGAGCGGCTTGTCGTGATCGTTGACGAAGCGGATCGCCTCGTCGACGTCGGTGACGGGGATGACCGGCAGGATCGGCCCGAAGATCTCCTCGGCCATCACGGCCGCATCGGGTTTGACGCCGGCCAGCACGGTCGGTGCGAGGTACTTGGCGTTGCGCTCGCCCGAGCCGCCCACGACCGTCGAGTCGTACCCGCCGGCGTCGAGCAGGCCCATCAGCCGGTCGTAGTGACGCTCGGTGACGATGCGCGCGTAGTCGGGTGACGTGCTCGGGTCGGCGCCGTAGAACTCGGTGATCGCGGCGGACAGCGCGTCGAGCAACTCCTGTTCGACCGACGCCTCGACGAGCACGTGGTCGGGGGCGACGCACGTCTGGCCGGCGTTGACGAACTTGCCCCAGGCGATCCGTCGCGCGGCCACCTGGATGTTCGCGTCGGCGGCGACGATCGCCGGGCTCTTGCCACCGAGTTCGAGCGTGACCGGGGTCAGGTGCTTGGCGGCCGCGGTCATCACGACCCGGCCGACCGTGCCGTTGCCCGTGTAGAAGATGTGATCGAACCGCTGCTCGAGCAGCACCGTGGTCTCGTCGACCGCACCGGTCACGACCGTGACCGCACGCTCGTCGAGGTAGCGCGGGATCAGGTCGGCGATCGCGGCGGCGACCGTGGGCGTGACCTCGGACGGCTTGAGCACTGCCGTGTTGCCTGCGGCGAGCGCCGGTACCAGCGGAGCGAGGAGCAGCTGCACCGGGTAGTTCCACGGAGCGATGATGCACACCGTGCCGAGCGGCTGCGGATGCAGGTGGCCGCGGCCCGGCTTGAACGTCAAGGGCACCTTCACCTTCTGCGGCTTGTTCCAGGCGTCGAGATGCTTGAGGGTGTGATCGATCTCGTTGATCGTGAACGCGATCTCGGTCGTGTAGGCCTCGATCCGCGGCTTGCCGACATCGATCGCGAGCGCGTCGACGAGACGGTCCTCCTGCTCGACGAGCATTCGCCGCAGCTGCTTCAGCTGGGCGCGGCGGCTGGCGAGCGAGCGGAGCACGCCGGCGTCGAAGCCCGTGCGCAGGTGCTCGACGATGTCGGGAATCTGTTCGACCGATGTCATCGCGTCATCGTAGGAGCCGCCGTGGTCACCTGGACAGCGATCGATCGCGGCGACGAGACTCGTCGGATGAGTGTGCACCCGGTCGAGTTGTCCACGCGCATCATCGATTCGGGCATCGTCGACACGCCTCCGAACCGGGTCACACAGGAGTTGAGCGAACTCGCCGACGGGGTCGCGCTCATCGAATCGTTCAGCCATGTCGTCGTCGTCGACACCGGCGACGGCCTCGTCGCCTTCGATTCGAGCGGGGTGCAGACGGGCGCCGCCGTGGTCGCCGCCCTGCGCGGCTGGTCGGACGCACCGGTCCACACGTTGGTCTACACACACGGCCACGCCGATCACGTCGGCGGCTCGCGGGCCTTTGCCGCGGACGCCACGACGAGGGGTCGGCCGGTGCCGCGCGTGCTCGGCCACGAGCGCGTCGACGTCCGGTTCGACCGGTACGAGTACACCGCCGGGTACAACCGGGTGATCAACATGCGCCAGTTCGGCGGCGCCGCGGTGGCGGCGTCGACCGCACGCGACACGCCGTTCCTGCCGTCCGGCACGCTGCGCCCCGACGTGACCTACGACGAGCAGCTGAGCGAGCGCATCGGCGATGTCGACTTCGAGTTCCGGCACTGCCTCGGCGAAACCGACGACCACACGTGGACGTGGCTGCCCCGGCAGAAGATGATCAGCGCGGGCGACCAGTTCATCTGGAACTTCCCGAACTGCGGGAACCCGCAGAAGGTGCAGCGGTACCCGCTCGAGTGGGCCGAGTCGCTCCGGGCGATGGCCTCGATGGACGCCGAGCTCTTCGTCCCGGCCCACGGCCTCCCGATCGCCGGCGCCGCACGCATCCGGACGTGTCTCGAGACCGTCGCCTCGACGCTCGAATCACTGGTGGCGGACGTGGTCGACGCGATGAACGCCGGGGCGGTGCTCGACGACATCCTGCAGAGCGTCTCGGTCCCGGCCGCCACCTTGGAGCTGCCGTACCTGCGGCCGCTGTACGACGAACCCGAGTTCGTCATCCGCAACATCTGGCGCTTGTTCGGCGGCTGGTGGGACGGGAACCCGGCGCGCCTCAAGCCACCGTCCGATGCGGCGATCGGCTCCGAGGTGGCCACGCTGGCCGGCGGCGTGGTTGCGCTCACCGAGCGGGCGATCGAGCTGTCGGGTTCGGGCGATCACCGGATGGCGTGCCAGCTGATCGAGTTCGCGGTCGAAGCCGAACCCGAGTCGCGCGCCGTGCACGAGGCGCGTTCGGCCATCTACGCCGCTCGTCGCGCGACGGAGAGCTCGCTCATGTCCAAGGGGATCTTCAAGTCCGCGCAAGCCGACTCGGACACCGTCATCACCGGCGAGGCCCCACCGGTCAAGATGGTCTTGGCGATCGGGGAGTGACCATGTGGGACTACAGCGACCTGATCGATCGCATCGAAGCCATCAGCGCCGAGATCGACGACATGGCGTTCGACCAGCTGCGCGAAGCGTCCGCCGAGGGTGAGCTCGCACGTCCGAACTCGGATCGGCGGTTGATGCAGGCGCGGCGAGCGCTGGAAAAGGCGGCCGAAGCGCTGCGCTCGATTCAGCGTAGCCGTAGCCGTTGACGTCAGAGGTAGCCGTTGATGACGTCGATCATGCTGATCAGCTCGCTGTAGCCGCGCTTGGAGAAGTTGAACGCGATCCGCTCGAGGTCGACGTGGTCGTCGTCGCGGCGTTCCGCCTTGAACGGCTCGACCACCTGGATCGACCCCTTGGCGACGAGGTGGCCGAAGCGTTCGTTCAGCTCGGCGAGCTGCGCGTCGTCCGGGCCCTGCCGCATGCGGAGCACGAGGTTGTCGCCGACGAAGCGAATCGAGTGATAGTTGGCGTAGAACCGCTCGATCACGGCGGCCGCCGTCTCGCACGAGTCGGTGATCGTGTAGAGCGCCGTGTCGTGGGCGGCGACCAGCCCGCGGGCGATCAGCGTGTCGCGGACGAACGTGTCGATCGATTCCCAGTACGGATCGCCGGGGGCGTCGAGCAGGACGATCGGCACCGGCATCCCCTTGCCCGTCTGGGTGAGGGTGAGCAACTCGAACGTCTCGTCGAGCGTGCCGAATCCACCCGGCAGGCACACGAAGGCCTGAGACTCCTTGATCAGCATCAGCTTGCGGGTGAAGAAGTACTTCATGCTCACGTGCTTCGCATCGCCGGCGATGACCGAGTTGGCGCCCGATTCGAAGGGAAGCCGGATCGACACGCCGATCGATTTCGCCTTGCCGGCGCCCTCCATCCCGGCTTGCATGATCCCCGGGCCGGCGCCGGTGACCGTCATCCACCCGTGCTCGGCGAGCGCCGCGGCGAGGCGTCGCGCCTGGTCGTAGAGCGGATCGTCCATCTGGATGCGGGCCGAACCGAAGATCGAGACCTTCCGCTGGTCGCGGTACGGCTCGAACATGGCGAACGCGTCGCGCATCTCTGCGAGTGCCGCGGTGGCGATCTTGAGGTTGAGCGTGTCAGGCTGGTCGGTGATGAGTCCGAGCGCTTCCGACACGAGTTCCTCGGCGAGCCGCACATCGTCGGTGATGCCGAGCTCGGCGACGATCGCCGCGGACGCGTCGATCGCGGGGTCCGATGCGGATGCGCCGTCGGATGCCAGCAGATTCCATGCAACATCGAGACTACGGCTCGGACCGACCAGGGCTGGGCTATGGCGTGGCGCTCGGCCTGGTGGCCACCGGATCGGGGCTGGCCGCGGCCGAGGTCGTCGTCGGCCTCGTCGAAGGTTCGGCCTCGCCGGTCGTCCCCGTCGGCCAGGTGTTCATCGACTGGGTCCCGAAGCCGCTCAAGGACTGGGCGATCGAACAGTTCGGCACCAACGACAAGGTCGTGCTGGTCACCGGCGCGCTGATCGTGGTGCTGGCGCTCGGTGTCACCGTCGGGATCCTCGCCATCCGCGGCCAGCGGGCGGGCGCGTACGCGCTCACCGTCGGCGATCGGTGTGCTCGGGGCGGCGGCGGTGATGACCCGCCCGGCTCCCAGCTTCGCCAAGCTGCTGCCGACGATCGTCGGCACGATCGTTTCACTCGCGTGTGCTCTGGTGGCTCAGCCCCCGACGGGCAAAGGTCGATGACGACGGGGAGCCCCGGTTCGAACCGATGGACCGGCGACGGTTCATGATCGGTGCGATCGGCATCGGGTCGCTGGCCGTGATCGCGGGAGGCGTCGGGCGGCTGCTGCAGAACCGGTTCGACATCGGCGGTGAGCGCGCCGCCGCTCGACCTGCCGGCACCGGCGGCGCCGGTCGCCGCGCTTCCGGCGGATGCCGAACTCGGGATCGAGGGCATCACCCCGTTCGTCGATGCCCAACGACGACTTCTACCGGATCGACACGGCGCTCGTCGTGCCGCAGGTGTCGAAGGACTCGTGGAGCCTGAAGATCGACGGTCTCGTCGACCACCCGATGGAGCTGACCTTCGACGACCTGCTGGCGCGTCCGCAGGTCGAGCGCTACATCACGTTGTCGTGCGTGTCGAACGAGGTGGGCGGCGACCTCGTCGGCAATGCGCTGTGGCAGGGCGTGCTGCTCAAGGACATCCTCGAGGAGGCCGGGCTCCAGGCGGGTGCCGAACAGCTCGCCAGCAGGTCGGTCGACGGCTGGACCTGCGGCACGCCGGTCGAGGTCATCATGGACGGACGGGACGCGATGCTGGCGATCGCCATGAACGGCGAACCGTTGCCGGCCCTGCACGGATATCCGGTGCGGATGGTCGTGCCCGGGCTCTTCGGGTACGTGTCGGCCACGAAGTGGGTGACCGACATGCGCCTCACGCGGTGGGAGGACTTCGACGGCTACTGGATCCCCCGGGGCTGGTCGAAGCTCGGACCGGTGAAGACCATGGCGAGGATCGACACGCCGCGCAGCGGCAAGCTCGCGGGCGATCGGCAATGCCGCCGATCGGCGGCGTGGCGTGGGCCGTCCATCGGGGCGTGCAGGCGGTCCAGGTACGTTTCGAGGAGATCGGCGGGGATGCAGGGCCCGGCCCGTGGCTCGACGCCGAACTCGGCGGGGTGCCGTCGAACGACACGTGGGTCCAGTGGATGTATCGGTTCGACGGCGAGCCGGGCAAGTACATCGTCGAGGCGCGAGCGATCGACGGCGCGGGTGAGCCGCAGCCGGAGGAGCCCCGCCCGGTCGCCCCGGACGGAGCGCAGGGGTACCACCGCATCACGTTCGAGGTCGCCGTCCTGACCGGCCCAGTCGACGTCGATCTCGCTGCACGGCTGCGACGCGGCGAGGCGCACCGGGACCTACCGGAGTTCGGCGGCCTTGGTCTCCAACGCGGCGATGAGCTCGTCGAACGCCTTCTCGAAACTCGACACGCCCTCGCGCTCCAGCTGCGCGGCGACGTCGGCCATGTCGACGCCGACCTCCTCGAGCGCCTTCCAGACCGCCCGTGCGTCGTCGACGTCGGCGTCGACGCGGCGGTCGAGCGTGCCGTGGTCGGCGAACGCCTCGAGCGTGGTGTCGGGCAGGGTGTTCACCGTGTGGGGACCGATGAGCTCGTCCACGTAGAGCGTGTCGGGGAAGTCCGGGTTCTTCGTCGACGTCGAGGCCCAGAGCGGCCGCTGCACCCGGGCGCCGCGGGCCGCGAGGGCGTCCCAGCGCTGGCCGCGGAACGTGTCGACGAACTGCTGGTAGGCCAGCTTGCCCTGGGCGACGGCGGCCTTGCCGCGCAGCGCCAACGCCTCGTCGGACCCGATCGCCTCGAGCCGCCGATCGACCTCGGTGTCGACACGGCTGATGAAGAAGCTGGCCACGCTGGCCACCTTCGAGAGGTCGACGTGCGAACGTTCTTCCACTTGGCGTTCGAGGCCGCGGATGTAGGCCTCCATCACCTCGGTGTAGCGCTCGAGGCTGAAGATCAGGGTCACGTTGATGCAGCGACCCTCGGCGATCATCTGCTCGATCGGCAGGAGCCCCTCGGCGGTCCCGGGGATCTTGACCATCAGGTTGCGGCGGTTGATCCGCTCGTGCAGGGCGCGCGCTGCGGCTTCGGTGCCGGGGCCGTCGTGGGCGAGGTCGGGCGCCACCTCGACGCTGACGTAACCGTCGATGCCCTCGGACTCGTCGTAGACCCGCTCGAAGACGTCGCAGGCACCGTGGATGTCCTGGATCACCAGCGACCAGTAGTCGTCGCTGATCGATGCGCCGGATCGGACCAGCTCGCCGAACTGGTCGTCGTAGTCGCTCGAACCCTGGATCGCCTTCTGGAAGATGGAGGGGTTCGACGTGAGGCCGCGACGCCCCGGTCGCGCAGGGCGGCGAGCTCACCCGAGGTGAGGTAGCCGCGGCGCAGGTTGTCGAGCCACGGGCTCTGGCCCTGCTGCTCGTAGAGATCCTTCAATCGGTCGCTCATGACTGCTCCGTTCCCTTGACACGTTGCCCCGCCACCAGTGTGCGTGCCGTCGACACCACATTGTCCACGTTGATTCCGAGCTTTTCGAGCACGAGTTCCCCGGTGCGCTGGCGCCGAACCGGTCGATGCCGATCGATTCGTCGGCGAAGGTGCCCCAGCCGAACGTGCTGGCCGCTTCGACCGAGAGTACCGGCACGCCCGGCGGCAGCAGCTCGTCGCGATACGCGCGGCCCTGCTCGACGAAGCGATCCCAGCTCGGCAGGCTCACGACCCTCGCGGCGACACCGTCCGCGGCGAGCACCTCGGCGGCGGCGACGCACACGGCGACTTCGCTCCCGGTGGCGATCAGCACGACGGCGGGTTCGGCAGCGTCGACCACGATGCCGGCGCCCCGCGCCACCGCCGACCCGTCGGTCGTGACCGTGATGTTCTGCCGGCTGAGGATCAGCGCCGACGGGCCGTCGTGACGCACGACGTCGGCCCATGCGTGGATCGTCTCGTTGGCGTCGGCGGGGCGGATCACGTGGAGGTCGGGGATCGCCCGCAGCGCGGCCAGATGTTCGATCGGCTGATGGGTCGGCCCGTCCTCGCCGACGCCGACCGAGTCGTGCGTGAACACGAAGCAGACCTTCGCCTTGGACAATGCGGCCAAGCGGATCGAGGGCTTCATGTAGTCGGAGAAGACGAAGAAGGTGCCACCGATCGGGAGGATCCCGCCGTGCTTGGCCATGCCGACCATCGACGCCGCCATCGCGTGTTCGCGGATCCCGAAGTGCACGTAGCGGCCGCCGGGATCGGTCGCGGAGAGCGACGTGGTGCGGTCGAGCACGGTGCCGTTGCTGCCGCTCAGGTCGGCCGAACCCGACACGAGGCCGGGCAGGTCGTCGTACGTGGCGTCGAGCGCCTTCTGGATCGCCTTGCGGGTCGCCACGGAGTCGCCGAGGTCGTAGACCGGAAGCTCGTCGTCCCAGCCGGCGACGCCGGTGGCGGCCCACGCGGCCTGCCACTCGGGCGACGACGTGGCCGATGCGGAGCGATCGGTCCACGCGTCGTGCGCCGCCGTGCCGCGTGCCGCGGCGTTGGCCCGGCTGGCGGCGACCAGCTCGTCGGGCGCCCAGAACGGCTCGTCGGGGATACCCATGACGGCCTTGGTGCGCGTGACATCGGCCGCCTTGAAGGGGTTGCCGTGTGCGGCGTGGTCGTCCTCGAAGTCCGGTGACGGGTGGCCGACGTGGGTGCGCAACACGAGCAGCGAGGGCTTGTCCGTCTGCGCCTTTGCCGCGACGAGCGCGGCCTCGAGCGCGTCGAGGTCGTTCGGCGATGTCGCCGAGCTCGACGACGTCCCAGTTGTACGCCCGGAACCGGCCGACGATGTCGTCGTTGGTGGACAGATCGGTCGCGCCGTCGATGGTGATGCGGTTGTCGTCGAACACGCAGATCAGGCGTCCCAGCCCGAGGTGGCCCGCGAGCGACGCGGCCTCGTGGCTGATGCCCTCCATCATGCAGCCGTCGCCGGCGATGACGAAGGTGTAGTGGTCCTGCGCGTCGTCGCCGAAGCGGGTTCGCAGGCTGCGCTCCGCGATCGCCATGCCGACCGAGTTGCCGAAACCCTGCCCGAGGGGCCCGGTGGTCACCTCGACGGCGGCGGTGTGCCCGGCCTCGGGGTGCCCGGGTGTCCGCGACTCCCACTGGCGGAAGTTGCGCAGGTCGTCGAGTTCCAGGCCCGCACCCGACAGGAACAGCATCGTGTACTGCAGGATCGACGTGTGGCCGTTGGAGAGGACGAAGCGGTCGCGGTCGGGCCAGTCCGGATCGGCCGGGTCGTAGTTCATCACCCGGCTGAACAGCACGTGGGCGAGGGGAGCGAGCGCCATGGCCGTGCCCTGGTGCCCGCTGTTGGCGGCCAGGGGGGCGTCCATCGCCATGCCCCTGGCGAGGGAGACGAGCTGGGCATCTTGTTCAGGGGTCAACGACACGCCGAGGACAGTACCCGACGGGATCGGCAAGCCACCCGAACGGTCACGCCGACTTGGTCACGTCGTGGCGGTGCTGTGCAGGTGGGCGCGTCTGCCCGTCGCGGTCGAAGATGAGCACCAACTCGGCCGGTCCCTCGTGGGCCGCGAATCGGTGGGGTGTCATCGTCGAGAACTCCGCCGCCTCTCCCTCGCGCACGAGGATCTCGCGACCGCCGAGCGTGAGCCGGACGACGCCGGACAGCACGAAGAACCAGTCGTGGCCGGCGTGGACGCCGGTCTCGGACGACGACTCGTCGACATCGCCCGGCTCGAGGCGCATCTTCACGGCGACGATCCCGGTCGCGTCGCGGTTGCGGGTGAGGGGCCAGATGGTGCCGCCGTGGTGGTAGGGCGTCGCCACCGGACGGATCACCACGTCGTCCTCGGCGTCGGAGGTGTCGAGCAGCGCGTTCATGTCCGTCTGCATCGCCTCGCAGAGCGGGACCAGCAGGTCGAGGCTGATCCCGCGCTTGCCGGTCTCGATGCGGCTGATCGTCGACGCGCTGACGTTCGTCCTGGCGGCGAGTTCGTCCAGCGACCACCCGAGCGACAGCCGGGTGCTGCGCAGGCGCAGCCGGACGAGATCCTCGATGCTCATGGCGTCAGTGTGCCGCGGCCTTGCGAATTCTGCAAGCCATGATGCTGAATTAGGATGGATCGATACCGTTCGGCGGTATGCAGGAACCAGCATCTTCTGACGGATCGTTCGACGTTGTCATCGTGGGCGCAGGCGCCGCCGGGCTGTCGGCGGCCGTCGCGCTTGGGCCGGGCTCGACGCTCGGTCGTCGTGATCGACGCCGGCGAACCGCGCAACGCCCCGGCCGCAGCACATGCACGGGTACCTCAGCCGCGACGGGATCAGCCCGGCCGAGTTCCTCGCGCTCGGGCGCGACGAGGCCAGCCGCTACGGGGCCCGATTCATCGACGGCACGGCGACGGCGGCGACCCGCTCGGAGTCGGGGTCGTTCGCCGTCGACCTCGCGGGCGGGCAGGCCGTCACGGGCCGGCGCCTGCTGGTCACCACCGGGCTCGTCGACGAGCTTCCGGAGATCGCCGGTCTGCAGGAGCGCTGGGGTCGAGACGTCATCCACTGCCCGTACTGCCACGGTTGGGAGGTGCGCGACCAGCGGATCGTGGTGATCTCGAGCGGGCCGATGGGCGTCCATCAGGCGCAGCTCTTCCGGCAGTGGTCGGCGCACATCACCTTGAGCGTGCACACCGGACCGAAGCCGACGGCCCTGCAACTCGAGGAGTTCGCCAGCCGTTCGATCGACGTCGTCGAGGGCGAGGTCGCATCGATCGTCGTCGACGACGACCGTCTCGTGGGCGTGGCGCTCGGCGACGGTCGGGTCATCCCCGCCGACGCCGTGGTGGTCGGCCCGCGGATGATCGCTCGCTCCGGCGTGCTCGCGTGCACTCGGCCTCGACGCCGTCGAGCACCCGATGGGCATGGGCACCCAGATCCCGTGCGACGAGCTGGGCGCGACCGCGGTCCCGGGCGTGTGGGTCGCCGGCAACGTGGCCGACATCCGCGGCCAGGTCGTGCACGCAGCCGCCGCCGGCACGTGGGCCGGTGCGGCGATCAACGCCGACCTCATCGCCGACGACACGCGGATGGCGGTGGAGGCGATGCGCGCTGCGCACGCCCTATCACCATCGACAACGCCGTCCTCCTCGCCCGCCGAGCACCTGACCGCCACGCTTCCCCTCCGGAGTTTCGAGCACTGACCGCGGGACCGCCACGTGTCTGCGAGCTGCGGGTTTGGAGCAGTCACATTGACCGCGGGACCGTCAAAGTGTCTGCCACAAACCGATGGCGCGGGCTGGGCGGGGCGTGCGCGACGGGTGTCGGTCAGTCGACGGGCGGCAGCAGCGTGAACGGCACGACGGTCCAGGGGCCGCGGTCGACACGGCAGTGGGCGAACAGCGTGCCGTAGTCGTCGAACTCGAGTTCGCCGCGCACGAGGCGGTACGTGAACTTGCCCGGCTCGACGGTGAACGGGCTGACGTTGCGGGCGACCTGCTCGCTGTCCTCGTCGAGCCCGCGCCGGAAGATCACCTCGAACACGCCGCTGCCCGACCCGTCCTGCGGACAGAAGATCAGGCCGACGAGATGCGGTTCGATCGTGACCGGCGCCGGCGACGGCGCGGCCTGCGAGAACATCACACCCGTCATGTCGATGCGCGTCGACGGGCCGGGCGCCTGCCGCAGCTCGAAGTTCTCGACGAACAGTGCGGACACGATCTGCATCTCCGAAGGCATGGCGCCAGGCTAGGACGCCGGGCCAGGACGCGGCCCCAGGTGGGTCGCGGCTGGGTCGCGAGCGGGGCGCCGTTTGATTGGGGCGACGCGTGGGAACCGGTACGGTGGGCCCCGTTCCACCTACAAGGAGAGTCATGGCCATTGAACTTCCACCCCTGCCGTACGCGGACGATGCGCTCGACCCGCACATCTCGGCACGAACCATCAGCTTCCACTACGGCAAGCACCACGCGACCTACGTGGCCAACCTCAACGGGTTGATCGAGGGCACGCCCAACGCCGACAAGAGCCTCGAGGAGATCATCGCCGTCGCCGAGCCGGGCGGTTTGTACAACAACGCCGCGCAGGTGTGGAACCACACGTTCTACTGGAACTCGATGGCCCCGTCCGGTGGCGGTGACCCGTCCGGTGATCTCGCCGCCGCGATCGACGCATCGTTCGGATCGGCGAGCGATTTCAAGCAGCAGCTCGTCGACAAGGCCAAGGGGAACTTCGGCTCGGGCTGGACCTGGCTGATCAAGGAAGGCGACGGACTCGCCATTCTCAACACCGACGATGCCGACACCCCGATCAAGCACGGCAAGACCCCGCTGCTCACGGTCGACGTGTGGGAGCACGCCTATTACCTCGACTACCAGAACGCCCGCCCGGCGTACCTGGAGACCTTCGTCGACAAGCTCCTCAACTGGGAGTTCGCCGCCGCCAACTTCGCGGCCTGACGCCCCGAACATCGAAGCGTCTCGCCCTCTCCGTTCCGCGGCGTCTGCCTGCTGACGAGCGGAGAGGGCTAGCGTTCGTACCCAGCATGACCGCCATCGACGATGTCTCCGTCGGCGAGGGCCGCTCCACCAGGGACCAGATCCTCGACGCCGCGCTCGCCTGCTTCGCACACGACGGCTACAACGGCACGTCACTGAACGACATCGTGGCCGAGGTCGGCATCCGGCGGCAGTCGTTGCTCCACCACTTCGCGTCGAAGGAAGTGCTGTACGGCGAGGTCTTCGAACGACTGCTGTCCGACTGGTTCGCCCGTCTCGCCGGAGCGATCGAGTCGCCGGCCACCGGCTGGCGCAAGGTCGAACAGGTCCTCCACGCCGGGTTCGGGTACTTCGCCGACAACCCCTCGTACGTGACGCTCGTGCGCCGCGAGGCGATCGACGGCGGGGCGCACCTCGGGATCGACCTGGCGGCCGTGCTGCGGCCGATGTTCGACCAGGCCGCCGACTACTTCCGCCGCGAGATGGCCAAGGGGACGTTCCGGGAGCAGAACCCCGAACAGTTGCTGCTCACCGGATACGGCGCGCTGCTCAGCTACTTCTCCGACGCCCCGTTCCTCGAGGGATTGCTCGACGAGAATCCGCTCGCGCCGGCGGCGCTCGAGCGCCGTCGCGAACACATCATCGAGTTCTTCGCCGCGGCGCTGATCCCGGTGCGGGTCGACGCCACGCTCGCGTGATCATGCCGTCGGACGCGACCCCTGCGCCGGTACGGTTTGGCCGATGGCGAACACGACCGACCGCTCGACGAACGCGGACCTGAACACGCTCACCGCGGCGACATCGACCACGCTGTCCGAACGGGCCTCGAAGGAGTTGCTCGCCACCTACGGCGTGCCGCTCGCCGCCGAGGAGTTCGTGACGAGCCCGGCCGATGCGGCCGATGCGGCCGAGCGGATCGGGTTTCCCGTCGTCGCCAAGCTGAACGGCGACAAGATCGCCCACAAGACCGAGCGCGGTCTCGTGCGGCTCCGCCTGGGCGACCGCGCCGCGGTCGAAGGCGCGGCGACCGAACTGCTCGCTGCCGCCCGCGAGGACGACGGCGACGTCACGGTGCTCGTGGCCCCGATGGTGAGCGGCAACCGCGAACTGATCGTCGGTCTGATCCGCGACGCACAGTTCGGGGCGACCGTCATGCTGGGTGTCGGCGGGATCCTCGCCGAGGCGTTGGCCGACGTCGTGTTCCGCCCGGCTCCGCTCGATGAGCACAGCGCGGCCGGCATGATCGACGACCTGGCGACGCAGAAGCTGCTCGGCGAGTTCCGCGGCGAGCGCGCCGTCGATCGGGCCGAACTCGTCGCCGTGCTCGTCGGCCTCGGCCGTCTCGCCGAGGAACGGCGAGACGTGGTGAGCGTCGACATCAACCCGCTGATCGTGCAGCCCGACGGCCGCGTCATCGCCGTCGACGGGCTGGTCGAGATCGACACGTCGACGACCGCGGGCGACGCGGCGGCGCCGGTCCGGCAACCGCCGACCGACGCGCAGTTCCGGGCGCTCTTCGAACCGCGCGGCGTGCTCGTCACCGGCGCGTCGACCCACCCCGGCAAGTTCGGGTTCGTCTCGCTCCACAACCTGCTCGCCAGCGGCTACGCGGGCGGCGTCTTCGGCACCAACCTGAAGGGCGAGGAGGTGCTCGGCGTCAAGACCGTCGCCGACATCGCCGACCTGCCCGATGACGCCATCGACCTCGTGTTCGTGTGCACGCCGGCCGCGGCGAACCCCGACCTGCTCCGCGCCTGCGCGGCCAAAGGCATTCGCGCCGCGTTCCTCACGTCGGCGGGTTACGGCGAGGCCGGCGACGAAGGCCGCCAAGCGGAACGTGAGCTGGTCGCCCTCGCCGACGAGCTCGGCATCCTCCTGGCCGGACCGAACGGCCAGGGTGTGGTCAGCACGCCGGCCAACCTCTGCGCCCAGATCGTGGCGCCCTACCCGCCGGCCGGCCACATCGGGGTCGCCAGCCAGAGCGGCAACTTCGTGTCGACGTTCCTGAACCTGTCGCGACTGTCGGGGGTGGGGATCAGCCGGGCGGTGTCGGCCGGGAACGCGGCGGCGGTCACCGTGGCGGACTACCTCAACTGGTACGCCACCGACGATGCCACCACCGTGGGCCTGGCCTACGTCGAGGGGATCACCGACGGGCGCGCGCTGATGGACAGCCTGGCCGCCACGGCCGCCGTCAAACCGCTGGTCCTCGTGAAGGGTGGCGCCACCGAAGGCGGGGCGAACGCCGCGGCGAGTCACACCGGCGCGCTCGCCGCCAACGACAAGATCTTCGACGGCGAATGTCGCGCCGCCGGCATCACCCGCGCCGTCGACGTGACCGAAGCGTTCGAGGCCGCGGCGACGTTCGCCACGCAACCGCTGCCGAAGGGGCCCAACACGGTGGTGCTGACCACCGCCGGCGGATGGGGCGTGGTGACCGCCGATGCGATCACCCGTGACGGCTCGATCGTGCTCATGGAGCTGCCGGCCGACCTGCAGGCGGCGATCGACGAGAAGTTGCCGCCGCGCTGGAGCAAGAACAACCCGGTCGACTGCGCCGGCGGCGAGACACGCGACACGATCCCCGAGGTGCTCGAGCTGATCGCCTCGCATCCTGCGGTCGATGCGGTCATCTACTTGGGGCTCGGGATCCAGTCGAACCAGGCCCGGATGATGCGCGAGGGCCGGTTCTACCCCGACTTCGGTCTCGAGCGGATCGTCGACTACCACGAACGTCAGGACGCGCGCTTCGCCGAGGCGGCCGACGACCTGATCGTCAAGACCGGCAAGCCGATCCTCGTCGCCACCGAGCTCGCGCTGGCCGACCCGAACAACGCCGGCCCGGCCGCGCTGCGTGCCCGCGGGCGGCTCTGCTACCCGAGCGGCGAACGCGCGGCACGCGCGTTGGGCCATCTCGTTCGCGACGCGGCGTTCCGGCGGTCGAAGGGCGCGTGAACACCGTCGCCACGCCGTCGCCGCCACCGCGCCGGTCGGCCGGACCGCGTGGGCCCGGGCCGCTGATCGTCCTCGCGCTCGTCGTGGCGGTTCCGGCGTTGCTGTTGTTCGTCACGCACCGCTGGGCCGACTCGCAGGTCACGGAGTCGGAGCCAGCGCCCGAGACGCCGGCCGTGACGGCCGCGCCGACCAACGTGTTGACCTCACCGCTGTTCACGATGCGCCGGATGTCGACGACGGTCTCGAGAGCATTGTCGATCGACGGCTTCCGGGCCGAGGTCGAGGGGTTCATGCCAAGCCTCAACGACCGGTCGTGCGTGGCGGTGTCGGTCGACGGTGAGCCCGTCGCCTCGCGGAACGCCGACCTCGCGGTGATCCCGGCGAGCACGCAGAAGCTGCTGGTGGCCGCGGTCGCGCTCGATCGACTCGGCGACAGCTTCACCTACACGACCCGCGCGCTCGGGGCGGGCGCTCCAGCGGGCGGCACGATCGACGGCGACCTCTATCTCGTCGGCGGTGGCGACCCGGTGCTCAGCTCCGACTGGTATCCGACGTCGAACATGGAACTCCACCCCGTGACCTCGCCGACGCGACTCGAAGCGCTCGCCGACGAGATCGTGGGCGCCGGCGTCACCACGGTCACGCGGCAACGTGGTCGGCGATGCGACGCGCTACGACGACGAGTACTTCGCACCGAGCTGGGGTCCCGGTGTCGCCGGGCTCGAAGCCGGGCCGTACGACGCCCTCATGGCCAACGATTCGCGGGTGCTCCTCGAACCGTTGAAGGCGAACGACCCGGCACTCGGCGCCGCCCAGGAGTTCGTCCGCATGCTGAGCGAACGCGGCGTCTCCGTCGCCGGGACGGCGGTCGCCGGCACCGCGCCGGCAACGGCCGTCGAGGTCGCCGCCATCGAGTCCGCGCCACTGTCGGACATCGTCGGCGAGATGCTCGGCAACAGCGACAACAACACCGCGGAGATGGTGGTGAAGGAACTCGGCTTCGACGACAGCGGTGCAGGCACGCGCGAGGCCGGACTCGCGGTGATCGAACGCACCCTCGCCGAATGGTCGGTCGACACGTCGCCGATGGTGTTCGCCGACGGGTCAGGATTGAGCCCGGACAACCGGGCGACGTGCACCGCCCTGCTCGTCGGTGCTGCAGCGATCCGAACCCGACGGCCCGATCGGGGCCGGGCTGCCGATCGCGGGCCAGACCGGCACATTGGCGGACATCTTCGTCGACCATCCGATCGCCGGCCGCCTCCTCGGCAAGACCGGCACGTTGAGCAACCCGCCGTT
The DNA here is from genome assembly GCA_963772085.1 of Ilumatobacteraceae bacterium. Classification (GTDB taxonomy): domain Bacteria; phylum Actinomycetota; class Acidimicrobiia; order Acidimicrobiales; family Ilumatobacteraceae; genus Sva-07. The sequence goes on from CAVYWH010000006.1 coordinate 205,946, forward strand.
CAACCAGGATCCGCCGGGGGTCAAGGCCCTGGCCGGGTACGCCCTCGTCGAGGGCGGCGGCGCCGTCGAGTATGCGTTGGTCCTGAACGGTCCGACGATCTCCGATCAGAGCGAATACCGGCCGCTGTGGAACTCGCTCGCCGACGTGCTCGTCACCTACCCGCAAGGGCCGACGCCAGCGGACCTCGGAGTGCGCTGATGCGCGTCGAGGTCGTCGCGGCACCGATCCGGTACCCCCGCACGCCGCTGCTGGCGCTCGTCCTCGTGGCGCTCGTGCCGGTGGTCGGGCTCACGGCACTGCTGCTCTGGTCGGACACGAAGGCCGACGAGTACGAGTTGACCGACGACGGCTCGGCGGCGACGACGGCTCCGGATGTCGTCGAACCGGGACCGCCGTCACCGGTGCTGGCCACCAGCCTCCTCACCTATCGACGAGCTCCGCACGAGCTCGCATCCCTGGCCAACGCCGACGCGCTGGCCGAACAGGTCGAACCGGTCTACGGCTATCTCGACGAGAGGTCGTGCTCGTCGGTATCGGTCAACGGCCGGCACGTGACCGGCCTCAACGAGACGACCCCCGTGATCCCGGCCAGCAACCAGAAGCTGTTGGTCGCCGCCGTCGCGCTCGAACTGCTGGGCGGGAACTACCAGTACACGACCCGCATCGCCGGGGCCGCCCCCGTCGACGGCGTGATCGAAGGTGACGTGTACCTGATCGGCGGTGGCGACCCGCTCCTGACGTCGTCGGACTATCCGATCGCCAACGACAGCCAGCCGGCGATCAACGTCACGACGTTCGACCAGCTCGCTGACGCGATGGTGGCCGCCGGCGTCACCCGTATCAACGGTTCGGTGCTCGGCGACGGAAGCCGCTATGACGACGAGTACTCGGTCGACACCTGGGGCGAGGGGGTGGCCGGCGTCGAGGCAGGCCCGTACGACGCGCTGATGGTCAACGACTCGCGCGCGCTCGGGCGGTCGGGCCGTCAGGCCGATCCCAACGAGGCGGCGGCCCGGGAACTGGTCCGCCTCCTCGACGCCCGCGGCATCGACGTCAGCGGTGGTTTCGGGGTCGGCGTCGCCGATCCGGCGATGGCCGACATCGCCTCGATCCAATCGGCGACGCTCGATGCGGTGGTCGCCGAGATGCTGACCACGAGCGACAACAACACCGCGGAGTTGTTGCTCAAGGAGTTGGGGGTCGCGGACAGCGCGACCGGGACCCGCGCCGCCGGCCTGAACGCGGTGGACCGCACCCTGCGGTCGTGGGGCGTACCGATGGACGGGGTTCGCCCGCTCGACGGATCGGGACTCAGCCTCGAGAATCGGGTCACGTGTGCGGCGATGCTCGCCGTGCTCCAACGTTCCGTCGGCACCACGCTGCTGGCCGGGCTCCCGATCGCGGGCCGGACCGGGACGCTGGCGGGGGAGTTCCTCGGCACATCCGTCGAAGGTCGTCTCGTGGCGAAGACGGGGACGTTGGAGAACCAGCCGGTGACCGCCGACCCGCCGTCGGTCAAAGCGCTGTCGGGGTACCTGCCGACGACGAACGGTGACGTGATCGAGTTCACGATGATCCTGAACTCGCCGGACATCGCGCTCGAGCGGAAGTTCGAACCCTTGTGGTTGGCGCTCGCCGATCGTCTCGACACCTACCCGGCCGGGCCGGACCCGGCGGACCTCTCGCCACGATGATCGGCCGGTGCTTGTCGCGCCTACGGTGAGCACATGCCCGTGATGCCGATGTTCCCGTTGGGGACCGTGCTCCTGCCGGGTGGGTTGCTTCCGCTCCACGTGTTCGAGCCCCGCTACCGGCAGATGATCATCGACTGCCTCGCCGAGGACGGCCAGCCGGAGTTCGGGCAGACGTTGATCACGCACGGCCGCGAGGCCGGGGGAGGCGACGAGCGGGCGATGGTCGGCACGGTCGCACAGGTGCTGCAGATCGACGCCCTCGACGAAGGGCGCTACGCCCTGGTCGCCGTCGGAACGCGTCGGATCCGCGTGAACGCGTGGCTGCCCGACGACCCGTACCCGATCGCCGATGTCGACGACTGGCCCGACGACGACCCCGACCCGGCCGAACTGGCCGACGCCGTGGCGGCGGCCCACGAACGTGTTCGGGTGACGTTGGCGATGGCCGCACAACTGAGCGACGAACCGCTCGATCCGTCGGAGACGGGCATCTCCGACGACCCGCTCGTGGCGACGTACCACCTGGCTGCGATCGCTCCGATCGGGCCGGCCGATCGGTTCCGGCTGCTGGCTGCGCCGGGCCCGCTCGACCGGCTGTCCGCGCTCGACGAGATCCTCGACGACGTCGACGCCATGTTGAAGTTCCGCCTTTCGTGATAGAAACGGTGCCCGTGTCCGACCATCACAATCCGCTTCATCGACGTCGCAAGAAGCTCGACGACACCTCGATCCCCGAACTGATCGAGTTCATCCGCGCCTACGCGAAACAGGAGACCCTCGATCCGTTGCGCGGGGTCGGCCGGTGGATCGCCTACGGAGCCGCCGGAGCGTTCCTCCTGGGCCTCGGTCTGGTGATCATGCTGATCGGCGTGTTGCGCCTCGTCGCCGAGGAGTGGCCCCGCTCCGCGACCGGGTCGTGGTCGTGGGTGGCCTACCTCATCACGCTGCTCGTGGCGGTCGCGCTGCTCGTGCTGACGCTGATGCGGATCAAGAAGTCGACGCTCAACAACGAACCGAAGTAGGAGCCCGAACGATGGCCACTCAGACCACCAAGATCACGCCAGCGGATCTCGAGGCGAAGTTCCGGGCGCTGCAAGGCGACGTACAGAACGTCGTCGAAGACAAGAAGTCGACGGCCCTGAGCATCGCCGCCGGCGGCGCTGTGCTGCTGTTGATGATCTTCTTCCTGCTCGGCAAGCGGTCGGGCAAGAAGCGCAGTGCCATCGTCGAGATTCGCCGCATCTGATGGCCGGAATTTTCAGCCCGTCGTCGCTCGCTACGGCGCCGGAAGATGCTGATGAACACGCTCGGGCTGTCGGAGACGCTGCCGCACGCCATGCGTCCGTCGGTGGTGATCCAGCGCAAAGCGATCGCCGACGGCCTGCTCGGAACCAGCGTGTTCTGGAAGGTCGTCGCGGTCGGCGTCTTCCTGCGCGGCCCCGTCGAGGGCACGTTCGGGCGCAGGTCCGAGCGTCTCGCTCGATACCGCGTCGGCCCGGGTCACTCCGTCAAGGTGACCACGATGAATCCGGCCACGCGCAAGCAGCGCAAGGAGCTGGGGCTGACGAAGGCAAAGGCGTACGAGAAGGCCTGGGCGGAGATCCAGGACCCGAATTTCCGCCCGTGATGGTGCGCTCATGACGGGTCCGATCGTGACATCGCTGCTGTGAAAGTGCTGCTGCGCAACCCGCGGCGCGAGATCGACGTGCCCGGTGCCCGTTCGGTCAACCGTCTGCTCGACGATCTCGGCCTGACGCGCGAGGCTCACCTCGTGATCCGCAACGGCACGCTCGTGCCCGGCGACACCCGCCTCGACGAGGATGACGTCATCGAGGTGCGTCCCGTGATCTCCGGTGGCGACTCATGACCGCGGTGGGCAGCAAGTGCAAGGTGTGCAAGGCGCCGGCGGTCATCGATCTGCCACGGCACAACGCCCACTTCTGTGCCGAGCATCTGCAGCAGCTGTGTCGTCGCCAGATGGCCAAGGCGATCGACGACTTCGACATGTTGCAGCCGACGGATCGGGTGCTCGTGGCCGTGAGCGGCGGGAAGGACTCCCTCGCCGTGTGGGACATGCTGATCGAGGCGGGGTACCAGGCCGACGGGCTGTACATCGGCCTCGGCATCGGTGACTACTCCGACGAGAGCGGCGGGTACGTCACCCGGTTCGCCGCCGAGCGTGGGTTGAACCTGCAGGTGATCGACCTGCGTGACGAGTACGGCTACGACGTGCCGACCGCGGCGGTGGCCACCGGGCGCGTGCCGTGTTCGGCGTGCGGTCTGTCGAAGCGCCGGTTGTTCGACCGTGCCGCGCTCGACGGCGGCTACGACGTGGTCGTGACCGGTCACAATCTCGACGACGAAGCGGCCGTGCTGTTCGGCAACACGATGCGCTGGGACATCGACTACCTCGCCCGGCAACTCCCGGTGCTCCCGGCGTCGGACGGGTTCCCGCGCAAGGTGAAGCCGTTGATCCGGTTGACCGAGCGCGAGATGGCCGCCTGGTGCCTCGTGCGTGGCATCGACTACCTGGTCGAGGAATGCCCGATGGCGAAGGGGAACCGGCACTTGGGCTACAAAGAGACCTTGAACTCGATCGAGGCGACGTCGCCGGGCGCGAAGGCGGCCTTCTACCTGGGATTTCTCGATCGGATGGCCCCGCTGCTCGTCGGGCATTCGGCGGCGGCGGTCGACGGGCTCAACGAATGTGAGCGCTGCGGCTCGCCGACCACCGGCGATGTGTGCGCGTTCTGCCGGTTGCTCGACAAGTCGCGGGCGATCGATCCCGTTCCGGTCGAAATGGTGCTGTCGGGGCGCGGCGCCGGCAGGGGCCGTCGATGACCGGCAACTTCGCGGCCGGCGAGAAGGCGCTGCTGCTCGACTCCAAGAAGCGGCGCTACCTGATCGACCTCGTCGATGCGGGCGAGTTCCACTCGCACGCCGGATTCGTCACGCACGAGTCGATCATCGGTTCCCGCGAGGGAGTCATCGTGCGCTCGACCAAGGGCTCGGAGTACACCGCGCTGCGGCCGACGCTCGAGGACTTCGTGGTCGAGATGCCGCGCGGCGCGCAGGTGATCTATCCGAAGGATCTCGGCCCGATCTGCATCCTCGCCGACATCGGTCCGGGGGTGCGGGTGTTCGAGAGCGGGATCGGTTCCGGCGCGCTGTCGATGACGATGCTGCGCTACGGCGCGGAGATCGTCGGGTACGAGATCCGCGAGGACTTCGCCAACCGGGCCCGCAAGAACGTCGAGAGCTTCCTCGGTTCGTCCGCGCTCGAGCGGTACGACATCCACATCGCCGACAGCTACGAGGGCATCGATCCGGCCCACGGGCCCTTCGACCGCGTCGTGCTCGACATCCCCGAGCCGTGGCAGGTCGTGCCGCACGCCGAAGGGGTGCTGTCCGCCGGTGGGCTCCTCGTCGCGTACACACCGTCGATCACCCAGGCCGCGCAGGTGCGCGAGTCGCTCAAGGGCAAGTGGATCGACGCCCGCACCATCGAGGTGCTGCATCGTGGTTGGCACATCGAGGGACAGGCCGTGCGCCCGGACCACCGGATGGTGGCCCACACCGGGTTCCTCAGCGTCGCCCGGTTCCTCGGTCGCAACGAAACCTGAACGAGCGCCACCGACGCCGCTCAGGCGCCGGGATGCAGCCGCAGTGCCGTGCCGAGGCCCTCGAGCAGGTCCGGCGTGTCGGGCCACGGGACGTCCGGGTGCGTGTTCCGGAGGTCGACGATCCCGTGGATCCAGGTGTGGACCTGGGCGGCGACGAACTGCGGGTCGCGATCGTCGTCGAGCAGGGCCAGGATGGTCGTGACGTCGTCGACGAGCAGTTGGAACGCGGCGCGGCCCGACGGCCGACGGCTCGTCGCCGAGGTCGAGCTTGTTGGAGAACAGCACGCGGTACTGACCGGGGTGATCGATGGCGAACCGCACGTATGCCTGACCATGCGCGAAGAACGAGAGGAACGGGTCATCCGACGAGAGTCGTGCGTCGGCGAGGGCGTCGCGGAAGTTGGCCCAGCAGTACTCGCTCGCCTCCCGCAGCAACGTGAGGTGGTCAGGGAAGTGGCGGTACACGGCGGTGGCCGAGACGCCCGCGTTCCTGGCGACCGCCCGCAGCGAGATGCTGTCGATGTCGCCGTGCGTCGCCATCAGGTTCGCCGCCGACTCGAGCAGGTCGTGCCGCAGCCGGTCGCCCTCGCCGCGAGCACTCTTCTGCCGTCGCGCCGGGATCTCGACTGCGCTCATGACGCCGAACCTACCTCCGCGGTGCGAGGGACCCCGACCATCCTCGTTTGCGTCGCGAAAATGGTGCTGCGAAGCGCACAAAGCGCGACGCAAACGTGGAATGACGGTCGAAAAGGGCGACCCCTCGGCACCGGGTGCGAGGGGTCGTCGTTCAGGACAGCGGGGGAGCGGGCGGCTACGGCTCGATGTAGATGCACTCGCCGGGGCATTCCTCGGCGGATTCGATCACGGCTTCGAGCTGGTTGTCGGGGATCTCGGCGAGGCCCTCGGAACCCTGGGGGTTGCCCTTCGCCTCGGCGAAGATCTTGCCGCTCTCGACCACGTACGCGAGGCCGTCGTCGAGCAACGTGAAGACGTCGGGTGCGATCTCCTCGCACAGCCCGTCGCCGGTGCACAGATCCTGATCGATCCAGACCTTCATGTCAGTAGCAGCTCCTGTTTGAGATTGATGCGGGTATCGATGAGATCGGTTGCTCTGAGTTTACACGGCGGAGCACGTGCAAACATGTTTCCAACCGCCGCGTGTACATTCGGCTCATGGCGAACGACGGTGAATTCCCACCGGTTGATTCCGGCAACGACGGCTCCGAATCCCCAGAAGCGACCGACGGAGATGGCGGCGCTCCTCGAGGAGATCGCGCACCTGCGCGCCCGCCTCGCCGACGCGCCCCCGCCGCGTGCACTCGCTCGAGGAACGGCTGCTCGAGACGAAGGGTCAGCTGGCCCAAGCGGTCGGCCAGAACGAGAAGCTGTCGTACACCCTGCGCGAGGCGCGCGAGCACATCGCCACCCTGCGCGACGAGGTCGACAAGCTGTCGCAGCCGCCGTCGGCGTACGGGATCGTCGTCGGCAAGAACGACGACGACACGGTCGACATCCTGACGAGCGGGCGCAAGATGCGCGTCGCCCTCCACCCCGACATCGATCATGAGCTCCTCGACCGCGGCGCCGAGGTCGTGCTCAACGAGAGCTTCAACATCGTGCTCGCCCGCGATCCCGAGATCACCGGCGAGGTCGTCACCGTCAAAGAGGTGATGGACGACGGGGTGCGCATCGTCGTGGTCGGGCGGGCCGACGAGGAGCGTGTGTGCGAACTCGCCGACGCCATCCGCGGCACGCACATCCGCGCCGGCGACCACCTCCGCCTCGACGTGCGCTCCAACCTCCTGCTCGAGAAGCTCCCGCGACCCGAGGTCGAGCACCTCCTGCTCGAAGAGGTTCCCGACATCTCCTACACCGACATCGGCGGGCTCGACTCCCAGATCGAACAGATCGCCGACGCCGTCGAGTTGCCGTTCCTCCACCAGGACCTGTTCGCCGAGCACCAGCTGCCGGCACCCAAGGGGATCCTCCTGTACGGCCCACCCGGATGCGGCAAGACGCTCATCGCCAAGGCGGTCGCCAACAGCCTCGCCAAGAAGGTCGCCGAGACGGTGGGGGAGGGCAAGGGCCGCAGCTACTTCATCAACATCAAGGGCCCCGAGCTGCTGAACAAGTACGTCGGCGAGACCGAACGCCAGATCCGGCTCGTCTTCCAACGGGCCAGGGAGAAGAGCGACGAGGGCTGGCCGGTCATCGTGTTCTTCGACGAGATGGACTCGATGTTCCGCACCCGCGGCTCGGGCATCAGCTCCGACATGGAGTCGACCATCGTGCCGCAGTTGCTCGCGGAGATCGACGGTGTCGAGGGCCTGAAGAACGTCATCGTGATCGGCGCGACCAACCGCGAAGACCTGATCGACCCCGCCATCCTGCGACCGGGCCGCCTCGACGTGAAGATCAAGATCGAGCGTCCGAACGCCGACGCCGCCCGGGCCATCTTCGCCCGGTACCTCACCAACGAGATCCCGATCGCCGAGGGTGAGCTGATCCCGCAGATGATCGACGACACGGTCACCGAGATGTACAAGGACGACGACGCCAACCGATTCCTCGAGGTCACCTACCAGAACGGCGACAAGGAGATCCTGTACTACAAGGACTTCTCGTCCGGCGCCATGATCGAGAACGTCGTGCGGCGGGCCAAGAAGCTCGCCATCAAGCGGGTGATCGGCGGGGGAGCCAAGGGCGTGAGCACCCAGGACCTGCTCGACTCGATCAAGCAGGAGTACAAGGAACACGAAGACCTGCCGAACACCACGAATCCCGACGACTGGGCGAAGATCTCGGGCAAGAAGGGCGAGCGCATCGTCTTCATCCGCACCCTCGTGTCCGAAACCGCCCAGGCCGAGGGCACCGGCGGACGCGCCATCGAGCGGGTGCAGACCGGCCAGTATCTGTGAACCGGCTTTGTGAACGTGAACACGTGACCTGAACACCCGCCAGCGTTCGCCTCCGATAGGTTGCCGACATGGCGCTGCCGAAGGTGTGCGGGCTGGAGACCGAGTACGGCATCGTCGTGCGCGGGGGCGAGAACAACCCGGTCACCGCGTCGTCGATGTTGATCAACGCCTACGTCGCCGCCACCGCCCGTCGCCGCGGCCGGATCGGCTGGGACTTCGAGGACGAGCACCCGACCAACGACGCCCGCGGCTTCTCCCTCGACGATTCGCTCGCACCCGAGGTCGAGACGACGCTCGTCAACGCCGTGCTCACCAACGGGGCGCGCTACTACGTCGATCATGCGCACCCCGAGATCTCCACGCCGGAGGTCACCACGGCGATGGAGGCGGTCATCTGGGATCGTGCCGCCGAGGAGATCGTGCGGGCCTCGATGACCCATGCCCAGTCGATCCTGCCGGACGGCGCCGAGATCGTCGTGCACAAGAACAACTCCGACGGCAAGGGCAACAGCTACGGCTGCCACGAGAACTACCTGCTCGCTCGCGAGCTGCCGTTCGGCCGCCTGACCGCACAGATCACCCCCCACTTCGTGACGCGCCAGGTGTTCACCGGTGCCGGCAAGGTCGGCTGTGAGCTGCCCGGCCGGCCCCATGACCACGTCCGATACCAGTTGAGCCAGCGCGCCGACTTCTTCGAAGAAGAGATCGGCCTCGAGACCACCCTCAAGCGGCCGATCGTGAACACCCGCGACGAGCCGCACGCCGACGCCCAGAAGTACCGCCGCCTGCACGTGATCGTCGGCGACGCCAACATGAGCGAGGTCGCCACCTACCTCAAGGTCGGCACGACGGCGATCGTGCTGTCGATGATCGAGGACGATGCGCTCGGTGACGACTGGCTGCTCGGCAACCCGGTGGCGGCGATCCGCCAGGTGAGCCACGACCCGACGCTGCGCCAGACGATCATGCTGCGCGACGGCCGCAGGGCGACGGCCCTCGAGGTGCAGTGGGGCCTGCTGGAGCGGGCCCGCAAGTACGAACAGTCGCACGGCTTGTCCAGCGTCGGCGAGCGCGTCGGCGTCGACGTGCTCGACCGCTGGGAGCGGGTGCTCGCCGGGCTCGAGACGGCTCCCGAAACGGTGGCGAACTGGGTCGACTGGGTGGCCAAGCGCCGCCTCGTCGACGGCTACGCCGAGCGACACTCGCTCTCACCCGACTCGCCGAAGCTGAAGGCCATCGACCTGCAGTACCACGATCTGCGGGTCGACCGTTGTCTCGCCCTGCGGGCCGGCCTCGACACCATCGTCGACCCGGCCGACGCCATCGCGGCGATGACCCATCCGCCGACCACGACCAGGGCCTACTTCCGTGGACGCTGCCTCGCCAAGTACCCCGACGACGTGGTCGCCGCCAACTGGGACTCGCTCGTGTTCGACGTCGGGCGCGATCCGCTACGCCGGGTTCCGATGATGGAACCATTGCGCGGCACCGCCGAACACGTTGCTACCTTGATCGACACCAGCGATACCGCCCGCGAACTGCTCGAACGTCTCGGGCAGGACGCATGATCGAAGGAGATTGACGCAGATGGCAGAACGCACGCAGAAGCCCAAGTCGACGACCAGCCGAGACACGAGCGAAGTTGCTGAGGCCGCGCCGGCGGTCACCGAAGCAGGTGACAAGTTGAAGGCGGAACTCGACGACCTCCTCGACGAGATCGACGAAGTGTTGGAAACGAACGCCGAAGACTTCGTCAAGTCATATGTGCAGAAGGGCGGTCAGTGATCCGTGTCGATGCCGACGTTCAGCATCGGTGACGATCCCGGATCAAGTTTCCCCGAACTCCTTCGTCGAGTCGGACTCGCATCCCTCGACCAACATCCCCACGAGCGGCATGGGGGATCTCATGCGCGAACTCTCCGTACCGCACGCCACCACCTGTGTCGCCCTGCGCTACGACAACGGCGTGGTCATGGCGGGCGACCGCCGTGCCACCGCCGGCAACCTGATCTCCCATCGGACGATGGAGAAGGTCGTGCAAGCCGATCGGCACAGCGGCGTCGCCATCGCCGGAACGGCCGGCCCGGCGATCGAGATGATCCGCCTGTTCCAGCTGCAGCTCGAGCACTACGAGAAGGTCGAGGGTTCGACGCTCAGCCTCGAGGGCAAGGCCAATCAGCTCTCCACGATGGTGCGCAGCAACCTGCCCGCGGCGATGCAGGGGATGGTCGTCGTGCCGATCTTCGCCGGCTACGACACCCGCCGCGGCACGGGTCGGCTCTGGGACTTCGACGCCACGGGCGGTCGGTACGAAGAACGCGACTACGTCGCCACCGGCTCCGGCAGCCTGCACGCCGGCACCGTCATCAAGGTCGGGTGGCGCCCGTCGCTCGACCGCGACGCGGCGGTCAACCTTGCCGCTCGGGCGCTGTGGGAGGCGGCCGACAGCGATTCGGCGACCGGCGGCCCCGACATGCTCCGCGGCATCTATCCGGTCGTCGCGACCATCGACGTCGACGGCTGGCAACGGCTCGACGACGAGGATCTGGCCCAGCGCTTCGGCGCCATCATCGACGAGGTGCGCTCGCGATGAGCATGCCCTTCTACGTCGCCCCCGAACAGATGATGAAGGACCGGGCCGACTACGCGCGCAAGGGCATCGCCCGCGGCCGGGCGTTGGTGGCCGTGCGCTTCGTCGACGGGATCGTGATCGTCGCCGAGAACCCGTCCGACACGCTGCGCAAGATCAGCGAGATCTACGACCGCATCGCGTTCGCCGGGGTCGGCAAGTACAACGAGTTCGACCAGCTGCGGGTCGCCGGCGTGCGCGCCGCCGATCTCAAGGGCTACCAGTACTCGCGCGACGATGTCGACGCGCGCAGCCTCGCCAACAGCTACGCCCAGATGCTCGGCAACATCTTCACCCACGAGATGAAGCCGATGGAGGTCGAGATCCTCGTGGCCGAGGTCGGTCTCGAGCCGGCCGGCGACCAGATGTTCCACATCCTGTACGACGGCACCGTGGTCGACGCCAGGGACATCGCCGCGATCGGCGGCGATGCCGAAGCGATCAAGACCCGCCTGGCCGACGCCTGGACCGAAGGGCTCGATCAATCGGCGGCGATCCGAGTCGGAGCCGCCGCACTCGCCGGCGGCGATCGTGAGATACCGGCCGGAGACCTCGAGGTGGCCGAGCTCTCTCGGACGAACGGTCGCCGTTGCTTCCATCGCCTGTCGACCGAAGCATTGACGGCCGCGCTGCACTGATCGTCGTACCATCGCTGGCCCCTACTCTCGCGACATGGTGGCCATCGATCTCAACAGCGATCTCGGAGAATCGTTCGGCGCCTGGAGCTTCGGCGACGACGACGCGATGCTGGCCATCGTCACGAGCGCCAACGTCGCCTGCGGGTTTCACGCCGGCGACCCGAGCGTGATGCGTGCGGTCTGCCGCGACGCCGTCGCGCCGCGGCGTGGCGATCGGCGCCCAGGTGTCGTACCCCGACCTCGCCGGATTCGGCCGCCGCTTCCTCGACATGGCGCCCGACGAGCTACGCGATGCCGTGCTCTACCAACTCGGTGCGCTCGACGGGTTCGCCCAGGTGGCGGGATCGGGCATCGCCTACGTCAAGCCGCACGGCGCGCTGTACCACGCCGTGGCCACCCAGCGGCCGCTCGCCGACGCCGTCGTCGCCGCCGCGGTCGAGTACGACCCGTCGCTCGCCATCCTCGGCTTGCCCGGCTCCGCCCTGCTCGCCGCGGCCGATGCGGCCGGGCTCGAAGCGGTGCCGGAAGCGTTCGTCGACCGGGCGTACCTCCCCGACGGTGGCCTCGTGTCGCGCCGGGAGCAGGGGAGCGTGCTCACCGACCCGACCGCCATCGCGAAGCGCGCCGTCGGCATGGCGGTCGACCGCGAGGTGATCGCCGCCGACGGGTCGGTCCTGAGCGTCACGGCCCGCTCGCTGTGCGTGCACAGTGACACGCCCGGCGCCGTGGCGATCGCCAGGGCCGTGCGCGACGCGCTCGATGCGGCCGGCGTGGGCGTCCACCGCTTCACGAGCTGACATGCAGCGTCGATCGGTCGGCCCCGCGGCGTGGCTGATCGACGACGTCGCGGAGCCGGCGGCGTGGGCGGCATCGCTGCGCGCACTGCACCTCGACGGGGTGCACGAGATCGTCCCGGCGGAACGGACGGTGCTCGTCGTGTGCGAGCGAGCGCTGTCCGAGGCGATCGGCGGCCGGCTCGACGAGGTCGCGGTCGCTCCGTCGGAAGCGACGTCGCCCGGCGCGACGGTGACGATCGACATGGTGTACGACGGCGCCGACCTGGCATCGGTCGCCCGGGCGACGGGGCTCACCGTCGACGAGGTGATCGACCGCCATGTGCATGGCGTCTACTCGGTCGCGTTCTGCGGGTTCAGCCCCGGCTTCGCCTACATGACCGGCCTCGATCCCGTCCTGCACCTCGACCGGCGGCCGACGCCGCGCACGCGGGTGCCGGCCGGATCGGTGGCGATCGCCGCGGCGTACACGAGCGTGTACCCCTCGACGTCGCCCGGAGGTTGGCACCTGCTCGGCCGGACGGGCGCCACGCTGTGGGACACCGAGCGGCCCGAGCCGGCCCTGCTCGCCCCCGGCACGATCCGTCCGCTTCCGGCGGGTGCCACGATGAGCGGCGGCATCCGCGTCGTCGAGACGGGCTGGTCGACGACGATCCAGGACCTCGGCCGTGCCGGTTTCGCCCACCTCGGGGTGCCCCGCGCCGGGGCCGTCGACGCGGCGGCACAGGCGGTCGCCAATCGGCTGGTGGGCAACGACGAGCGGGCGGCGACGCTGGAGACCGCCGGTGGGCTGGTCGTGGAAGCGATCGGTGCCGCCGTGGCCGCCACGAGCGGCGACGGGGTGCGACACACGTTGCAACCCGGCGATCGGTTGCGTGTCGATCCGCCCGACGGACGGAATCTGGGGATACCTCGCCGTGCGCGGCGGGATCCTGGTCGAGCCGGTGCTCGGCTCGCGCAGCCACGACACGCTGTCCGGGGTCGGCCCGGCGGCGATCCGGCCCGGCGACGTACTCGACGTCGGCGACGATCCGCACACCGAACTGGTGACCGACCACGCGCCCGTGCGCCCGCGGTCGAGGGTCGTCCGCCTCTGGCCCGGGCCGCGCGTCGCGTGGTTCGCCCGTGGACTCGACGCCCTGATCGACGAGGAGTGGCAGGTCGGCGCCGAACGTGAGCCGGGTGGGGGTCCGCTTGTCCGCCGGTCGCTTCGATCCGACGGCCGAGATGCCGGCACGGATGGGGAGCGAGGGCCTGGTGACCGGGGCGATCCAGATCACGCCAGGCGGCGAACCGATCGTGATGCTGGCGAACCACCCGACGACGGGCGGATATCCGGTGATCGCCGTCGTGGAACCCGACGACATCTCCGAACGTCGCGCAGGCGCCACCAGGCACGACCATTCGCTTCCGCCATGCGTGATGGATTGGGGTTAGGTTGACCATCTGATGGAGCGTCGTATCTATGGCCTCGAGAACGAATACGGCGTCACCTGCACGCTGCGGGGGCAGCGCCGCCTCAGCCCGGACGAAGTCGCCCGGTACCTGTTCCGTCGGGTGGTGTCGTGGGGTCGCAGCTCGAACGTGTTCCTGCAGAACGGTGCCCGGCTGTACCTCGACGTCGGCTCGCACCCCGAGTACGCCACCCCCGAGTGCGACTCGTTGTACGACCTCGTGGTGCACGACAAGGCGGGGGAGCGGATCCTCGAACAACTCGTCGAATCGGCCGAGCAGCGACTCGCCGAGGAGTCGATCCGCGGCACGATCTACCTGTTCAAGAACAACACCGATTCCGCCGGCAACTCCTACGGCTGCCACGAGAACTACCTGACGAACCGTGACGACGACCTCGGCCACTACGCCGAGGTGCTGATCCCGTTCTTCGTCAGCCGCCAGATCTACACCGGCTCGGGCAAGGTGCTCCAGACGGCGAGGGGAGCGAGCTACTCGATCGCCCAGCGCGCCGAACACATCTGGGAAGGTGTGTCGTCGGCCACGACGCGGAGCCGGCCGATCATCAACACCCGCGACGAACCCCACGCCGATGCCGAGAAGTACCGGCGCCTGCACGTGATCGTCGGCGACTCGAACATGAGCGAGTACACGACGTTCGTCAAGGTCGGCGCCGCGGCGTGCATGCTGCGGATGCTCGAGGACAACAACGTCGTGCTGCGTGACATGACGCTCGAGAACCCGATCAGGGCGATCCGCGAGATCAGCCACGACATGACGTGCCGCCGCACGGTCCGGCTGGCCAACGGTCGCGAGGTGAGCGCGCTCGACATCCAACGCGAGTACCTCGACCGGGCGCTGCGGTACGCCGACTCCCAGGGCTTCCCGCCGCTCGAACAGCGGGCGCTCGAGATGTGGGAGCACTGCATCACCACCATCGAGAAGGATCCGATGCTGCTCGACCGCGAGGTCGACTGGGTGATCAAGTACAAGCTGCTCGAGGCGTTCCGTGCCCGCCATGATCTTCCGCTCGGTCACGCCAGGGTGCAGCTGCTCGATCTCCAGTACCACGACGTGTCGCGCGCACGCAGCCCGTTCTACAAGCTGCAGGATCGTGGGATGGTCGAGCGCATCTGCTCCGACGCCGACATCAACACCGCCCTCGACGTGCCGCCGCAGACGACCCGGGCCCGCCTGCGGGGCGAGTTCGTCAAGCGGGCCAAGGAACGCAAGCGCGACTACACCGTCGACTGGGTGCACCTCAAGCTGAACGACCAGGCACAGCGGACCGTGCTGTGCAAGGACCCGTTCAAGAGCCGCGACGAGCGCGTCGAACGGCTGATCGAGAGCCTCTGACTGCCACAGATTCGCGTCGTGGCGCGGATACCGTGATCGATCCGTGAGTTCCGACGTGCACGCCCCTGCTCCCTCCGACGAGGGCGACCTTCCTCCGGTCGAACGCCGAACCGGCGCCGAAGGCTGTCTCCCGGTGACGCGCGCGTTCATCGACTGGGTGGTCGTCGTCGCGGTCGCACTGCTCGTCGCGTTCGTCGTGCGCACGTTCGTCCTGGCCCATTTCGTCGTCGAGGGGTCGTCGATGTACTCGACGCTCGAGACCGGCGACCGGGTCTTCGTCAACAAGCTGTCGTACCGGCTGCACGACCCGAACCGCGGTGACGTCGTGGTGCTCCACGAGGTGACCGGGGCCTCCGAGCGCGACCTCATCAAGCGGGTCATCGCCCTGCCGGGCGAGACCGTCGAGATGACGAACTGCCAGGTCAAGGTCGACGGGCAGCACGCTCATCGAGCCGTACCTCGACCCCGAGGTCGTCACCTTGAACAACTGCGGTCAGAACTTCGAGCCGACCCTCGTCCCCGACGACCACGTGTTCGTCATGGGTGACAACCGCGGCGGGTCACAGGACAGCCGGGCGATCGGCCCGATCGACGAGGACGACCTCGTCGGCCGAGCCTTCGTCGTGTTCTGGCCGAGATCCGACTGGCGCTGGCTCTGACGCGAGTCAGAGCGAACCGATCTCGGCCTTCATCGCGTCGATCATCACGTCGACGTGGTCGCTGTACACCGCATCGAGCCCCATCCGCAGGCCGTCGCGCAGCTCGTGCTCGAACTGCATGTCCCAGCCGAAGGCGACCGCGACCGAACCGGTGGAAGAGCACGACCAAGCCTCCGTTCCAGTCGCGACGGTTGAGGTTGATCCCGTCGATACCCGCTCTGGCGAGCGTGTCGGCCCGTCGTTCGGCACCCTCCTTGATGCGTTCGAGTCGCGGTCGACTGCAGCAGCCGCACGTCGTCGTCGATCGGCGCGGAGTTCGGCGAGGCGTTCGACGACGGTCCCGCAGAGCCAGAGCCGCCCGATCATCGCCTCCTCGTGGTTGCGCACGGCGTCGATGACGGCGGGGCCCGAGCGGGGGTCCTTGAGATCCAGCGACAACTCGTAGCCCGACCCGCACGCGTCGAGCATCTCGGCGAGTGCCGGGATGTGCGGGGGGAGGCGAGATCGATCGAGGGCGGCGATGGGTCGCCGGCGCAGGCTCCCCGCTTGACCACGCCGTCGTGGTCGAGGACGGGCACCCCGTCGGCGGTGAGCCACACGTCGCTCTCGAGACCGGTGGCACCGAGACGCAGGGCCAGCGCGAACGACTCGATCGTGTTGTCGGGAGCGTGGGCCCGCGCGCCGCGGTGGGCGAACGCGATCGGTGGATCGAGCAGTGATGGGAGCCGTTGCTGCACTCCGACAGATGATGGCAGGCCCGTAGACTGCCGACGTGTTCAATCTCCAGGGCAGCGAGATCATCGTGATCCTGATCCTGGCCCTCGTGGTGCTCGGCCCCGAGAAGCTGCCCAACGCCATACGCCAGTTCACCAAGACCTACGCCGAGCTGAAGAAGATGAGCACCGGATTCCAGTCCGAGCTGAAATCGGCCCTCGACGAGCCGATGCGCGAGATGCGCGAGACGGCCAACATGGTCCGCGACGCCGCCGATCCGAAGAAGATCCTCGAGGAGGCCGAAGCCGAACAACGGCTCGAGCACACGAGGGTGATGGAGGAGGCGTCGCCGATCACGACGCCGGTCGAATCCACGCCGTGGGACTCGGTCCCCAGCACGCCCGCCGTCCCGGGCATGCCGCCACCGTCACCGCCACCGTCGCCTCGCCGTCGCGTCACCGCCCATCGCCGACGGCGAGCGCCGCCGCCGCCGCCACCACCTCCACCTCCTCCGGCGTCGGCGAACCTCGACCGGTCGGCGCGACCGAACCCGGTCGGACCGAACCCGGGTGAGGGGCCCGCGACGTGACCACCGAACAGCAGGAAGCGCCGCCGCCACCCGACGACACGATGACGCTCACCGAGCACCTCGGCGAGCTGCGGATGCGCATCATCCGGTCGGCGCTGGCGGTGACGGTCGGGATGGTGTTCATCATCGCCTTCTACGACCAGGTGCTCGACTTCCTCGTGCAGCCGTACAAGGACCTCTGCCTGAGCAAGGATCCGGGGTTCTGCGACCCGGAACTGTTCATCATGAGCCCGACCGAGGGCCTGTCGACCCGCCTGCGCGTCGGCATGTACGGCGGGATCATCCTCGCCCTGCCGGTGATCCTCTGGCAGATCTGGCGCTTCATCGTCCCCGCCCTGAACGCCAAGGAGAAGAAGTACGCGATCCCGTTCGTGCTCTCCTCGGTGGTGCTCTTCACCGCCGGTGGTGCGCTGGCCTACACGACCGTCGCGCAGGCGCTCGAATTCCTCATCTCGTGGGCGGGCAACGACGTCGGCCAGGTCTTCTCGGTCAGCAGCTACGTCAGCCTCATCGGGCTGATGATCTTCGCCTTCGGCATCGGGTTCCTGCTGCCGGTGCTCATCGTGTTCCTCCAGCTCGTCGGGGCCGTCACGCCGGCGATGCTGCTGAAGCAGTGGCGCTATGCGCTCGTCGGCATCGCCGTGACCGCCGCGGTGATCACGCCGTCGGGCGACCCCGTCACGATGATGCTCCTCGGTGGCCCCATGCTGGCGCTCTACTTCGTGGCCGTGCTCATCGGATGGCTCGTGCTGCGGCGCCGGTCGCCAGCGACGTGACCGACCACGAGCAGCTCGCTGAACGCCCCGACCGGGTCGAGCTGACCGCCCGTTACGACTTTCCGATCGATCGGTTCCAGTCCGAGGCGTTCGAGGCGCTCGACGCCGGCGAGCACGTCGTCGTCGCCGCTCCGACGGGGAGCGGCAAGACCGTCGTCGCCGAATACGGCATCGCCGTCGCCCGGGCGCGAGGGCGACGAGCGTTCTACACCGCACCGATCAAGGCCCTGTCGAACCAGAAGTACCGCGACCTCGTGGCGATCCACGGCGACGACGCCGTGGGGCTGCTCACCGGTGACAACGCCATCAACGGCGACGCCCCGATCGTCGTGATGACGACCGAAGTGCTGCGCAACATGATCTACGCCCGATCGAGGGCGATCGACGACCTCGCGCTCGTCGTGCTCGACGAGGTCCACTTCCTCCAGGACACCTACCGCGGTCCCGTGTGGGAGGAGGTGATCATCCACCTGCCCCAGCACGTGCGGCTCGTGTGCCTCTCGGCCACCGTCAGCAACGTCGCCGAACTCGCGGAGTGGATCACCACCGTACGCGGACCGACCCATGCCGTCGTCGAACGTCAGCGTCCCGTGGAACTGGTCAACCAGTACCTGGTGATGGATCGCGCCCGCGACCGGCTGCAGATGCTGCCCATGTTCATCGACGGCCAGATGAACCGCGACGCCCTGCAGCTCGACGATGCCGCGAACCGTCGGGGGCCGTCGGGCATGCGTGGACGGGGGAGGGACCTCGATGCCAGGGGCGGGCGGCGCCAGCTCGGCCCCCCGGGTCGGGTGGAGACGATCGAGCTCCTGCACGCCAGGTCGATGTTGCCGGCGATCTTCTTCATCTTCAGTCGCGCCCAGTGCGACGCGGCGGCGAAGGCCTGCGTCGACGGCGGAGTGCGGCTGACCACGCGCCGACGAACGAGACGCGATCCGGCGAATCGTCGACGCCCGACTCGGCGGCATCGACATCGCCGACCTGAGCGTGCTCGGATACGCCCAGTTCGTCACCCAACTCGACGCCGGCGTTGCCGCGCACCACGCCGGCATGGTGCCGCCGATGAAGGAGGTGGTCGAGGAGTGCTTCATCAACGGTCTGGTGAAGGTGGTCTTCGCCACCGAGACGCTGGCGGTCGGGATCAACATGCCGGCGCGCACGGTCGTGATCGAGAAGCTCACCAAGTTCACCGGTGAACATCACCAGCGGCTCACACCGGGGGAGTACACGCAGCTGACGGGCCGGGCGGGCCGTCGCGGTATCGACGACCGGGGAAACGCCGTCGTGCTCTGGTCGCCGTGGGTGCGCTTCGACGAAGTGGCGGAGTTGGCGGCGAGCACGTCGTTCCATCTGCGGTCGGCCTTCCGCCCGACGTACAACATGGCCGCCAACCTGATCCGGACGTACACGAGCGAGCAGGCACACCACCTGCTGAACCTGTCGTTCGCGCAGTACCAGGCCGACCGTGACATCGTCCGTCTCGAGGCACGCCTCGAACGGCTGCGGTCCAAGCTGGTGCAGCTGCGCCATGATGCGGCCAGCGCGTACGGTGACATCGACGACTACCGCCGGTCGAGGGCGGCCGCCGCCGATCGGCGCACGGCCGAACGCGGGACCCGAGCTGCCGCCATCGACGACGCGGTCAAGGACCTGCGGCCGGGGACGATCATCGACGTGAGCAGCGCGAGCGTTCCGAGGGCACGCCGTGCTGCTCGCCACGGCACACCGCAAGGGCGGACTCCGGCTCACGCTCGTGAACAAGGCCGGCAACGATCTCAACATCTCGATCGCCGACCTCGAGGACGCACCGATCGCGATCGGCAGCATCCAGCTCCCCGGGGGTTTCGCGCCGCAACGCCGCGAGTGGCGCAACGAAGTCGCCAAACGGTTGCGGCAGGCCAAGATCCGGCCGTCGAAGGCCGGCCATGGCAAGCAGCGTGGCGGGGCGGCGTCACCGACCGGCGTCCACCCCGTCGAGCTCGACCCGGAGTTCCGGGCCAAGCTGCGCGCCGCCGGCGAAGCCGAGCGTGTCGCCCGAGAGATCGGCGAGGTCGAGCGGCGCGTGCGCGGCAAGGACCAGTCGCTCGGCAATGACTTCGACCGCGTCCTCGCCGTGCTGTCCGCCTACGGCTACGTGGAGCTCGATGCATGGGAACTCACCGAGGCGGGCGAGATGCTGGCCAGGACGTTCCACGAGTGCGATCTCCTCGTGGCGGAGGTGGTGCGGGCCGGCCTGCTCGACGGACTCAGCCCCGCCGACCTCGCCGCACTGGTCTCGGTGGTCGTGTACGAGCACCGCAGCCCGGAGCCGCCGGCCGCCCCGTGGTTCTCCTCCGACGACGTCCGCGCGCGATGGTCGAAGATCGCCGCGATCAGCGAAGAACTGAGGGCGCAGGAGCGCTCCGTGGGCTTGGCCGAGCACCGGCCACCCGACCCGACGTTCGCCGCCATCGCCCACGCATGGGTGGCGGGGGAAGGCTTCGCCGAGGTGGTCACCGACGAGGAGCTCACCGGTGGGGACTTCGTGCGCGCCATCAAACAGCTGATCGACATCCTGCGCCAGCTGGCGGTCACCGCGCCGTCACGCGACACCCGCCGCGCCGCGAGCGCGGCGGCCCAGGCCGCGTTCCGCGGCGTCGTGGCCGACAGTTCCGCCCCGACCGAGGCGGTGGCGAACTGAACGCGACACCGGCGCCACGGCGATGACCATCCGGCCGGGCGACGCCTGGGGATCTCGGATCGAGCGCCCCGCCGGCCTGGTCACCGCTTCGTCCGACGCGGAATTCGTCCAGCTCGCGCTCGGGGTGGACCGGCCGCCGGTGCGCCTCGTCGGCGGCGACCTGGCGCGGACGCTCGGCATCGCCGCGGGCGACGTCGACCGCGACGGCAGCGTGCTGCAGTTGCCGGTCGACATCGTGGAGGTGACGACCGACGACGGCGACTTCGTGGCCTGCGCCCACGTCGTCGTCGAAACCGCGGGCGCGGCGTGGCGGCTGGTGGTTCGGGCCGCTCGTGGCGGTGATGAACGCCCAATTCGTCGGTGACTGGGACGTCGCCCCGCGCGGCCACCCGAACGACGGGCGTGTGGAGGTGCTCGAGATCGTGGGGTCGATGTCGATCCGCGATCGGCTGGCGGTCCGTCGCCGCCTCCCGCTCGGCACGCACGTTCCGCACCCGGCGATCCGTACCCGGTCGGTACGTGAAGCGACATTCGAGTTCGAGCGTCCGATGGTGGCGCTGATCGACGGACTCGACGTCGGAACGGTGCGTTCGCTGTCGGTTCGGGTGCGACCGGACGCGGTGCACGCGTACGCGTGACTTCCGAACACCCCAGGTCAGCGGTGCGGGGAGATCCCGGGGCGCACCGGGGTGGCACCGTAGGATGTCCGGCCGTGGCTGTGTACGTCCCCGAGTCGTTCACCTCTGAGGAGGGTGACGTCCTTCGCCGGTACTTCACGAACCTCGACGGACCCGTTTTTGCGCTCGTCAATCTGCCCGAGGTGGTCAAGGGGGCGTTGTTCGCCCGGTACAGCCGGAGCCCCAAGTCGCTGAGGCGGCTGTTCCTCGACGAGTTCGTCGGCGACCTCGACGTCACCGGCGATCAGACCATCGACGCCACGATCGGCCTCGACCGGGCGGAGGAGCTGTACGAGCGGGTCTTCTTCGACTACGGCGACGATTCGGTGGCCCAACTCGGAGGGGTGCATCTCGCCTGCGAGCAGGCCTCGAACCTGCTGACCAAGATCCTCGAGTGGGGGCGCTTGATGAGCTACCTCGAGCAGAGCACGCGCTACATCGCGTACGACTCGCGCCTCGGCGGCCGCTATCGCTACTTCCGCGATCCCGCAGTGCTGGCCGGTCCGCTCGGCACCCGCTACGTCGGCGACCTCGACCGCATCTTCGACGCGTACAGCGCGGCGGCCGAGCAGGTCACCGAGCACGTCCGCGCCGTGATCGATCGCAATCCCGACGACAGCGAGTTCGTGTACCGCACGGCGACGCGCGCCAAGGCCCTCGACGCCGTCCGCGGCATCCTGCCCGCCGCCGCCACGTCGAACGTCGGGATCTACGGCACCGGCCAGGGTTTCGAGTCGCTCCTGCTGCGCATGCGCGCCAACCCGCTGCCGGAGTCGCGCGAGTACGCCGATCTGATGCTGCACGAGCTGCGCAAAGTGATTCCGAGCTTTCTCCGGCGCGTCGACCTTCCCGACCGGGGCGGTCGATGGAGCGAATACTTCGAGGCGACCAGGACCGACACCTCGAACCTCGTCCACTCGTTGTTCGGTTCGACGCCCGTCGATGCGGCCACCGAGGTGTCGCTGGTCGACTTCGACCCCGAGGCGGAGGACAAGATCCTGGCGGCGATCTGCTACCCGCATGCATCGCTGCCGGAGGCGCAGCTCCTCGACCGGGTGCGACTGCTCGGTGTCGACGAACGGATCGCCCTGATGCGGGCGTACGTCGGTGAGCGGGAGAACCGCCGCCACAAGCCGGGCCGAGCGTTCGAGCGCAGCTTCTACCGATTCGACGTGCTCAGCGACTACGGCGCATTCCGCGACATGCAGCGTCACCGCATGCTCACGATCGAGTGGCAACGGCTGACGCCGAACCACGGCTACACCAGGCCCGAGCTCGTCGACGAGGCCGGGGTCGGCGGCGTGTTCGACGAGGCGATGCACCGCTCGGCCGCACTGTACGACCGGATGAACGGCGACTACCCCGAACAGGCGCCCTACGCCGTGTCGATGGCGTACCGGATGCGGTACGTGATGCAGTTCAACGCCCGCGAGGCGATGCACATGCTCGAGCTGCGTTCGTCGCCCCAGGGCCATCCGTCGTACCGGCGGGTGGCACTCGAGATGCATCGGCTGATCGCGGAGGGTGCGGGCCACCACGCGGTGGCGGCGGCGATGAGCCACATGACCACCGAGGCCCCCGAACTCGAGCGGCTGGAATCCGAGCGTCGCGCCGAAGCTCGCCGCGGCAGCACCTGAACCGCCCGATCGGGCTCGATTCGGCGCCCTGACTGTGACCGGTGTCACATCTTCGACCTCCCGTTCTGGTCCAGGTCGGCGCCTATGCTCCCGCGGCATCACCCGTTCGGAGACGGTGCCACACAAGACGAACGAAGCGACGAGATGGCTGACGACGAAGTAACCGAAGAGTTCGAGGTAGACGACTTGGCCGAGGAGGAGGTCGAGGTGCCCGAGGTCGAGCTGGACGAGGATGATCTCGACGAGGACGACATCATCATCGACCCCGAACTCGATGTCGACGACGACGACGTGGTCGTCGACGACGATGCCGTCGCCGATGACGATGACGACGATGTGGCCGCCGACACGCCCCGTACCCGCCGCAAGAAGCGTGACGACGACGACGATGACGACGACGACGAACTGATCGCCGACGACGACGTCGAAGCCGACCTCGACAAGATCCTCAAGGATCGGATGGTCGCAGTCGAGGACGACGACGAGGACGACGACGAGGAGGTCGACGTCCGCGGCGACGGCGCCGAGCGCCTCCAGCCCAAACAGCAGGACGAGCAGCTGTGCCCGTCGTGCTTCCTGCTCGTGCGGGCCAGCGCGCCGAATTGCCCGGTCGGTGACGACGACTGTCCGATCTTCTCCTGACGTGGTTCCCGCGCTGATCGAGCGGGCGCGTCGAGAGGTCGCCCTCGCCCGGGTCGTCGGCAAGTTCACCGTCGACCGCGGTGCGGCCGCCCTGCACCGTCGTCTCACGGGACACGGCGCACCCGAGCCATCGACGTCGGTCGCGGAACTCGTCGAGCTGCCCGAGCAGGTCGACGTGGTGGAACCGACCGTCAGCGCGACGACGATTCGTGCCGATCAACTGGTGTTGCCCGACTACGAGCATCTGCCCGCCGCGCACGTCGTCGCCAAGTTGGCATCGCTCACGCAACGCGAGCGCGATGCCGTCGAGGAGTTCGAGCGGGTCAACCGGCATCGGCGAACCATCCTGGGCAAGCTCGACCAGCTGCGCACCGGCTCATGATCGACCCGACCGTCCGTCGCTGCTCCGGCGACGACGGCGACGTCGCCGAGCTCGCCGTCCTGGAGGCGGAGGCCCGTGCGGCGCTCGTCGACCAGCGCGGGGGAGCGCGGTGGCTGGTCGAACACCCCGTCGTCGGCGAGGGATGGTTGGATCGATGCCGATCGTCCGACGTGTGGCTGGCCCACATCGACGATGTCGTCGTCGGCTACATGGTGGCCGATCTGGGCGTCGATCGGATCGTGCGGATCGATCAGGTCTGGGTGACGCCGTTGGCCCGCGAGCTCGGGTTCGGCGACGGCCTGTTGGAGGCCGCCATCGCGTCAGCTCGCGAACGAGGGGCCGTCGCCGTCGAAGGTCAGGCGTTGCCCGGCGATCGACAGACGAAGAACCTCTACGAACGGGCCGGCATCGTGGCCCGCCTGATCACGACCTACCGCGAACTCTGAAGCGAACCTGGTCCCTTCCGGACCCGACCCCGAAGGGACCAGGTTCGACGTTCCGGGTCTAGCGACCCTTCCAGTTCGGCAGGCGCTTCTCGATGAAGGCCTCCAGGCCCTCCTTGGTGTCCTCTGACTGCACCACGCCGGCGAATTCCTCGTCGGACATCTTGCGCAGCGCGGCCTCGTCGGCGTCGGCCGACGCCAGGATGACCCGGCGGCTCGCCCAGACGGCCATCGGCGCCGCGGCGGTGATCTTCTCGGCGAGTTCGAACGCCGCGTTCGTCGCCTCACCCGGCTCGACGAGGCGTGAGACCAGCCCGAAGCCGTAGGCCCGCTCGGCCGACAACGGCTCGCCGGTCAGGATCACCTCGGTGGCGGCGGCTTGACCGATCGCCCGCGGCAGCCGGTACAGGCCTCCACCAGCGGCGACGAGATTTCGCTTGACCTCGGCGAGACCGAACGCCGACCGAGTGGTGGCGACGACCAGGTCGGAGGCCAGCACGATCTCGAAACCTCCTGCGGTGGCGAGTCCGTCGACCGCGACGATCACCGGCTTCTTGCGCTCGCGGTAGACATACCCGGCGAACCCGCCACGCTTCGTGCCGAGGCCGCCGGCATTGCCGGAGTTGATCGCCTTGAGGTCGGCACCGGCGCAGAACACCGGATTCGCCTGACCCTCCGTGTTCGCCTGGAGCACGCCCACCCAGACCTCGTCATCGGCCTCCATCTGGTCGATGGCGGCCTCCAGGCCTTGGGCGACGTCGCCGTTGACCGCGTTGCGTGCGTCGGGTCGGTTGAGCGTGATGAGCGCGATGCGCCCGCGAACTTCGTACTGGACAATGTCGGACATCGCCGGATCGTACGACGAACGCTCAGCTCGCGGCGAAACGGATCACCCGGTTTCGTCGGTGGCGGCGTCGGTCGGCGCCGGCGTTTCCGTCTCGGTCGGCGCGTGCTCCGCGACCGGGGCGGCGTCGGCCGCGGTCGCCTCGACCGGTGCGTCGACAGGTGCGGGGGCAGCGGTCTCGGCCGGTGCGTCGGCAGCGGTCTCGACAGGTGCGACGTCGGGCGCTCCGCTGGTGGTCGCCTCCGTCGGCGCCTCGGAGGCTGCGTCGATCGAGACCCTCGACTGCTGGTGCACGTCTCGACGTCAACCTCAGGTGGAGCTTCACTGTCAGCAACAGCTGTCGTGTTCGTCGCGGCGGCGGCGTTCGGCGTCGCCGGGCGGTGCTGTCGCTCGTTGGACGAGGAGCGTTTTCCGTTCGGCTTGCCCTCTGGTTTGCCGTCGGGCTTGCCGCCCGGCTTGCGCTTGGCGTCGGGACGGCCCGTGGGGCGCAGCGGCTTGGGCTGGTGTGCGCCGGCCGGGATCTCCACGCCGAGCAGCGCGGCGATCTGGGGGAGGGCCGGACCGAGGCGCAGGGTCGTCGTCCGCAGATCGTCGGAGATCGTGGCCGGCGGCGTCGTTGGCGTCACCAGGCTGCGCACCGGCGAGAACGCCGCTGCTTCGAGCACGGCGATCCAGCGGTCAGCGGTGTCATCGGGCTGCAACGCCTGCGTGGCCGCCTCGCCGAGGCGACGGGCGAGCTCGGGCGGGAACATCACCCCTGCCTTCGGCGGCTGCGACGAGAGGCGAAGCGCCCGGATGACGCGTCCGACGCCCAGCGAGGCATCGATGTCTTCGATCCACAGCTGCAGCTCCTCCGCTTGTCGGCGGACGAGCGACGCCTTCAGTTCCACGTTCAATGCCACGGCGGTCTCGTCCCTGGCAACGATCGAGTCGTCGCCGGCGATGATCACGCTGCGCAGATCACGCAGATCGAGATGGTCCATCTGTCGTTGCGCAGCTTCGGCACGATCCAGCCATTCAGCGACGCGGAGCCTGGGCAACAAATCCTCGGCCATCTTGACGATGCTCGCCTCGGGCATGGTCGGCTTGCCCTCTGCCTCGAGCTTCGCGTTCTCTTCTTTCACCCGCGTGCGGACCGCAGCCATTCCCTGGCTGACGAGCTCGGCGATCGGGCGCTGCTCCTCGGGGATCTCGGCGAGCACCGCGTTGCGGCGTGCCTTGCCAGGGCGCAGACGCTTCGGCTTCGGACGCTGGGGAACCTCGGGCGGCGCCTCGAAATGGGGCCGGTCGCGGCGCGGGCGGCGGTCACGGCTGTCGCGGGCCTCGCCGGGCTTGGCTGCTCCGTCACGTGGCGGGCGGTCACGGCGTGAACGATCGTCACGGTCGCGGCGCGGCCGGTCACGATCGCGCCACCCGACTTGTCGCGGCTGTCACGGCCGCGCTTGGACGCGGGTTTCGATCACTTCCTGGAACGGCTCGTCGGTCGGAAGGATTTCGAGCACGTTGGCCCGGTCGTTCTTCTCGCGGCCCTTCACGACGGACAGGATCTCGACGCCGTCGAGCATCTGTTCCATCTCGACCTTCAGGACGTCGCCCACCTTCGCACCAGCGGGGAGGATCGATCCGTCGACCACTCCATTCGGCTTCTTGGCGCCGGCGGCGCGCCAGGTCCATGAGTCGTCGGCGAGCGCGCTCGTCAACTCGATGTCAATCCTACGGGGCATGGCCAGCCACGGTATCTGGTCGAACTGGGACTTCTGTAGTGCGATCTCACGAGCGCCGCGCAGGTACGGTGCCGGACATGCCGATCTACGCCTTCGGATCACTCGAACCCGACATCAGCAGCGAGGCCTACATCCACCCCGACGCCGTGATCATCGGCGCAGTCACGATCGGTGCGCAGTCATCGGTGTGGCCGGGGGCCGTGCTCCGCGGCGACGGTGGCGAGATCCGCATCGGTGACCGCACCAGCGTGCAGGACAACGCCGTGCTGCACACCACCCCGTTCTGGTCGACGATCGTCGGGAACGGATGCGTGCTCGGGCCATCTGATCCACCTCGAGGGCTGCACCATCGAGGACGACGTGCTGATCGGCAACGGTTCGATGGTGTTGCACCGGGCCGTCATCCATTCCGGGGCGATCGTCGCGGCCAACGCGGTCGTGCTCAACGACACCGACGTCCCTTCGGGGGCGCTCGCCGTCGGTACGCCGGCCACGATCAAGCCGGGCAAGGCGAGGCTGGAGGACATCCGCATCGGCCGGGACGCCTACGTGCAGCGCATCGAGGAGTATCGCACGGGGCTCCGGCGGCTGGATTGAGCCCGCAACCCGGTGCCGACGACGACGGTCGGTCGATCCGCGCCTTCATCGTCACCGTGCCGAGCGACGACGTCGATGTGGCCAGCGACCGGCTCTGGCAGCTCGGCGTCCGCGCCATCGAGGAGCGTCCCGGCAGTGGGGGAGCGGTCGAGCTGCGGACCTCGGTCGGTCGGGACGACGTCGCGGTCGCCCGTGCCGCCGCCACGCTCGAGCCGACCTGGTCGTGGCGGACCGAGGAGGTGTCGACGGTGTCAGCGGAAACGTGGCGCGACTTCGCCGGGCCGAACTGGATCACCGACGACCTGGTGATCGTTCCCGCGTGGCTCGACCTCGACGTGGACGAATCCGTCACGTGCGTCTCGATCGAACCCGCGGGAGCGTTCGGGCTCGGCGACCACCCGACGTCGCAGCTCAGTGCCAGGGCGCTCGAGCGACGCACTGGCCCGTCGTGTCGCCGCGTCTTCCGACCGAGATCTCCGTGCTGGACGTCGGTTGCGGCACCGGCGTGCTCTCGATCGTGGCGGCGCTGTCCGGTGCCCGATCCGTGCGGGCCGTCGACATCTCGGCCGAGGCCGTCGCGGCGACGAGGCCAACGCGCTGCTCAACGGTGTGGCCTCGGCGATCGAGGTCGACGACACGCTGGTGACCGATGTCGACGGGACCTTCGACGTCGTCGTCGCCAACATCCTCGCTCCCGTGCTGATCGCGTCGGCGCGCCGACCTGCGACGTCTCACCGCGGCCGCCGGGCGGCTGATCGTCAGCGGCATCCTCGAGCGACGCCCACGACCATGTCGTCGAGGCGCTCCGACCGATGATCGTGGTCGAGGTGGAGGAGCTCGAGAAGCTGGGCCGCCATCACGTTCCGTCACTGATGTCGCGGCCTGGCTACCGTTCGGTGATGAATCCACTGAGCAACGTCGCCCCCGAGTTCGTCGAGATGGCACATCGCATCGTGTGGTGCGTGGTCGGCACCAGCGACGCCGGCGGCTTTCCCCGCACCCGCGTGCTCGCACCCGATCTGGGAGTGGGACGGCGACTCGCTCACCGGCTGGATCGCCACCTCGCCCAACTCACCCAAAGCCGCGGACCTGCGCGCCACACCGGAGGTGTCGATCACCTACTGGTCGCCGAACCATGACACCTGCACGGCGGACTGCGCGGCAGCATTCGAGACCACGCCGGAGGAACGGGCCGCCGGGTGGGCCCGGTTCGCCGACGGGCCCGCACCGGTCGGCTACGACCCCGCGATCATCCCGGGGTGGGACAGCCCGGAGTCGCCCGAGTTCGGGATCTTGCGGCTGACACCGCACCGGCTGCGGGTCATGCCCGGCACGCTGATGATGGCCGGTCAGGGCGAGCTGCTCACCTGGAGGGCTTGAGCGCCGCCGAGACCTCGTCGTGCGTCGGCAGGCTCGGCACCGCGCCACGACGGGTGGTGGCCAGACCACCGGCACAGATCGCCCAGGCGACGGCTTCGTCGAGCGTGTCGCCGGCGGCGAGGCGGGCCGCCAGCGCCCCGCAGAACGCATCACCGGCTCCGGTGGTGTCGACGGCGTCGACGTCGATCGCGGCGTGGCGCGTCGGTCGTGGGCGCCACCGCGCCGGACCCGGTCGTCGTGACCTCGACCCCCGAGGCACCCATCGTGACGATCACCGTCGAGACCCCGGCCTCGAGGAGTGCGCCGACGCCACCGACGAGCTGGATCTCGTGCTCGTTGGGAACGATCACGTCGGTGACGGCGAGCAGTTCCCGTGGCAGGGGAGTGGCCGGTGCCGGGTTGAGGACCGTCGTCGCACCCTGCTCGCTTGCCGTCGACGAACGCGCGGATCACCGACTCGACGGGAATCTCGAGCTGCGCCAGGATCACGATGCCCGAGCGTGCCGCGTCGGGGGCGGCGAGGGCATTGGCTCCCGGCACGACGACGATGGTGTTCTCGCCGTCGTCACCGACGGTGATCAGCGCACGGCCGGTGGCGGTGCCGGCGATCGACGGCGCCGACGTCGTGTCGATGCCGTCCTCGGTCGCCACCGCACGGAGCCGTGCACCGGCCTCGTCGTCGCCGAACGCTCCGACGAAGGCGACCGCGAGCGCCGCTGCGGGCTGCCGCGACCGCCTGATTGAGGCCTTTGCCGCCGGGATATTCGTCGTACGCGTCGCCGATCAGCGTCTCGCCGGGGCCGGGAATGCGGGGCGAACGGACGACGAGGTCGAGGTTGGCGCTGCCGACCACGACGACGTCGAACGGATCGTTGCCGGGCACGGCGCCGATCGTAGGGCGCCGTGGAGCGTCAGCTGGCGGCGCGAGCGCGCACGCCGATCGGCGCGATCAGGCGGAAACCGGCGGCGTGCCGTTCGTCTTCGGACTCGCCGCCCCAGAAGCCGTACTCGTGGTGTTCGCGGGCGAAGTCCATGCAGGCGACGCGCACGACGCAGCTGGAGCACACCTCCTTGGCCCCGGCCTCGCGGCGTTCCCGGGCCTGCGGACGCTCAGCGGCCGGCGGGAAGAAGAGGTGCGTGAGACCACGGCAGGCGCCTTCGCGCATCCAGTCGTCATCCGTTGCGATCCGATCGATCGGCATTTCGATTGCAGCCATTGCTCGCCCCCCGGTGAGTTGCGCCCGTGTGTGAGAGGGGACCTTAGAGGGAATCGACCGGCGAGTCAATTGCATCATGCAACAATTATTTTCGTGGGCTGCCTGGCGTTCAGCGCAACGCCACCTTCAGCCCGTCGACGAACGCTTCGATGTCGGCCGACGTGGTGTCCCACGCCGTCATCCACCGCACCTGGTGGCGCGCGACGTCCCAATCCCAGAAGAAGCACCAGTCTCGCAGCTCGTCGATCACGCCGGGGGGCAGGCAGGGAAACAGGCTGTTGACCGCCGGGGGACCGCCGAGATCGACGCCGTCGATGCCGATCGTGCTCGCGTACAGCTCGGCCGCCATGGCGTTGGCGTGGGTGGCGAGGTCGATCCAACGATCGTCGTGGAGGATGGCGTTGAACTGGGCCGCGAGAAAGCGCATCTTGGAGGGGAGTTGCGTCGACTGCTTGCGGACGAACTCGGCGCCGACGGCGGCGGCCGGATTGCAGAACACGACGGCCTCGGCACCCATCAGCCCGTTCTTGGTGCCACCGAACGAGAGCGCGTCGACGCCGGCGTCGATCGTGAACGACCGCAGCGCCGCCCGTGTGCCGCCGAGGGCGGCGGTGGCGTTGGCCAAGCGGGCGCCGTCGAGGTGGACGAGCATGCCCATCCGGTGCGCCTGGTCGCACAGCGCAGCGATCTCGTCCGGGGTGTAGAGCGTGCCCAGCTCCGTGGCCTGGGTGATCGACACGACCCCCGGCTGGGCGTGATGCTGGTCGCCCTGGAGGGGGGCGAGATCGGCGAGCTGCTCGGGCGTCAGCTTGGCCTCGGGACAGGGGAGATCGATCAGCTTGGTCGCCAGGATGCGCTCGGGGGCCCCGGTCTCGTCGGTGTTGATGTGGGCCCAGTCGGTGCACACGACGGCATGGTTCGGGCCCGGCATCGAACCCAACATCGTTGCCAGCGCAACGATGTTGGCTCCGGTGCCGTTGAACGTCAGTTCGACCCGTACGTCGGCGCCGAACAGCTCGCGAAACCGCGCCGAGCACTCCGCCGTGTGGTCGTCGGCGCCGTAGGCCAGGGCGTGTCCGTCGTTGCAGCGCTCGAGCGCCTCGAGGACGGCCGGATGCACACCGGCCGAGTTGTCACTGGCGAACGAGCGAGCCGGTGCGGGTGGCAGTTGCATCGCTGCAGTCTTCCAGACCCTCGCCGTCGACCATTGCATGAGACTTCGCCAGCAGCTCGAGCCGCCTCTCTCACACAACGCCCATAATCCTCGTTATGTCAATTTGATCCGAGCCGATGGACATTGCCGTCTGGACGTGCCAAATGCGCCTCTCGCTTCCGTCTGCCCTGGTCAATCCCTGGTCAGAGCGTCGGAGCGGTTGAAACCTCAATCCTCAATTGAAACCTGAGAGTTGGGTGTCGATCCTCAATCTCAACTTGAGATTGGATCGATGCGGTGGGCACGCCGATGAATCAAACATGCCAGGAGGAACCTTGTCCAACTTGTCGTACCACGCCGCTACCAGGCGAA
Source organism: Ilumatobacteraceae bacterium (assembly GCA_963772085.1). Classification (GTDB taxonomy): domain Bacteria; phylum Actinomycetota; class Acidimicrobiia; order Acidimicrobiales; family Ilumatobacteraceae; genus Sva-07. Next base: position 237,540 of record CAVYWH010000006.1, read on the forward strand.
AATCTCTGCTCGTCGGCCTCGCCGTCGGCGTCGCCGCCAGTTCGCTGGGGCTGTACACCGCCGCCGGGACGGTGGCTGCCGGCCCTGCCGCCGGCGCGCTCACGCAGGCGCCCGCCATCTCGGTCGGACTCAAGCAGGGCTCGCGAGGCCCTGAGGTCAAATCGCTCCAGCAGTCGCTGATCGCTGCTGGCGTCACCGTGGCGGGCGGCGCCGACGGGATCTTCGGGCCGGGCACGCGGGCGGCGGTGACGAGCTTCCAGTCCGCGCACGGTCTCCCGGCCACCGGCGAGGTCGACGCGGCGACGCTCGAGCGCGCTGCAGCGCGGCGCCGGCCGTTTCGTCGGGTGCCGCGAGCGGCCTGACGATGGGAACCCAGAGCGACGCGGTGAAGGCGCTCCAAGAAGCACTCATCCGTTTCGGGGTCTACCTCCCCAAGGGTGCCAACGGCACCTTCGACGCCTCGACGCAACGCGGCATCCGGAACTTCCAGAGCTGGAACGGGCTGCCGGTGAGCGGCGTCGTCGATGCGGCGACGTCAGCACGCCTCGAGATCGGTGCACCGGCATCGGGCGCGACGTCGGCGAACCCGTCGGTCGGGCTCCGGATGGGCGCGCAGGGTTCGCTCGTCAAGGGATTGCAGCAGGCGCTGATCAACGTCGGCATCACGCTCAAGGGTGGCGCCGACGGCTCGTTCGGCGCGGCGACCAAGGCGGCGCTGGTCTCGTACCAGAACGCCAACGGCCTGAGCGCGTCCGGCACGGTCGATGAGGCGACGGCGGCGAAGCTCGGCCTCGGCACCGCGGCTGCTGCGGCGCCCGCCGCACCGACGGCGTCGGGCAACCCCTACGCCGGTCTCAAACTCGGCGCGCAGGGCGACCGGGTGAAGGATCTGCAGCGCGCGCTGATGCAGACCGGACTCGTGCTGCGTGGCGGTGCGGACGGCTCGTTCGGTGCGGCCACCCGCTCCGTGCTGATCCTCTTCCAGAAGGTCAATGGCACCGCGCAGACCGGCGTCCTCACCGAGGGCGAAGCGGGGATGCTGGGATTGACGGCGTCCGGCGCGGCGGCACCGCAGGGCATCACGAGCACCGTCGGCTACCCGGTCTACGGCGAACGCGGCGACCGCGTGAAGTCGATGCAGCAGTCGTTGATCAACGCCGGGATCACCGTGCCCGGCGGCGCCGACGGCCAGTTCGGCGCGGGCACCGCAGGCGCGATCATGGAGTACCAGCGCCGTCAAGGCATCGCGGTGACCGGCAAGATCGACGCCCAGACCGCCGGCAAGCTCGGCCAGGCGGCGGCGCCTGCGCCCGTGGCTCCGAGTGCGAGTGGCATCAGCCTGGCGGCATTCCCCGTACAGGGTCAGTGCTGGTTCGGCGACACGTGGCAGGCGCCTCGCGGCGGCGGTCGCCTGCACGAGGGTCTCGACGTGATCGGCCCGGCGGGCAAGCAGCTCTACGCCGTCGTCGACGGCGTGATCTCCAAGCAGTACGTCGACTTCCCCGGTGCGCTGTCCGGCAACGGGTTCCGCGTGGCCATGCCCAACGGTACGTACTTCACGTACCTGCACATGAGCTCCTTCGCCGAGGGGCTCGGCGTCGGCTCGCCCGTCAAGGCCGGCCAGGTCATCGGCTACGTCGGGATGACCGGCAACGCGGCGACCCCCCACCTGCACTTCGAGGTGCACCCGTACGGCGGCGCCGCGGTCAACCCGTATCCGCTCGTGAAGGCGGTCGACGCCTGCAGCAACTCCGCCGCACGCTGAGCGCACCGGGCTACGCTTCCGCTCACAACTGAATCGCCGTCGTACTCGAACGGGAGAGTCACGAAACGGTGACGCCGAAGGAGCAACCTCCCCGGAATCTCTCAGGCACCCGGACCGTCCGAGTCAGGCACGCTGGAAAGCGACATCCACTCACCCGTCGACGGGTGGGTGGATGTCCGCCGATGGGGAAAGCCGCCGCCAGGCGGTCAAAACTCTCAGGTACCGATGACAGCGGGGGAACCAACACCGACGACGTGGAGGCCCCCTGTGTCCGATTCCCGAGTTCCCGCATCACTCGACGATCTGTTCGAGCCGGGTGAGTTCGTCCGCCGGCACATCGGCCCCTCCCCCGCCGACGTCGACGTGATGCTCGGCACCGTCGGTGCGCCCAGCATCGAGGCGCTGCTCGACGAAACCGTGCCGGCGGCGATCCGCTCGATCGCCGCACTCGACCTTCCCGATGCGGTTCCCGAACACGTGGCGCTCGACCGGCTGCGGGCGCTCGCCGAGCAGAACGCCTCGGTGACCAGTCTGATCGGAATGGGCTACGTCGGGACCCTCACTCCCCCGGTGATCGCCCGCAACGTGCTCGAGAACCCGGCCTGGTACACCGCCTACACGCCGTACCAGCCCGAGATCAGCCAGGGGCGGCTCGAGGCGATTCTCAACTTCCAGACCCTGGTGACCGAGCTGACGGGTCTCGACGTGGCCAACGCGTCGTTGCTCGACGAGGCGACTGCCGCGGCCGAGGCGATGACGATGGCCCGCCGGCTGTCGAAGAGCACCTCCGACCGGTTCTTCGTCCACGCCGACACGCACCCCCAGACGCTGACCGTGATGCACACGCGCGCCGAACCGATCGGGATCGAGCTCGTGATCGGCGGCGTCGAACTCCTGGACGACGGTGACGAACGTGACGGCGCCGGCTACTTCGGCGCCCTGTTCAGCCTGCCGACGTCGACCGGTGCCGTGGTCGACTGGAGCGCGGCGATCGCTCGGGTGCACGACCTCGGCGGGATCGCCGTGGTGGTCACCGACCCGTTGGCGTGCGTGCTCACCACTCCCCCGGGCCAGCTCGGGGCCGACATCGCGGTCGGCTCGGCGCAGCGCTTCGGGGTGCCGATGGGCTTCGGTGGTCCGCACGCGGCGTTCGTCGCCACCCGCGAGTCGGCGGCGCGGGCGATGCCCGGCCGCATCGTGGGCGTCAGCACCGACACCGCCGGCCGGCCTGCGCTCCGGCTCGCGCTGCAGACCCGCGAGCAGCACATCCGCCGCGAGAAGGCCACATCGAACATCTGTACGGCCCAGGTGCTGCTGGCCAACATCGCCGGTTTCTACGCCGCCTGGCACGGCCGCGAGGGGCTCGAGCGCATCGCCGAACGCGTCCAACGCCTCGCGTCGATCGCCGCCGCCGGCTTGCGGGCCGGCGGTCGTGAACTGGCCCACGACACGTGGTTCGACACGATCGCCGTCAAGGTCGACGACGCCGATGCGGCGCTCGCCGCGGCGCTCTCGGCCGGGTACAACATCCGGCACGTCGATGACACGATCGTCAGCATCACCTTCGACGAGACGAGCACCGTGCAGACGGTCGACGGCGTCGTGGCCGCGCTCGGCGGCTCCCCCGTCACCGGCGCACAGGTCGACCTCGTGGCCGACGGGCTCGATCGGTCGCTGCGCCGATCCGACGACTTCCTCACCCAGTCGGTGTTCGACCGGTACCACAGCGAACACGAGATGCTGCGGTACCTGCGACGGCTGAGCGACCGGGACCTCGCGCTCGATCGCACGATGATCCCGCTCGGATCGTGCACGATGAAGCTCAACGCCACCTCGGAGATGGTGCCGATCACCTGGCCGGAGTTCGCCGACATCCACCCGTATGCGCCGGCCGACCAGGTCACCGGCTACACGGCGATGATCGAAGATCTCGAACGGCGCCTCGCGGTGATCACCGGCTACGACGAGGTCAGCGTGCAACCCAACGCCGGCAGCCAGGGCGAGCTGGCCGGACTTCTCGCGATCCGCGGCTACCACCGTTCCCGCGGCGATGTCGACCGCACGGTCTGTCTGATCCCGTCGAGCGCCCACGGCACCAACGCCGCCAGCGCCGTGATGGCCGGCATGAGCGTCGTGGTCGTCGCCTGCGACGACCAGGGCAACGTCGACTTGGACGACGTGCGGGCCAAGGTCGCCACGGTCGGCGACCGCCTCGCGGCGATCATGATCACGTACCCGTCGACGCACGGGGTGTTCGAGTCAGGGGTGCGCGATCTGTGCGCCCTGATCCACGATGCCGGTGGCCAGGTGTACGTCGACGGGGCGAACCTCAACGCGCTCGTCGGCCACGCCCGGCCCGGCGAGTTCGGCGCCGATGTGAGCCACCTGAACCTGCACAAGACGTTCTGCATCCCCCACGGCGGGGGCGGCCCCGGCGTCGGCCCGGTCGGGGTGCGCGCCCACCTCGCGCCCTTCATCCCCGGGCATCCGCTCGACGAGAAAGCGGCGGCCGGTGCCGTGTCGGCGGCTCCGCACGGATCGGCCGGCATCCTGCCCATCCCGTGGATGTACATCGAGATGATGGGCGGACGCGGACTCACCGAGGCGACGGCGACCGCCGTGCTGTCGGCCAACTACATGGCCGAACGCCTCGACCCGCACTTCCCGGTGCTGTACCGCGGTGCCAACGGCCGCGTCGCCCACGAGTGCATCATCGACATCCGTCCCATCACCAAGGCCACGGGGGTGACCGTCGACGACATCGCCAAGCGGCTGATGGACTACGGCTTCCATGCGCCGACGATGAGCTTTCCGGTGGCCGGCACCCTGATGATCGAGCCCACCGAGAGCGAGACGTTGCGCGAACTCGACCGCTTCTGTGACGCGATGATCGCGATCGCGGGAGAGATCGCTCGGGTGGCGTCCGGCGAGTGGCCGGTCGATGACAATCCGTTGCGTCACGCGCCGCACACCTGCGAGGAACTGCTCGGCGAGTGGGACCGGCCGTACAGCCGGGAGGTGGGAGCGTTCCCGCTCCCCTCCCTGCGGGTGTCGAAGTACTTCCCGCCGGTGTCGCGCATCGACGGTGCCTACGGCGACCGCAACCTGGTGTGCTCCTGCGAGCCGCTCGAGGCGTACGCGACCAGCATCAGCTGACCGCCCGGCGCGCTACGCAGACGTGGCGTCGAGGTACTGCAACAGGTCGTGGGCGGCGAGCTCGACGGCCTTGTGGTTCCATTCCGCGGCGCGGTACACGCAGGCGATCAGCCCGCTGCGGTGCACCCGTCGCAGATCGCCGAACGCGAATGCGTACCGTCCCTTGGTCTCGTCGGTCGCTCCGACGGTGAGCCCCAGGTGCCATGCGGCATAGTCGCTCCAGCTGTGCCGCGCGAGGTACGCGTTCTGCGCCTCGGCGTCCGGTTGCACGACACCCCAGTCGCTGCGCAGGACGTACTGTCGCTTCTCGATGAGTCGACGAGCCGCGGCAACGGCGGAGGTGTTCACGGTGTACTCGGCCATCGGGTTGACCGTTCCCCCGCGGCGCGCTGACGTAACCACCATCGGGGAGCGGCCGCGACCGTGACCGCGAACGTCGACGCGGCCTGGTACCGACCGTTCGAACCCCCCGCCACCCTGCGCGGGATCGTGTCGTGCTCGTGGGAGGCGCGCCCCGGCGGGACGCACCGGCTGACACCGGACGGCTGTACCGACCTGCTCCACGTGAGCGACGGCACGTTCGTGCTGTGCGGTCCGGAGCGGCGGTCGTGGACGTTCCGGCTCCCGGTGGGCTCGACCGCCGTCGGTGTGCGCTTCCGACCCGGTGGGGCCCACGTCGTCTTCGGCCTGGACGTCTCGACCATCACCGACCGGCGCATCGATCTGGCGGCGCTGATCGGCGACGACGACGCGTCGAGCATCGCCGGGGCGATCGTCCGATCGGACGCGCTGGGAGCGCGACGGCGGCGGTTGCTCGCCGAGGTCGGCCGGCTGATCGAACAGCGCGCCGACGTCGGCGGCGATCTCGCCGCATTCGCCGATCTGGTGCTCGAGATGCTGCTCGCCAGCCCCCGCGCCACGAGCCACGACCTCGCCGCCGCCACCAACGTGTCGGTGCGCGAGCTGCACCGGAGGTCGTGCCGGGTCTTCGGCTACGGCACGGCGACGCTGGCACGGATCCTGAGGTTCCAGCGGCTGGTGGCGCTCGCCGCGGCCGACGTCGGTGCCCGGCCGCTCGCCGCGCTCGCCGCCGATGCGGGCTACAGCGATCACGCCCACCTCGTGCGCGACTGCCGGGCGATCACGGCGATGACCCCCTCGGAGTACTTCGCCGAGTACTTCCCGACGTTCCCCGATCTGGCCGATCCGTACAAGACGGTCTCCCCGCTCGTCGCGACGCTGGAGGGATGAAGCACCACAACGAAGCCTCCGACCGGTACCGGCGCCTCGCCGCCACGTTCACCGAGTGATCGAGTCGGTTCCGGACGATGCGTGGACCAACGAGTCGCCGTGCGCGGGTTGGAACGTGCGCGACGTGCTCCGCCATGTCGCCGACAGCGAACGCGAGTTCATGGAGCGGATGGCGTTCGGGCCCGACATCGAAGCGAGTGACGACCCGGTCGCCGACTGGCGACGCGTCAACGAGGCCGTGCAGTCCGCGCTCGACGATCCGGCCAAGGCGGCCCACGGCTACGACGGGTACTTCGGTCCGACGACGTTCGCCGAGACCATCGACACGTTCTACGCCGGCGACCTGCTCGTCCACGGCTGGGACATCGCGCATGGTGCCGGGCTCACCGCATTCGAGCAGCTCGACGCGGCCGAGATGGACGATGCGCGACGCCGGCTCGAGCCGCTCGGCGATGCCGTCCGTGCGCCGGGCGTGTTCGGCCCCCCGCTCGACGCCGGCGCCGACGCGTCCGATCAGGAGCGCTTCCTCGCCTGGGCCGGCCGGAGGGTGTGAGCGCTCGGCCTGGCGGTAGCCGCTAGGTTCGTCGTGCGTCGCCCGCGTGTGGGGACGAACAACCACCGACCTGGGAGTGTCTCCATGGATGAACTCAGGGTCCGTCGTTGTCCCTCCGCCCACTTCCGACCCGACGCCCGGCGTGTGCTCACCAAGCCGTTCCTGCCGCGCGAGGAGATCTTCCCCGACGGTTCGACCCGGATGCAGATCGTGCTGAAACGTCTCGTGGCGATGCCCGAGTGGCAGGTGGCCGCGACGTTCGGCGCCGCGTGCGAGGCGTTCGCCGGGCGACACCGAGATCTCGATTCGACGCTGGAACGCAACTTCGCCGTCGTCGCCGACCGTTTCGATCAGCACCGCCTGCTCGACGAGGGGCTGTCGAGGGATCGCCGGCTGCTCATCGGGGCGTACTTCACCCACGAGTACTCGATCGAGGCGGCGGCGCTCGGAAATCCTTCGATCGTCGTCGCGCCCGACCAGTCGGGCGTCGACGACGGCGCGATGCGGTTCATCATGAGCCTGCGCGCCATCGGCGAGGGACATGTGTCGTCGATCGAGTTCCGCTCCGGAGTCGTCGGTGCCGATGCGTCCATCACCGTCGACACGGCGAGTTCGTACGCCGCGGCCGGGACACCGACAGCGGACGCGGCCGTGGATCCGGACGGGTACGAGGTCTCGTTCGGGTCGGGCGACGTGTCCGAGCGCGTGCTGTTCCCGCACGCCGCGGCCGAGAGCCACGGGTTGGAGGACGCGCGTTTCGTGCGCTTCGTCGACGACGATCGCGTGACGTACTACGCCGACCTACACCGCGTTCGACGGACACCAGATCCGTCCCCACCTCCTCGAGACCGAGAACTTCACGTCGTTCCGGGCGGGCGCAATGGTCGGTGCGGCGGCACAGAACAAGGGCATCGCGCTCTTCCCCCGGCGCATCGACGGCCGCTACGTCGCGCTCGGCCGCCACGACAACGTCAACAACTACGTCATGACGTCACACGACGTCCATGTGTGGGAACAGGCGTCGATCGTCCAGGAGCCGGAGCGCCCGTGGGAACTCATGCAGCTCGGCAACTGCGGCTCACCGCTCGAGACCGAGGCCGGCTGGCTGGTGATCACCCACGGCGTGGGTCCGATGCGGACCTACAGCCTCGGCGCACTCCTCCTCGACCTCGACGACCCCACCAAGGTGATCGGTCACCTCAAGGAGCCGCTGCTCACCGCCGCGGCGGACGAGCGCGAGGGCTACGTCCCGAACGTGGTCTACTCGTGCGGCAGCATGATCCATGCCGACCACTTGATCCTCCCCTACGGCTACGCCGATGTCGGGGCGAGCATCGCGACGGTGCCGCTCGCCGACCTGTTGAGTCGCCTCACGCCGTCGTGAGCGCCGCGCCGACGCAGCCCGCGGCCGTCCGGGTCGCGTCGAGCGTCGTGCTGCATCGTGGAGATCAGCGCCAGCGTCGACTCTGCACCCTGATTGAGATTCGGCCCGAACTGCGTCAGGCCGTCGAAGCCGCCTCCGGTACGCGGGTCCCACATCACGGCGCCACGATCGTTCCGTCCCGCGAACCACTGGATCGAGCGGTCGATGCCCACGTTCCACGCCGGGTCGCCCGTGACCTCGAGGGCGCGCGCGCAGGCATCGGCCATCGCCGCGACCTCGATCGGTTGCTGGTCGAACATCGGAGCGTGGTCGGCCGGGCCGGCGCCACCGACGGGTGTCGGCGAGAGGTGACCGTCGACGGTCTCACGGTCGAGCAGCCAACCCAGGAGCTGGATGCCGTGATCGAGCACGTCCGGTCGACCGAGGAGGTGGCCGCCGGCGATGAGCACCTCGGCGAGCGCGGCGTTGGCGTACGCCAGGCGGGGTTCCGGCCACGGCCACGTCCGATCCCGCGACGGCACGCCGATGCTGACGATGGCGTCGGACAACAGTGCTCGCGCCCTGCTGTGCCGGGGTTCGACGGTGAGGACCTCGACGGCACCGAGCGCGGCGAACGCCATCGCCCGTCGATGTGGTGAACGCTGTGCGCGTTCCGTGGTCGAAGTGCGCCATGCGAGCTCGACCGCAGCCAGTCGTCGGGTGCCAGCCGGGCGGCGGAGCCGAATGCCCACATGCTGCGTCCCCAGCAGTCCTCGACGCCGCGGCGGCCGTGCCAGCGGCCGTTCGTGTCACGCCGGTTGCGCGTGCGCCCGGTGACCCCCTGCGACTCGGCGAGGAACCGCATGGCGGTGCGCCCGAGATCGTTCACGGCCTGGCTCTGTCGAGGCTCGCGGACGACGACGATCAGCAAGCGGGCGACGTCGTCGGTGCAGTAGCCGTGTTCGCGCCGAGCGACGGCGTACTCGGCGTGTTCGAACATGCCGATGCGGTCGGTCATCGACAGCACATGATCGAACGAGGGGCCGGATCAGCGTTCGTCATGAAGCCCTGAGTGTCAGGGCTTGTCCGCCGACGAGCGTGTCGGCGAGACCGATGTACCGCGCGGCGACGGCCGCCCACGACAGGTCGGGAGCGAGACGTCGGGCCTCGGCGGCCATCGCTCGGCGCGCAGCCGGATCGGTCAGACACGGTGCGGATCGCGGCGGCGAGCGCTTCCGGGTCGCGCTGGGGCACGACGATGCCGGCGCCGCTGGCGAGGAGTTCGACGGCGTGGGGGAACGCCGTCGACACGACCGGTCGGCCGGCCGCGACGGCGTCGACGAGCACGCCGGACGTCACCTGATCGGCCGAGTCGTACGGCAGGATCACGAGGTCGGCCGACTGGATGAGTTCGGTCAGCGAGTTCAGGTCGCGGTAGGTGTCGTCGAAGATCACCGATCCGCCGGTGTCGGCAGCCGCGGCGCGGGCGACCAGCATCTCGCGGTAGGCCTCGCCGGAATGCTCCCGCACCTTCGGGTGGGTGGTGCCGGCGACGATGTAGTTCGGCCGTGGGACGAGATCGGCCAGCAGGTCGAGCGCGTCGATCGCCCACTCGATGCCCTTGCCCGGGCCGAGCAGCCCCCACGTGAGCAGGCGCGGAGCCTGGCTGGTCGGGCGCTGCGCGCCGGCCGTCGGGTTCGGCGCGCGGGGTCGCCGCACCGTGCGGGATCACCACGACCTTGGCCGGGTCGACGTCGAAGCCGCGAGACGAGTCGGTCGTGGGCGGTTTCGGTCATCACGACGACGACGTCGGCGCCGCGGCAGACGTCGTTCGAGCACACGCCGCTGGCCGGCGGTCGGTTCGCTCACCACGGTGTGGGCCACCACGACGACGGGCACCACGAGGCGGTTCATCAACGACACGATGGAATCGCCGTCGGGGCCGTCGTACAAGCCGTACTCGTGCTGGACGATCGCCAGGTCGGTGGCGTTGAGCACGTCGACCGCGGCGTCGACGCTGCTCGGCGAGGCACTGTCGAGCGACGCCAGGACCAGCGCGTCCTCCAGGTCGGGCGTCGGTGTCGCAGCGGACGACGTCGACGGACGCGCCGTGGCCGATCAGCCCTGCGGCGAGCGCCGCCGAGAACGTGGCGATGCCGCACGACGTGGGCGGGAACGTCGACAGGATGCCGAATGAGCGACCGGTGTCACTGCCCCGAATGGGCGTGGCGGGACCGAGGGGGCGGTGGGCACGACTGAACTCCTTGTTCGGCTCGGTCGAGGCGACAAGCCTGCGGAGGGCGACAAAGCCGTGACGGCCGTCCAGCCCAAGCGGGGCGCACTCGCCCGTGTTGCCATGGTGGGACGAGAGGTGACTGTACCCCGGCGGTTCCGGGATGAACCGTCGTACCCTGGCGCCATTCACAATTCGCAACACGGCGGCTCACATCGCACGGCATCGCCCCTCCGGGTCGCGGTCCTGTCCCCCATCGCCTGGCGCACGCCGCCGCGTCACTACGGGCCGTGGGAGCTGTTCGCGTCGCTGCTCGCCGAGGGCCTCGTGGCGGCCGGCCACGACGTGACCCTGTTCGCCACGGCCGATTCGGTGACGGCCGGCGCGCTGCACGCCACCGCCGCCCACGGTTGGTCGGACGACGACTCGATCGTGCCGAAGGTCGCCGAATGCGTGCACATCGCCTCGGTGTTCGAGCGGGCCGACGAGTTCGACATCATCCACAACGGGTTCGACTTCCTGCCGCTCACCTACAGCGGCCTCGTGACGACCCCGGTCGTCACCACGATCCACGGGTTCTCGTCGCCGCGGATCGTCCCGGTGTACGAGCGCTACGACGCCACGACCACCTACGTCGCGATCAGCGACGCCGACCGGCACCCGGGGCTGCACTACGCGGCGACGGTGCACCACGGCATCGACACCGGCCGCCTTCGCACTCGACCCCGCGCCGGGTGACCACCTGCTGTTCTTCGGCCGGATCCATCCCGACAAGGGAACGGCACACGCCATCGAGGTGGCTCGCCGGGCCGGCCGGCGGCTCGACATCGCCGGCATCATCCAGGACGAGCGCTACTTCCGTGACGAGGTCGAGCCGCACGTCGACGGCGAGCAGCGTGCGGTATCTCGGTCCCGTCGACGCGGCCGACCGAGCGGCGACGCTGGGCGCGGCGCACGCCCTGTTGCACCTCATCGATTTCGACGAGCCGTTCGGGTTCAGCGTGGTCGAGGCGATGGCGTGCGGAACACCCGTGATCGCCTACGACCGAGGCTCGATGGGCGAGATCATCGAACACGGCACGACGGGCTTCCTGGTGGACGGTGTCGACGAAGCCGTCGAGGCGGTGTCGCTCGCATCGGCCGTGGATCGGGCCGCGATCCGCACCGTCACCTGCGAGCGTTTCGATGTCTCGACGATGGTCGACAAGTACGTGGCGGTCTACCGCTCGGTCCTCTGACGGTGGCGACCGCGGTTCTCGGTCGGATGCGGTTCGCTTTCCGGCGCGGATCCGACCGTGATCGTCCGCGACGAGTCGTCGCATCATCTAGGTTGGCGCGATGACCGGCGATGACCGCTCCGACCCGTTCTCCGACATGATCAACCTGTTCGCCGCACCGCTGGCAGGAACGATCCGCTCGTTCGATCAGTTCCGCAAAGGCGTGGACGAATTCCTGCGCGGCGTCGAGAACTTCAACCGCACGATGGAGAACCTCAACGAGACGGCGGAGCGGATCAACGTGCTGCTCGCCGAGGTCGAAGAGCCGATCAAGGCCGCCATCCCGAGGGTGACGCGCGCCGTCAAGGCGGCCGACGAGCATGATGCAGGTGGTCAGCGGGCCGGCCATGGCGGTTGCTCCCGGCCTCACCCGACTCGCCGAGACCCTGAGCGCACCGGGGTTCAACCAGCTGCCGGCGCAGCTCAGCCAGTTCACCGAGGTGATGACCGAGATGTCGAAGCGCCTCGGGCCGTTGACCCAGTTCGCCGAGTCGGCGGGCGGTCTGTTCGGTGGATTTCGACTGCCGGGCATGTCCGCCCCTGCCCGCGCTCCGCCCCGCCCCGCGCCGACGACGCCGGGCAGCCACGAGGTCGTCACGCACGAGCGAACGGTGAGCCACGAGCCGCCGGCGCCCGCCAGAAGGCGCCCGCCAAGAAGACAGCGGTCAAGAAAGCGCCGGCCAAGAAGCGGGCGCCGGCGAAGAAGTCAGCGGCCAAGAAGCGGGCGCCGGCGAAGAAGTCAGCGGCCAAGAAGGCGCCGGCGCCGAGGAAGTAGCCGTCGTTGCTCAGCGCGTGACGAACGGCGTCGACACCACGTGGCCGGGCAGATCCTTGCCCCGCACGTCGACCACGACCTGGCGCCCTTGCGGCGTGTCGGGCGGCAGGAACGCGAACGCGATGCCGTGGCCGAGCACCGGCGAGAAGTTGCCGCTCGTCACGTCGCCGACGTGCGTTCCGTCGATCGACACGGCACACCCTGCGCGGGCCGGCCGGCGGCCGTCGGTGGCGATCCCGAACAGCCGGCGCGAGATCCCGCGCGACCGTTCGGCCCGCGCGGCTTCGCGACCGCGGAACGCGGGCTTGTCCCATGCGACGACCCAACCGAGTCCCGCCTGCAGCGAGGTGATGCCGGCGCCGAGTTCGTGTCCGTGCAGCGGAAGCCCGGCCTCGAGCCGCAACGTGTCGCGCGCGCCGAGGCCGGCGGGGGTGATCCCCGCCCCGGCGAGCGCATCCCAGAGATCGAGTGCCGCATCGGCGGGTACAGCGATCTCGACCCCGGGCTCCCCCGTGTAGCCGGTGCCGGCGACGGTGCACAGCGTGCCGTTCCAATCGTGCCGCTCGACGCGGAAACGACCGACCGCGGCTGCCGCGGGGAACACCGGCGCGAGCAGCGCTGCCGCACTCGGGCCCTGGACGGCGAGCACCGCGCGCTCGGTGGTGATGTCGTCGCCGCCGAGCGCCGCTCGAACGCCGTCGGTGTTCGAAGCGTTCGGCATGACATCGAACGTGGGTCCGTCGTCGGATTCCGGATGCCACCACACGATGATGTCGTCGACCACCGAGGCGTCAGCGTCGTCGAGCAGGTGCGTGTACTGCGCCCGACCGGGGCCGACCTTGGTGAGATCGTTGGTGAGCGCCGCCTGGATCGACTCGAACGCGTCGTCGCCGCTCAATCTGACGGTGCCGAGGTGCGACACGTCGAACACGGCGGCCGACGTGCGACACGCCATGTGTTCGGCGATGGTTCCCGACGGATACGAGATCGGCATCTCCCAGCCGCCGAACTCGGCCATGGTGGCACCGAGTGCACGGTGGCGATCGTCGAGCGGCGACGACTGCAGGCTCATCGGGTGCGGGCGACTTCCTGTGCGGTCATCCGATTCGACGGTGCGCGTCGGTCGTGACGGCGGCGACGTCCGGCCCGGTGATCGGCGCGAGGTCGGCTTCGAGTTCTTCCTTCACTCCCCCGAGCGACAAGACGTTGAGCACGCCCTGGCCCTGCTTGAGTACGTCGACGAGTTGGTCGCCGTCACACAACACCACGCTGCCGCCGTCGATGACGATGTGCGCCGACGCGATGTCGGTGGCGACATGCCCACGGAGGTACTCGAAGACCTTGCGGACCTGCTCGAGTTTGATGCCGGCGTCGATGAGCTTCTTGATGGTCTTCAACTCCAGCAGGTCGCTGTAGGAGTAGCGACGTCGGCTGCCGCTGCCTGCGGCATCCGTGAGCGACGGCCTGATCAGGTCGGTGCGGGCCCAATAGTCGAGCTGGCGGTACGAGATGCCGACGACCTTGGCGGTCTGGGTACCGCTGTAGCCGATCTGCTCCGCGAGCTGTGGATCGATCTGGTCAATCCCTTTGTCAACCATGGCTGCCTCCGAGGTCGTTCTGCCCAACATCCACGACGATCGCAATGCACCTGCTCGGGGTGACACGAGCGTAACTACGACTTTGTGAGATGGTGAACACTACGGAATGGCAGGCGGCCCGTCAACCGTCAGACGCCGAAGTCCTCCGGGCTGACGTTCTCGATGAAGCGTGCTGACGGTGATCGAAATCGCGTGCTCCGAGTCAGCGTCGCGGGGGCATCTTGAGCGTGATGCGAACGGGCTACGGAGACACTCACGACAGACGGGAAGGGTGTGGTCGCATGAGGGTGTTCTCGAGCGCAGTGTTCGTCGGTCTCGCCGTCCTCGGCGTGAGCACCGTCAGGGATCGCTGACGAACCGCCGTTCTCCACGGCGCCGGTGGCGGTGCCCGACACCAACATCGCACCAGAAGGACTGCCGGAGCTCGAGGCCGTCGAGGTGGGCCACCACGACGGGTTCGATCGTGTCGTCTTTCGCTTCTCGTCTCGTGCTCCCGGCTACAACGTCAACTACGTCCCGGAAGTGACGGCCGATCCGTCCGACGAACCGTTCCGCTCGAGGGCAACGCCTTCATGATCGTGGCGATGCACTCGGTCGCCAGCGGCCAAGTCGGGGCGCCTCCTGCGCCGCAGGACCGTCAGACCCCCGCTTTCCCGAACTGCGCGAGATCGCGGGCGCTGGCGACTTCGAGGGGTACGTCTCGTTCGGCCTCGGACTGACCGCGGAGACCGGCTTCCGGGTGTTCACGTTGACGAATCCGGATCGGTTGGTCGTCGACGTCCGCATCGCGACGCTCGCCGAAACCGGATCGACCACACGCCCGATGATCCTCACCGCATCGACGCTCGTGCTCGCCGGCGCTCTCGCTGCCTACGTCCCGTCGAAGCTCGCGTGCCACACACCTCTGACCCCGACCCCTCTCAGCTTGCAGTCACGAGCGTCGTAGTGTCGAGCCATGTTGGGAACTTGGAGTCGCGCAGGGTCGTCGCGCTCGGTGCTCGCCGTGGCGGGCTCGCTGTCGCGGATACCGTGTCGGCGCAGGCGCCGCCGAGCGATCACGACCACGACCCGACCACGACCGTCGCGTCGCTGTCGACGAGCTCCCGCCACGACGACCGTCACCACACGAAGCCGCCCGACGACGACCGCCCCCGGAGCCACGCCGTGACGACGAGCACGCCCGTCCTCGACCCCGCACCCGGCCGTCGTCGCCGACGCTCGCCGCCGTCGACGTCGCATCGCAGCGCGACCCCGAGCCGGTGACGACCACGCCGGAGACGTCCTGGCGGAGGTGACGGCCGCGTAGATCGCGCCGGGTATTACCGCTGGCGTTCAGCGACGCGATCTACGAGACTCCGGCGGAACGGCCGGCATTTGAGCTATGCCGAGTGGGTCGCCGCCGGATCGCCCTCGCCGCAGCTCGCCCCGACGAGCTATGTCGGCTACTCGTGGTCGCCCGCGATCTACGCCGTCACCAAGTGGAACGACGGCGCCGAGTCGTGGCAGTGGGACCACCTCTCCCCCGACGAGTGGCGCCGCTGCCGGGTCACCGGCCCCGACGGCTGTCTCCTTCGTCCCCGGCAGCTACTGGTACAAGTGGGCGACCTCGGACGAGCTCTTCGTCGAATCGCCTGACGGGGTCAACCACAAGCTGACGTTCGCCGAGTGGGCCGCCGCCGGCTACCCGCCGTACGTCAACCGCTCGAACGAAGGGTTTCGTGAAGCTGACGTGGTCGTCGGGCATCGCCGCGCCTCGGCGACGTCGCCAACGGGCGGGGCGGCCAGATCTCCTTCGCCGAGTGGGCGGCCGAGGACTTTCCGTCCCCGGCCATCACGCCGCGCATCAACGGCGATCGCTTCGTGCAGTACGTCGGCGGGATGGGCATCTTCTACTCGGGTCCTACCCTCAACCGACAGCTGACGTATCGCGGAGCGGGTGCGCCGCCGGCTCGCCCGCCCCGACCATCGAGGTGCCGCCTGTGCCAGCCAACTCCGGCGCCGGGCGGCGGGTCGTCTATTCGCGGGCGCAGCAGCGCATCTGGGCGATCGAGGCCGACGGCACCGTCGTCAAGACCCACCTCGTGTCGGGGCGGTTGTACGAGCCGTACGCCGGCACCTACCAGGTGTACTCGCGCTCGATGTACACGTACTCCACCGAGAACCCGAACGTGACGTGGCGCTACATGGTGCGCTTCGCGTACGGGCCGGACGGCGGGCGCATCGGCTTCCACGAGATCCCGATCAAGAACGGGGTGCCGCTGCAGGCGTACTCGCAGCTCGGGCAGCCGCTGTCGGGCGGCTGCGTCCGCCAGACCACCGACGACGCGATCTGGATGTGGAACTGGGCCGGCCTCGGCACCACGGTCGTCGTCCTCTGACGACGGCCGGACGAACCGGTGACGCCAGCCCGACGACGGTCGCCGCGACGAGACGGCTGGCGAAGGTCTTGCTGTGCTCCGTCAGTCAGACGCCGAAGTCCTCCGGGCTGACGTTCTCGATGAAGTCCTTGAACTCGTCGATGATCTCGGCAGCGTCTTCGTCGGGCTCGACCGGTGGCTCCTGGCCGACCTCGTCGATGAGCTCGTCGCTCGCGTAGATCGGCGCCTCACAGCGCACGGCGAGGGCGATCGCATCGGACGGACGAGGCGGAGATGACGAGTTCGCCACCGGCGGTCTTCAGATGGACCTCGGCGAAGTAGGTGCGCTCGCGCACCTCGGTGACGACGACGCTGGCCACCTCGGCGCCCAGCACGGCGAGCGTGTTGACGAAGAGGTCGTGGGTCAACGGGCGGGGCGGCACGACACCTTCGAGCGCGTAGTGGATCGCCGACGCCTCGGGGCTGCCGATGTAGATCGGGAGCAGACGGTGGCGGCCCTCCTGCTCGCGGAGCAGCACCATCGGGGTGTTCGCCGGGATCTCGACCCGCACACCGACCAGCTCGAGGGGAACCACGAACTCGATCCTAGTCCTGCTCAATGCGCGTGGGACCGCAAAGCTTCACGCATCATCGCCGAACGCAGCCGCCCACCGACGGCTTCGAGCTCGACGAGCTGGGCGAGCGCGAGGGCGCGGGCCTCTGGATTCCTTTGGCGCAGCAGCGGCTGGACGAGCTGATCGAGCAGGCCCGCCTCACGCTCGGCGGCGACGCGCCACCCACGCAGATGGCGCGCATCGACGCCTGCGTCGAGGAAGCGTTTCGGCGTTGATGGCGATGTCGAGCGCATCGTCGTTGTACAGCGCCGGGCCGGACTGCGATTCCGGTGACAGCACGCCGTACGACAACAACTCGGTCAGTTGGCCGCCGGTGATCCCGCTCATCGCGCACAGCTCGTGGGCGTCGAGCAGCACGCCGGGCAGCAGGGTGGGCGCGCGCGGCGGCCGGCGAGACGGCGCGGCCGCCGGTGTCGGATCGGCGGCCTCGGCGTGGGCTCCGGGCGGCTCGGCGTCGGTGCGCACGAACAGGGCGGCCGCGCCGGTGACCGGCTCGGCGTCACCGGGGCTCGCCGGCCCGCCGTACAGCGATCCGGAGTCGTCCGGCGAACCGACGTTGCGGATCCCCGCGGGCGCAGCTGCTCCCCCGTCGGGTCGATCTCCCCGGAGTCGATACGGTCCTTGATCACCCGCAGGGGCAGGTAGTTCTCGCGCTGTTCGCGCAGGATGCAGCGGAGCAGCTCGACGTCGTCGTCGTAGAACTTGCGGTAGCCGGACGGCGTCCGCTCCGGGTCGATCAGGCCCTGGCTCTCGAGGAACCTGATCTTGGAGATCGTGACGTCGGGGAACTCCTCGAGCAGCAGACCGAGCACCTCACCGATCGAAAGGTGCGACATCGTTCGCTCGACGCTCATTCGCTCAGGCATCGTTGCGTTCGAAGAACACGAGCCGGAACTTGCCGATCTGCAACTCGTCGCCGTGCTGCAGGGTCATCTTGTCGATGCGCTCCTGGTTGACGTACGTGCCGTTGAGCGACCCGGCGTCGGACACGACGTAGCCTCGGGGCTCCGCTCGATCTCGGCGTGGCGGCGCGACACGGTGATGTCGTCGAGGCTGATCTCGCTGTCGGGGTGCCGACCGAGCCGGGTGACGAGATCGCTGAGCTGGAAACGGTCGCCGGCCTGCGCCCCCGCTCGCACGATGAGCACACCGACCTCGGTCGGGAGTTCTCCGACGGGGACGACGACGTCGTCGCCGCTCCCGGGTGCTTCCTGCAGCGGGTCGACCACGGTGAGCGTGACGGTCCGGTCGTCGAGCGAGTCGAGCGGTGATCCGCAGCTGGAGCAGAACGCGCTCGTCGGAGGGTTCCGGTGACCGCACTGATTGCAGTAGACGTACGTGCTCACGGTCTGCCGCCCGTCAGCCCTCGGTCAGGGCTCGGTAGCCGTCGGCGTCGAGCAGGGCGTCGAACTCGCTCGGATCGGACATCTCGATCGTGCAGATCCATCCATCGCCGTACGGGTCGCTGTTGAGCAACTCTGGCGCGCCGTCGAGGGTCTCGTTGATCGTGACGATCGAGCCGGACACCGGCGCATAGATGTCGCTGACCGACTTCGTGCTCTCGACCTCGGTGAACGAATCGCCGGCCGAGACGGCTGTGCCGGCCTCGGGTGCCTCGACGAAGACGATGTCACCGAGCGAGTCCTGGGCGAACTCGGTGATGCCGATCGTGACCACGTTGCCGTCTCGGCGCACCCATTCGTGGTCGGTCGAGTAGCGGAGGTCGGCGGGGATGTTCATGGCGCAACCGTATCCCTGTTCAAGAGGTCGACGGTACAACACCGGAGGCCTGCCGTGCCCGATGCTGCGCAATCCCGGCGCGTACCTGCGGGATGTATGCAAATCCGGTCCAGTAGCTCAGGATCAGGCCCGGAATCCCGAGGATCCAGGCGGCGATCTCGAAGCCGTCGGCGCCCGGAAAGTCGCTGTTGCCCATCAGGAAGCCGGGCACCGCGAACATCAGCAGGAACGTCGCCACCTTCCCGAGCCAGGTGACGTCGATCCGGTCGATCTTGTAGACGAGCGTGGCGACGACCATCATCAGCCCCACCAGGATCTCGCGTGCCAGGACGGCGACGCCGAACCAGATCGGCATCGACCCGTCGATCATGATCGCCACGATCGCCACGATGAACAGCAACCGATCGGCGGTCGGGTCGAACACCTTGCCGAACTCGCTGACCTGATTCAGGCGTCGCGCCAGGTAGCCGTCGATCCAGTCGGTGGCGCCGAGCGCGCCGAGCATCCATGCCGCCGCCGCTTCGTTGTCCTGTCCGAACAGCAGGTACAGGAAGATCGGGAGGCAGAGCAGCCTGACCAGGGTGAAGGCGTTGGGTATCGACCAGATGCCGTCGAGCATCGATGGAGGGCGACCTTCCACGATCGTGTCGTCCATGGGCCCACTGTACGGTCCCCCGCTGCCCGGTCCTGCGGTCTAGGTTCCGAGGCATGACGACGATCTTCACCCGCATCATCAACGGCGAGATCCCCGGGACGTTCGTCTCCCGCGACGACCGGTGTGTGGCGTTCATGTCGATCAACCCGATGGCCCACGGCCACGTGCTGGTCGTGCCGATCGACGAGGTCGATCACTGGATCGAGGCATCTGCCGACCTCACCGCCCACCTGTTCGAGGTCACCCGGCGGATCGGCGTCGCCCAGCAGGCGGCATTCGACTGCGACCGCGTCGGCGTGATCATCGCCGGCTACGAGGTGCCCCACATGCACATCCACGTGATCCCGACCACGAACATGGGTCAGCTGAGCTTCGCCAACGCCGCCGCCCACGTCGATCCCGCCGACCTCGAAGCAGCCGCCGCCGCCATCCGCGCCCACCTCTGACCGGCGCCTGCCAGGCAGGTCAGACGGGGTCGATGAGGGTCGGAGTCGTTGTTGCGGACGTTGTTCACCTCGGTCGACACCGGATGCATCGTGAGGATGCCGTCGTTGCGCTCGGCGAACAGGTCGACCAGCGAGGCGATGTCCTGGTTCGTCGGGTCGAGCCACTCGGCCCATCGCGACGCCGGGATGATGACCGGCATCCGGTCATGGACCGCCTGCATCTCGTCGTTGGCCGATGTCGTCACGATGGTGGCGCTCTGCAGCCAACGGCCGCGGTCGTCCTTGTCCTTCCATGCCGACCACAGGCCGGCGACCGCCATCGGTTCGCCATCGAGGCGATGGATGAACGTCGGCTGCTTGAGCGGCTGACCCTTGGCGTTGAGTGGCCCGTCAACAGCCCCGGCCTGCCACTCGTAGTACCCGTCCATCGGGATCAGGCAGCGCTTCTTGGCGAACAGCCCCTTGAACGCCGGCTTGTCGGCCAGCGTCTCCGAGCGGGCGTTGATCATCTTCGAGCCGATCTTGCGATCTTTGGCCCAGCTCGGGATCAAACCCCAGTGGAAGGCCTGTACCCGTACCACGCCGTCGGGCCCGGTCACCACGCCGTAGATGTCCTGTGTGGGGGCGACGTTGAAGTTCTCGCCGAGGGTTTCGACGTCGGCCTCGGCGCCGAAATACGACGCGATCTGCTCGGGGTTGGCGGTGGAGACGAAGCGGCCACACATGCGGTGGACGATACGCGTGTCAGACCGGCACGGCGTCGCGATACAGCGCGGCGAAGTTCCGCTCGTAGAAATTGTCGAACGCCGGATCGTCGACGTCGTGCATCGTCGACTCGAAGCGCTCGATCGGATCCTTGGTCCCCTCGGGATGCGGGTAGTCGGAGGAGAACATGAACAGGTCGGCCCCGGCCTGTTCCATCATCCAGCCGACGGGTTCGCCGGCGAACGGCGTGAACCGCAGGTGGTCGTGCACGAACTCGCTCGGCAGCTTGGTCAACGCCCGCAACGGCGGCTCGGTCTTGGCGAACTGCATGGCGCGGTCGAGGCGGCGGATCCACGGCACGACCCACATGGCGCCCTCCTCGACCGAGGCGCCGCGCAAGCCGGGGAACGTCTGGAACATGCCGTCGAGCACCATCGCCGCCCAGAAGACCTCGGGACGCTGGTGGATGGCCATGAAGTCCTTGGCCCGCACGTTCTCGCCGCCGCCGAGGAAGTCGGTGACGGTGTGGCCGTTGTCGTGGAACCCGCGCCGAACCGGCTGCCCGCCGCCGCCGATGTGGGTGACGACCGGGACGTTGGCCTCCTCGAGTGTCGCCCACAGCTGGTGGTGGTCGGGGTGGGTGGGCGAGACCACGCCACGCGGCAGATCGCTCGACACCATCACCGCCGCGCAACCCTCGTCGATCGCTCGTCGTGCCGAGTCGATGGTCCGTTCGGGGACGCCCCACGGCACCGAGGCGACCGCGAGCAGGCGGGGATCGTCGGCGCAGAACGCGGCCATCGCCCGGTTCAGCGTGTCCGACCCGGCGTACAGGGTGTCGAGATCGCTGCCGGCGAACTGTGTGGCGGCGAACGTCGGGAACACGAGCTGGGCGGCGAAGCCGAGGGAATCGAGCACGTGGCTGCGTTCGGCGGCGTCGAACGCACCGACCGCTCCCCACCCCTTGGAACGCAAGAGCGTCAACGGGTCGTCGTCGAGCGCTCCGGTGCCGGCCTTTGCCCGTTCGGTCGCCTCGTCGACGGCGTGCTGTGCCAGCGCCCCGGCCTTGCCGAGTGCCAGCGGGCGGAGCCGGTCGCGCGTCTCAGCGTCGGCGAACTCCTCGAGCCAGCCCGGGAGTTCCATGACATGACTGTCGGCGTCGAACACGACGCGATCCCCTGCATACGTCATGGCGCGAAACTAGCGCGCAGGAGATCGCCGTCGTGCTGACCCGATGCCGGGCGATGGGCCGTCACCGGCCCGCTTGGTGCGCCCGGTGGATCCGCCCGGGTGACAAGCTCGGCTCATGGCTGGCATGACCGACGCGTGGGACGAGATCGCCGAGTGGTGGATCGACGCCGTGCGGAACGACCCGGCGCAGTCGACCGACACCCACGACGTGCTGCACGAACTGGTCCAGGGCACCGGCGGCGTGGCGCTCGACCTGGGGTGCGGCGAGGGGCAGGGGATGCGGTCGCTCGGCGGCGTCGTGGTCGGCGCCGACCTGTCGATCGAGCTGCTGCGCCAGGCCCGGGTCGCCGGCGCGGTCGTCCAGGCCCGGCTGCCCGACCTGTCATGGGTTCGGCCGGGCGTCGTCGACCGGGTGGTGTCGGTCGGCTTGCTCGACCTGATCGCCGACCACGAGGTGTTCTTCGCCGAGACGGCACGAGTCGTGCGCGCCGATGGTCACCTCGTCGTCGTGATCAATCATCCGGTGATGACCACACCCGATTCCGCTCCGCTCATCGACCCTGACGGCGAGATCCTGTGGCGGTGGGGCACGTACCTCACCTCGGGAACCTGCCCCCACCCTGTCGACGATCAGAGTCCCGGCCACGTCGTCACGCTGTACCACCGCCCGCTCGGGGCGCTGCTGAGCGCTGCTGCCGACGCCGGGTGGGTGCTCGAAGCGATGGTCGAACGTGGCCCGAGCGCCACGACGTTCGATCGTGAGCCCGGCGACCACGGCGACGAAGAGATCCCGACCCTCGCCGGATTCCGCTGGCGCAACGGGAGACCTCCCGGGACCGTCACACCCCCATGCGCATGATGGGCACATGGAAACCTGCCGCACCATCGAGAACATCGAAGGGGTGTTCGACGAGCTCGATGCCGTCGATCGGCTCGCCGAGTTACGTGCGCAGTTGGTTGCCGCCCTCGATGACGATCCCGACATCGAGCGGTGGCTCCACCCGGCGGGCGATGTGCCCGCTGGGTCGGTACCGGAGTCGTTGATCGAACAGGCGGTGCGGCGGGCGCTCGTGGCGATCCAGGCGCTGATCGTCGACAGCGATGCCCAGCTCGATCGGGACGGGCTCGAACGGTTGGTGCTCGGGATCGAACAGGTACGCCGATGTGCTGAATCGGCGGCGGTCGCCGTGGCCGGTGTGGTCGACGAGCGCAACCCGTTCGTCACCGATGGGTTCCGCAGCGGCAAGCACTGGCTCCGCCACCGCGCCCAACTCAGCCGCTCCGAAGCGTTCCGTCGCATCCAGACGGCGCGCATGCACCGCCGCCTGCGCGCGTGGAGTGACGCCGGCGAAGTGGGTGATGTCGGTGTCGCCCAATCACAGCTGATGGCCCAGATCGCGGCCAACCCGCGCATCGACGATCAGGTGCTCGCCGCACAGGCCGACGAACTGCTCGACGACGCGATCCGGCTCCCCTACCCCGAGTTCGAAGCGCGGGCCCGACGTTGGGAGATGCTCGCCGACCCGGCCGGCACCGCCGAAGCCTCCGAACGCCTCCGCACGACTCGTGAGGCCACGCTGGTGGCCCGCCCCGACGGCGGATGGACCCTGACGGCCCGCTTCGACGACGTCGGCGGCGAAGAATTCAACAACGTCTTGAGCCACTTCACCAGCGCCGAAGCCGAGTTCGACTGGGCCGAGGCCGCCCAAACGTGTGACGACGACAGCGCCAGCGGGCTCGCACTGGGACGCACCGAACCACAACGCCGGGCGGATGCGCTGCTCAACATCGCCAACGCTGCCGCGGCGTGCCCGCCCGATGGCGTGCGGCCGGTGCCCACGCTCGACTACCTGATCGACGACGAGACCTTCGACGCCGCCTTCGACGAACAACCGGTCCCGCTCGAGCGCTACCGCGACGTGGTGTGTCGCACCAACACCGGCCGACCGCTCGACCCCCACGAGGTCGTCAAGCTGGTGTACTGGGCCGAGATCCGCCGAGCCGTCCTCGACCCCCGAGGTGTCATCATCAACCTCGGGCGAAAACGACGATGTTTCACCGGTGCCGCCCGAACGGCGGCCCAACTCCTGGCCCTCGGCTGCGACTGGCCGGGCTGCGACGTCCCAGCCCGACGATGCCAGATCGACCACGCCCAGAGCTGGGCCCACCACGGCACCACCGATCAAAGCAACGGACGATGCAACTGCGGATGGCACAACCGACTCAAAGAACACGGCTACCGCGTCCACCGCGACCTCACCGGCACCTGGCACACCTACCACCCCGACGGCCACGAAATCCTCTGACCCCGCGGAACGACGAGCAGCGTCAGCGCCCGCCAGAACCAGCCGCGGAGCGGTCGCGGTTCACTTGACCGGGGTTGGCTTCTTCGGCGAAAGCGCGACGGCGGAGACGACCAGCACGACCACGGCGATCACGATCGACGCCCACACGGGCACGCTGACGCGGTACGGCTTGCGCTCACGGTTGTTGAATTCGCGGTCCGACGTCGGCTCGTCCATCGCCCGACCGTAGCGCTGGTGCCGGCGGTCAGCCGATCTTGACCGTGCCCTCACCCCAGTACTTGTCCCGCAGCGCCCGCTTGTAGAGCTTGCCCGTCGGCAGCCGCGGGAGCTCGTCGATGTAGTCGATGGAGCGCGGGACCTTCTGTCGGGACAGATGCGCACGGCAGAACTCGAGCAGCTGCTCGGTGAGGTGGTCGTTCGCCTCGACGCCGGGCATCACCTGCACGACGGCCTTGACCTCCTCGCCCAGGTCGTCGTTGGGCACGCCGAAGACGGCGGCGTCGGCGACCTTGGGATGGGTGATCAACAGGTTCTCCATCTCCTGGGGGTAGATGTTCACACCCCCAGAGATGATCATGAACGTCTTGCGATCGGTGAGGTAGAGGAAGCCGTCCTCGTCGACGTAGCCGACGTCGTTGACCGTGGTCATCGTGCCGTCGGGCGACGTGACCTCACGCGTCTTGGCCGGCATCGTTGTGGTACTCGAACGGCGTGGCGGTCTTGAACCAGATCGTGCCGGGTTCGCCGGCCGGCAGCTCATTCATGTCGTCGTCGACGATGTGCAGGTCGCCGAAGATCACCTTGCCGACCGTGCCCTTGTGGGCCAGCCACTCGGCGCTGTCGCAGGTCGTGAACCCGAGGCCCTCGGTGGCCCCGTAGTACTCGTGGATGATCGGACCCCACCACTCGATCATCGCCTCCTTGACCGGCACCGGGCAGGGCGCCGCGGCATGGACGACGACCTCGAGCGACGACAGGTCGTAGCGGTTCCGCTCGACCTCGGGGAGCTTCAGCATGCGGCTGAACATCGTCGGCACGAGTTGCGAGTGGGTCACCTGGTACTGCTCGACGAGCCTGAGGTACTCGATCGGGTCGAACCGTTCCATCACGATGACCGTGGCGCCGAGGGCGATCGCTCCCCCCACGGCCGCCTGCGGCGCCGAGTGGTACAGCGGCGCCGGGGACAGGTACACCATGTTCTCCCGGTACAGCCAGAGCGAGCTGAGGAAGCTGGTCAACGGGTTCGGTGTGCCGGGGAGGACGTCGGGGAGCGGCCGGGTGATGCCCTTCGGCCGCCCGGTGGTCCCCGAGGAGTAGAGCATCGGAATGCCCATCCGCTCGTCCGGGATCGGTGTCGCCGGTTGATCACCGACCGCGGTCACGTAGTCGAGAACTCGAGGATCGTCGCTCGTACCGTCGTCGCCGACCACCAGGATGTGCGTCAGCCGCGGGCACATGGCTGCGGCCGCGATCGCCACGTCACGCTTGGGCTGCGACGTGATCAGCACCTTCGACTCGCTGTTGTCGACGATGTAGGCGAGCTCCTCGGCCGTGAGATAGGAGTTCACGGGCGTGTAGTAGACGCCGGTCCTGGCGCCGGCACCACACACCTCGAGGTACCGGTCGTTGTTCTCCATGAAGATCGCCATGTGGTCGAGCGGTTGGAGCCCGTACGAGCGCAGCAGGTGGGCCAGTCGGTTTGATCGCTCCTCGAACTCGCGGTAGCTGACGGCCTCGCCCGTCGATGCCATCACGAACGCGGCGCGATCTGGATGCCGTGTGGCGTACGTCCCCGGATACATCTCAGCCCCCCAGCTGTTCAAGGCGAATCGCTCCGCCGTGGGCGAACTTAGCGGCTCACCACCGAAATCGACGGTCAGTCGACGAAGGCGTACGACTCTGCGACCCAGGCCTTCACCTCGTCGTCGAAGTCCTCCGGCGTGCGGAGGTTGACGACGTGGAAGACCCGGTTCCCCGTGTCGATCGGCTTGCGGGCGATCTTTGCGCTGTCGATCTGACGGGGCAGGGAGAACGACAACGCCACCCAGCGGCTCATCGGTCGCAGTTCGATGAAGGTCCCCTGCTTCTTGATGAAGATGCCGACCGAGACCGGTTCGACGTGGATCGGCCCGAGCGTGACGACGAACTCGTGGACGGCGTCGAACACCGGCCGCTCGTGGGAGGGGCCCGTGGCGAAGTACTCCTCGAGGGTCATCGCCGGTGAGCACTCGTGCGACTGGCGCGAGCGGGCGAAGTGTCGGCCGCACTCGTCGCACACCCAGCCGGTCACGCACCCTCCTCCACCCCGAAGCTAGGCGATCGGCTCCTCTTCGTAGGCCGCCTCGATCATCGCCGCGGCCAACGCGGTGTAGGTGATCGTCCATGCTGCTTCCACCTCGGGCGTGAACCCGTCGCCCAGGCCCTGCCCGAGCGTCCAGAGCAGGGCCGCACCGACCGGCTCGTAGTGTTCGGGGAGCACGCCGTAGGCGACGTGGCGTTCCGCGAGCTTGCCGGCGACCGGCAGCAGCTCGCCGAGGTCGTCGAGGCCACGCGTGACGACACCGAGGGTCGTCATCAGCTTGCGCCCCTGCTCTGCCATGTCGCCGGTGAACAGCGGTTGGACCTCGGGGGCGATCTCGAACAGCCGGCCGTAGAAGAGCGCCGCCGCCTGCTCGGAGATGGGGGCCACCTGGGCGAACGTCTCCTGGACGAGTTCGATCTGGCGTTGGTCGGGAAGGGTCATGGTCCGCTCGCTTCGTTCGGTTGTTCGGTGAGTGTTGACGATCCGAGCAACTCGGCGTTTCCAGACCGTGTCCGCACGGTAACAATCGGCATCAGGATCCCGTGGGATGGGTCGGCGGACGGTGCGGCCGATCCGAACGCGCAGCGGCCCCCGACGCTTGAGGCGCCGGGGGCCACTGGGTGGCGAGCGAATTCTCGGACGGGAGAAGGGGGCTCGCCAGAGTAGGGGGTACCCGGCGGATGGGCATCTAAACGTGCGGCGAGCGACGGCCCCAACGTCGAGTGACGCCGGGTGAAGACGTTCACCCGCATGGCTGGCTTTTGTCACCCAAACTGCGTAAAGTCACTCGCGGAGGGCGCTGCTTTGCCGTCACCTACGCAGTGTCCACGCCATGCCCGTCTCTCTTCCGCCAGAGAGGCGGGCATCGGCGACGGTTGCGACCAGGGGCTCTCCGAATCGGAAAGCCCCTGGTCAGCGTGTCGGGCCCGAGCGGGCTTGAAGCGTGATGAGCCACGGCCGCGGACCAGGGGTTATGCCGAGCGCATAAGCCCCAGGTCACGGTGTCGGGCTGACAGGATTTGAACCTGCGACCCCCTGTCCCCCAGACAGGTGCGCTACCAAGCTGCGCTACAGCCCGTGACCGGGCGTCACGATACCGGACCGGTCGCCGGAAACGATCGGCCGGACCGGGATTGCGTCATGTGAAGATCTGGTAGAAGCGCCAGCTGAGATACACGGCGAGCGTGACCACGAGCAGCTTGAAGTGCCACGGCGTTCGCTCGTCGTCCGCGTCCGCGTCGGCGTCGTGCACGTGCGGTTCTTCCACGAGCTCACCACACTGCGGACACGTACCGTCCTCGTTCATGGAGTTCGGGGTCCAGTATTTGGCACATTCCTCACAGAACGGCATGGCAGCTCCCGTCACTCACGTTTGCGGACCCGGATCTTCATCGCCGTGGAACCGAGATCGAACTCCTCGCGGATCGTGCGCTCGATGTACCGCAGGTAGGGGCGACCGAGTTCACGGTTCACCCACAGCGTGAACGTCGGCGGGTCGATCGCACCCTGGGTGGCGTACAGGATCTTCGCGCCGCCGGGGGCCGGGTTGCTCTGCTGGGCGCTGGCGATGATGCGGTTGACGTCGCGGGTGGGCACACGCGTGTGGTACTGCGAAATCGCCTCCTGCAACAGCGGGTGCAGCTTGTCGACGTTCTTGCCCGACAGCGCCGAGATCTTCAGGACCGGCGCGTCGCCGACGAACCCGAGCTTGCGCCGCAGTTCGCCGAGCACTTCGAGGCGTTGTTCGGTGCCGACGAGGTCCCACTTGTTGAGCACGAGGATCGTCGGGCAACCGGATGCATCGACGCGTTCGGCCAGCCGCTGGTCCTGGGCCGTCACACCGACCGTCGCATCGATGACGAGCAGCGCGATGTCGGCATCGTCGATGGCCCGCAGGGCACGCACGAACGAGTAGTACTCGGCCGAGTCGTCGATCTTCGCCTTGCGCCGCATCCCGGCGGTGTCGACGAACACGACCGGGCCGTCGTCGGTCTCGACGAGCGTGTCGATCGAGTCGCGGGTCGTGCCGGCAAGGTCGTGCACGACCGCCCGGTCTTCCTTCACCAGCCGGTTGAACAGTGTGCTCTTGCCGACGTTGGGCCGTCCGACGATCGCCACGCGCGGTGGGGCCGCCTCGTCGGGAACCTCGTCGGTCGTGCGCGGCAGCCATTCGTCGTCGGGGTGGACCGGCGGCCGTCGCGCCTCCTCGGGGAAACGCTCCAGCACGATGTCGAGCAGATCGCCGGCACGGCGCCCGTGCAGCGCGCTGACCGGCACCGGCTCGCCGAGACCGAGGCTCATGAAGCCCCACATCTCCGTTTCACGACGCTCGTTGTCGGCCTTGTTGGCGACGACGATCACCGACGTCTTCGTGCGCCGGATCCAGTTGGCGATCGTCTGGTCGTCGTCGGTGAGCCCGACCGACGCGTCGACCACGAACAGCACCACGTCGGCCTCCTGCACGGCCTGTTCGACCTGACGGCTGACCTTGGCCTCCAGCGCATCGCCGCCCGGCATCCACCCGCCGGTGTCGACCACCAGGAACGGGATGTCGAGCCACTCCGCCTCGAGCTCCTTGCGGTCACGGGTGATCCCGGGACGGTCCTCGACGATCGCCTGCTGGCTGCCCACGATGCGGTTGAACAGCGTGCTCTTGCCGACGTTGGGGCGGCCGATGATCACCACCGTCGGCAGCGCCGTCGCCGTGTCGGATGGCGGTGTGAAATCGGTGTGGTCGGTCATCAGGTATCCGTTCTCGGTGTGCGATTCAGTGTTGCGTCAGGGCGTTGCGGAGTGAGATGCCATCGGTCGGCACGACCTCGACGGCGCGCGGGAGCTGGTCGACGGTCACGCCGTCGAGGAACCGGCCCTCGTCGGACAGGCACACGTCGGGCAGCAGGTAGCGGTGACCTTCGGGTTGCCCGGCCAGCACCCGGCTGACGTCCTCGCCGGTCATCAGGCCGGTCACCCCGGTGTTGCCGCCGAAGAAGTCGTTGGCGACCTCGAGCACGCGGATGTCGCGCCGGTCGAGCGACTCCACGAGCGGACCGATGATGCGCGCACCGAGCTCGCCGGTGAGCACGCCGATCGGCGCCGACCGGCGAGGGGTCAGCGTGACGGCGACCGGTTCGGCATCGCCGGGTGACGGGTCGGCGCGCGTTGCCTGAGCCCGCGCACCAACGGTGGTGTGCAGGGCGGTGTAGGACGCCGGATTCGGCGGTGCGTCGGCGGAGGCGAAGAAGCCGCGCTGCACACCGGTGGCCGTGTGCTTCACCCCGTGGAACTCGGCCTCGAACGTGCGGGCCATGCCGATGCCGTCCTCGTGCATCGGGAAACCGTCGTAGCGCTCCGCGTCGGGGAACGGCCGGTGGGCCATCAGGTAGTACTCGTCGGCGGCGTACAGCATCCGCTTGCCCAGGGTCGCCTGGAACACGTCCTGCCAGTCGCCGACGGCATCGACGACCGCACGGGCCTCGTCGAGGGTGTGCAGCCGCATCGCCGACTCGCCGTTGAACTTGGAGATGCCGAGCGGCA
Organism: Ilumatobacteraceae bacterium; assembly: GCA_963772085.1. Classification (GTDB taxonomy): domain Bacteria; phylum Actinomycetota; class Acidimicrobiia; order Acidimicrobiales; family Ilumatobacteraceae; genus Sva-07. Next base: position 267,382 of record CAVYWH010000006.1, read on the forward strand.
CGATCGCCACCGAGTCGAGTTCGGGATACTGGTCGAGGATCCCGGCGAACGTGTCGTCGAGCACCGCGCCGTCGTTCACCCCGGGGCACACGACGATCTGACCGCGGACGGTGATGCCGTGGTCGAGCAGGGCTCGCAGCCACCGCAGGCTCATCCCGCCGCGGGCGTTCTTCAGCATCTGGCTGCGCACCACCGGATCGGTGGAATGGATGCTCACGTGCAGCGGCGACAACCGCTCGGTCACGACCCGTTCGAGATCGGCCTCGGTGAAGCGGGTGAGGGTGGTGAAGTTCCCGTACAGGAACGACAGGCGGTAGTCGTCGTCCTTCAGGTAGAGGCTCGTGCGCATGCCTTTGGGCAGCTGGTAGATGAAGCAGAACTCGCAGTGGTTGTCGCACGTGCGGACACGGTCGAACACCGCGCTCGACACTTCGACGCCGAGCGACTCCCCCGCCGCCTTCTCGATCGAGAACGACAGCTCGAGCCCACCCCGGGCGACGTCGAGGTCGATCTCGGCGTCGTCGGCGGCCATCTGCCACTCGATGATGTCGCGCGGCACGTCGCCGTTGACCCGCACGATCTCGTCACCGACGGCGATGCCGTGTGCTGCCGCCGGCGACCCGGCCCGCACCGACACGACGATGGGCGCGAGCGAGCGCTTGGCGCGCGGTGCCCGGGGCTCCGTCGTGGTGGTGGTCGTGGACATTGCCTGTCAAGGCTACCTGGGGTCCTTCTCGGTCGATTTGAGCCGTTGGAACGGGGCGGCCCCTCCGATTCGGCGTGGCCGGTAGATTCGAGGAGGAATGAGCAACGATCAGCCCACGGGGGTGCGCCTGGTGCTGCTCGCCGAGCCACGGGGCTTCTGTGCGGGTGTCGAGATGGCGATCAAGGCCCTCGCGTGGATGGTTCGGTCGTTCCCGGCGCCGGTGTACTGCTACCACGAGATCGTGCACAACCAGCTCGTCGTGCAGCGGTTCGAGCGGCTCGGCGTGGTGTTCGTCGACGACATCGCCGATGTGCCCACGGGCATGCCGATCATGCTGTCGGCGCACGGGTCGCCGCCCCAGGTCGTCGAGGCCGCTCGGGCGAGGGGGTCGTACGTCGTCGATTCGGTGTGCCCGCTCGTCACCAAGGTCCACCACGAGGTCAAGGTCCGAGCCGGCAAGGGCTACCGGATCATCTACGTCGGCCACGAAGGTCACGAGGAAGCGGTCGGCACGATGGCCGTCGCTCCCGACTCCATCGATCGTGTGCAGTCGGTCGAGGAGGTCGACGCGCTCGCGGACATCGACGGACCGGTCGCCCTGCTGGCCCAGACCACGCTGTCGCACCGCGACTGGGAAGGCGTCGCCGTGGCCGTCAAGCAGCGGTTCCCCGACGTGTGGACCCCGGGGCGCAGCGACCTCTGCTTCGCCACCACGAACCGGCAGGGCGCGCTGATGGCGCTCGCCGACCGGTGTGACGCGATCGTCGTGCTCGGCTCGGCCAACTCGTCGAACACACAAGCGCTCGAACAGCTGGCGCGGGCGGCCGGCTGCCCCGCGTGTTCCGTGTCAACGGCGTCGAGGAGCTGCCGGGCGACCTCAGCGGGGTCGTCGGCGTCACGGCCGGCGCGTCGGCGCCCGAAGAACTGGTCGCCGCGGTCGTCGACTTCCTCGACCCGACCGACGGTTTCGAGATCGTCAACCTCACCGAGGAGGACGAGTACTTCCCTCCCCCGCGCAACATCCGCGAACTGCAGAACGCGATCGAGACGTGCTCGACCGTGCTGCTCGGCGGCAGCTTGCTCGACCGTCCGGGCATGGACGATCGCATCGTCGGTGCCAGCGACGTGCTCGCCGCCCTGTCTGCGCGACTGATCCGGATCAGCTGCGAGGCACCGTTCAGCTGCGAGGCACCGTTCAGCTGCGAGGCACTTGGGCCCACGGGACCTCGCGGTCGACGCGGACGTCGCCGGGCAGGCCGAGGACCCGCTCACCGAGGATGTTCTTCATGACCTCGGTGGTGCCACCTTCGATCGAGTTGGCCCGGCTGCGCAGGAAGGCCTTCTGCGGCGTGTCGGAACCCATGGCCGTCTCCGGGCGGATCATCTCGTAGCTGCCGTAGAGCATCCCGTCGGCACCCATGACGTCCATCAACGTGGCGTAGATGTCCTTGTTCAGGTCGGCGGAGGCCATCTTGCCGATCGAACCCTCGGGGCCCGGGTCGCCCATCTTGCGGTTCTGGTTGGCGCGGATGTTCGTGAGTCGGAGCACCTCGGCGCGCGCCCAGAGCTGCATCACCTCGTCGAGCAGCGCCGGCTCCTTGCGCTCGTCCGGCAGCTGCTTCCAGGCGTTCGACGAGCGCGGCGATCGTGCCCGATCCGCGAGCCGGGATGGTGCCACCGATCGACACGCGCTCGTTCATCAGCGTCGTGAGCGAGACCCGCCATCCGTCGCCGGGGCTGCCCAGCATCTCCTCGGCGGCGATGCGGGTGTCGGAGAAGAACACCTCGTTGAACTCGGCTTCGCCGGTGATCTGGCGCAGCGGACGGATCTCGACGGTCGGATCCTCCATGTCGACCACGAACGCGGTGAGGCCGGCGTGCTTGACGGCCTGCGGATCGGTGCGCACGACGAGCAGCCCCCACTTGGAGAGATGGGCGAGCGTGGTCCACACCTTCTGGCCGTTGACGATCCATTCGTCGCCGTCCTTGATCCCCGTCGACGACAGCCCGGCGAAGTCCGAACCCGAACCGGGCTCGGAGAACAGCTGGCACCAGATCTCCTCACCGGTGAACAGCGGGCGGAGGTAGCGCGACTTCTGCTCCTCGCTCCCCCACACCGCCACCGTCGGGCCGGTCATGCCGTGGCCGATCGGGTTGCGGTACATCGGGTTCGGAGCGCCCTGGGCGTAGACCTTCTCGTTGACCTGCTTCTGCAGCTTGGGGCTGAGGCCGAGGCCGCCGTGGCCTTCGGGGAACTGGACCCACGCCAGACCGCGATCGAACTGTTCGCCGAGGAACACCTTCGGGTCGGTCGAGGCGGGCGGGAACTTCTCGAGGAGGTCGTTCACCAGTTCCTCGACGCGCAGTTCGTCGGCAGACATGCCGGTGGTGGGATTGTCGATCACGGTCATGGATTGCAACGTAGTTCCCGACCCGCCGGACGACTCAACCGGACCACTTGTCACGTTGGTGCCTGGCACCAACGTGACAAGTTCAGTTGAAGATGGCGGTGGCCGCCGTGAGTTCGGCCAGTTCGGTGTCGGCCAGTTCGGGCACGACCGCCCGCAGCTGCATCACGATCGCGAAACGCACCGCGTCGGACTGACGGGCGAACGAACCCTTGAGGTTGTTCAGCATGCGGATCACGATGTCGCGGTTCGGCGTGGGAGCGAGATACGAGTCGCGCCACGGGCTCTGGCCGTTGGTCACCTGCTCGAACAGGCGTCGCGCCGCGGCGCGATCGAGCCGCTCCGGCCCGTGGAACGGGTCGTAGAACGTGTTCTCGTCGTCGGCCGCGCGCACGAGGAAGTGGGCGGGCATGCCGACACCGACCAGCGGCACGCCGACTCGCCGGGCGACCTCGATCATCAGGATCGACAGGCTGATCGGGATGCCGACGCGGGTGGCGATCACCCGGTCGAGGCACGAGTTGCGCCAGTCGTAGTAGGCGGTCCGGTTGCCGTTGAACCCGAGCGTGTCGAACAGGTACCGGGCCACCCCGTCGGGGGTCGGCGTCGGACAGTCGCCGGCGAACACATCGAGTGCGACGAGCGAATCCATTTCGTCGAGTTCGGGTTGCAACGCCGACGACATCGCGAGCGACGCCGTATCGAGCGTCACCGCCTCGGCGTCGATCGCCATCAATCGTGCGAAGCGTGCCGACACGGAGAGCAAGGTATCGGTCGGCTACGTTCCGCCACATGTTCCCCGGTGCACATCTCGCGAATCACGCCGACAAACCAGCGCTCATCATGGGCGGTTCCGGCTTCACCCAGACCTTTGCCGAACTCGACGCAGCCGCCAATCGGCTCAGCCGCGTCCTGCGGTCGGCCGGCATCAAACCCGGTGACCACGTGGCGATCTGCATGGAGAACCACGACCGCTACCTCGAGGTCGTGTGGGGCTGCCACTACGCCGGCACGGTGTACACCTGCACGTCGTCGCGCCTGCAGAGCGGCGAGCTCGAGTACATCATCGAAGACTGTGAGGCCAAGGTCTTCATCACCTCCAAGTACAAGGCTGACCAGGCCGCCGAGATCGTCCCCAACACGCCGGGCGTCGAGCTGCGGCTGATGCTCGACGGCACGATCGACGGCTACGAGAGCTACGAGTCCGCCGTCGCCGCGCAGTCGCCCGAGCCGCTCGAGGGGCGCATCGGCGGCACCGACATGCTGTACTCCTCGGGGACGACCGGGCGGCCGAAGGGCGTCGCGCTCCCGTTCAAGGAGACCCCGATCGAAGAGTCGGCTTCGGGCGTGCTGGGGCTGGCGCAGATGCTGTTCGCGATCGACGACACCAAGGTGTACCTCTCGCCGGCGCCCTTCTACCATGCCGCTCCGCTGCGCTTCTGCCTCGCCGCCCAGGCCCTCGGCAGCACCGTCGTGGCGATGGAGCACTTCGACGCGGAGGAGTACCTCGCGCTGATCGAGAAGTACCACGTCACCCACAGCCAGGTCGTGCCGACCATGTTCATCCGCATGCTCAAGCTGCCCGACGACGTGCGCGCCAAGTACGACGTGTCGTCGCTGGAATGCGTGATCCACGCCGCCGCGCCGTGCCCGGCGCCGGTCAAGAAGCAGATCATCGAGTGGTTCGGCCCGGTCGTCCACGAGTACTACGCCGGCACCGAAGGCAACGGCTTCGTCTACTGCAACAGCGAGATGTGGCTCGCCCACGAGGGCACCGTCGGCACGCCGATCGGATGCACGGTCCACATCGTCGGTGAGGACGGCGAGGACCTCCCGCAGGGAGAGTCGGGAACCGTGTACTTCGAAGGTGGGGCGACCTTCGAGTACCACAACGACCCCGAGAAGACGAAGGGGTCACGCCACCCGAAGGGCTGGTCGACGCTGGGCGACGTCGGCTACCTCGACGCCGACAACTTCTTGTACCTGACCGACCGCAAGGCCTACATGATCATTTCCGGCGGTGTGAACATCTACCCCCAGGAGGCCGAGAACATCCTGGTGACGCACCCCAAGGTGGTCGACGTCGCCGTCTTCGGGGTCCCGAACGACGACTTCGGCGAAGAGGTGAAGGCGGTCGTGCAACCCGTCGAGATGCCCGCCGACGACGAGGCCGCGGCGGGCGCTCGCCACCGAGCTGATCCAGTTCTGCCGCTCGGAGCTCGCGGACGTGAAATGCCCGCGCTCGATCGACTTCCGGCCCGAACTCCCCCGCCACCCGACGGGCAAGCTCTACAAGCGGATCCTCAAGGACGAGTACTGGACCCAGGCCGGTCGCAGCATCTAGCTCAGGCTCTGACCAGCCAGGGATCGTTGATGTCGATGTACTTTTCCACCTTCATCAACCGTTCCCATTCGGCGAACATCGATGCCATCTCCTTCGACATCTCGCCTCGTTCGCCCTGGCGGGCGGCGGCCTCCGAGGTGAAATAGGCCACTTCGGTGAACTCGCCGTCGTCGAAGTAGGCCGTCACCGAGCCCAGGAGGTCGGGACGCATCTCGGCGAGGACCGAGTCGGCTTTGTGCTCGAGCTCGTCGAGTTTTTGCCGGTCGGACACGTGCCCTTCCATCACCTGGACGAAGTGGGCGCTGTCGAGCTCTCCGTGGCTCATGAGCTGGACGTCGTCGGTGTCGTGGAACCGGACGGGTCCGTCGAAGCATTTCTCGGTCTCCGCCCACCATTTGCCCTGCTCGGGTCGTTCGCTGTTCTTCATCGCCGCCTCACGACTCTCGAACCGAGCGATCATGATGCAGTCTCCCGACGACGTGCAGCCCCCGGTCGAGCCGAGGTATCCGATGGCCCCCGGCATCAGATCCCGTTGCCAGATCTCCAGTCGTTCGTGCAATTCCTCAGGGCGTTCCGTTCGGCCCTCGATCACCTGAATGAACATCAGCCACCTCCTTTGGTCTCTGCAAAATGTGGCCATTCCAGCTTCCTCCCCGGCCCCGAGGAGGTCAAGAAGCAGCCGACCGGCTGATCGCCATGGGCCGTCGCGTGGGAGGCTCTGGGGGCGATGACCGACCCGACACATCCGTATCTCGACTGGGAAGGTCCGATCCCGTTCGCCCACCGTGGCGGCACCAGCGAGCACCCCGAGAACACCGCTCCGGCGTTCGAACACGCGGTGTCGCTCGGCTACCGGTACCTCGAGACGGACGTGCATCTCACCGCCGACGGTGTGCTCGTGGCGTTTCACGACACCGACCTGTTGCGGACGTGCGGCCACCAGGGCGAGATCATCGACATGGCGTGGGAGGAGATCGCCGCGTTGCGGGTGGACGGTCGTGAACCGATCCCGCTGATGCGCGACCTGCTCGAGCGGTGGCCCGACGTGCGGTTCAACATCGACTGCAAGGCCGACTCCGCGGTGGAGGCGTTGGCCCGGCTCATCGAGGACACGGGAGCGATCGACCGGGTGTGCATCGGAGCGTTCAGTCATCGACGATTGCGGCGCCTCCGGCGGCGGCTCGGCCCACGGTTGCTCACGGCGCTGAGCCCATCGGAGGTGGCCTCGCTCCGGCTGGCCGGGCGGATCGCCGGATCGAGGGTGCGCGTCGCACAGGTCCCCACCGCCGCAGGGCGATCAGGAACCGGGGACTCGGGAACCGGCCGCCAACTCAGCATCGTCACGCCGTCGTTCGTCCGCCACGCCCACACCAGGGGCGTGCCGATCCACGTCTGGACGATCAACGACGAGGCGGAGATGCATCGGCTGCTCGACCTCGGCGTCGACGGCCTCATGACCGACCGGCCCGAACTGTTACGCGCGTCTTCGAAGCCCGAGGGATCTGGCACGGCTGACAGCCGTCGGCTGAGCAGGAGCGTCGTACCGCCGGCGACCATGAGCAGCCCGCCGATGGCGTCGACCGCCGACCCCCAGTCCCGGTGCCGATCAACGGGGTCTCCGGAACGGTGCGCATCGCCACGCCGACGATGCCGACTGCTCCGCCGACCACGATCGCGACGATCGCCCCCGTGCGACCGCCCAGCCAGATCGTGAGCACCACCGCCACCACCACGAGGAGCGGCACGAGCGGCCACCACCGGATGGCCGTCTCGATCGGGCCGTTCGGGGTGAACCCGAGCCGATCGATCAGGTCGACCAGTTCGAAGCTGTTGCGCTCGTTCGAGCCCGACCGCACCCACGGTCCGAACATGGCGATCACCACCAGGACGCCGCCGACGGTGACGAGCCGAACACCCCAGCGGCGGACGCTCGATCGGTCGAGCCCGGTCACGTCAGGAGGGGCAGGACCTCTTCGGCGAAGCGGGCCATCTGCTCGTCGGCCTTCTTGTACGGGTCACCGAGCAGGTGGGGGAAGATCGTGAGGTACTCGAAGCCGAGCAGGTCGCGCAGGAACTGCACCTCCTGGGCGACGAACTCCGGCGTGCCGACCAGGAGCGTCTTGTTCTCGATCGACTCGTCGAGCGTCGGGATCAGCCCCGGGGGCGACGGCTTGCCGTCAGGGCCCATGTAGCCGCGGCTCCAGCCGTACGGGCCGAGGAACTTCCAGAACTCGTCGTGGCCGTCGAGCGCGGAGGCGCGGGCCTCCTCCATCGTGTCCTCGATGCGGATCGACACGACCAACATCCGCTTCTCGTGGTCGGCCAACACGTGGCCGTCGTGCGCGGCGGCGTAGTTCTCGGCGTACTTGTCCCAGAAGCGCTTGATGAACGAGTAGTGCTGGTTCCAGAACACGGCGCCGTGGTCGACCACCGGGACGTAGTCGAGCGTGGGCGGCGAGGTGACCGCCTGCCAGATCTCGAACGGATACAGGGGTCGCGGCACGAGGCTGAGCTCCTGGACCGTGGCGCCGCGGTCGGGGATTCCGGGGAGCGGCAGCTGGAAGTGCTTGCCCTGGAACGAGAAGCTCTCCTGGGTGAGCGATCGCCGCACGACCTCCATCGACTCCTCGAAGACCTCCCGGTTGAACAGGTCGTCGGCCGCCTGGTCGGGGTTGTCCTGCGAGCCGATCGAGACGCCCTTGTCGTTGAGGTGCAGCACCTCGCGCGGCACGGTGCCACGGCCGACTCCGAGCATCGCCCGCCCACCCGAGAGGTTGTGGAGCGTGGCGAAGTCCTCGGCCAGGCGCAGCGGGTTCCACTGCGGGACGACGTTGAACATCGAACCGAACCGCAGCGTCGTGGTCTGCGCGGCGATCCACGTGGAGATCAGCAGGCCGTTCGGGATCACCTCGTAGCCCTCGTACTGGAAGTGGTGCTCGGTCGTCCAGAACGAGTCGTACCCCAGCCGCTCGGCCTCCTTGGCCGAGTTCACATAGTCGAGCGTCGCCTTCCAGCACGCCTCGTTCGAGTAGCGGCGGTCCATCGGATTCGGCGCGCCGGCGCCGGCATCGTCCATCTCGACACCGCCGAAGAAGAAAGCTCCCAATTTCAGGTCCGGTCGATCGGTCATCGACGTAGTTTCGCGCACGTGCCTTCGAGTCTCCTCAAAAACGCGCACCTCGGAGACCGCCCGCCGGGCGGCGACGAGGCGCTCGTCGACGTGCACGTCGTCGACGGATCGATCGCCGCGATCGGTGCGCTCGACGTCGACGTGGCGTCGGTCGACGAGGTCGTCGACCTCGACGGCGCACTCCTGCTGCCCGCGGCGGTCGAGCCGCACGCCCATCTCGACAAGGCGTTCCTGGCGGAACGGATCGACAACCCGACGGGCGATCTGATGGGGGCGATCGAGGCCATGGCGTCGAGCCGTCACCTGACGAGCCTCGCCGACATCGCCGAGCGAGCAGAGCGGGCGGCCCGCCTGATGGCCGCCAACGGCTACGTGGCCGTTCGTACGCACGTCGACGTCACGGCCGAGAACGCGCTGCGCAGCGTCGAAGCGCTCGTCGCCGTGCGTGAACGGGTCGGCGAGCTGATCTCGATCGAGATCGTCGCGCTGTGCGGATGGCCGGTCAGCGGGCCTGACGGCGCCGATCAACGGGCCCTGCTGCGTGACGCGATGGCGGCCGGCGCCGACCTGGTCGGAGGGTGCCCGCACCTCGAGGACGGCGGGACCCGCGGTGCCACCGAGGCGTTGCTCGGCATCGCCGACGAGCTCGGTGTCGGGGTCGATCTGCACACCGACGAGACGCTCGATCCGGCCGCCGACGGGCTCGGTGACTTGTGTCATGCCGTGCTCGCCGGGTTCGACCATCCGGCGACCGCCAGCCACTGCGTGAGCCTCGGCCAACGCGATGCCGACGCGCAGCGCTCCACCGCCGAACTCGTCGCCGCCGCCGGCGTCAACGTCGTCGCGCTCCCCCACACCAACCTGTTCCTGCAGGGCCGCGGACGAGCTCCGATGCCACGCGGGCTGACCGCCGTCGACGCACTGATACGGGCGGGCGCCAACGTCGCCGCCGGCGCCGACAACCTGCAGGACCCGTTCAATCCGCTCGGCCGGGCCTGTCCGTTCGAGACCGCCGGCCTGATGATCCTGACCGCGCATCTGCTCCCCGCCGACGCGTGGCACACGGTGTCCACCGCGTCGGCCAAGACCCTCGGCCTCCCCGCCGCGGGACTCAGCGTGGGCGCACCCGCGCACATGGTGGCGGTGGCGGCGCCGTCGCTGCGGGAGGCGATCGCCTGGGGCCCGAGCGAGCGCACCACCTGGCGGTTCGGTCGCGCGACGGTGACAACGGTGAAATGGAGAGTTAACAGAGGCGCGGGCGGGGCCTCCGAGGGCGACCATCTAGAATGGCCCGATCATGGTCGTGAGGGGCGAGAGCGACGGGCGACCGTCGCGTTTCAGCAGCGCGCGAGTCGTCGTCACCGGCGGATCGCAGGGCATCGGACGGTCGATCGCCTCAGCGTTCGCCGCCGAAGGCGCCTCGGTCACGATCCTCGATCGGCTCATCGACGAGGCCGCCGAGGTCGCCGAACAGATCGGCGGATCGGCCGTCGAGTGCGACCTCGCCGACGCCGAGCACACGAAGGCCGCCATCACCGAGGCCATCGCCGGCCTCGGCGGGATCGACGTGCTGGTGAACAACGCCGGCGTGTTCAAGATCACGCCGCTGCTCGACATCTCCGCCGACGAGTGGGACTGGATCTTCGCCGTCAACGTCCGCGCCATGCTCCTGACCACCCAGGTCGCCGCCCGCACGATGATCGAACAGGGCGGAGGCGGCAAGATCGTCAACATGGCGAGCATGGGCGGCAAGCTCGGTGCCGCCAACCAGGCGCACTACGCGGCGTCGAAAGCGGCGGTGATCTCCCTCACGCAGGTGTCGGCAACAGAGCTCGGCGCCCACGGCATCACCGTGAACTCGATCTGTCCGGGGTACGTGCTCACCGAGATGGGGGCAGCGACGCGAACGGCCGAGATGGTCGCCGAGTGGTCGTCGAAATCGCCACTCGGGCGCCTCGCCGAACCGGCCGACGTGGCCGCCATGGCCCTGTTCCTCGCGTCGGGCGATGCCGACTACTGCACCGGACAGGCGATGAACGTCACCGGTGGAATGATCATGCACTGACGATGGACCAACGATGACCGACACCTTCACCGAGCCCAGCACCGATCCAGCCAGCCGATCCGCCACCCGGCGCGGCACCCTGCGCTGTCGTTCCACGACGTGTCGATGACGTTCGCCGACGGCACCAACGCGCTCGGCGGAACGTCGTTCGACGTGCACCCGGGCGAGTTCGTCACCGTGGTCGGGCCGTCGGGGTGCGGCAAGTCCACACTGCTGCGGATCGCGTCCGGGCTGACCACCCCGACCACCGGCTCGGTCACGATCGATCGAACGGGACTCGGCTACGTGTTCCAGGACGCCACGCTGCTCCCCTGGCGGACCGTGATGCAGAACGTCGAGCTGCTCGCCGAACTCGAAGGGTTGCCGAGGAGCGAAACCCGCAAGAAGGCCCAGGAGAACATCGACCTGGTCGGCCTGTCCGGCCACGAGAAGAAGTACCCGCGACAGATGTCGGGCGGCATGAAGATGCGGGCCTCGCTGGCCCGCAGCCTCGTCCTGGACCCGAAGGTGTTCCTGTTCGACGAACCGTTCGGCGCCGTCGACGAGATCACCCGGGAGCGCCTCAACGACGAGGTCATCTCGCTGTTCATGCGCAAGCGGTTCGCCGGCGCTGTTCATCACCCACTCGATCAGCGAGGCCGTCTTCCTGTCCACCCGCATCCTCGTCATGAGCGCCCGGCCCGGTCGCATCGTCGGCGAGTTCGAGGTGCCGTTCGCCTACCCCCGGGTGCCCGATCTCCGCTTCGAACCGCGGTTCGGCGAACTCAGCGGCGAGATCTCCCACGCCCTCCGCGGAGCCCACTCGTGAGCGCCGTCGACGATCGCCCGTACGGAACGTCGCCCGGTAGCACCGACAGCGACGCGTTCATGGCCGGTTCGGGCGCGGCGCTCGGCGCCGACACCTCGATGGCCGGGGCGGCCAGGCCGTCCGGCCGGCGCTCGAACCGCAACGTCGTCAGCTCGATCGTCGGGCCGCTCGTGTTCCTCGTGCTGTTCATCGCGCTGTGGGAGTACTTCCACCGCGACGGCATGCGCCGGTTCTTCGACAAGCCGGGTTTCCTGCTCCCGTCGCTGGCCACCGTGGTCGATCAGGGCTTCCTCGACTCGGTGGTGCGCCAGCAGTACCTCACCGGCATCGCCTGGACCACGTTTGCCGCGGTGATCGGGCTGTCGATCAGCATCGTCCTCGGCATCGCGCTCGCCGTCGTGATGGCCCAGGCACGGTGGATGGAACGTTCGATGTACCCGTACCTCGTCGCCGCGCAGGCACTGCCGGTGCTGGCGATCGTGCCGCTGATCAACTCCGTGTTCGGCGGCGGCATGGGCGCCCGAATCTTCGTGTGCGTGATGATCTCGATCTTCCCGATCGTCACCAACACGCTGTTCGGGCTCACGTCGGTCGACACCTCGATGCACGAGCTGTTCACCCTGCGTGGCGCCTCGCGCCGCACACGACTCAGGAAGCTCCAGTTCCCCGCCGCGCTGCCGTCGATCTTCGTCGGCTTCCGCATCGCCGCGGGTCTCAGCGTGATCGGCGCCATCGTCGGCGAGCAGTTCTTCCGGTCGGGCCAGAAGCCGGGCATCGGCGTGATCGCCGAACTGTTCCGTCAGAAGTCGCGCTTCCCGCAGCTCTACGGAGCGCTGATCGTGGCCGTGCTGCTCGGCATCACGGTGTTCTTCTTCTTCGGCGTGATCGCGCAAGCTCGTCATCGGCCGCTGGGCCGACGAGTAGGCGTGTCCGGCGTCGATCCGCCGCCGGTCCTCCACACGGTTTCCCATCCATCGGAGTTCTCCGAACTCCCCGACTATCAGCCAGCGTGAACCCCCACAAGGAGCAAACATGAACAAGCAACGCAGCGCTTCGCTGCTCGGTCTCGCCCTCGCGGCATCACTCGCGGTCGCCGCGTGCGGCAGCGACAGTGACGAATCGAGCACGACCGATGCGCCCGCCGACACCACGGCGGGTACCACCGAAGGCACCACCGCCGGCGCGGAGCCCTCGGGCGAGGCCGTCAGCCTCGCCGGCGACTGCCCCGACCTCGTGAGCATCCAGACCGACTGGATGCCGGAGGCCGAGCACGGATTCCTCTATCAGATGGTCGGCGAGGGATACGAGATCAACGCCGACACGGCCTACGTCACCGGCCCGCTCATCGACGCGGGCGGCAACGACACCGGCGTGAAGATCGAGATCCGCTCAGGCGGGGCGCCCCAGCAGTTCGCACCGGTCACGCAGATCATGTACACCGGTGACGCATTCCTGGGCTACGTCTACACCGACGAAGCGATCCAGTTCTCCGGCGAGTTCCCGACCGTGGCGATCGAAAACGGCTTCGAGAAGAACCCGCAGATGATCATGTGGGATCCCGAGACGTATCCCGACGTCACCGGCATCGAAGACCTCGGCACCGAAGGCGTCAAGATCCGATACTTCGGAGGCGCCGCCTACATGGACTTCTTCACCGGGTCCGGCATCCTTTCGGCCGCTCAGGTCGACGGTTCGTACTCGGGCGATCCGAGCCTCTTCATCGCCGACGAAGGCAAGGCAGCACAGCAGGGATTCGGCTCCGCTGAGCCGTACCTGTACGAGAACGAGCTGACCGACTGGCTGCAAGCCCGTGAGCTACGAGTACATCAACGACCTCGGTTGGGAGAACTACGCCGAGTCGATCGCCACGAAGCCCGAGAACATCGAGACGTACAGCGCGTGCTTCGAGAAGCTCGTGCCGATCATCCAGCAGGCGAGCGTCGACTACGTCAACGATCCCGCGCGGGCGACGGCGATCATCCTCGACGCCGTGGCGACGTTCGGTGAGTCCTTCGGCTGGACCTACACGGAGGGCACGGCCGACTACGGCGTGGAGACCATCAAGGCCGACGGCCTCGTGGCCAACGGCCCCGACGACATCATCGGCAACTTCGACCTCGATCGCGTGAACTCGCTCATCGAGCTCGCGGTGCCGATCTACGAGGCCCAGGGCGCATCGCCGAAGGCCGGCGTCACCGCCGACGACATCGTCACGAACCAGTTCATCGACGACAGCATCGGTCTCTGACCACCCCGTAACCCCAACGCGATGAGCGAACGGGCCGACTACCGGTCCGTTCGCTCATCGCCTTGACGCACGACTTCTCGCGATGAGCGAACGGCCGACTATCGGTCCGTTCGCTCATCGCTTTGAGGGGTGCCGAGCTGGTCGAGGATGACCTGGAGCAGCACGTTGGCGCCGGCTTCGATGTCGACGGATTCGGTGAACTCGGCGATGTTGTGGCTGAGGCCGTTGACGCTCGGGGTGAACACCATCGCCGTCGGGCACAGCCGGGCGAGCATCTGGGCATCGTGGCCGGCGCCGCTCGGCATCCTCCGTGTGCTGTGCCCGAGCCGCCGGGCCGTCGCCTCGACGAGATCGACCATCCCCGGGTCGAAGTCGACCGGCTCGAAGCGCGCCAGCGAGCGACGCTCGACGGTGACCCCTTCGGCCAGCGCCCGTTCGTCGACGAACTCGTTCAGCAGCCGCTCCGCCTCGACGAGCGCATCCTCGTCGGTGTTGCGCAGATCCACGGTGACCGTGGCCGTCGACGGGACCACGTTGATCAGGTTGGGCGTGACATCGATCCGGCCGGCCGTCGCCACCTGCGCGCCGCCGATGTGCGCCGTGAGGTCACGGACGTACGTGACGATCTGCGCGGCGACGTAGGACGGGTCGTGGCGGAGCCGCATCGGCGTCGTGCCGGCATGGGCCGACTGGCCGGTGATCGCGTACTCGGTCCACGAGATCCCCTGGACCCCCTCGACCACGCCGATGCCGATCCCCTCCGCTTCGAGGATCGGTCCCTGCTCGATGTGCAGTTCGAAGAACCGGTGCGGCGCGACCGCGGTCGGACACGGCAGCGGCCCGGCGAAGCCGATCCGCTCGAGTTCGTCGCCGAGCCTGGCACCGTCGTCGAGCGCCACCGCGTCGAGGGCGACCTCGAGCGGCAGGCCGCCGGCGAACACGAGGCTGCCGAGCATGTCCGGCGGGAAGCGGGCACCTTCCTCGTCGGTGAAGAAGGCAACGACGAAGGGGCGCTCGGTGACGACCCCGTGCTGTTCGAGCGTCTCGGCCACCTCGAGCCCGGCGAGCACACCGAGGTTGCCGTCATAGCGGCCGCCGGTGCGCACCGTGTCGATGTGCGAACCGGTCATCACGGGTGCGGCCTCGGGATCGGAGCCGGCCCGGGTGGCGAACACGTTGCCGATGGCGTCGATCGACACCGTCAGGCCGAGGTCCTCCATCCAGCCCACCACCAGCTCCCGGCCGGCACGGTCGGAATCGGTCAGGGCGAGTCGAGCATTGCCCCACTCGCCGTTGGGCCCGTCGATCCGGCCGATCTCGCCCAGTTCTGCGATCCGCGACAGGAGCCGGCCCAGATCGATCCGCAGATCGGATGGCGTGCTCATGGTGCGATCGGCAGTTCGAACCGGGCGATCTCGCCGAGCGCTCCACAGAACGCTTCGACCGCGGCGTCGAACAGCGTCGCGCCGAGCTCGGCGGTCGCCGTGGTGGGGTCACCGATGTGGCCGTCGGGGCCGAAGTCGTCCGACAGCCAGCCGAAGCCGACCGTGCCACCGAAGCGCACGTAGCGGTTCGAGCCGAGCGATTCGGGCACGTTGCGTGTCGCCACCGACATGTCGACCAGCTCCGGCGCGAGGTGCAGCATCAACGACGTCTCCTCCGTTCCCCCGTGGATGCCCATCCCCAGCTCGGCGGCCGGCGAATGCCCACCCTGGTCGGGCGGCACCCCAGGATGTGCGAGGAACGTCATCAGCCCGTGGTGGAGCCGGATCTCGCGGTTGGCGACGCCGACGAGGGCGGAGTTGCCGCCGTGACCGTTCATGAACACGAGCTTGCGGGCCGGGGTCATCGCCACGCAGCGACCGATGTCGTCGAGCACCGCCAGCAGCGTCGTGGCCGACAGCCAGATCGTGCCGGCCGACCACGCGTGCTCGTTGGACTTCGTGTACGCCAACGGTGGCAGCAGCCACACCTCGAGTTCGCCCCCGACGCGCTCCACGGCGGCCGTCGCCACCCGCTCGGCGATCAGCAGATCGGTGTTGAACGGCAGGTGGGGACCGTGTTGCTCGACCGCTCCGAGCGGTTGCACGAGGATGCTCCGCGATGTCAGCAGACGGCCGATTTCGGGAGCGCGCAGTTCGTCGAGTCGTCGAGTCACGGAAGCCACAGCGGCACGCTACGCCCTGCCGGCAACAACGGCAGCCGGAGTACGAGAGACTGTCGATCCATGGATCAGAGCCGCCAGGAGGACTTCGATGCGATCGTCATCGGCGCCGGCCACAACGGGCTCGTGACCGCCGCCTACCTGGCCGGCGCGGGGATGCGGACGCTCCTGCTCGAGGCCCGCGCCGACGTCGGTGGAACGGCCGCCAGCGAGCAGTTCGCCGGCGCCACCGTCAACATCTGCAACTGCGACCACCTCACGTTCCGCACCACGCCCGTGATCGACGAACTCCGCCTCGCCGACCACGGACTGCGTTACCTCGACGTCGAACCGGCCCAGCACAACATGACCTGGGGCTCGGACGCCATCTGGTCGCACCACCACGACGTCGACGCCACGGTCGAGTCGCTCGGCGCGGTCCTGCCCGACCAGGCGGCCGGCTACCGCCGCTACGCCAAGGCGGCGATCCCGGCGATCCGCATGGTGCTCGACGCCGCCTGCGAGCCGCCCTCGGTGCGCGGGCTGACGAGGGTCGCGCTGCGCCGCAAGCTGGCGGGTGCCCCGACGCTGCTGCGCTGGTCGCGCCGCAGCACCGCCGACGTGCTTCGGTCGTACTTCGACCACGACGCGGTGCTCGGCCCCGCGGCGCTCAACGGACCGATGGTGTGGGGCATCTCGCCCGAGACACCGGGCACCGGGCTCGGCGCGCTCGCACCGGCCATGCGCCACGTCGGCCACGTCGGCCGGCCCATCGGCGGCAGCGGCGAGGTGCCGCGCGCGCTCCTCGCCTCGTTCGACGCCGCCGGCGGGACCCTGCGCACCAAGAGCCAGGTCGACTCGATCCTGTGCGAGGACGAGCGGGTGCGCGGCGTCGGTCTCGTCGACGGGACCCACCTGTCCGCGCCGATCGTCGTGTCGGCGTGCAACCCGCACGACACGTTCCTGCGGTGGCTGAAGAACCCGCCACGCTCGGCCGATGACCTGCTCCGCCGTTGGCGGGCCGTGCCGCATGCCGAGGGCTACGAGGCGAAGCTCGACATCGTGCTCGACCGCTCACCGGCGCTGCGCGGCACCGACCGGTCGCTCGGCCAGACGACGGCGATCGCACCCACGATGGCCGACATCGATCGCGGGGTCGGGCTGATGAAGCAGGGCCGCGTGCTCGAGCATCCCGGCATGCTGGTCAATGCGCCGACGCTGCTCGACCCGTCGATGGCACCCGCGGGTCGACACGTCTTCAGCCTCGAGGTGCTCTTCACCCCGTTCTCGCTCGTCGGCGGGTGGACCGATTCTGACGAACCCCGACGATGGCTCGAGCTCTTCGCCGGCCGCTGCGAACCCGGCTTCCTCGACTCGATCGTCGACTGGCGGGCGATGACACCCGACGTGTACGAGCGCGATTTCCACCTCCCGGCCGGTCACGCGACGAGCTTCGCCGGCGGGCCGCTGGCGGCGTTCCGCAACCCGAACCCCGAGCTGACCGAGTACGAGACAGCGGTCACCGGCCTGTACCTGACCGGTGCGGCGACCTTCCCCGGGGCCGGGGTATGGGGTGCCAGCGGACGCAACTGCGCCTCGGTGATCCTCGAACAGCGCAGCTGACCCGAGCAACTTGTCACGTCGGTGCCTGGCACCGATGTGACAAGTTGACGGCGGCACGGAATGGTGCTGGCGCCTGCGGGGTTGCGGATGGCATGGCAGACGGCTCGACTCGAAGTCGTGGTTCACTGGCGTTGGGCCGGTACGCGGGGATCCCCGTCCGGGCCCATTGGAGCATCGTGCTCATCGTCGGGCTGTTCGGCACGAGCCTCGCCGGCAGCCTCGGCCTCGTCGGCGGCATCGTCGCCACGGCGGCATTCTTCGCCTCGATCGTCGCCCACGAGTTCGGCCACGCCCTGGTTGCTCGCCGCTTCGGCATCGAGACCGAATCGATCGACCTGTGGCTGCTCGGCGGGGTGGCGCAACTCGATCGGGAACCGCCGACGCCGCGGGCCGACGGCCTGATCGCCGTCGCCGGGCCCGCCGTCAGCCTGCTGATCGGCGGCGTCGCCCTCGCCGTCGGGATCACCACCAACTCGGTCGTCGTCGGCTGGATCGGTGTCGTGAACCTGCTGCTCGCGGCGTTCAACATGCTGCCCGGGCGCCCCGCTCGACGGAGGCGGTGTCCTGCGGGCCTGGCGTTGGGCGCGGACCGGCAACAAGTACCGGGCGGTGCGCGACGCAGGTCAGGCGGGCCGGGTGCTCGGCTGGGGTATGGCCGGCATCGGAGTGGCGATGACGTTCAACGGGATGCCGGGCATCTTCATCGGCCTGACCGGGCTGTTCATCGCGATGAGCGCCAGGGCCCACATCATGTCGTCGTACATCGCCGAGCAACTCGACGGCGTGAAGGTCAAGGACGTCACCTGGTTCGGGGTGGCGCACGCCGGCACCGACATGGATGCCGACTCGATGATCTGGCAGCGTCAACGCCTCGGCAGCGCCGGAGCGGTCGCCGTGATGGGCGACGACGGCGAACTCGACGGCCTCGTGCTCGAGGAACAGCTGTGGGCCGTGCCGTCGGAACGGCGGGCGATGATGATGCTCACCAACCTGATGGTGCCGTTCAACCAGTTGGCCAGGGCGACGCCTGACGAAGACCTGTCGGCCGTGCTCCCCCGCATCAACCCGCTCCGTCCCGTCGTCACCGTGTGGGCCGGCGACCGGTTGCTCGGCGTGGTGCCGCCCAAGCTGCTCGCCGAGCGCCTGAAGCGGGCGCAGGTGCAGGCGTTCAGCGGCTGACGATTCAGGCGTCCGTCATTCAGGCATCGCGACGGACCAGTCGCGCCTGGCGACCGGATCCTTGTCGCTCCACGGGAAGTTGATCCACTGGTCGGTGCGCTTCCAGATGTAGTCGCACTTCACGACGGAGTGCGACTTCTCGTAGAGCACGCCGGTGCGGACCTCGGCCACCTTGCCCTCGCAGAAGTCGTGGACCGAACGCAGCGTGTGCCCCGTGTCGGCGACGTCGTCGACGATCAGGATGCGGGCGTCGGACACGTCGACGAAGTCGGGGGCCGGCGGAAGGATGCGCGGCACCTCGAGGCGCTCGTCGACGCCCGTGTAGAACTCGACGTTCATCGTGTACACGTTCTTCACCGACAGCGCGTAGCCGATCGCACCGCCGATCAGCAGGCCACCGCGAGCGATGGCCAGCACCATGTCGGGCTCGTAGCCGTCGTCGGCCACCGCCTGCGCCAACGCCCGGGAGGCCGTCCCGAAGATGTCCCACGTCATGATCTCGCGCTCGGCTGACATGGGCTCGGAACCTAGCGCGGCAGACCGGATCACAGACAGATGTCGGACGGCCGGACGGGGACGCGTGCGAGCGGTTTGCCGACCCCGTCGACCTGGCGGAGCGCGTCGCGGATCGCGGCGACGATCGCCGGCGTCGAGGAGATGCAGGGCGGCTCGCCGACGCCCTTCGCGCCGAGCGGTGCGTGCGGGTCGGGGATCTCGATCAGCGTGCTCACCACATCGGGCATGTCGAGGAACGTGGGCAGCAGGTAGTCGGTGAAGTTGCCGTTGCGGATGACGCCGTCGATCTGGATGATCTCCTCCATCACGGCGAGGCCGAGCCCCTGGGCGATGCCGCCCTCGATCTGGCCGGTCACCGACAGCGGGTTGAGCGCGCGGCCGACGTCCTGGGCCGTCGCGACCTGCACGACCTTCACCAGGCCCAACTCACAGTCGACGTCGACCACGGCGCGATGGGCGACGAAGGCGAACGCCGTGTGGCAGTTGCCCTGTCCGTTCTCGTCGAGGTCCTCGGTCGGGGGATGGCGGTACTCGACGGTCTCGTCGATCTCCAGTCCCGCCGTGGCGTCGGCCACCGATCGCCGCCAGCCGGACACGACGTCGACGACGTCGGTCTCGTCGATCGCCAGGCACATCGGGTCGAGGCCGTGCGTGGCGGCGACGTGCTCGAAGAGCCGCTCCCGCACCGAACGGCACGCGGCGTCGACCGCTCCCCCGCTCATCCACGTCTGCCGCGACGCCGACGTCGAACCGGCGGAGCCCACGTGGGTGTCGATCGGGTCGAGCACGACGTCGTCGACGCCGAGGATCGAGCGGGCGATCTGTCCGGCGATGGTGACGAACCCCTGGCCCACCTCGGCGGTGGCGAACTTCAGGGTCGCCACGCCGTCGGCGAGTCGGCAGCGGGCCGTCGAGTAGTCGTCGAAGCCTTCCGAGTACATGAGGTTCTTGATCGCCACGCCCCAGCCGACGCCGCGGACGATGTCGGTGCTGTCGGCGGTGCGGCCCGCTCCGCCCGGCAGCGTCATGACGTCGGATCCCGTCACGCGTTCGGGCGGCATCGGCAGCGCGGCCGTGTCGCGGATGCACTGTTCGACCGGAGCGACGTTCAACACGGCCTGGCCCGTGATCAGCTGGTCGCCCGTCTGCATCGCGTTGCGCAGCCGGATCTCGACGGGGTCGAGCCCGCAGGCCGCGGCCAGCTTGTCCATCTGGGATTCGTGGGCGAAGCACGCCTGCACGACACCGAACCCGCGCATCGCGCCGCACGGGAGATGGTTCGTGCGCACCGCGTAGCCGTCGACGACGGCGTTCGCACACCGGTACGGGCCTTGCGCGTGGGTGATGCCGTTGATCAACACCGCCGACGAGGTGGAGGCGTAGGCGCCGCCGTCGAACACCATGCGCGCCTCGATCTTGACGATCTCCCCGGCGCGTCGTCGCATGGTGGCGCATCCACACGCTCGCCGGATGGCGGTGCACGTGTCCCAGGAAGCTCTCCGCCCTGCTGTACGCGATGCGGACCGGACGCCCGAGCCGCAGGGCCAGCAGGCACGTGTGCACCTGGAGGCTGATGTCCTCCCGGCCGCCGAACGCGCCGCCGACCCCGCCGAGCGTCAACCGCACCGCGTCGTCGGGCAAGCCGAGGCATGCCGCGATCTGCCGGCGGTCCTCATGGAGCCACTGGGTGGCGACGTGCAGTTCGACGCCCTTGCCGCCCGGATCGGGGATGGCGAGCGCCGCTTCGAGCCCGAGGAACGCCTGGTCCTGCATGCCGATCTCGTACGTGCCCTCGACGACCACGTCGCCGATCACCGAGGTGTCGCCGCACACGATGCGCTGATGGCGGATCAGGTTCCCGTCGGGGTGGATCGGCGGATGGCTCCCGTCGATCGCCGCCTCCGGGTCGAGCAGCGGCTCGAGGAGCTCGTACTCGACCACGATGGCCTCGAGCGCCCGGCGGCAGGTCTCGGGGTGATCAGCGGCGACCGCGGCGATCGGCTCGCCGACGTAGCGCACGACGTCGGAGGCGAACACCGGCTGGTCCTGGCGTGATCAGCCCGTAGAACATCGAGCCGGGGACGTCGTCGGCCGTGATGATCGCCTCGACGCCCGAGATCTTCCAGGCCGCCGACAGGTCGATCGACACGATGCGCGCCGACGGGTGCGGCGACCGCAACGTCGATCCCCACAGGCAGCCGTCGGCCGACAGGTCGGACGAGAAGGCGTAGGCGCCCTGGACCTTGGCGATGCCGTCGGGTCGCGTCGGTGAGCTGCCGATGGTGCCGTGCCGGGTCCCGGTCCCGATCGGGACGTCGATCTCGATCGTGGTCACGAACCGCTCCCTGCCCGGCGCACCGCGACCTGTTGGACGGCGTCGATGATGCGCCCGTAGCCGGTGCACCGACAGACGTTGCCGGCCAGCTGCTCGCGGATCTCGATCTCCGACGGTGACGGCACCCGATCGAGCAGATCGTGCACCGCCACGATCAGCCCGGGGGTGCAGAATCCGCACTGCACCGCACCGGCGTCGACGAACGCCTGCTGCACGTCGGACGCCACGCCGGGTGTTGCGACGCCTTCGACCGTCACGATCGGCTGGCCGACGGCGGATGCCGCCATCACGAGACAGGAGCACACCAGCGCACCGTCGACGAGGACGCTGCACGATCCGCACTCTCCCTGCTCACAGGCGCCTTTCGCACCGAGCAGGCCGAGCCGTTCGCGCAGCACGTCGAGCAGGCTCTCGCCGAGCCAGGAGTCGCGCACCGCCATGTCGGTGCCGTTGACGTGCAGCACGAAGTGCTCCACCAGGCTCGGCGGTTGCCGGTCGGGTCGCCGGTCATGCGGCGATCCGCGGGTCGGTGATCGCGCGCCGTGCGAGCCGGGCGGCCAGCACGCCGACGGCGTGGCGCCGGTACTCCGCCGTCGAACGATGATCGGTGATCGGCCGTGCCGCCTCCGAGGCGAGCGCCCCGAAGCGGGCGACCGCATCGGCCGAGGCCACCATCGTCGACCAGTCGAGTTGCTCGGCCAGCCATTGCTCGGCCTCGGGACACCGCACGATGGTCGGCCCGACCGAGCCCAGGGCGAGGGCGACCCGTCGTTGGTCGGTGTCGACGACGAGGCAGGCACTCGCCACGGCGATCACCATGGCGTTGCGTACCCCGACCTTGGCGTAGCCCTGCCAGCCGGCGACGAGGGGCAGCTCGATCTCGACGATCATCTCGCCCGGCTCGATGGCGGTCCGCTTCACCCCCACCATGAACTCGGCGACGGGCATCGTCCGGATGCCGGCGGCGGACAGCAGCGTGACCGTGGCTCCGAGGGCGGCGAGTACCGGCAGCCCGTCGCCGGCCGGGGAGCACGTACCGAGGTTGCCGGCCAGCGTGCCGGCGTTGCGGATCTGTGGAGATCCGACGGTTCGCGACGCTTCGGCCAGCGCCGGCACCAGCGAGGCGATCGGCTCGGCCAGGAGTTCGCGGTACGTGACCGCCGCGCCGAGTGTGAGCGTGCGGGCGGTGGCGTCGTGGCGCCACGAACGCAGTTCGGGGATGCGGCCGACGGCGACCACCACCCCGTCGGGTCGACGATGACCGTCGTTGATCTCCACCATCAGGTCGGTTCCGCCGGCGAGGATCAGCGCGCCGGGGTGCTCGGCGAGCATGGCGGTCGCCTCGTCGAGCGACGTGGGCACGAGCATGGGCATCGCCCGAGACTGTACAAAATGTCAATCACACGTCCACGCACGCGCGCCACGGTTCACGTGTCCGAAACGTACGGACAGTGCCGGCATCCGCTGTCGCAGCAGTACCCGCGCCGGGCGAGGAACACCGCGGTGAACACCGACAGGCCCGACGTCGGATCGGCGTACACCGGTTGGCGGGCGGCGACCGCCGCCTCGTGCCTCGCCAGGATCTCGTCCCGGCGGGCGTGGCCCGGTGCGAGCCGCTCGGGGTGCGGCGTCGTGTCCCACGCGGGTCGCAGCTCGGGTTCCATCGGCCCAGTCTGACGCGGATCGTTAATTCATCTCTCGATTATTTCTGAGCGGGGTCGCCCGTTTAAGGTCCCCGCAGCTTGACGCCAGTCACGCACAGGGAAATTGAATGAACCGCGGGAGAACTATGCGTAAACGATCACCCAGGCGAGCCACTACTTACGGCGTCGCCGCCATCGTGAGCCTGTCGCTCATCGCCGCTTCGTGCGGCGGTGACAGCGACGATGACGCCACCGACGACACCGCCACCACGGGCACCGAAGCGACCGACGGCTCCGACGCAGAGGCGCCGGACGGCACCGAGGCGCCCGACGATTCGGTCGTCGAGGAACTCGAACTCGACGAGAACGTCATCGAAGAGCCCGACGAGACGCCGGTACCCGGCGGCACGCTCCGCTACGGGCTCGAGGCCGACACCGACGGCCTGAACCCGACGTCGTCGCAGCTCGCGGTGTCCGGCCTGATGATGTCCAACGCCGTGTTCGACACGCTCACGGCCTGGGACGAGAACGGCATTGCCGTCCCCTACCTCGCCGAATCGGTCGAGCCGGCCGTCGAGGGCGACTTCACCAAGTGGGTCATCAAGATCCGGGAGGGCATCAGCTTCCACGACGGAACGCCGGTCACGATCGATGCCGTGATCCAAGGTTTCGAGACCCAGAAGGCCGACCCGCTCATCGGGCTCGCCGTCAAGCCGTTCTATCCCGAGACCGGGGCGACCGAGCGGATCGACGATTTCACCGCCCAGTTCAACCTGCTCGAGCCGAACGCGTTCTTCCCAGCCGCCCTCACCGGGCAGCTCGGCTACGTGTCGTCGCCGACGTGGCTCGCCGCCGCGCTCGCCGACCCGACGCTCAACCAGGAGCCGGTCGGCTCCGGCCCGTTCGTGTTCGACAGCCGTTCTCCTGACTCGGTGACCCGTTTCGTGCGCAACGAGGACTGGTGGAACGGCGAGGTGTACCTCGACGCCATCGAGTTCGTTCCCGTGCCGGACGCCGCCACTCGCGCGGAGCTCCTGATCTCGGGCGACCTCAACGCCATGCACACGTCGGATCCCGGCGCCATCCTGACGCTCGACGACGATGCCGAGCATCCAGCAGGTCACGGACGAGACCGGCGACGACAGCTACATCATGATCAACTCGGAGGCGCCGCCGTTCGACGACATCCGCGCTCGCGAGGCACTCACGCTGGCGACGCCCGTCGAGAACTACCTCAACCTGATCGGCCTGGGCAAACTGCGTGCCGCTTCGCAGCGGTTCATCCCGGAGAGCCCGTACTACAACCCGGACATCGTCCAGGAGACCGACGACCCGGCGGCGGCGAAGGAACTGTCCGACGCCTACTGCGCCGATGTCCCGGAGAACTGCACCGACGGCAAGATCAACATGGAGTTGCAGTACCCCGCCGGCTCGGTGGTGCTCGACCAGACCGCCGACCTGCTGATCCAGGGTTGGGGCGACTCGTTCAACGTCGAGATCCAGACGCTCCCCCAGGACGATCACATCACCGAAGCTGTCCTCGGTCAGTACAACACGGTGATGTGGCGCAGCTTCGGCGCTGAGGACCCTGCACTCGACAACGTGTGGCTCCTGTGCCGCACCGTCGGTGGCATCTCCCTCAACTTTGCGCGGTCCTGCGATCCTGCCCGTGACGACCTGTTGATGGCCGCTCAGGCGACCACCGATCCGGCCGAGCGCGCATCGCTGTACCAGCAGGCCGAGCAGCTGATCCACGATCAGCACCTCTACATCTTCACGTCGCACACACTCTGGACGAACGCGTTCGCAGAGAACGTGCGCGGTGTCTGTGACCGGGTGTCTCCTGAGGGCGTACCGCTGCGCTGCGTCGTCGCTGGGACGCAACTGGTTCTCGTCCATCTGGATTGCCCAGTAGTCGTCCGACCAACAGAGAAGTAGGTCCCCGAACACCATGAGATATTGGCTCACGAGACTGGCAGGGGCGGTTGTGCTCCTGCTGGTGATCAGCATGCTGACCTTCGGAGCGATGAACGTCCTGGGTGATCCGTTGTTCAACATCCTCGGCCCGACGGCCGTGGATGACGCGACGCGGAGAGCCTGGTCATCATCGAGAAGGCCAAGGAGGAGTACCACCTCGACGACCCCCTGCCCGTTCGCTATGCGATCTGGCTCGGCGGGTTCGTCACGCGGTGACTTCGGCGTCCAGTTCAGCGAAGACGGGCAACCACCCGTGCGCGACCTGATCGTCGAACGGCTCCCCCGAACGCTGTCACTCGTGATCCTCGGCCCAACTCATGGCCCTCGTGATCGCCCTGCCGTGGGCACTGTGGTCCGCCTCGAGAGCAAACTCGAGAGCGGACAAGGTGTCCACGGTGGGTGCGTTCCTGATGATCTCCATCCCGAACTTCGCGTTGGCGATCATCGTGTCGTACTTCCTGTCGATCAAACTCGGCTGGTTCCCGCTCGTGTACCAGGCCGATTCGCCGTTCCTGTCCCGCTTCCACCAGATGATCCTGCCGGCGTTGACGCTGGCCATCCCGGCGGCGGCCGTGTACCAGCGGCTGCTGCGCACCGACCTGATCACCACCCTGCAGGAGGACTTCATCCTCACCGCCAGGGCCAAGGGCGTGTCGCGACGGTCGATCCTGTTCAAACACGCGCTGCGCCCGTCGCTGTTCTCCTTCGTCACCGTCTTCGGTCTCACCACGGGGGCGCTGATCGGCGGCGCCCTCGTCGTCGAGAGCATCTTCCTCATCCCCGGCCTCGGCCGGGCGATCGTCGAAGCGGTGCTGCGCGAAGACTTCCCGGTGGTGCTGGCGATCGTCATGCTCGTCTCGGCCATCTTCGTCTTCCTCAACCTGATCGTCGATCTGATCTATTCGCTCATCGACCCGCGAGTGCGGAGATAGGGGTTCGTCGATGACCGACATGTCCACCCACATGGAGCACGACCAGTCGAACCTGCTCGCCGACCTCGGCCAGACGCCCGCGGCCGACGTGACCGCCAAGGGGCGCAGCCTCGGCATCGGGTTCTACCTCGCGGTCGCCTTCATCGTCGTCATCGTCCTCGCCGCCATCCTGGCGCCGTGGCTGCCGCTCAAGGATCCCGAGCAGTCGTACGTCGTGGCCGGTGAGCGGCCGCCCTACTCCCCCTCGTGGGAGTTCTGGTTCGGCACCGATCAGCTGTCGCGCGACATGTTCAGCCGCACCATCTGGGGTGCCCGCATCTCGCTCACGGTCGGTTTCGTGGCGATCGCGTTCGGCATGCTCGTCGGCGGCTCCCTCGGCATGATCGCCGGCTACTTCCGCGGCAGGTTCAACGCGGTGATCTCGTTCTGCTTCGTGATCCTGCTGTCGTTCCCCGCCCTGGTGCTGGCCATCCTGATCACCTCGCTGCTCGACCGCAGCCTGTTCACCATCTCCTTCACGATCGGCATCCTGTCGGTGGCTCCGGTCGGGCATGGTGTCGCGGGCCACGACCGTCTCGTTCGCCGACCGGGAGTTCGTGCTCGCCGCCCGCACGCTCGGCGCCAAGCACCCGCGCATCATCCTGCGCGAGCTGCTGCCCAACGTCGTCATCCCGATGAGCGCGCTGGCGTTGCTCGGGTGTGGCCGTCGCCATCGTCGCCGAGGGCGGCCTCGCCTTCCTGGGCCTCTCGGTCCGCGAGGGCATCACGTGGGGCAAGTTGATCCAGAACGGCGCCGGTCGCAGCGACCTCGAGGAGCTACCCGTGGATCGCCTTCGCCCCGATCATCGTCCTGTTCCTCACCGTGATGTCGCTCAACTTCGCCGGTGACCGCCTGCGCAGCCACTTCGACGTCAAGGAGTCCGCACTGTGACCCCGCCCCCCGAGTCCGACCGCGGCCGACCGTGTCGACCGAGCACCTCGGTGTCTCGCGGTCGCATCCCGACGAGCCGCTGCTCGTCCTCGACGACCTGAAGACCCATTTCCGGACCGACCGCGGCCTCGTCAGGGCGGTCGACGGCGTGTCGCTGTCGATGCGGCGCGGCGAGTCGCTCGGCGTCGTCGGCGAGTCCGGGCTCCGGCAAGACCGTGCTGAGCCGATCGATCATGGGACTGCTGCCCTCGACCGCCGTCACGTCGGGGTCGGTGCGTTTCGCCGGCCAGGAGATCCTCAGCCTGTCCGACAAGGAACGGCGGCACCTCTGGGGCGCCGAGATGTCGATGGTCTTCCAGAATCCGCTCAACTCGTTGAACCCGCTGATGAAGATCGGCAACCAGATCACCGAGTCGCTCAAGCTGCACCTCGACATGGACCGCAGCAACGCCCGCGCCACCGCCGCGCAGCTGCTGCGCGACGTGCGGATCCCCGAAGCCGAGCGCCGGCTCGACCAGTACCCGCACGAACTCTCCGGCGGCATGCGCCAGCGGGTGATGATCGCGATCGCCCTCGCCTGTGGCCCGACGATCCTGTTCGCCGACGAACCGACCACCGCGCTCGACGTCACCGTGCAGGCCCAGATCCTCGACCTCATCGGCGAGCAGCGGCGCGACCGCAACATGTCGGTCATCCTCGTCACCCACGACCTCGGCGTCGTGGCCGGTCACACCGACCAGATCGCCGTGATGTACGGCGGCAAGCTCGTCGAACGGGCACCGACCAAGATCCTCTTCGCCAACATGAAGATGCCCTACACCAAGGCATTGATGAAGAGCATCCCCAAGCTCACCGATCCGAGCCACACCCGGCTCGCGTCGATCCCCGGGCGCCCGCCCGACCTCGTCCACCCACCGCAGGGCTGCCGATTCGCCCCGCGCTGCGCATACGCCCGCGACAAGTGTCGCCAGGAGGAACCACCGCTCGTGCAGGCCGAACATCCCGATCACGTCTACGCCTGCTGGTATCCGGTGGGTTCGCCGGAGTTCCAGGAGCGGGACGCCGAACTCGAACGCGCGGGCGAGGTTCCCGTCGGCATCGCGGGCGTGTCCTGATGGCGGGCACCGGCAAGGCGCACCTGCGCGACGGCGACAACGTGTTGCGCGTCGAAGACCTCGTCGTCGAGTTCAACGCCGGCCGCAAGGCGACCGTCAAGGCGGTCTCGGGGATCAGCTTCGACGTACGACGTGGCGAGACGCTCGGCATCGTCGGCGAGTCGGGCTGCGGCAAGAGCACCACCGGCCGCGCCGTGATGCAGATCCCCAAGCCGACCTCCGGGTCGGTGGTCTTCGAGGGCCAGGACCTCACCAAGCTCAGCTCCAACCAGCTGCGCGAGGCGCGCACCAAGGTCCAGATGATCTTCCAGGACCCGATCTCGTCGCTCAACCCGCGCCGCACCGTGCGCGAGAGCGTGCTCGAACCGCTCGAGATCTGGGGACGAGGCACCGCCGCCGAACGTGGAGTCGTCGTCGACGAGATCCTCGAGTCGGTCGGCATCGACCCCCAGCGGGCCGCCGAGAGTCGCCCGCACCAGTTCTCCGGCGGCCAGTGCCAGCGCATCTCGATCGCCCGGGCGCTCGTGCTCGACCCGACGATGATCATCTGCGACGAGCC
Source organism: Ilumatobacteraceae bacterium (assembly GCA_963772085.1). Lineage (GTDB taxonomy): Bacteria > Actinomycetota > Acidimicrobiia > Acidimicrobiales > Ilumatobacteraceae > Sva-07. The sequence continues at coordinate 296,044 of CAVYWH010000006.1, forward strand.
CGTTTCGGCGCTCGACGTGAGCGTCCAGGCGCAGGTGCTCAACCTGCTGGAGGACCTCAAGGTCAAGTTCGGCCTGACGTTGATGTTCATCGCCCACGACCTCGCGGTCGTGAAGAACGTCAGCGACCGGGTGGCGGTGATGTACCTCGGCAAGCTGTGCGAGGTCGCCAAGAGCGACGACCTGTACGCCCGCGCCGCCCACCCGTACACGAACGTGCTGCTCCAGTCGATCCCCGAACCCGACCCGTACGCCGATCATTCGGTGGCCGATCTGGTCGGCGAGCTGCCGTCGCCGGTGAACCCGCCCTCGGGATGCCGGTTCCACACCCGGTGCCCGAACGCCGACGAGCTGTGCCAGCAGGAGGAGCCGCTCCTGCGGCCGATGGGCGACGGACATTTCGTGGCGTGTCACCACCCGGTCGAGACGGCCGTCTCGATCACCGCCAGCGCCTGATCAGGCGTTGCGGAACACCGGCGGTCGCTTCTCGAGGAACGCCTTCATCGCCTCGCGATGGTCGGCGGTCGCGCTGGCCATGATCTGCTGACGGTTCTCGAGGTCGATCGCCGCCTGCATGCCGGGGATCTCGAGCGCGGACCACATGCCTTCCTTGGTCAGCGCCACGCCGAACGGCGTGTTCGACATGATCAGTTCGGCCTTGGCGAGCGCGAGTTCGAGCAGGCGCTCGTCCGGCGACCCGCTCGACGACGAGACCGATGCGCTCCGCTTCCTCCGAGCTGAACACCGCGCCCGGTGAGCATGAGCTCCTGGGCGCGGGCGGCACCGATGAGCCGGGGCAGCACCCACGACGTGCCGATGTCGCAGGCCGACAGGCCGATCTTGATGAACGCGGCCGAGAACTTGGCCGACTCGCCGGCGAGGCGCACATCCGAGCCGAGCACGAGCGCGAACCCGCCGCCGGCGGCCGGACCGTTCACCGCGGCGATCACCGGCTGGGGCAGCGAGCGCAGGTGCGGGATCAGCGCGGCGATGTGCTTCTGCACGGCGAACCCGCCTGGGTCGGCCCGAGATGGGCCGTGTTCGGCGCCGCCCCGTAGCCACCGAGGTCGAGCCCCGAACAGAACCCCGACCGGCCCCGGTGAGGATCACCACGCGCGCCTGGGGATCGATCGCCACCGAGTCGAGCTCGTCGTGCAGCGCCTGGACCATCTCCGAGGTCATCGCGTTCAGCGAGTCGGGACGGTTCAGCGTGAGTTGCACCACGCCGGGGAGGGGCTCGGATCGTTCGATGGTCGACATCGCCCCATCGTGGCCGACCGTGCTTCGGCGCGACGAGACGTGGCTGGTACCGTCGCCCGGATGCCTGTGGCCGAGTTCGTCGACGACGACGACACCGAGAACCCCGACAAGGGGGCACGCTCGGCCAGCGGGCCCCCCGTGGAGCGCCTCGCCGACCGCTCCGGCGACGTGGCACCGCGCCGTCATCGTCGGCCTGATCGCCTACGCCGTGACCCGCCTCTGTGTGCTCGCCGGAGCAGCGATTCGGGCGTCGCAGCTGGCGGTCGACGAGCGCAAGCTCGCCGAGATTGCCGGCGTGCCAGCGAACGAACCGACCGCGATCCACTCGATCACGGAGGTGCTGACGTCGTGGGACGGCCGCTGGTACCTCGAGCTGATCCGTCGGGGGTATCCCCGTTCGATCCCGGCCAACATCACCTACGAGCAGCTCGAAGCCCGCGCGGCGTTCTTCCCGGTGTACCCGTGGATCGCCCGCGCCGCCGACTGGATCCTGCCGGGCGGCGACACGTTGGCGGCCATCCTGGTCAACGTCGTGCTCGGCGCCGCTCGCCGTCGTGCTCGTCGGCCTGCTCGCCCGTGAGCTCTACGGCGTCGCGGTGGCGGCGCGGGCGATGGTGCTCTTCGTCGTCTTCCCCGGCAGCTTCGTGCTCTCGTTCACCTACTCCGAGGCGACGCTCATCGTGCTGGCGGCCGCCTGCCTGCTGTTCCTCGCTCCGCGAACAGTGGTGGCTCGCCGGCCTGGCCGCCATGTTCGGCACCGCGACACGACCGAACGGCGTCGGCCTCGTCGCGGCGTGCGTGGTGGCCAGCTTCCTCGCCATCCGGCGGTCCCGTGACTGGAGGTCGCTCGTGGCGGTCGTGTTGGCGCCGATCGGCTTCATCGCCTTCCAGGTCTACGTCGACCACACCGCCGGCGAGCGCGGTGCCTGGTTCAGGGTGCAGACCGAGGCCTGGAAGGAAGGGACGAGCTTCGGGGCCACCGCCGTGACGAACACGTTCGACTTCATCACGCATCCGTTCTCGTCGCCGACCGATGCGCTCACCGCCCTCTCGATGGCGGCGTTGATCGCGATGATCTACTGCGCCTGGCGGGTCCGGCTGTCGCTCCCGTCGGCGGCCTACTGCGCCGTGGTCGTCGCACTCATGCTGATCCCCGAGACGGTGACCGCCCGGCCCGCGCTTCCTCATCACCGCGTTCCCGTTGCTGATCGCCGCGGCCGCATGGTGGCAGCGCCACGACGAAGCGATGGCCGCCCGGGCCCCGACCGACCCGGCCGTCGGCGACCGCCTGTCGTGGAGCCACACGGGGTGGGACATGGCGATGGTCCTCGGCGGGGCCGGGATCGCCGTGCTGACGGGCATCTACGCCGCGTTCGGGGCGATTCCGTGACCTCGACTGCCGCGCCCCCACCCATCCGCACGTTGGTCGTCGTACCGACGCACAACGAGGCCGAGAACATCGTCGAGCTGCTCGCCAAGCTCCGTCGGAGCGTTCCCGACGTCGACGTCGTGGTCATCGACGATGCATCCACCGACGACACCCGTCCGCTCGTCGCGCGCCGCCATCGAGGCCGCGCCCGCCGAACAGCACGGCCGGCTGCGGCTGGTCGAGCGCGACGCCAAGCGGGGGCTGGGCGACGCCTACCTCCACGCGTTCGGGATGGCCCTCGCCGAGGGCTACGACGCGGTCGTCGAGATCGACGCCGACCACTCCCACGATCCCGAGGTGTTGCCGACCATGCTCGACGTCGCCGCCCGCGGCATCGCGCTCGTGATCGGCTCGCGTTACGTCCCCGGGGGCACGGTCACGGGATGGCCCCGTCGCCGGACGTGGCTGTCCCGCTGGGGCAACCGCTACGTGGCGATCATGCTCGGACTGGCGATCAACGACGCCACGGCCGGATATCGGGTCTACCGCACCGATGCGCTGCGTTCGATCGGGCTCGACGGCGTGCAGGCGAGCGGCTACGTGTTCCAGGTGGAGATGACGTACCGCATCGTGCGATCGGGTCTGAGCGTGGTCGAGATCCCGATCTCGTTCACCGACCGCGTGTCCGGCGACTCCAAGATGAACCGGTCGATCATCTTCGAGTCGTTCCGGCTGCGTCACCCTGTGGGGACTCCAGGACATGCTCAGCCTCAAGCGTCGCCAACGGGCCTACCGCATTCCGTCGTCGAAGCCGTCGAGCCGCTGAGCGTCGCGGGCTCATTGCTACGATTCGGAACCCCATGCGTCGACCGTCAACGATCACTCCGCCCGTGGGACGCTTCGCCGACGTGTTGCTCGCCATCGAGCTCCCTGCGCTGCCGGACGACCGGCGCGAGCGGACGAAGGACTTCGTCGAACAGCGGGTCTCGACGCTGCCGTCGTTCACCCGGTTCGGCGTCGTCGTGATCTCGTTCGCCGTCGATCTCGTCGGCCGGGTCATCGGCCTGGACCGGGCGGCCGCGCTGGTCACGGCGAAGCCACTCCCCCTCCTCGCCGAGTACCCGCGCCTCGTCCGATCGCTCGGGTTCGCGTTCATCTGGGAGACCTGGCCGGAGACCCAGCCGACGGGCGCTCCGGCATGATCCGCGCTGTGCGCTACGAGTGCGACGTCTTGATCATCGGGTCGGGTGCGGGCGGAGCCACGACCGCGGCGATCCTCGCCGAGGCCGGCCTCGACGTGCTGGTGGTGGAGGAAGGGCCGTGGGTCGAGCAGGGCTCGGTCGTCCCGTTCTCGCTCGAACAGATGGACCGCCAGTACCGCTCCGGCGGTGTCACCGTGGCGCTCGGCCTGCCCTCGATCGCCTACACCGAAGGCCGGTGCGCCGGCGGCGGGACCGAGGTCAACAGCGGGCTCTACCGCCGTCCGCCCGCGGAGACGCTCGATCGCTGGCGCCGCGAGTACGAGATCTGCCGACTTCGAGGCCGACGACATCGAATCGATCTGCGACGACGTCGAGGTCGCCCTGAGCGTGCAGACCGTGCCGGGTCAGCACACCGCGGCGAGCGAGAAGCTCCGCCTCGGCGCGGACCGCATGGGGTGGCGCCACGACGAGATCCCGCGCTGGATGACCTACCCCGAACAAGGCAGCGCCGTCGACGGCAAGCGTCAGAGCATGACCGAGACGTATCTGCCCAGGGCGCAGCGGGCCGGCGCACGCGTGCTCGTCGAGCATCGGCTCGACCGGCTCGTCGTGCGAGAACGGCCGGGCCACGCACGCCGAGCTGACCGACACGTCCGCCGGCGAGAACGTCGACGGCGGCATCAGCGTGACCATCGGCTTCCGCGACGTGTTCGTGTGTGCCGGGGCGATCCAGACGCCCGGCCATCCTCCAGCGCGCCGGCTTCCGGCATCGCGTGGGCCGCACCCTGGCGGTGCATCCGACCGTGAAGTTGGCCGCCCGGTTCGAACAGGAGATGAACGCCCCCGACGACGTGCCGGTGCACCAGGTCAAGGAGTTCTCCCCGGAGATCTCCTTCGGAGGGTCGGCGAGCCAACCCGGCCTGATCGCGCTCGCCCTGACCGACAACTGGCGCGACTTCGGCGCGGCGGTCACCGCCTGGCCGGAGATCGCCGTCTACTACGCGGCGATCACGAGTCAGGGACGCGGCTGGGTCCAGGCGATCCCCGGCCTGCGCGATCCCCTCGTCACGTACCGACTGACCAAACGCGACCGTGCGCTCCTGGGACAGGGTCTGGCCCGCCTCGCCCTGTTGATGCTCGAGGCGGATGCGGTCGAGATCTTCCCGTCGTTCCGTGACGCCCCCGTGGTGCGCAACCGCGCCGATCTGGCCGCGATGACGAGCGCGTTCTCGGCGACGAGCGCCAGCGTGATGACGGTGCACCTGTGTTCGACGGTGCCGATGGGCGAGAACGTGCGCCGCTGCGCGGCCGACAGCTTCGGACTGGTGCACGGCGCGAGCAACGTCCACGTGAACGACGCGTCGTTGCTGCCCGACGCCCCTGGAGTCAACCCCCAGGCGTCGGTCATGGCGGTGGCGATCCGCAACGCCATGCGCTTCGCCGACCGGCGGTCGGCATGATCGAGTCGCCCGACGTCACCGTCGTCACCGGCGCCGGTGGCTGGCTCGGGACCGGCCTCGTGTCGGCGTTCCTCGACGAGGGCCATCCATGGCACCGTGCGGGGCGACTGCGGTTGTTCGTGCACGACCGTGACGACGAGACCCGACTCGCCGCCCTGTCCGAGCGCGTCGAGGTCGTGGTCGGCGACATCAGCGACCGCTCCGACGTCGACCGGCTGTTCGACTCGTCATCGGGCACGGTCGACGTGATCCACACCGCCGGCGTGATCCACCCGGTGGCGATGACCGACTTCGACGCGGTCAACCACGTCGGCACCGACAACGTGCTGCGCGCCGCCGAGGCCGCGGGTGCACGCCGCATGGTCCACGTGTCGTCGAACAGCCCGTTCGGCACCAACCCCGACCGCCGCGACACGTTCCGCAACGACGAACCCTTCCACCCGTATCTCGGCTACGGCACCTCGAAGATGGCCGGCGGAACTGCGCGTCGCCGACGCAGTCGAACGGGGCCTCAACGTCGTGATCGTGCGCCCGCCGTGGTTCTACGGTCCGCACCAGCCGGCACGGCAGACGACGTTCTTCACGCTCGTGCGCACCGGCCGCTTCCCGGTGCTGGGCGACGGTGGGCAACGTCGCTCGATGGTCTACATCGACAATCTCGTCGCAGGGCATCGTGCGGGCGGAGCTGACCGAGACCGCCGCCGGCCGGGGCTGGTGGATCGCCGACGATCACGCCTACACCGTCGCCGAGATCGTCGAGACCGTCGGGCGGGCGCTCACCGCAGAGGGGTTCACCGACGTCAAGAAGAACCGGCTGCGGCTCCCCCAGTTCGCCGGCGACGTGGCCGAGAAGATCGACCGGGTGCTGCAGGGTGCCGGCCGCTACAACCAGCAGCTCCACGTGCTCGGCGAGATGAACAAGACCATCGCCGTCGACATCGGCGCGGCCCGCGCCGACCTCGGCTACGACCCCCAGTTCGAGTTGTACGACGGCATGCGCCGCAGCATCCGCTGGTGTCTCGACCAAGGCATCGAACTGTGAACGGCATCCGTGAACGGCATCGTGACGAGCTATCTCGTCACCGGGGGCAGCGGCTACTTCGGCTCGCTGCTCGTCCAGCGGCTCGTGCAGGTCCGGCCACCAGGTGCGCGTCCTCGACCTGAACGACGCCGCCGACCGGCCGCCGAGCGTCGAATTCGTGCAGGGCGACGTGCGCGACCGCGACCATCGTGCGCCAGGCCGTCGAGGGCATCGACGTCGTCATGAACAACGTGGCCCAGGTGCCGCTCGCCCGCGATCTCGACCTGTTGCGGACCGTCAACGTCGACGGCACGGTGAACCTCCTCAGCGCCAGCGCGGCGGCCGGCGTGGGCAAGGTCGTCCACACCTCGTCGAGCGCCGTGTTCGGGGTGCCGACGTCCAACCCGGTGATGCCGACCACCGTCCCGTCGCCGATGGAGGCGTACGGCCACGCCAAGCTCGCCGCCGAATGGGCCTGCCTGTCGTCCGCGCGCGACGGACTCGACGTGTCGATCGTGCGCCCGCGAACGATCCTCGGCCACGGCCGGTTGGGGATCTTCGGGATCCTGTTCGACTGGATCGCCGACGGCTACGACCCGATCGTGCTCGGCGACGGCACGAACCGGTACCAGTTCGTCCACTCCGACGACCTCGCCGAGGCGTGCATCCGGGCCGCCGCCAGCCGAGGGTCCCGACATCTTCAACGTCGGCACCGACCGGTTCGGGACCATGCGCGAGACGTTGGCCGACCTGTGCGACCACGCCGGCACCGGGTCGATCGTCCGGTCGCTCCCCGCGGGCCCCGCCGCCCTCGGCATGCGCCTGAGTGCCGCCGCCGGCATCTCGCCGTTCGCCCCGTACCACTGGTTGATGTACTCGAAGTCGATGTGGTTCGACCTCGAGCACCTGCAGAACGGACTGGCCTGGTGCCCGACGTGGTCGACGGCCGAGATGTTCGCCCAGAGCTACGACTGGTTCATCGCCAACCGTGATTCCGTCGACGATGCCGGCGCCTCGCACCACCGACGCAGCGCCCGCCAGGGAGTGTTGTCGTTGGTGAAGCGGTGTTCCGGCATCCTGCCCGCGGCATGACCGTTCTGCCATATTGGCTGGCGCGGTTCCGGCGATGGCTGGCCCGCCGCCAGCTCGTGGTATCGGTGGCCGTGCTCGCCGCTGCTGGCGTACGTCCCTGCGCTGACCGCCGCCCCCGGCCGGATGCCGACCGATTCGAAGCTCTACGTCTATCTCGACCCTGGCCGCTTCCTGGTCGACACGACGACCACGTTCGACCCCCGCCAGTACGCCGGCTGGGTCCCCCACCAGCACATCGCCTACCTGTGGCCGACCGGGCCGTGGTTCTGGATCTTCGAACAGCTCGGCGTGCCCGACTGGGTGGCGCACCGCCTGTGGATCGGCACGCTGCTGCTCGCCGCCGGCCTCGGCGTCCGCTGGGCGGCGCGGGTGCTCGGCCTCGGCCCGACCGCGGCGCTCACCGCGGCGATCGTCTACCAGCTCTCGCCCTACATCCTGCCGTACGTGTCGCGCACGTCGGTGCTGCTGCTGCCCTTCGCCGGGCTCGGCTGGATCGTCGGGCTGACCGTCCTGGCCGCCCAGCGCGGGCGATGGCGGTTCGCCGCCGGTGTCGCCCTCGTCGTGTTCACCGTCGGGGCGGTCAACGCCACCGCGCTGGCGATGATCATCCCGGCTCCGGTGCTGTGGCTCGTCCACGCCGTGTGGCAGCGCTCGATCACGTGGCGGCGGGCGGTGGCCACCGCGGCGAAGGTCTCGGTCCTCTCGATCGCCGTCTCGCTGTGGTGGATCGTCATGTTGATGATCCAGGGGCGGCGCGGCGCCGACGTCCTGGCGTATTCCGAGTCGCTCGAATCGGTGTCGTTCACGTCGACGTCGACCGAGGTGCTGCGCGGGCTCGGCTACTGGCTCTTCTACATCCGCGACGCGTTCGGGGCGACCACCACGTCGTCGCTCGACCATCTGGCCTCGGCCAAGATCATCGTCGCCGGCGTCGGCCTGCTCGCCGTCGTGCCTGCTCGGACTCGTGATCACCGGCTGGCAGCACCGCCGGTACGCGGCGCTGCTGGTCGCGTGTGGGACGGTGCTCGGTGTCGGCGTGCATCCCATCGACGATCCATCGCCGCTCATGTCGGTGCTCCTCGGCGACGGCGACGGCGGCCTCGCGCTCGCCCTGCGCAGCAGCACCAGGGCGATCCCCGTGCTGCTGCTCGGCCTCGGGCTGGGCGCGGCAGCGCTCGTCGCGGCGTGCCAGTCGCTCACGTTCAGCCGTCCTGGCGTGCTGCGAAGCGTGCGCGTCGGCACGGTGCTGGCGGCGGTGATCGGAATCCTCGCGGTCGCCAACCTCCCGTCGCTGCGCAACGGTGGGTTCGTCGATCCCGCAACTCGAGCGCGACCAGGACCCACCGCAGGCCTGGCTCGACGGCGGCCGCCCACCTCGACGGCCTGCCGTCCGGGTACCGGGTGTTGCAGCTGCCCGGCGGCGAGTTCGGGGCGTTCCGGTGGGGGTACACGGTCGACCAGCCCCTGCCCGGTCTCACCGAACGGCCGGTGCTGACCCGCGACCTGTTGCCGCTCGGCAGCCCGGCGGCGATGGATCTCGTGTTCGCGCTCGACGATCGGTTCCAGGACGGCGTGGTCGACGTCGGCGCGATCGCGCCGATCGCCCGACTCCTCGGTGTCGACACGCTGTGGGTGGCCGACGACGTGGCGTTCGACCGGTTCCGCCTGGCCCGACCGGAGATCGTCGACGAGCTCCTGACCGGCGAGGAGGCGCTCGACGCCGGCCTGCTGCCCGCCGAACGCTTCGGCGAGCCGGCGGTGATGACGCCCGACGTCGAGGTCATCGACGAACAGTCCGTCGGCGACCCGCGCGTCGGTCAGCCGCTGTCGACCGTCGCGCTCGTCGGTGTCGCCGACCCGGTGCCCACCGTCCGCGTGAAGGACACGTCGGTGGTCGTGTCGGGCAACGGCGACGGGCTCGTCGACGCGGCTGCCGCCGGCGTGATCGACGGGTCCGAGCTCATCCTCTACAGCGCATCGTTCGAGGGCGACGCCCTCAGCGACGAGCTCGACCGGTCGGAGCGACTGGTCGTCACCGATTCGAACCGCGACCGCGCCCATCACTGGCGCAGCTCGCAGGACGTGACCGGCTACACCGAGGACGGCGGCGCCGGGCCCGGCGTGCAGCGCTACGAGAGCGGCGATCAGCGGCTGGCGGTGTTCGACACCACCGATCCGGCCACCCAGACGGTGTCGGTCCAGGACGGCCCGGTGACGGCGACCGCCAGCGCCTACGGCGAGCCGTTCGCCTATCTGCCCGAACACCGCCCGGTGATGGCGATCGACGGCGACCTCGACACCAGCTGGCTCGTCGGCGACCGTGCGACCGCCATCGACGAGTTCATCTCGTTCGAGGTGAGCGAGCCGGTCGACCACGTCACGTTGCGTCAGCCCGACACCGCCGATGGCGTGCGCCGCATCTCGCGGCGTCGAGATCGCCGTCGACGGTGGCGATCCGATCGCCGTCGAGCTCGACGAGCGTTCGCTCGTCGAGACGGGCCAGCGCGTCGACATCGACCCGACGACCGCCGCCAGCACCATCGTCGTACGCATCACGGGGACCAGCACCGGCACGGCGACGCTCCCGCCGATCGGGCCGGCGGTCGGGGCGGTCGGCTTCGCCGACGTCGACTTCGGCCTGGGGCCGACCACCGAGCTGATCCGGGTGCCGACCGACGGCGTGACGGCGCTCGACGGCTCGCCGGCGCCGCCGGTCAGCTACGTGTTCACCAGACTCCGCGTCGACCCGACCGATCGGTGGCGATCGGACCCCGAACCCAGCCTGGTCCGCGAGTTCGAGGTGGCGGCGCCGGCCGAGTTCGACACGGCGGTCACGCTCCGGGCCGACCAACGGATCGAGCGATGTCACGCTGGCCCAGGTGCTCGGCGAACCGGTGCACGCCAACGACCATCTCACCGGCGTTCCACGGGCCCGCGGCGCCGCGGCGTTCGACGACGACCCGGCGACCTCGTGGATCACCTCCTTCGGCGACCCGGTCGGCGCCGCCGTCAACGTGCAGCTCGACGGCACCGCATCGGCGATGACCATCGCGCAGCCGGTCGGTACGTTCTCTCCCATCACCGCCGTCAGGGTGAGCGACGCCGACGGGAGCGTTCGACCTCGAGGTGCCGGCGGGGCCGAGTTCGACCACTCGCGCTTCCCGCGGCCGACGTCGCTCGCCGACACGACGATCGAGATCATCGCCGTCGACGAACGGGCCACGCTCGATCGACGATTCGGCGAGGTCGGTCGCGCTCCCCGCGGCGATCTCCGAGATCACCTTCGACGGTGTCTCGCCGGCGATCGCACCGGTCGCCGAGATCACCGCCGACTGCCGGACCGACCTGCTGTCGATCGACGGCCAGCCCGTCGGCGTGTCGTTCACGGCCACCGAGGCCCAGATCCTGAACGGATCGCCGATCGATGCCACGGTCTGCGGATCGTCCGATCCCGGCGTCATCGCCCTCGACGCCGGGACGCACGTGCTCGCGACGCCGTCGCCGGTGACGGGTTGGAACGTCGACCAGGTGGTGCTCGCGCAGCCCGCGTCACGCCGACGACACGCCGGACGGTGACGCCGCCGACCGCCGAGCTGGTCGAGGAGCTCCCGGACGTCGCGTACGGTCGAGGTGTCGGCCTGCCCGACGGGGTGCTGGGTCGTGCTCGGCGAGGGGTTCAACACCGGTTGGTCGGCGAGCACCGACGACGGCTCGCTCGGCGAGCCCGTCCTCGTCGACGGCAACGCCAACGGGTGGTGGCTCGAGCCGACCGACCTCACCGACGACGGTGACGATCACCTGGACGGTGCAGCCGGCGCTGAACGCTGCGCTGCTGGCATCGCTCGGCGGCGTGCTCCTCGCGCTCGGCGCTGGCGATCTTCGACCGCCGCCGAGAACCGGCGATCCGAGCGGCCGTCGGCGCGGCTCCTTCGCCTCGAGCGGTGGTCCGACTGGTCGGGGACGTGCCCTCGGCGTGGCCACGATCGTGACCGCCACCGTCGCCAGCGCCCTGCTGATCGGCTGGATCTGGGGGCTGGTCGCCGGCGCTCGTCTGCGTGGCGGTGCGCTTGACCGGCAGGACGCGGTTGCTCGGAGCCGTCGGCCTCGGCATCGTGGTCGCCGCCGCAGTTGGTCGTGGTGGCCGTGGTGCTGCGCGGGCCGGCCGTACCCGAACGCCGGTTGGCCGATCCGCTTCGAGTGGTTGCATCCGTGGTCGCTCCTCGGCATCGTGCTCGTGGCGAGCGCCACCCTGTTCGCCCGTGATGCCGACCGAGCGGAAACGGGGCCGGACGATGACCGACCAGCGACCGAGCAGGTGACCGACGGGCGCACGCGGCTCGCACACCACGCATCGCTGGACGGGCTGCGGGCCGTGGCCGTCGCGCTCGTCGTGTTGTTCCATGCCGGGCGCGACGTCGGGGCTGCCCGGCCTGTTCCCGGGCGGCTTCATCGGCGTGTCGGTGTTCTTCACGATCTCCGGATTCCTCGTCACCTCGATCCTGCTCCGCGAGTCCGCCGGCACGCGGTTCGATCGATTTCGGCCGCTTCTGGGCACGACGGGTCAAGCGGTTGTGGCCGGCCTCGTTGACGGTCGTCGCGCTCGCCGTCGTGCTCGCGGGCACGTTACTGGACCGGCATGCAGGCCTCCGACGCCATCGCCGGCGATCTTCGGCTACACGAACTGGCACGTCATCTGGTCGGGCGAGGACCAACTGCTGCGCACGATCGTCGGTCCGCTCGGGCCGTACTGGTCGCTGGCGATCGAGGAGCAGTTCTACGTGCTGCTGACGGTGGCGTTCGTCGCCTGCCTGCGCACCGCTCGTCCCGCTCCGTTCGCTGACGATCGTCGTGGTGATCGGCTGGTGCGGATCGCTGCTCGCCCAGCTGCTGATCAGCGGACCGCAGTATCGGCTCGAGTTCGGCACCGACACGCGGGGCAGCGAGATCCTGGCCGGCTGCGGCCTCGCCATCCTCCTGCACCGCCGGCCCGAGATCGCCGATTCGCCTACGACGCTGGCTGGCCCCCGCCGGTCTCCTCGCGCTGGCGTCGATCGTGGTCATCGCCGCGACGAACGACTACGACCCACCGTGGTTGCTGCACGGCGGGTACAGCGCACTGTCGCTGGTCAGCGCGGTGCTCGTGCTGTCGTTGCTGGTGCCGAACCGTCTCACCTCGACGCTCGGCGTGGCGGCCGCTGGCCGGCGATCGGGGTGGCCAGCTACTCGATCTACCTGATCCACTGGCCGGTCATCCTGATCCTCACGCCGGACCGGGTGGGTCTCGACGGGTGGGGACTCGTCGCCGTCAAGGTCGCCGCCGCCGGTGCCGCGGCCACCGTGCTGCACCTCGCGATCGAACAACCGCTGCGGCGGGCAACCGCCACGAACCGATCGGTGGGCGGTCGTCTGGATCGGTGCGCGCCTCACCGTCACCGCGCTCGCGCTCGTTGTGCTCTGATCGTCGGATGGGTCGGCGGAGCACCGTTGCGCTCGGCCTCGTCCTGGGGCCCGCGATCGCGGTGGCCGCCGGCTGTGGCCGACGACGACGCGACTCGCGCCGCTCGAGGTGGTCGCCATCGAAGCGACGGACTGCGACCGACCGCAGCCCCGCTTCGGGGTCGGCACGTTCGTCGCCGACGGTGTCGTGCTCACGGCCGCCCACGTCGTCGAAGGCGATCTGCGCGACCTCCGCGTCGGCGATGTGCCAGCTGCCGTCGTCGGCCTCGACGCTCCGAGACCGATCTCGCGCTCGGTGGCGATCCTCGGACCGACCGGCCACGACCGGCGCCGGATGGACGGAATGGACCGCACGCAGGCCGACGACGTCAGCGGCCGGGGCCGGTGCGCATCGTGAGGCCGGACGGCTCCGCCGAGGCGAGCTGATCCGTGGGCTCGACGCTGCGGGTCGACGACATCAGCCGAGGATCACGGTGTCCGAGCGGGCGGCGCTCGAACTCGACGTCGTCGTCGGTCCGAGGGCGACAGCGGCTCGCCGGTCGATCGACGCCGGCGGCCGATCTGATCGGCGTCGTCGTGCCTGCGGCGGCCCTCCACCGGCGTGACCTACGCCAGCGCCGTCGCGCCGTTCGTCGAACGGTCGATCATGCGCTCGACCAGGACGGTCGCGCCGATTCGCTTGCCCGACCCGAGGCGTGCACCTAGGGTTCGTCGGCACACGGGCTCGAGCCAGTCGAGATCAGCGGGCGCTGAACCAAGGGGAGGCCACGATGCGAAGGACCACGAAACGAGCGATCGTTCCATTGATCGCGCTGTCGATGATCGGTGTGGCGTGCACCGGCAGTGACGACGACGCTGGAGACACGACCGGCGCCGACGGATCCGTCCCGGCCGAGACGGCGGCGACCGACAGCAGCGAGGCGCCCGCCGCCAGCGAGGCACCCGCCGACAGCGCGGCGCCGGACGGCAGCGTCGAGGAGGTGCAGAGCTCCGGCTCGACGCTCGATGCGGTCACCGAGGCCGGCGTGTTCCGCTGTGGCACCCGCGACGATCTGCCCGGGTTCGCCACGCTCGACCCCTCCGGCGAGCACGTCGGGTTCGACTCCGACTTCTGTCGTGTCATCGCGGCCGCGGTGCTCGGCGACGCCACGGCGGTCGAGATGGTCGACGTGGCCACCGACGACCGCTTCACCGCCTTGCAGTCCGGCGAGATCGACGCCCTCGTCCGGAACACCACGTGGACCGCCACCCGCGACGGTGTGGAAGGCGCCACGTTCCTGCAGCCGACGTTCTACGACGGCCAGGGCATGATGGTCGCCGCCGACAGCGGCTTCGCATCGCTCGCGGACATGGACGGCGTGATCGTCTGCGTCGCCCAGGGCACCACCACCGAGGGCAACGCCGCCGCCGAGGCCGCCCGCCTCGGCGTGGCGTGGGAGATCCGCCCGTTCGAGGACGTCGATCTGATCCAGGAGGCGTTCATCGCCGGACAGTGCGACGGCTGGTCGTCCGACACCAGCCAGCTGACCGGATTGCGCTCGACCTATCCCGGACGGGCCCGAAGCCCTGACGATCCTGCCCGAGGTGTTCTCCAAGGAGCCCCTCGCACCTGCGGTCGCCGACGGCGACAGCGAGTGGGCGCAGGCAGTGAACTGGGCGATCCTCGCCACCATCACCGCCGAGGAGTTGGGCATCACCTCGGAGAACGTCGACACGTTCGCCGACACCACCGATGTCAACATCCAGCGCTTCCTCGGCCTGAACGTCGAGGGTGAAGCGGTGCTCGATCCGGGCCTCGGCCTGCCGACCGACTTCGGTTACCAGGTCGTCAAGCAGGTCGGCAACTACGGCGAGATCTTCGAGGAGCACCTGACGCCGCTCGGCCTCGAGCGCGGCGTCAACGCCCAGTGGAGTGAAGGCGGCCTGATGTACGCGCCGCCCTACCGCTGAGTTCGACCCTCGCCCCGATGGAGACCCGGCGCGTGCCCCTGTGGCGCGACGTCCGGGTCCTGAAGTGGGTCGTCCAGCTGGCGATCGTCGCCGTCGTGGTGGCGATCGCCAGCTGGCTGTGGGGCAACTACACCGACGAATGCCGCGCAGGCGAACATCCCGACCAACTTCGACTTCCTCGACAACCCGGCGTCGTTCCAGATCACCGGGAACTCGCTGTCGCAGAACGCGTCGGTCCGCGAGGCGCTGTACCAGGGGCTGCTGAACACGTTGCGGGTCTCGGTCGCCGCCGTCATCGCGGCGACGATGCTCGGCACGCTCGTCGGTATCGGCCGGCTGTCGCAGAACTGGATCGTGCGCAAGATCTCGACCGTCTACGTCGAGGTGGTGCGCAACATTCCGCTCGGCGCTGTTCCTGGTGGCGGGCTTCGTGGTCGTCGTGCTCGGCGTGTTTCCCGAACATCACCGACGCGTGGGACTTCCTCGGCGTCGTCATCCTCTCCAACCGCGGCATCGCCGTGCCGTGGTTCCAGGGGGGAACCGGTCGCGGCCTGCTGCTGATCCTGCTCGTCGGCGCGGTGGTCTGGTGGGCCGTCGCCCGCTGGCGGCGATCGGTGTCGAACCGGACCGGCACGCCGGCGCGATCGGGGCTGTGGGGCGGGCTCGCCTTCCTCGTGATCGTCGTCGGGTGCTGGTTCGCCGCTGGCTACTCGTGGAGCGTTCCTGCGATCGAGGGTCGGGCGACGAGCGGCGGGATGCGGGTCGACCCCTCGTTCTTCGCCCTGTTCTTCGCGCTCGTCATCTACACCGCCAGCCACATCGCCGAGATCGTGCGCGGTTCGATCCAGGCGGTGCCACGCGGGCAGGCCGAGGCGGCCGACGCCGTCGCCCTCAGCGGGTTCCAGAAGATGTGGTTCGTGATCCTCCCCCAGGCGTTGCGCATCGGGATACCGCCGCTCGGCAACCAGTACCTCAACCTGATCAAGAACTCCTCGCTCGGTGCAGCCATCGGCTACTACGGCACTCGGCCGCCGGGCTCTGGCCGTCCTCTCGAGCCGTTGCAGACATTCGACACAAAGGGCCGGGTCGTCTATGTCGGCTCTTTCTCCAAGACAATGCTGCCGACGCTTCGGCTGGGCTTCCTGGTGACGCCGCCATCGCTGCGGAGGCCCTGCACAAAGCGAAATTCGTCAGCGACTGGCATTCGTCGACACTTACGCAAGTGGCACTCGCGCGTTTCATCGGTCAGGGCGCGTTTGCACGTCACGTCCGCCGGATGAGCGCAATCTACCGGAACGGCAGCGGATCTTCTGGCAGACGCCATCGCGAACGACTTCGCCGGACATCCCGAGCTCATCCCGTCCGACAACAGGGCTCCATCTCACCGCCTTGGGGCGGTCGAATGTCGGTGGACGACATCGCCGAGGTCGCACACCGCGCTGCCGATCGCGGCGTCGCCGTCCAGGTCCGTCAAAGTTCGCCGCGGGGGGGAGCCCACGAGCCGGGTTTATGCTTGGGTATGGCGCCATTTGAAACGCGCCAAATATCGAAGAAGGGTTGCGTATGCTGCGCAGCCTGTTTCGACAGTGAACCGCAGTCAACCAGGTATCGAAGATCACTGTCTGGGTGATCGAAGGAACCTTCAATTCGTCCGGCTAAAGGTCCGAGAGGGATCGGTTCACAACATCGACCTTGGTGTTTGGAGAAAATGCTTGACTCTGGCCACGTTTGGCCAAGCTTGGTCGGCCCAGCTCAGATTGCCGAACAAGCCTCATGTCGCGCACGATAATCACCACCCCGGCCGCACCAACGGCGCCACCTTCCTACAGTCAGGCGGTCAAGGCCGCAGGATTGGTTTTCGTGTCGGGAACTGCGCCGATTGACCCGTCGACGGGCAACTCGTGAAGGGTCCGGTGCAGGCCCAGGTCGCACAATGCCTTCGCAACATCTCCGCTATTCTGGAGGCTGCGGGCAGCAGTTTGGAAAAGGCGGTCAGTGCAACGCTGATTGTGGCTGACGAGGAAGACTTCGCGGGCGCCAATGAGGAGTGGCTTAAGTGGTTTCCCAACGACCCACCTGCCCGACAGGGAGCGAAGATGCCGGTCCGCATTCCGGATATGAAAGTCTCGATAGCAATGATCGCCGAGGCGTGGTTCCCTGGCCGTGCTGCTGCGCCAGTTCTCGCTTAGAGTTCAGCCAGCGAACACCGCCTTCACCGCATCCGCGGTCTTCGCGACGACGATGTCGGCCTCTTCCCGCGTCAGGCAGAGCGGCGGCGCGAAGCCGAGGATGTCGCCTTGCGGCATGGCGCGGCCGATGACGCCGCGCTCCAGCAAGCGCCGCCGCGACCTGCGGGCCGATCTTCTGCGACGGCGTCGAAGAACATGCGGTCGTCCTTGTCGGCGACGAACTCGACCGCCGCCAGCATGCCGTCGCCGCGCACCTCGCCGACATTCGTGTGGCCGCCGACGGCCTTGGCCAGCTCGCGCGCGGAAATAGGCGCCGGTCTCGCCGGCATTGCTCGACCAGGTCCGAGCTCGTCGATCAGTTCGAGATTGGCGACGCCGGCGGCCGCGCAGATCGGATGCGCCGAATAGGTCCAGCCATGGCCGATGCGCGCCGAGCTTGTCGGAACCCTGCACCAGCACCTGCCACACCTTGTCGGAGACGATGACGCCCGACAGCGGCGCATAGGCCGAGGTCAGGCCCTTGGCGATGGTGATCAGGTCGGGCTTGATGCCGTAGTGGTCGGAGCCGAACATGGTGCCGAGCCGGCCGAAGCCGGTCACCACCTCGTCGGCGACCAGCAGGACGTCGTATTTCTTCAGCACCGCCTGGATCTTCTCCCAGTAGCCGGCCGGCGGCGGCACGATGCCGCCGGTGCCGAGGATCGGCTCGCCGATGAAGGCGGCGACCGTGTCCGGCCCTTCGGCGAGGATCATCTCCTCGAGCTTGTCGGCGCAGATGCTGCGAGAACTGCTCCTCGCTCATCGAGCGGTCGGCGCGGCGGAAATAGTAGGGCGCCTCGGTGTGCAGGATCGGCGCGCGCGGCAGGTCGAAGGCGTTGTGGAAGAGGTCGAGCCCGGTCAGCGAGCCGGTCATCACGCCGGAGCCGTGATAGCCGCGCCAGCGCGAGATGATCTTCTTCTTCTCCGGCCGGCCGAGCACGTTGTTGTAGTACCAGATCAGCTTGATGTTGGTCTCGTTGGCGTCCGAGCCCGACAGGCCGAAATAGACGCGGCTCATGCCCTTCGGGCGCGCGGTCGATGATCATCTTGGCAAGCGTGATCGAGGCCTCGGTGCCGTGGCCGACATAGGCGTGGTAATAGGCGAGGTTCTTCGCCTGCTCGGCGATCGCGTCGGCGATCTTCTGGCGGCCATAGCCGACATTGACGCAATAGAGCCCGGCAAAGGCGTCGAGGCTCTTGCTTGCCGTTGATGTCGGTGATGTAGACGCCCTCGCCGCCGGCGATGATGCGGGTCGGCGACTCGCCGCGCGCATGCGTGCCCATATGGGTCGAGGGATGGAAGAAGTGGTCGCGGTCCCAGGCGGCGAGTTCGTTCGAGCGGTCGAGCATGTTTGATTCCTTCTCGGACTGCCGATGGCTTCAGGCCGCGTCGAGGCAGAGATATTTGAGATCGGTGAAGGCTTCGAGCCGTGGCGCGAGCCTTCGCGGCCGAGGCCGGACTGCTTGACGCCGCCGAACGGGATCGGCGCGCCGGTGATCTTCACGCGGTTGATCGCGACCATGCCGTAGTCGAGCGCGCGGCCCATGCGCAGCTGGCGCGCGCCGTTCTCGGTGACGACATAGGCGACGAGGCCGTATTCGGTGTCGTTGGCGCGGGCGACGACCTCGTCCTCGCGTGTCGAACGGCGTGACCGCGGCGACCGGACCGAAGGTCTCCTCGCGCATGATCAGCGCATCGTCGGGCACGTCGGCCAGCAGCGTCGGCTGGTAGAACAGCGGCCCGGCCGCATGGCGCTTGCCGCCGGTCGAGGCAGCGCGCGCCGCGGGCGAGCGCGTCGGCGACCTGCTCCTCGACCTTGGCGACGGCGCGCTCGTGCATCAGCGGGCCGATGTCGACGCCGTCGGTCGAGCCCGTGCGCCGACCTTCAGCGCCTCGATCGCGCTCGGCGAAGGCCGCGCAGAAGCGCGTCGTAGATGCGCGCGCTGGACATAGATGCGGTTGGCCGCGAGGCAATCCTGGCCCGGAGGTCGCGAACTTGGCGTCGATGGCGATCTCGCACCGCGCTGCTCGATATCGGCGTCGTCGAAGACGATCAGCGGCGCATGGCCGCCGAGTTCCATGACCAGCCGCTTCATCGTCGGCGCGCATTGCGCGGCGATCAGCCTGCCGATCTCGGTCGAGCCGGTGAAGCTCATGGCGCGGACGCGCGCGTCGTCGCACAGCCGGCCGACGATCGTCGCGGCATCGCCGGTGACGACGTTGAACACGCCGGCCGGCAGGCCGGCGCGCTCGCCGAGTTCGGCCAGCGCCAGCGCCGACAGCGGCGTCTCGGAGGAGGGATGCGCGACGACGGTGCAGCCGGCGGCAAGCGCCGCCGCCGCCTTGCGGGTCAGCATGGCCGACGGGAAATTCCACGGCGTGACGACGCCGACGACGCCGAGCGGCTCGCGCCGCACCATCATCTCGGCGTCGGGCAGATGGCTGGTCACGCTTTCGGCGTTCAGCCGCTTGCCTTCCTCGGCATACCACTCGACGAAGGAGGCGGCATAGTCGATCTCGCCCAGCGATTCCTGCAGCGGCTTGCCCTGCTCCAGCGTCATCAGCAGCGCCAGATCCTCCTTGGCAGCGAGGATCAGCTCGAACCATTTGCGCAGGATTGTCGCGCGCTCCTGCGGCAGCAGCGCCCGCCATGTCGGGAAGGCGCGGCGCGGCGGCATCGATCGCCGCTGTCGTCTGGCCGGCATCGAGCGCGGCGACCCAGGCGACGGTCGCGCCGGTGGCCGGATCGGTGACCTCGAAGCTCTCGGCCGGCCGTCGCCGGCCGTCCAGTGGCCGTCGACATAGGCGAGTTCGCGCAGCAGCCGGCGGTCGGCGAGCCGGTCGAGCGCGTCGTGGCGGTGCGGGCGGGCGAAATGCGCGGACATCGTCGCGGTCTCCCGGTTCGGATGCTGCCGGAAGACTAGTCAGCCGTGCGCAGAGAGAGAGGCTGTTTGCAGCCGCGCTCGTAGAGAGATTGTCTGATTGTCGCGCGCCAGGCAGAGAGATTGCTCTGGCCGTCACGTCCGGTGCCGGCAGCAGGTCCGCCACCGGCAGCGCGATCTCCTCCTTCACCGTCTTGGTGACGATGTAGGTGAAGTAGCGGTCGATGCCGATCTCGCGCTCGAGCAGCGCCGTCGACCAGGCGCTGATAGGCGTCGATGTCGCGCGCCATGACCTTCAGCACATAGTCGACGCCGCCGCCGACCGACCAGCAGGCGACGATCTCCGGGATGTCGCGGATGGCGCGCTCGAAGCGGTCGAAATCGGCCTGGCGGTGGTTGCCGAGCGTCACTTCCATCAGCACGGTGGCGACCGGCGCGATCGACGCGCATGGCGACTCGGGCATGATAGCCGGAGACGATGCCGGCCTTTTCCAGCTTGCTGCAGCCGCATCCAGCAGGGCGTCGGCGACAGGCCCGACCTTCTCGGCCAGCGCCAGCTTGGTGATGCGCCCGTCGCGCTGGATGGCGTCGAGGAATCTTAGGTCGATGGCGTCGAGCCGGCGGATGTCATCCGGCCGACGTCTCGCGATAGGGGCGCCGTATTCGGGCAGGGCTCATCATGGCGACCGCTACGACACTGGCGCAATCGCCCGCCTTGACCAGTCCCGGAAAATGCCGCGCGACGAGCAGCCCTGACATCTTGCCCGGATTTCCTGCGGTGCGACCCGGTGCGGAGCGACCGGATGGATGCGCGCGACGACCTGGCCTGCCGGACAGGCTCTCGCCAAGATCGACCATCGTTTCGATCATGCCGTCATCCTCGGCAAAGCAGAAGCAGTCGCCCGGACGGCATGTCGAGCCAGCGAGTTGGCTGCATGTCGAACGCGCCTGACAACGATGCCTGCATGCTTGAGCACATTCAACACGCCGCGCCGGGCGATCCGCACGGTGTGGCGCCGTCGACGTGCCGCCGCCGCCGAGTTCCGTGGTGACGAAAACTTGCCCATGTCCTCGGCGGCGGTGTCGTACATGCCTACCGCATCGATCTCGAGCATCTTCACCG
>CAVYWH010000007.1:0-121784 GCA_963772085.1 Ilumatobacteraceae bacterium
GGCGGCGACTGTCGGAAGATCGCTGACGGGTTTGAGCATCGATGCCTGCAATGTGTCGCTGATTCGGCGGTATTGGCCGATCTCGACGGTCCGTCGTACGCGCCGTCCAATGCGCTGGTGACCACGTCCACGATCAACGTGAGGAACCTTCGGTAGCTCGCGTCGAAAGGCCGTTGGGGACTCAACGACACCACCATCGCCCCGCTTACTCCGCCGAACGAACGGCCCATCGGCACGACAAACTCGCTGGCCGGCATCGTCTCGGTGCCGTCGCCGCCGACCACGACCGGCGTTCGTTGGGTGTCCACAGCATCGCCGAGACGTCCACTGGGCGACATCGTCTCGCGGGTGGACGCAACGAGCAGAAATCGTCGCCACCTGAAGATAGATGTCGCACTCCCGCACACCGGCAGCGAATCCTCGCGACGCCGTAGCGACGGGCGCACACATCGGTCACCTGCTCCGAATCGACCAATTGGGTCTGCACCCGTGCCAGACATTCCAGCCGTCGATGGTCCACGATCTGCTCGGTGGTCTCCGACGCCACACACAGCACGCCGCCGATTCACCCCGGTCGAACAGCGGACCGTAGGAGACGTGAAGAAGCATTCCTCCCGATAGCCGTTGCGCTCGAGGATCAACTCCTGATTCGTCTCGAGTGTCGGAACTCCGGTCATCATGACGGACTCGAACAACGGTCCGATCTGCCCCAGATCTCCGGCCACACCGTTGGCGCCGGCGAGCCGAGCGCCGCAGGATGCTTCTGCGTGCCGAGCATCGGTCGGTACCCGTCGTTGTAGATCTTGATCAGGTCCGGACCCCACGTGACCAGCATCGGAAATCGAGATGACAAGCACACCGATACCGCCAGCCGAAGGCCCTCGGGCCATTCCACGATCGGACCCAAGGATGTCGAAGCCCAGTCGTAGTCTCAGATCGCGCGTCCCATCTCCGACAAGACCGAAGACTCGATCGAGCCATGCATCCACGCCTCGATATCCGACTCCATAAGTCCGCCCACCGTAGTGTCACTCCTTGGCCCATCCATCGGCGGGGCATTTCGGTTCATCAGACACGATCCGAAGCCTGACAAATTGCATCAAGTCGATTTGATTGGATGAACAAAATCCGCTACGGTGGGACTGTGACGTCGAGCAGGTCGCAGCCCAGTGGGACGGTCGAACCCCCGCCCTTCGTAGTTTGACGTCGCATCCGGTGCGGTGGCGGTTGCTCCAAGAGCTGGTGCGCAGCGACCGGGCGGTCAAGGAACTCGTGGTCTCTGGTCGGGGAACCCCAGAACCTCGTCTCGTATCACCTGCGACTCCTCCGTGACGCCGGGCTCGTGACGACACATCGGAGTTCGGCCGACGGCGCGACAGCTACTACTCGATCGATCTCGATGCATGCCGCGACGGGCTGCAGACGACGGGCGCTGCGCTCCATCCCGCTCTCCGGCTCCGGCCACCGGCCCTGACGCTGCCGCCCGTCGCCCGTTCGGCTCGACGCCGCGGGTGTTGTTCTTGTGCACGGGCAACAGCGCCGGTCCCAGATTGCCGAAGGCGCTTGCTCGAACGAGATGTCGGGCGGCACGGTCGATGCCGACAGCGCGGGCAGCCATCCCAAACCATTGCACCCGAACGCGGTCGCGTGCTCGCCGGCCGTGGCATCGACATCAGCGCAAATCGCAGCAAACATGTCGACGAATTCGTCGGTCAACGCTTCGACACGATCATCACCCTCTGCGACCGGGTACGCGAGGTGTGCCCGCCGTTCCGATCCGCACCCGAACAGGTCCATTGGAGCATGCCGGATCCCTCAATCGAAGGACCGGGCGACCGGGCGACCTCGTGTCCGCGCGTTCGAGCGCACGGCGACCGAACTGGAACGCGCATCGGCTTTCGTCTCCACCTGCTCAACCGTGACTTGAACAACAGGAGAACCGACATGACAAACGATGAACTCGTCAGTGTCCGCTACATCGTCAACGACGTCGCCGATCGGTCACGTTCTACACCGAACATCTGGGCTTCGAGATCCTCAACAACTTTGCGCCCGCGTTCGCCGACGTCAAACGCGGCAACCTTCGACTGCTGCTGTCCGGACCGAAGAGCTCCGCCGGCCGCGCCCATGCAGGACGGGACGATACCGGCACCGGGAGGATGGAACCGGATTCATCTGATCGTCGACGACATCGACCGCGAGGTCGCACGACTCACGATGCGGGCGCCTCGTTCCGTAACCCGTCGTGGAAGGACCCGGCGGACGAACAGGTGCTGCTGCAAGATCCATCGAGCAACGTGATCGAACTGTTCCAACCTGCCGGAACCTGAGCCCGGCACGGCGGCGGGTGCTCGATGAGATTCCGCGACGACGACATGACGCCACCACCAGCGAATCCACCACCAGCCCCGAGGCTCACCCGCCGGCTGGGCGTGTTCGACGCCGTGATCGTCGGCGCCGGGTCGATGATCGGCGCCGGCGTCTTCAGCGCTGGGGGCCGGCCGCCGATGCGGCGGGAACCGGTCTGATCATCGGTCTCGCGGTCGCCGCCGTGGTCGCCTTCTGCAACGCCACCTCGTCGGCGCAAATCGGCCGCGGTGCACCCCGAATCGGGCGGCACCTACGTCTACGCCCGCCGTCAACTCTCCCCGCTGTGGGGGCACCTCGCCGGCTGGAGCTTCATCGTCGGAAAGACCGCGTCGTGTGTCGCGCTCGCCCTCACCGCCGGCGCCTACCTGTGGCCCGATCACGGCCGCTTCGTCGGAGTCGCGGCGGTCGCCGCCACCGCTGCCGTCAACATTCGCGGGCTGTCGCGCACCGTCGCCATCACCAAATGCCTGCTCGTCGTCGCGCTCGGCGCCCTCACGTCGGTCGTGATCGCCGGCTGGTCCAGCGGTGAGGCCTGCCTCGCGTGCATCGATCCGATCGAGACCACCCCCGGCGGCATCCTTCGCTCAGCCGGGTTCCTGTTCTTCGCATTCGCCGGCTACGCCCGCATCGCCACCCTCGGCGAGGAAGTCCGCGACCCCGCCGTCACCATCCCCAAGGCGATCCCGCGAGCTCTGGTCGCCGTACTCGCCATCTACGCGACCATCGGCGTCACGCTCCTCGCGACCGTGCCGATCGACACGATCGCCACGAGCGACGCTCCACTCGACATCGTCGTGAAAGCATCTCCCTTCGAGTGGCTGTCGCCCATCGTGCGCGATCGGGGCCGGCATCGCCGCCCTCGGCGTCCTCCTCAACCTCATCCCCGGGATTTCTCGCACGGTGCTCGCGATGGCCCGCCGACATGAGCTGCCTGGCTGGTTCGCCACCCTCGATGAACAACGGTCCATACCGCTGCGCGCGGAAACGGCCGTCACCGTCGTGGTCATCACGCTCACCGCAACGCTCGACCTCCGAGGAGCGATCGGCTTCTCCAGCGTCACCGTCCTCACCTACTACGCCATCACCAACGCCGCCAGCCTCACCTTGCCGGCGCCACAGCGTCGCTGGCCCAGATGGATCGCCGCACTGGGTCTCGTCGGCTGCCTCGCGCTCGCGGTCGCGCTCCCGCTCGCGGCGATCGCCACCGGCACCGGCATTCTCGCCCTGGGGGTGATCCTCGGGTACCGAACACGCCGCACCCGACCAGCGACCATCGGGTAGCCCGCCAGGGGCCTTGACTTCAAGTGAGGTTGAACTCGTAACGTCGACGGCATGGACGCCATGCTGACCGTTCTGCCAACCACGCCGACCCCATCGATGCGGGAACTCCTGGACGCCGAGCTCGCCTTCTCGCCCAGTTTCAGGGGTCGTTTCAGCAACCATCTGGCGATGGCGCTGGTCGCGCTCCACCAGCTCGGCGCTCCGCCGGCAGTTCTGCAGTCGGTGTTCGACGCCCACGCCGCCGGCGACCCGGAGCTGCGCGACGACTGGGACGTCCTCGAGACACGTCTCCACGAAGTTGCCCGCGATGGGATCGCGGCGACGGTGCGAGCCCGCGTGCCCGAGCTGGTGACCCACCCGGCGAGCCAGCTGTTCCATCCCGTCATCCGACTCGGCTACGCGCTCGACGTCGGTCACGAAGGACAGGTCGCCGCCGCGTTGCTCGACTGGGAACGCCGCCGACACGTCCTGGCGGCACCGGACATGACTCCTGGATCACGTCGCCTCCCCGACGTGGCAGCGGACCTCGCCCGCCGATCTTCGGGATCGTGGGAGCACAGCTTCGACCTCGACTCGATCTCGCGGCACCCCGATCTGCGGGCCGCGCTCACCGGTGTCGCCTTGGACGAACACAGCCTCGATGACGTCTCGTCGTTCGCGATCGCTGCGCACACCGCTGCCGATGACTTCATCACGCTCCACCTCGTCACCGGCGCCCGGGCCATACGCACCGTGAGCGAGTGGGTCGACGACGACACCGCGCGACGTCTCGTGGCGCACACGGTGCCGGCCATGGCCATCGCCTACGCCGCGGCCGGTGCTCCGCAGTTGTTGAGTCCCGATGCGGTCGACGCCGTGCGCCGCTCCTCACTGCCGACGCGCGAGCAGATCGCCGAGCGCGCCATCAGCGACCGCGACCCCCACGTCATCAAGCTGGCCAACGTCGCCCTCGTCGAGGAAACGCGGACCGGCGATCCCCTCTACCGGTACAACGCCGCACGCGTGGTCGGGCTCGTCTCCCGAAGGTGACGGCTCCGAGTCAGGGCGGATGGTGAGGGTGGCCGCTCACCGGAGGCCGACGGTCTTCGCACCTCGCTCGAGTCCGAGGTAGATCACGTACCCGACACCGGCGACGGCTGCCGCGGGCAGGATCCACAGGGCGGCGGCCGCGGCGACGATGCCGGCGCCATATTGCCGGCCCCACAGCACCGCGGCCAGGAATGGGAGCGCGAGTGCGATCGACAGCAGCCACCAGACGCCCGGACCGTTCCAGTCGAGCAGCGCCGAACCAACCGCCCAGAGGAACGACGTGATTCCGGCGCTGGAGAGAAGGATCCAGACGAACACCGATGCGCGCCTGATCCCGCCCGCCGCCCATCGCGAGCGCAGAGCGACGGCCGCCCACATGATCCATCGCTTGAGCCACGGCACGCCGGCTGCCTTCATCATCTCCCGGAAGAACGTGTCGGAGAGCGTGTCGCTGCCCAGCGGTCCGCCGTTCGGCTCGTCGACGATCAGATCGTCGTGCAACACCGCCGCCAACGTGTGGGCGCCATACGCGCTCTCGAACCATCGCATGAAACGCGGGATCGATGCGAGGTCGCTCGGATTCTCCGAGGGGGTGAAGGAGCGGGCATCGTCGAGGGCCGTCCGCGCCTGCTGTTCGTCCTTGCCGGCGCTGACGAGCTCGTCGAGGAGCTTCTGTTCCACATCCTGGTCGGTGAATCGAAAGGGCTGCGTCACCAAGAACTGGGACCTGTTGATCTGGATCAGGCCGACCGCGCCACGCGGATCGCGAACTTCGAATCCCGACCCGGGCGCAACGACCCAAGGCTTCCATGACGTCTCTTCGATCGATGAGTCGACCATCTGGACCTCCGCACGGATGTTTCGGGCGGTCAGGCCGGGCGCCGGCCCCATGCCGCGATGAGAACCGACGTGCCGACGATGGTGTCCGGATCGGCGAGGACCTCCAGGAATTGGTCGATGTCGTCGGCCGCGATGCCCAGGCCGGCGAGCCCGTCGCGGACCTGCCGGGCGTTGGCTGCCATCACCTGTGTGAAACCCTCGCCGCCGCGGTCGAACACGACGTGGCCGCTGGCGCCCGTGTCGGTCAGGCCCCGCTGGCGGAGGTGCCGCCAGGCATCGGCGGCAAAGTTGTTGGCGCCGTCGCGCTCCGCCAACAAACGGTTGAACGCGGTCGCCATACGAACGATGAGTTCGTGGTGGGGACCCGCACGATCCGTGGTGCGTACTTCGCCGGTGTCGAAGTCCTCCAGCACCAACCAGCCTCCTGGGGCTAGCCGGGCGACGAGACGATCGAGCACGTCGAGACGGGCCGGGACGTGTTGCAACACGAGCCGTTCGTGAATGAGGTCAAACGGGCCTTCGGGTATCGGCCCGGCCACCACGTCGAGCTCGCGCACCTCGAGCTGTGGGCTGCCGTCATGGTCGAACCATCGTGTATCCAGATCGACCGCCACCACCTGCCCGTCGGGGCCCACCCGGGCCGCAAGCCAACGGGCGATCGAACCACCGCCGGTACCGATCTCCAAGCAGCGGGCGCCGGGCTGCACCCCGACACGCTCCAGGTGACCGATCGAGATCGGATCGAGCGTGCGTTCGAGGCCCTCGAAGCGCGCACCCGTCTCATGATGCGTGTTGCTCATCAAGTACGGGGACTCCGGCACGGGCGACCACCTCGACACGTAGGCCTAGCACACCGACGTCGACGACATTGCCGGTCGACGCGAGCGGTCACCGGCACGAGTGTCGACGTGAACGTTCCGAGTGACGCAGCGGCGACGGACAAGCGGTGCGTCAGCGGCTGAGTGTGCGATGCGTGCCACGACGCTGAACGGCACGCCAGACCAGCAGGGCGATCACGGCGCCGACGACCGATCCGATCAGACCGGACGCTTGGAGTGCGCCGTCCTCGCCGTCCGTTCGGAACAACAGATACCCGATGAGCCCGCCGATGAACGAGCCGACGATGCCGAGGAGAATCGTCTGCCAGACGCTCATCGGATCGGGACCGGGGACGAGCAGGCGTGCGAGAAACCCGGCGACGACTCCGATCAGGAGCAGAAACAACAGAAATCCGATCATGGCTCCTCCTGGAAGCGTGTGCGTGAGCTGAGTTGCGAATGTCTCCGGTGTCGCGTCGAACCAAACCTCAGGCCGGCATCATTCGCCGCCGCCGACGCGCCACGGCCCTCGACCGAGGTCGAGGGCCGTGGCCACACTCATCGAGTGGATTCGTCAGGTCGACGGGGCGTTCACTTCAGGGCGCTGATCTTCTCGCGGACCTCTTCTTCTGCTTCACCGGTGCGGGTCTTGATCCGACCGACCATCTCGTCGTACTTGCCCTCGGCGACGTCGCAATCGTCGTCGGTCAAGTCACCCCAGGTCTGCTTGACCTTGCCCTTGAACTGATCCCAGCGTCCGTCCCACTGCTTCTGCCAACTGTTGTCCATGTCCCCTCCTCTGGCCTTGGACCGAAGCCCCCATTGGCATTCGGTCGGAACCCAGCTACCCACCGGTCGCTACGACGAAACGGCGAGCCGTTTCGATGGCGGGTTGACGTCGAGGTATTGTCGAACTAGTGTCTCACATATGTTGAGCTTTGATTCCAGCACGGTCGGAGGCCGCGGTGCGGACGGCGTGGCGATGACCACGACGGATGGCGTCGCCGTGTTGAAGCTGTCCGGAGAACTCGACATCGCGATGGCGCCGCGCGTGCGCAGCCGACTGGCGGGCGTCGGTGGCGACGTCGAGTTGGACTGTGCGGGGCTGACCTTCATCGATTCCGCCGGCATCAATCTGTTTGTCGAGCTTCACCACGCCCTCGTCGGCTCAGGTGCGAAGCTGACACTCGTGAACCCCCCGCGCTGTGTGACCCGCCTGTTGGAAATGACCGAGGTTGACCGATTGGTCGAGGTGCGATCCGAAGACACGGTCGCGTGAGCACGGGCGATTCGGAATCGGGGCGTCAGCCGATCTATTCCATCGGCGCGGTGGCGTCGATGCTGGGGGTCGAGACGGCGACGGTTCGCAAATGGGAGGACCGTTACGGAATCGTCGTTCCGGCGCGGAGCAAAGGTGAACAACGCGTCTATTCGCGCGACGAGTTGGAGCAGCTGCGCTTCGTCGTCGATCTCGTGGCGAGCGGCACCACGCCGGCAGCCGCGCATCGAATGCTGGCCGACCGTTCCCGTGCGGAGGCACCGGTCAGAGGCGAGTGAGGACGCCCCCAGGATCGTGGTGCTCCTCGCAGAGCGCGACCGGTATGCAGCAGAGCTTCTCGAGTACTTCTTGCGCACCGAGGGCTACGAGGTGTGTGTGGCGTTGGAACCGGAAGGGGCCGAGCAACTGTTCGCCGAACGGCGACCTCAGCTGTCGATCCTCGAGCTGATGATGTCGGGCGGAGGCCTCGAACTGTGTGCGCGTCTGGCGGGCGGCGACACACCCGTGTTGGCGATGTCGGCGCTCGACCTCGCCGATCAGGCGATGGCGGCGGGTGCCAGCGCGTTCCTCGCCAAGCCGGTGGTGCCCTTGCAGTTCGTCTCGACGGTACGCGATCTGCTGGGCTCGAGCGCCTTGACCCGTCCTTCGAAGATTCCTGTCGCCTGATGCAGCGCCTCTCCACGGGCAACCCGCGGCTCGATGACATCCTCGGCGGCGGCCTCATGTCGGACGCGATCACCCTCGTCGTCGGCGCGCCGGGGACCGGTAAGACGATCCTGGCCGAACAGTGTCTGTTCGCCAACGCCACGCTCGAACGCCCCGGACTCTATTTGTCGACGGTGTCGGAACCGTTCGACAAGCTGCTGCGCTTCGGGCAGGAACTGTCCTTCTTCGACACCGAGCAGATCGGACGCTCGGTGTTCTACGACGATCTCGGCGACGCCGTCCATCAGGACGGGCTCACCGCCGTGACGGAACGCATCGACGCGCTGATCAAGCAACACCGCCCTGGCATCATCGTGATCGACAGCTTCAAGGCGCTGCGCACGTTCGCCACCAGCGACGCCGATTTCCGCCGCTTCCTCCACGACCTCGCCGGACAGGCTCACCGCGATCGCCGTCTCGTCGTTGTGGGTCGGCGAGTACGAGCCCGGCGAGGCGACCAACTCACCCGAGTTCGCCGTCGCCGACGCCGTCATCGGAGTCGAAACCAAACGAACGTCGGAGCGCTCCGTCCGGTACCTCAGCGTCCGCAAGCTGCGCGGCAGCGACTTCTTGTCCGGTGACCACGTCTACCGCATCACGTCCGACGGACTCGTCGTGTTCCCGCGTCTCGCCGACCAACGCGACACCGTCCTCAACACGTCGGTCGGTGAACGCGTGTCGACGGGCATCGACGCGCTCGACGACGCCCTCGAGGAGGGGTACTGGTCAGGTTCCACGACACTGATCGCCGGACCGTCCGGTGCCGGCAAGACGCTGATGGGCCTGCACTTCGTGTACGCCGGTGCCGCCCGCGACGAGAACTCGGTGTTCGTCACGCTCCAAGAAAGCCGCGGTCAGCTCGCCCGCGTCATCTCCCGGTTCGGCTGGACCATCGACGACCCGCACGTCACGATCATGGACCGCTCGCCTGTCGACATCTACATCGACGAATTGATCTACGAGGTGCTCGACCGGATGCACGAGGTGGGTGCCCGCCGGCTCGTCATCGACAGCCTCAACGACTTGGTCGCCGCCACACCCGACCCGATGCGTCTGCGCGAATTCCTGTACTCGCTCGTGCAACGCTGTGAGCAACAGAACGTCAATGCCATGTTCACCTACGAAACGATGGAACTCTTCCGCATCACGCGGCTCAGCGAACTCGGCATGTCCCACATCGCCGACAACGTCATCCTGCTCCAGCACGTCCAAGACGGAGCGCAGATGAAACGCGCCCTCAGCGTCCTCAAGGCCAGAGGCTCGAAGAACTCCTCCGCCATCAGCGAGTTCCACATCTCCTCGGACGGCATCACGCTCGGCGACCCACTCGACGTCCGTTCGCTGTCGAGCTGACGCCGCCGCCGGGCCCGAACGGATCCCTCGTCAGTTCTCGAGCCGGCGGAGGTGGGTGTCCAGCACGACGATGGCGTCGTCGGGGCTGGTCTGTTCGAGCAGGACGGCGATCGAGAGCCCGAGCAGCAGCGAGAGCAGGACGGTCGCTTCGGTGTCGGGATCGAGCCGGCAGCGGGTGTCGTCGGTGCCGATGTGCGCGAGTTGCGCGGCGAAGAAGTCGATCAGGCTCCGGCCGTTGGCGAACATGTCGCTGTCGCGGAGCGCATTGTCGGTGAGCGCTGCCGCGGCGAAGCCGTGGTACACGAGCATCGAGCGTCGGCTCACGTCGTCGATCGGCAGGAAGGCTCGGGCGACGGTGCGGATGACGTCCAGCGGGTCGGGATCGCTGCCCAGCCGGGCGAGTCGCTCGGCGACGTGGGCGTTCATCGTCTCCGACTGGAACTGGAGGGTGGTGTGGAGCAGATTGGCCTTGTCGCCGAAGTAGTGCTGCACGAGGGCGACCGAGACCTTGGCTCGACCAGCGACCTCGCGAAAGGTGATGTCGCCGAGGCCGCGCTCCGCGGCGATGTCGCTGACCACGAGGGCGATCTGGCGGCGGCGCTCGTGGTGATCGACGACCTTGGGCATTGTTCGTCTCCAGTTCTTTAGAGTACGATCGTACTATAAAGAACTGGGAGGTGTTCTCCATGTCCGAACACATCGTCGAGTCTCGTGCACGCAACGCCACCGATCGGCCGGTGCTCGAGGTGCACGGGCTGGGTCGCACGTTCGGCGACATCGAGGCCCTTCGCGGCGTGGATCTGCAGGTCCACGCCGGCGAAGTCGTGGGGCTGCTCGGGCCGAATGGCGCCGGCAAGACCACGCTCGTGCGCACCGTCGCGACGCTCATCGAGCCGGACCAGGGACACGTCCTGGTGGGCGGGGTGAACGCCGCGACATCGCCGGCCGAGGTTCGGGCCCATCTCGGTCTCGCCGGTCAGTTCGCCTCGGTGGACCAGCTCCTGACCGGCCGTGAGAACCTCGAGTTGGTCGGTCGGCTCTACGGGATCGCCACGAGCGACTGCCGAGATCGTGTTGAAGCGTTGCTCGCGATGTTGGGCCTCACCGCGGCCGCGGATCGCCGGGTGAGCACGTATTCGGGTGGGATGCGCCGCCGGCTCGACCTCGGAGCGACCTTGATCGGCGAGCCGTCACTGCTGCTGCTCGACGAACCGACCACCGGACTCGACCCGCGCAGCCGGCTGGAACTGTGGGACCTCATCGCCGACATCGCGGGTCGCGGCACGGCCGTGCTCATCACGAGCCAGAACCTCGAAGAGATCGAGCGGCTGGCGGACCGCGTGATCGTGCTCGACGACGGTGAAGTGATCGCCGACGATTCT
The DNA here is from genome assembly GCA_963772085.1 of Ilumatobacteraceae bacterium. GTDB lineage: Bacteria > Actinomycetota > Acidimicrobiia > Acidimicrobiales > Ilumatobacteraceae > Sva-07. Next base: position 11,058 of record CAVYWH010000007.1, read on the forward strand.
CCCCAGGCGCTGCGACGCCGGATCGGTGGACAGGTCCTCGAAGTCGGTGTCAATGCCGAGGACCTCGATGCGGCGGCGGAGGCGCTGTGCACTGCCGGGTTCTCCGGGCAACCGGACCGGAGCCGGCGTCGGGTGAGCGCGTCCACCACCGACGGGATCCACGCCGCTGCACGGGCGGCCCGGAGTCTGGTTGACGCGAAGACCGAACCGACCGAGTTCGCGCTCCGGAATCCGAGCCTGGAAGAGGTGTTCCTCACCCTCACCGGCACCGCGATCGGGAACGACGACGACACCGACCTTGCCGTCGACGTCCGTGGGGGCACGCCGCTCGGGCGGGAGCGCCCTGTGATGACCCGATCGACGCCGCGTGACATCGCCGTCGTCATCGGCCGAGATTGGAAGCGCCTCCTCCGCACCCCGGAGTCCCTCTTCTTCGCCGCGGTGATGCCGGTGATGTTCGTCCTCGGCCTCGCCGCCGTGTTCGGCGGATTGGTCGAGAGCGTCCTCGGTCAGGACTACATTCAGTTCCTGCTCCCCGGCGTCCTGGTCATGCAGGTCACGCTTGCCGCCGGCGCCACTGGCGTGGGACTGGCAACGGACCTCCGCGACGGGATCATCGACCGCTTCCGCAGCCTGCCGATGGCGCAGATCTCCGTGCTCGCCGGTCGGACCACCGCCGACCTGGCCCGCAACGCTCTCGCCGCCGCCGTGATGGTCGCCGCCGGCTTCGCGATCGGCTTCCGGCTCGGCGGGGGGCTGGTCAGCGGCGTCGCCGCGCTCGGCGTCGCATTGCTCTTCGGATACGCCGCCACCTGGGTGTTCGCCGCGGCGGGACTCGCGGTCAAAGATCCACAAGCCGCCAACTTCATCGGGTTCGCACCGGTCCTGCTCTTCGTCTACCTCTCGAGCGCATGGGTCCCCATCGAGACGATGAACGGCAGCGTGCAAGGGTTCGCCCGCCACCAACCGGTGAACGCCACGATCGACGCCGTGCGTGGGCTCGCCAACGGAACCGGCGACGCCGGCGACATCGTCACCTCCATCGCCTGGTCGATCGGCCTGATCTCCTGCTTCGCGTGGCTCGCCAACCGACAGTTCCGCAACGCCACCGCCAGCGCCTGAAACCGGCCGCATGGCGCGCCGCACCGGCAGGTACTTTCGGTTGATGTCACTCGCCGAGCTGGCCCGGGTCGTGCGCGCCGGCGGCCACGTGGTCGTCACCGATCCACACGCATCAGGCGAAATCGTCGGCTTCCAGGCGTTCTACGGCGGCTCTGGGAACTGAGCGTGACCTGCTGAGACCGCCGACTGATGCGGTCGAGCGATTCGTCTGGTCTCCGTCATCCAGATCAGTCGGGATGAATTGACTCAATGAGCGTTGAGTGTCTATCGTGCTGGCCGTGGCGAGCACGATGTTGGAGCAGAGGGCGGTCCGTCATGCGGCGTTGGGAGATGCGGTGCGGTTGACGATCGTCGACGAGTTGATGTTGTCGGATCGCGCGCCGGTGGAGCTCCGTCGAGCTGGTGGGGATCGAGTCGAACTTGCTGGCGCATCATCTCGATGTGCTCGAGTCCGTCGGCATGATCGCCCGCACCCAGTCGAGCGGTGACGGGCGGCGACGTTACGTGCATCTCGTGCACTCGTCATTGGGCGATCTGGCTCCCGGACGTCGGGTGCAACCCGCACGGGCGTTGTTCGTGTGCACGAGAAACTCGGCTCGCAGTCAGCTCGCCGCCGCGATGTGGCGTTCGATCACCGGTGCGCCCGCGGACTCTGCGGGCACTCATCCGGCCGATGCGGTACACCGCGGCGCCGTGGCCGCCGGTCAGCGGGCGGGCCTCGACCTCACCCGTGCAACCCCACGCTCGTTGGATCAGGTCGAGACACTCCCCGAAGTGGTCGTCACGGTGTGCGACCAGGCACACGAAGAGCTCGCGCCCGAGAACAGCTGGCTGCACTGGTCGATCACCGACCCGGTGGTCGCCGGCACGCGGGCCGCGTTCGACGCCACCGTGTCCGAGCTGCACGAGCGGATCACCGGGCTGGTCGGCGACTCGAGGATCGCTTCGTGAACGACCCCGTCCACCCGAGTGAGGGAGAGCTGGCGGTCGAGGTCGAGACGGGCACCGGTCAACTGGGTCTCGACCTGGCGCGACGATTGGTCGCCGAGGCGATCGGGACCGGTCTGCTGATCATCGCGGTGATCGGTTCGGGAATCATGGCCACCAACCTGTCGCCCGACGATGTCGGATTGCAGCTGTTGGAGAACGCGGCGGCGACCGCTGGCGCGCTCGTCGGCCTGATCCTGATGTTCGGGGCGGTGTCGGGCGCCCATTTCAACCCGGCGGTCACGCTCGTGGATCGGATGTTCGGGTCGATCTCGACCCGTGACGCCGGGCTGTACATGATCGCTCAGACGATCGGTGGATGCATCGGTGCGGTGGTGGCGAACGTGATGTTCTCGTTGCCGGCGTTCGAGCTGTCCACCAAGTCTCGATCGTCGGGTGCGTTGTGGCTGTCCGAGGTGATCGCCACGATCGGGCTGTTGCTGGTGATCCACGGTTGCGTGCGCACCGGCCGGGCAAGTGTGGTGCCGTTCGCGGTCGGGCTGTGGATCGGTGGCGCCTACTTCTTCACCTCCTCGACGAGTTTCGCCAACCCCGCCGTGACGATCGCGCGAACGCTGTCGGACACGTTCGCCGGGATCAAACCGTCCTCGGCGCCGATGTTCATCGTCATGCAACTCATCGGCGCCGTGGTCGCCTTCGCGCTGATCCGGTTCCTCTATCCACGCAACGCCGCTGCCACCGGCGACCACTGACCGCGGATCTCCCGAAAGGCACCGTCACCATGCACAGCCCCTCCCTCGACTCCGGTGCTCCCGGTGTGTTGTTCTTGTGTGTTCACAACGCCGGCCGATCGCAGATGGCCGCCGGGTGGTTGCGTCACCTGGCCGGCGATCGTGTGCACGTGTGGTCGGGTGGCTCCGAACCGGCGTCGGAGATCAACCCGTCCGCCGTCGCCGCGATGGCCGAGGTCGGCATCGACATCACCACCGAGTTCCCGAAGCCGTGGACCGACGAGATCGTCCGCGCCGCTGACGTGGTCGTCACCATGGGCTGCGGGGACGCCTGCCCGCTGTATCCGGGCAAGCGTTACGAGGACTGGGAACTCGCCGACCCGGCCGGCCACGGGATCGACGACGTGCGGCCGATCCGCGACGAGATCCGAACCCGAGTCGAAGCCCTGATGCTTTCACTCGGCGTGCGCACCGGCTGATCAGGTCAGGCGCAACAGGTCGGTGACGCTTCGGTGGCGGCGTCGTCGTGGCGGTGTCGTCGGACGACCAGCCGGTCGTGTCGTTGACGCCGCAGGCCATCGCCGGTGCGTCGCCGAGCACGGTGTAGAACTCCCAGTCGTTCTCCGGGCCCTTGACCCAGGTCTTGTCCTGGACGGCGAAGCAACACGACGTGTTCTCCTGGATCTCCTGGTCGAGACCGTTCGCCTGGGTGCGAGCGATCACGGCCATCACCTCGTCGGTCGATTCGACCTCGACACCGACGTGGTTCAGCGAACCGGGTTCGCCCATGCCGGTGAACAGCACCAGCTTCAACGGCGGATCGGCGATGGCGAAGTTGGCGTAGCCCTCGCGAACCTTGGCCGGCGGGGTCTGGAACAGCTGGGTGTAGAACTCGATCGAAGCATCGAGATCGGCCACATTGAGAGCAAGTTGGACACGGGACATGATCAGTTCCTCCTACAGAGACTGACGCCAACAACACATTGACGTTCTTCGATGAGATGAACCTACCGACTGAATCGACGAATGTCAATGGACTTGTTCGAAGATTGTCGATACAGTTTCGATCATGGCTGCAACCAAGACCGCCACCCTCGACCCGATCGTCTGCTGCTCACCCGTGCGCAACGACGTCCTCGACGAGGACCAGGCGACCGTGCTGGCCCACTCGTTCGCCGCGCTGTCCGACCCGATCCGGCTCCGTCTGCTCAGCTTCATCGCCGCGTCCGACGCCGACGAGGTCTGCGCCTGCGATCTGGTCGAGCCGTCAGGGCGTTCGCAGCCCACCGTCAGCCACCACATGAAGATCCTCGTCGACGCCGGACTCATCGAACGCGAAAAGCGCGGACTGTGGGTCTGGTACCGGCTCGTCCCGTCACGCCTCGACGCCCTGCGCAACGTCCTCGGCTGACCCCGGCCGGGTCCGAGGCCACCGCATCGTCAATGCAGTGACTTCAGGCCCGGCACGCTCACGACGATCAGCTCGTTGTCGTCAGCCAGGATCGGGTTGCGGCCGGTGTTCGGGAAGTTGTTGTCGCAGCCCAGCAGGAGCCGACTTGCATCGATGACGTGGATGGCCTCGATCGACTCGCACGCCACCCCGAACGGGTTCCCGAGCTGCACGTCACCGGTGTGGATCGGCGGCAACGAGACAAGGTCGGGATCTTCGATCGCGGTGAGGTCGATCGCTCGGGTCTTGTCGAGGAAGCCGTTCGATCCGACGTCTCGCAGGTCGATCACGTAGACCCCTCGCGAGAACGTCGCCGGGAACGGAGGCACGGGAGCGCCGCGGCCGTTGTCCCGCTCGATCACGACCATCCGGTGCTGATCGAGCGCCCACATGTCGGCCATGAAGCAGCATTGTTGGGTGCCCGTCACCGTCGGCTGGGTGAGGTACTGCCAGACCCTCCCGGTGAACGCACGATCGACGATGCTGAACTCCAGCAGATACCTGCGGTCCGAGTTCGAGGTCGAGTCCTGAATCGTCGCGCCTTCGAGCAGCCCGTACAGATATTTCCCGTCGGGCGTCGCGGCCAGCGATTCGAAACCCCGGCTGCCGGCCACGGTCGGGGGAGCCGCCGCCGAGATGAACGGGCTCGCGGGCGACTCCAGGAAACCGGTGCCGCTCGTCGACCCGACGAGGTCAGCCGGTACACGGAACGGCGGTTCGAGCAGCACGCCGGTCTCGTCGAAATGCAGGATCCAGGGGCCGAACTCGTCGCCCATCCACAAGTCGCCGTCCTTGCCTCGCTGCAGCGACTCGGGATCGAGATCGGCGCCCGTCAACAGACGATCGCTCCGTTGAATGGGGAAGCCGATGACATTGTTCGGGTCCCTGAACTGGACGAAGTCGCCGACGCCGACCGTTCCCGTGCCGCCCGTCGCCGTCTTGAAATCCGGGCGGACGAAGTAGGCGCGAAGCAGGAAATCGAACGAGTTGGCTTTGCTGCCGAAGCCGTTGTCGGCCATCGCCAGGTACTCGCCCGGCTGACGGCCGGCGACGAGCGCCGAGAAACCCTGCACGGGCTGCGACGGCGTCGGGAAGGTGATCCCGTTGGTCGTCTGGCCGGCGAAGAAGGCACCGGCCGGCGGGCCGGGAGCGTACGTCGCGACCGGAAGCACGGCCCGGCCCTCGAGCGTTGGTGCGAGGCGGCGCCGCCGAGACCGCCTGGGTGGCAACCGTCGCGACGGCCACCGAGGCGATGGCGAGACGAAGAAGCTTCACGACCGACCACCTCCACGCGATCGCACAGGAATGCGACGACCGACCTCCGACATCAGGACCGAACATGGGGCTTCCGATGGTTTTTTCATACCGAATCAACGCCCCCGTAGCCCGAATGGTTGCTCGCCGGTTTGTCACCGATCGAAACCGCTACCGCTTCGAGGAGGGTCACCCATCGCGACCTCCACACCGATCGATCCTTCATGCTGCAACCCCCTGTTGCGCGTACCGAACCCCCACATCGTAGATCGTGGAGCATCAATTGTCCATCCCGGTGCCATGTCCGGCCAAGCGACGAACGCGGCGGTCGTGATGGCCCGCTCGACGGCCAGCGTTCGACCTGGCGTCGGCCACGCGCACTACATTCGGTCGGGTGGTGGTGGTCGACCGCAGCATCGTGGACGTGCTGCTCGCAACGACGGTGATCGGCGTTGCGCGGCCCGACACGATCGCCGAACTTGCCGCGGCATCGCGGTGGCGGACCGTCGAGCGAAACGACATGCTCTGCCTCGCCGGCGACCGGTCCGACTCGATCTTCGTGGTGGCTTCCGGGACGCTTCGCGTGTTCACGTCGACCGCCAACGGCTCGGAACCGACGATCGCGCTCCGGTACGAGGGCGAGGTCGTCGGCGAGCTCGGCGTCCTCGACGATCTTCCTCGCTCGGCCTCGCTCGCGGCGTTGCGTCGCTCGGAGGTGATCGAGGTGCCGGCGCGGGCATTCCGGTCTGCGTACGAATCCGATCCGGCGATCGCGCGGCGGATGGTGACGCTGCTCGCCGACCGTCTGCGAACCGTCACCGATGGCCTGGCCGACATGACCTACCTCGATCTGGGCGGCCGCCTGGCGAAGTACCTCCTCAGCGAGTCGGACCGACGAGGTCGGACGAGTTTCGTGCTCAACCTGACCCAGGCCGAGATGGGCCAGCTGCTCGGCGGCGCCCGTCAGACGATCAATCAGGCGGCACGATCGTTGCACGACGCCGGGCTCGTCGGGCTCGAGGGGCGCACGGTCACCATCATCGACGAGCCGGGCTTGCGGCTCCGGGCGATGTCAGCTGACGGGCCTTACTGACAGGCGTCGCGGATGAAATCTGACGGGGTGTCAGCTAGCTGACATCTTCGCGTTCGACGATCCGTCATGATCGTTTCATCAGACATGCCACAACCGACACAGAGGAGTGAGCGATGAGCGCACAGGACAGCGAGATCAACCGAGACATCGACACCGCCGAAGGCCACGTGTACTTCGATGTCGAGAGCACCGCCGACGATGGCGTGTACATCGCCGTTGACGACCTCGACGCACTGGACGATGTCGCCGAGGGCCACCGGTTCCTCGTCGTAGACGCCGAGGACGCCGTCCACTGACGACCGACTGAGGAGCTCGCCACGCCGGAGACCCGGCGTGTACAGCTCCCATACATGACCGTGATTCGGGAGCTCGTCTCCTGAGTCAGGACTCGAAGGGGCACCGATCGGACGGGGTCGGTTGCCCCTTCGGCGCGTCTCAGGGCAGTGACGGCGCGTTCTCGGCCAACTGCGCCAGCAATGTCTTGGCCTGCCACGGTCGGGTGCCAGGGTGGGTCGCCAGGATGCGGGCGAGATGCCCCGCGACGACCGGTGCGGCGAACGAGTTGCCGGTGGTGCGCATGGTGGCGCCGTTCAACCAGGCGACGTCGACGTCGATGCCGGCGGCGCCCCATTCAGCTGGCCCGGCCGGGTTGCACCAGATGCGCTCGCGATCGGTCCCCGGACCGCAGGCGACGGAGAACACGCCGGCGAGTTCGCTCGGGATCGTCCTCTTGCGTTCATTGTTCATCGCCGCGACCAGGAGGACGCCTCGATACGTGGCGTGGTCGACGAGTTGCCAGAACGTGTCAGCCCAGCGCTCGCTGGCCGTCGACATGCTCAGGTTGATGATGTCGACGCGCTGCTGGATGCACCAGTCGACGGCCTCGGCGAACGCGGCCGCACTCCCTTTGAGGTCCTCCCGCAGAACACGCACCGAAACGAGCTCGACCTCCGGGGCGAGTTGCCGGATGATCCCCGCGCACGCCGTGCCGTGACCGAACAGATCCGCGTGCGGCCCGGCGACGAAGCCGATTCCGGTGTCGGAGGAATCGTCACGATCGACCGCGATGTACTGATCGACGCGACCGACCAACGGGTGCTCGGCGTCGACACCGCTGTCGACCACGGCCACCCTCACGCCTCGGCCGGTGCCGTCGCCGTACGCCCACGATCTCGTCACCGGTTGGGGGAACATGATCGACGGAGCTGGTCCGGGGCCGCCGGGCCGGTGGAACGGTTCTGACCACGCTGGCAGGATCGAGGCGGGCGGGATCGAGTCGGCTCGTGCGCTCACCAACGTCGCCTCGGTGTGGCGAGGTCGATCGAGTCCTCCAGGATGCGGGCGACCGTGTTGCGCGTGGCAGGCGGCATGACTCGTAGTGCGGCGAGCAGCGAGGCGAACGACGCAATCTCGGCATCGTCGGCCGGCAAGCCGTCGGCCAGCCGGCGCAACGCCGACACGAGCGTCGTCTCGCCCTGCTCGACCGCGTCGGCGACCGAGCGCACGAGCAGCGGTCCGAGCCTGACGACCGCTCCGAACGCCGCGAGCGCGGGCGCCGCCACCCGTGCGGCCGCCGAGGCGATCGCCAGCGGGTCGCCGATGCCGATCGTGCGGTCGAGGATCGACACGACGCCCAGCACGCCGTCGTCGGCATCGACGACGGGTACCGCCATCAACGAATCGGGGATGTATCCCACCCGTTCGGCCACGTCGCGAGCGAAGCGCTGGTCGGAGCGAACCTCGTCGACCACCAGCGACATCCCGGTGTGCGCCACGTATCCGGCGATCCCATGGTCGGACGGCAGCCGGAGCCCGATCACGTTGTCCGCGCCCCGCCCTTCCGCCGCCTCGTAGACGAGCTCCGTACCGTCGAGCCGCGCGATGGACACGCTGCCGGCGCCGACCGCGAGCCGCGTCATCGAACACAGGTCGTTCAGCTGGTTCCGTTGATCGACGGACATCAGCAGCGGACCGAGTGCGTCGGCGACCGCGGCGAGCTGACGGGTGAGATTCCCAGGGTTGGCCACGATCCCAGTCTGCCGTGTCGACCCACGGCTGTCTTTGATCTAGACCCACGCCTGCCTGTGACATAGAGTGTGTCGGCGGACGAGGGGTGGAAGGTCGGATACATGACGGATGTGGCGGAGCATCTCGCTGAATCGCGACATGCCATCGGCAGCGTGTTTCGGAGTCGATCGCTGCGTCGCCTCAACATCGGCCTCATCGGCTCGGTCATCGGCGACTGGGCGTTCAGCGTTGCTCTGGCGATCTACGCGTACGAGAGCGGAGGCGTCGCCGCACTGGGCGCTCTCGGCGTGGTTCGGTACGTCACGATGGCGGTGCTCGCCCCGTTCGTCGCCGTGCTCGCCGACAGGGTCGACCGACGCCGCCTGATGATCGGTGCCGACCTGGTGCGCACGGGCCTCGTCCTCGCGTCGGCCGGCGTGGTGCTCACGGACGGGCCTCCGCTCGCGGTGTACGCATTGTCAATTCTCGTCGGAATCGTCGGGCTGTCCTTCCGGCCGGCGCAGGCGGCCCTGTTGCCCAGCCTCGCGCAGAATCCGTCGGAGCTCACGGCGGCAAACGTCACCTCGAGCCTCATCAACAGCGTCGGCTTCTTCCTCGGTCCCATGGTGGCCGGGGGGCTCCTGGCGGTACTGGACGTCGGTGCCGTGTTCGTGTTCGACGCGTTCACCTTCGCGTGGTCGGCGATCATGGTCTTCGGCGTTCGACCGGTCCATCCCTCCACCGATGGGGTTGATGAGCCCAGCACGACGGTCGCCGACGCCGAGCATCGAGACGCCGACGTCGCTGAAGCATCCGACGCCGACGAAGCGATGGGCATGTTCGCCGGCGTGAGCGAGGGCTACCGCGCCATCCTCGGGGATCGCAACCTCCGGCTGATCGTGGTGTTGTACGTCGCTCAAACAGTGGTGGCAGGTTGTTCCGCCGTGTTCGAGGTGGCGATCGCGCTCGAACTGCTGGACATGCAGGACAGCGGCGTCGGTTTGCTCACCGCCGCGCTCGGCATCGGCGGGCTGGTCGGCGGCGTCGTCGCGCTGGTGCTGTCGCAACGGGGGAAGCTTGCGCACGACTTCGGCCTGGGCGTTGCTCTGTGGGCATCTCCGTTGCTGCTCATCGCCATCTGGCCAACCATTCCGTCAGCGCTCGTCGCGATGGCTCTGATCGGCCTCGGCAATTCGCTCGTGGACGTGAACGCGGAGACGATCATCCAGCGGCTCGTACCGGACGATGTGCTCGGACGCGTCTTCGGCGCGCTCGACAGTGCGGCGATCGCCGGCATGGCGGTGGGCGCCGCATTGATGCCGTTGCTCATCACGACGATCGGATTGCGTGCAGGACTGGTGGTGATCGCGGTCGTCGTTTCGGCGCTCGTGCTCGTCGCGCTCCCCGGCCTGACGCAGGTCGACAGGACGGCGCTCGCCCCCGAGGCGCTCGGCCTGTTCCAGGGTGTGCCGATGTTCGCCATCCTGCCGGACAACGTGATCGAGCGTCTCGCCCGTCAATCCGTCGTCGTGACCGTGCCCGTCGGCTCGGCCGTGTTCCGTGAAGGCGACATCGGAGATCGGTTCTACATCGTGGAGTCCGGCGAGGTGGAGCTGTCGGCGGCCGGCCGTGTACTGGCACGGCGCACGGGGGGTGACTCGTTCGGCGAGATCGCACTGCTGCGTGACGTGACGCGAACGGCCACCGCGACGGCGCTGACCAACGTGGTCATGCGCGCCGTCGAGCGACGCCACTTCCTTCCGGCGGTGACCGGTCACGCTGGCGCGTCCGAGCAGGCCGAACTCGTCGTCGGTCGGTACATGGACACGTCCTGACGACGCCCGTCCATCACCGCCGTGGTCCGCAGGATTGGCGGTAGGCGCTCAGACGCGGCGAAGTTCGGCGCTGAGATGATGAGTCAGGGGCAACCCCACCGCGGCCATGGAGATCGCGTAGTGCATCGTGTCGTCGTTCAACTCGTAACGGCGCGCCACCTCATCGACCCGCTTCGCTGATGCGGTGCCGAGCAGCTCGGTGCTCCGCAGCGCGAGGATCTCGTCGTCGAACGAGCCGATCGCTGCCTCGAGGACGCCGAATCCGTGCGCGACGACGAGCTCGACGCCTCCCTCGGTCGAACGAAGAAAGCCGCTTTCGGCATGCCGTGGCTCGCCGGTCGCGGCGTCGCGAGTCGTGCTCCGCCAGTGCGCCAAGGGACGGCCTGGCACCGGCGCGATGATCAGTTCCTCGGTGTAGGCGAACGCGGTAATCGTCGGATACTCGCCTCGACCGGTTCCACGCCAGGTCGCGCCGAGCACTGCAAACGGGTGATCCTCGGACATCACCGCAAGGCTACGGCCGCGGCCCCATCCCGTCAGATCTGGAGCCCCCTGGTCGCGCCCCCGTCGACCATGATGTTGGCGCCCGTGACGAAGCTCGCACGTGGGCTGGCGACGAAGGCGACGACGTCGGCGATCTCCTCGGGACGACCGAGTCGCCGCAGCGGGTTCTCCCGCAAGATGCCCTCGAAGAGCTTCGGATTGTCCCGCTGTGCTCGGTCCCACGAACCGCCAGGGAAGATCACATCTCCTGGTGAGACGACGTTCACGCGAATCCCACGGCGAGCGACCTCGAGCGCCAGCGACTTGACCATGCTCACGGTCGCAGCCTTGACGGCCGCGTAGGCCGGCATCCACGGCACGCCGACATTGCCGGCGCGGGAGCCGATGCACACGATGTTCGCATCATCGTGATCCGACATGTTGGCCAGTGCGGCGCGGATCAGCGAGTTCGCGCCCACGATGTCGACCTGGAACGACGCGGTGTAATCGTTGCCCGCTTGAGCACTCACGTTCGACACGACGACATCGACCCCGCCGAGCTGCTCGACGGCCCACTCCACGAACGCGGCCGGACCGTTGGGCTCGGACATGTCGACGCTGCGCTGATGGACTTCGCCGTGCTCGCCGAGCTCGGCTGCCGCCGATTCGAGCGCCCGGCGCGTCTCGAGCACAGATCGCCACCCGAGCGCCTTCGTCGAGGAAGGTCTGAGCGATCGCTCTGCCGATACCTCGGCTGCCACCGGTCACGATCACACGCTTGCCCGTGAGCATCAGGTCCATCGGATTCGTCCCATCGACCACCACAGTGGCAGACCAGCACTCCTCACCCAGTGCTCGGCCGACGACGAATCGTCGCGCACTTCTCGGTCGTCGACCGACGGATGGCTACTCGGTCAGCGCGACAGGGCTGCGGCCGGCCTTGAGGCTCGGGCGTGACAGCCGTGCCGATCTCGACCGGCTCGAGGTGGGATCGCACGCGCACGAATCGTGGCGTCGGACCACAGCCGCAGCGTGTAGCACCAGGCCGAGCCGCGGAACTCGGCACCGACGATGCGCGCGGTGCGCTCAGCGGGGCTCGAGGCGTCGGCGATCGTGAACTCGATGTCGTCGGGTCGCACCATGTACTCGCAGCGGTCGTGGTCGCAGCGTTCGCCTGGCGGCGTCGCGTCGACGGTTCCGAGAGATCGGGCCTCGCTGTGGGTGAGGAAGTCGGCGTCTCCCATGAACCGGGCGACGAACCGGTTGGACAGGTTGGTGGAAGACGGTGTTGGGGAGGTCCAGCTGGACGATGCGACCGCTGCGCATCACCGCGATGCGGTCGCCGATGGCGAGCGCTTCCTGCTGATCGTGGGTGACGAACAGGGCGGGGGTGCCGGTCGAACGGAGGATGTCGACGACCTCATCGCGGATCCGTGTCCGCAGGTTGGGGTCGAGGCTGGCGAACGGTTCGTCGAGCAGCAGGAGCGCCGGTTGGAGGGCGAGGGCACGAGCGAGGGCGATGCGTTGCCGTTCGCCGCCGGAGAGTTCGTGCGGGTAGCGCTCGTCGTAGCCGGTGAGGCCGACGAGTTGCAGCATCTCGGCGGTGCGAGCGGGCCGGGCCTTCGGGTCCCGGATGCCGAATCCGACGTTGCCGGCCACGGTGAGGTGCGGGAACAGGGCGTGATCCTGGAAGACGAGACCGATCCGTCGTTGCTCGGGTGGCAACGAGCGTCGCCCGTCGTCGACGATGTCGCCGGCGAGTTCGACGCGCCCGTGCGTCGGCGGGATGGATTCCGCCGAGCACTCGGAGCAGGGTCGACTTGCCACAGCCGCTCGGACCGACCAGGGCGAGCAGTTCATGTTCGCCGAGTTCGAACGAGACGTCGTCGACGGCGACGGTCGAACCGAAGCGCTTGCTGACGTTGCGGACGGTGAGTGCGCTCACCGGTCATGGGAGCAGCTCACGAACGAGTGTGCCGGCGGCGCGGCGTGTCCCGTTCGGGGACGGCCGGTCGAGTCGGCGGGCGACGAAGATCACCGGGACGGTGGCGACGGCGATGATCGACAGGGCGGGCAACGCGGCCTGCTGGAAGCGTGATTCCGAGACCAGGTTGTAGACCCACACGGGGAGCGTGTCGAAACCGAACGGGCGCAGAAGCAGCACGATGGGGAGTTCCTTCAGGGCGTCGACGCCGACGAGGATGCCGGCGCTGAGCAACGCCGTCTTGGACAACGGGAGGTGCACGCGGGCGACGGTGCGTACCGGGCTCGCGCCGAGTGATCGGGCCGTTGCCGTCATGTCGTCGGAGACCTGTTCGGTTCCCGCCTCGATGGCCGCGAGCCCGGGAGTGAGGAAACGGACGGCGTAGGCGTAGAGCAGCACGAGCATCGATCCGGTCGCGACGGCTCCGGGCAGGTTGAGCCCGATCCCTTCGAGTGCGGTGTCGATGGCGACCACGGTGAGCAGCACGCCCATGCCGATGACCGGGCCCGGGACCGCGTAGCCGAGCGCGGTCGTCCGTGTGGCGAGTTTGGTCACCGTCGGCCGCCCGAAGCGGCGCCCGTTGGCGAGCAGTGTGGCGAGGACCAGGCACACGAACGCGGTGATGGTGACGAGTTGGAGGCTGTTCCACAGGTACTCGGGGAACTGGTCGAGCAGCGGCGTGCCGCGCGGGCTTCGCTGTTCGGCGATCGCCCACACGATCAGCTGCACCGTGGGCCCGACGAAGGCGATGAAGATCACGCCCGCACAGGCAGCGGAGGCGGCGGCACCACGAGCACCGGTCAGGCGGGCGGCGACCATTCCGCTGTCGGCGCCACCGGACTGGCCGTACTTGGCGCGACCGCGTCCGACACGTTCGAGTCCGATCGCGAGCACGGCGAACGCGAGCACGACGAGCGCGAGCTCGCGGCGGCGTCGCGGTCGTACGTGCCGCGCCAGATCCGGAAGACACCGACCGACACGGTGTCGACGCCGAAGTACTGCACGGTCGCGAAATCGGTGAGGGTCTCCATCATCACCACCGCCGCGCCCGGCGGCGATCGCGGGTCGGACGAGCGGGAGCACGACCCGTCTCATCGATTCGGCGGGTCCGGCGCCCAGCGATCGGGCCGTGAGGTAGGCGCCGGCCGCCTGGTCGCGGAGCGCGGCGCGGGCCAGCAGGTAGACGTACGGGTAGAGCACGAGGGTGAAGGTGATGATGGCGCCGACGAGGGACTCGACATCGGGGAACCAGGCGTCGCGCCCGAACCACGCTCGCCACTGGTCCTGGATCGGGCCCGTGCGGCCGAGCGGTGGCGATCGTGAGGTAGCCGAGGATGTAGCTGGGCATCGCCAGGGGCAGGATCAGCAGCCAGCCGAAGACCCGGGAACCGGGGAACCGGTAGGCGGACACCAGCCAGGCCAGCCCGACACCGAGCACGGTGCTGCACACGGCGACGCCGATCAACAGCTGCGCGGTCGACCAGATTTCACCGGGCAACCGGGTGCGCCATTGCTGGCTCCACATGTCGGTCTGAGGGCGCAGCACGCTCGACACCAACAGGAGCACCGGGACGGCGATGGCGATCGCCGTGAGGACCGACGTGGTCGACCAGCCGAGCCGGTCTCGCCGGGCGCGCGGGCGCGGTTCGGGCGGCGGCGGCACCGCTGGAGCGTAGACATCGCGGGTCAGCCGTACCCCACTTCGTCCATGATGCGCACCGCGGCCGGGTTCAGGGCACCGAGGTCGGCGGCGTTCAGTTGGTCGCGGACGAAGTCGGTGCCGAACTCGGCGGTGATCAACGGCTCGGCCGGCACGGCGGGGTTGGCCGGATACTCGTGGTTCGCGTCGACGAGCACGCTCTGGCCGTCCGTGGCGAGCCATTCGAGGAACTGCTGGGCGAGTTCGGGCTCGTCGGCCCAGGTGGTGACACCGCCGCCGGAGACGTTGACGTGGACGCCGCGATCGGCTTGGTTCGCCCACTTGAGCTTCACGGGGAGGTCTGGATTCTCCTCGAGTTCGCGGCCGAGGTAGTAGTGGTTGGCGACGCCGACTTCGCAGATCCCGTCGGCGATCGACTCGATCACGAGCACGTCGTTGCCGAGGATCTCGGCGTTGTCCGCCCATCCCTGCACGATGCGCGTCGGTCTCCTCCTCGCCGTGTTCGGCGATGAGGCTGGCAACCAGCGACTGTTGGTAGCCGTTCAACGAATCGCGCAGGCACACGCGGCCGGCCCATTCGGGATCGGCCAGTTCCTCGTAGGTCGAGGGGACGTCGGCCTCGTCGATCAGTTCGGGGTTGTACATGATCGTGCGGGCCCGCATCGTCAGGCCGTACCAGTTGCCGTCCGGGTCGCGGAGTTCGGCCGGGATGGCCTCGTCGAGTGCGGCCGATTCGATCGGTTGGAACAGGCCCTGCTCGGTGGCCGCGACGAGGTTTCCGGCGTCGACGGTGATGTACACGTCTGCTTCGGTGTCCTCGCCCTCGGCGGCGAGCCGCTCGCGGAGCTCGCCGTCGTTGCCGGTCTGGAACTCGAGTTTGACGCCGGTCTCGTCCTCGTACTGCTCGAAGGCGGTCTCGATGCCGTAGTGACGGCCGCTGTACACCTGCAGCACCGGACCGCTCTCACCACCGCACGCCGCCAACGCCGCGCCTCCCAGGATGGCGACGGTCGCGGCGGCTCGGTAACGGGTGGTCGATGTCATGTGGTGCTCCAAGAGTGCTGCGGGGGATGAGGGGGTGAGGCGGGGAGTGGCAGTCGACGACGGGCAGCAGGCATCGTGAAGATGATCCGTGCTCGTGCACACGTGACGTCGATCACGCGCTCGGCCACGACCCACACCAGCACGCCCGGCGGCGAGGGTCGCCACGTAGGCCCATCCGAGCGGCAGAACGTCCATCGCGAGCGGCCAGATCGTGAAGTGGCTGATGAGGATCCACATGCTGGCCGACGCGAGCACGGCGACCGGCCGGACGATCGGGCGCGGGACCGGGACCTCGCGGAGCCACAGCAGCACGATCAGGCAGAGACCGATGAACCACTCCCTGGGCGCGTAGTCGAAGAAGTCGGCGATCGAGACCACGCACAGCGCGCTCGTGAGCAGCCGTTGACGCGTCGAGTCGGAGCGCTGGATCAGCCAACCGAGCACGAAGAAGAAGGCGATGCTGTGCGTGCGGAAGCGGATGTTGTACCACTCGCCCATCCACGCCCACTCCATGCGCAACAACAGGGTGCAGGCGAACAGGACCAGCGGGAACCCGTATTGGAACCGTCGCTCCAGCCGGCGGATCGACGGCACCGCCAGCAGCGCGGTGACGATCAGGACCAGTTGCACGAACACTTCGATGAACCAGAAATGCCAATGATCGCCGCGGTGCCCGGGTGGTCCGACGTAGTTGTTCACCAACAGCACCGTGCCGATGCCGTACGACGCCCCGAAGAACCAGGCACACCACACCCACACCAGCGTCGGCACGGCCACCCGACCCACGGTGCGCAACCCGGCACGAACACGATCCCCGGTGGCCTCGATCGGCATCATGAAACGGGCCAGGTTGAAACCGACCACCGCCAACAGGATGTGCGCGCCGCCCGGCACGAACCGGAGCCGCATGTGGGTCGACACGACAGCGCAGATGGCGAGCGCCCGGAGCACCACGGTCGTGTCGATCCGAGCCATCCGGCGATTCGCTGCAGGTTCGGTCGCTGCAGGTTCAGTCGGTCGAGCGCTCCCACGGGCATCACGTGCCAGTCGGCGGGGAGTCGTCCGAGCGCGTCCTCGAGACGGATGGAACATTCGATGTAGCTGAGCGAATCGCCACCGAGCGACACGAACGTCGCCGCCGGAGGTACCGCATCCAATTCGAACACCGACGCGAACACCGCCGAGGCCGTCGCGCCCGTGCCCGTCGCTGACACGCACCGCGAACGGTCGCGCGCCAGTGCGCCATAGTCGACCTTGCCCGTCAGCGTCCTCGGCACCGGCCCGTCCTCGACGGTCATCGCCCCGGCCGGCAACTTGGTGTGGTCACGAACCATGGCCGCCACCACGGCGGGGTCCGCTCCGGCGGCGACGATGGTCAGCCGTTCGTCGGTGCCGCCGACCGCGACCTCGACGCTGTCGCCGAGGTTGTCGCGCAGCCACGACTCGACCGCGTCGAGATCGATCCGAACGCCGAACGGCTTCACGAACCGCGACGACCGCCCGACGATCTCGTAGACGTCGCCGACCGGGTCGAACCTCGCCAGATCCCCGGTCGCCAGCTCGTCGATCGTCCGCCCCAACGCCAGATCGGCCCGACGCTCGGCGTACCCGAGCATGACGTTCGGTCCGCGGTACACCAGCTCGCCCACGTCGTCGTCGCGTCCTTCCACCGGACGGAGCACGAACGACCCTCCCGGAATCGGGCGGCCGATCGCGGTCGGGAAGCGCGGCGCCGATCTCGGGACGGAGATACGCCATCCGCGCCGTTGCCTCCGTCTGGCCGTACATCACGTAGAAGTCGACGCCACGCGTCTCCGACAGGCCGATCCAACGCCGCACGGCCTCGGGCGCCAGCCGGCCACCCGCCTGGGTCAGGAACCGCAACGACGGAACGAAGAGTCGGTCCGGCCCCGCCCGATCGAGCAGATCGAACGTGTGCGGGACGCCCGCCACGTTCGTCACCTCGTGGCGTTCGAGCGCGTCGCGGAAACACGGATCGACGACCGACGCGTCGCACATCGCCACCGTCGCACCGATCAACAGATGCGAATGCAGGACCGAGAGCCCGTAGCAGTAGTGCAACGGCAACGAGGTGATGCCACGATCTCGCTCGCTCAGACCGAGATACTCGGCAATCGCCGACGCGTTGGTCGACACATTGGTGTGCGAGAGGCGAACGAGTTTGGGGCTCCCGGTCGAGCCCGACGTGCTCAACAACAGCGCAAGATCCGGGTGAATCGTCGTCGGTTCGTCATGGCGGCGCGTGATGTCGAGCGAGTCGCGGCGCGCGTCGATCACCGCCGCTACGTCCCACGACGCTGCGAGGTCGTTGACGTGATCGCCGGCGAGGAGCGGCACGTGACCACGGTCGAGCAGCGCCAGGTAGGCGGTCACGAACTCGATCGAACGATCGCCCGTCAGCACCACCAACGACCGGTCGGCGAGATCCAGGGATCACCCCGCTCGGCCACCCGTCGGGACAACTCGCCATAGGTCAGCTGCGAGTCACCGTCGACCAACGCGACCGATGCGTCGCGGCCGTCGCCCGACCGCAGGATGCAGTCCACCAGACGATCTGCAGTCAGCACGCATCGATGGTAGGGGTTCCTACCGCAAGACAGCAAGTCACCCCCAGGAACGCATAGTGAGGCTCGCAACGTGTCAGGACCACCCATGCGCATCGCTCCACGTGTACCGCTCGCACCGCGGAAGGAGGTGCCCGTTGCGCCCCGCATCAGCGGGGCGCTCCCGGACAACGCTCGGCTAGAGACCGAAGGCGAACACCTTGTTGTTCGGCGTGCCTCCGCCGAAGTTGCTGTAGCCGGACCCCCAGTACACCATCCCGTTCGAGATGGCCGCGCCGGAGAGGCACGATCCACCGCTCGCGAAGCTCCACAGGATCTCGCCGGTTGCGCCGTCGAGGGCGTACATGTGGCCGGCCGCGTTCGACCGAGCACGCGAACATGACGCCGTTCGCCGTCGTCGTCGGCCCGGATGTGGTGCCCCAGATGCGCGGTGAACGGGTTCGGCGGAGCGATCGGTGCTCGGCGTCTGCCAGAGCAGCTCACCGGTCGCCGCGTCGAGCGCCGACCACACACCGAGGTTCGTGGTCGACCCGTCGGGCAGCACCCACGGCTTGTAGTTGCTGTTCGAGTTCGACGTGTAGACGCGGGTGCCGTCGACCGACGAGCCCCACTGCAGGCCGCCGGCGGTGCCACCAGGACCAGCCTGTGTCACCCACACGACCGCGCCCGTGTCCGGATCGAGCGCCCAGTACTGGCCGCTCTTCTGACCGGCGCCGACGAGCTCGATCGGCTTGCCCGTTTGGCTCTTCGCCTTGAACAGCGCAGGCGCCTGCCCGAAGTCGTAGTCCGGGCCCTCGGGTTCCGGGCAGTTGCTACCGTCGCCGAAGGGCGGCGGCAGGCAGCTCGTCGTCCACGCGTCGAACGGGATCGCCTCGGTCACCCACTTCACGGCGCCGGTGCGGTAGTCGAGCGCCAGGACCGCGTCGAAGTAGTCGTCGGCTGCGGGACAGGCGGCGGTCGCCACCGGATCACCGGCTGCCGCCTACGACGCAGTCGGACACGGATTGCGGGACCGTGTAGTTGTTGCCCGTCGCGATGTACACCGACTTGCGCTTCGTGTCGATCGCCGGCGAGCTGCCCCACACCGCGTTGCCGCTGTAGCCCGGCGGCGCCATGTACGTCTTCCACAGGATCGCCCCGGTCTTCGCGTCGAGCGCCAGCATGCTGCCGCGGAACGAGCAGCACGGGTAGCCGGGTTCCCGGCGAGCGCCTCCTCCAGCGACGCCACACCGACGAACACCTTGCCGTCGAACACGGTCGCCGACTGCGTGATGATCGCGGCGAAATGGTCGTCGGCCTGCGTCTTCCACAGGAGCTTGCCGGTGTTCTTGTCGAACGCGAGCACCCAGCCGCCCGGCCCGCCGCCGGCGCGAAGATCGAGCCCTGCGTGCCGACGATCACGGCGTTGTCGGTGACCGCCGGGGTGGCCCGCGCCTTGTCGAACGGGACACCGGTCGCCGAGGCGATGCGTGGTCTGCCACCTCAGCTGCGCCGGTCTGCTTGTCGACCGCGTACAGCTGGCCTCCCCAGTCGGGGAAGTAGACGGTGTCGCCGTCGACCGCAGGCGTCGCCGACACGTCGCCGGCCGTCGTGAACTCCCACTTCTTCGTCAGCCCGCCGACGGTGTCGACGCTGATCTTGTGCTCCGACGGTTGCGACCTGGTGTCTGTATGTCACCACGGCGGACGTCCATTGGTTTCCGCCGCCGGCCGACGCGACACCGCTGAGCATCGCGAGCCCAGCAACGCACCCCAGCACAACCGCACTTCGCTTCCGTCCCATCACGAACCCCTCTGGCCGGTGGCGAAGCGAGCAAGTGCCCGGCGCGATCAGAGTCGACGCAGCGGCGTGGCGGCACCGATGGTGAGGTGGACTCCGACGGAGCCACCGCATGGTGACGCACAGCCGGCACGGTGATTGTCCGCTCGCCAATTTTCCCGCTGTCCATCATGTCCCGCTCGTGCAGACGGTTCGTCCATGCGTGTGATCGCGATGCGCGATGGTGTGATCGCACGCGAAGGAGCCCCTCACAGCAGGGCCGCTCGACGTCACCCGGCGGCGACGCTGACGATCAGCGGCGCGTTCCTTCCCCCGATGGGAGCGTCCGTGCGGCGGGGCGGTGCAGGTTCCGAGCTGATGTCGTCGTCGGTGAGACGACGTCCCAGGCGGCAACGATGTCGTCACCGACAGGGAGCATCGTGCGGTTCGTGAGGTGGATGCCTGACAGCCACGTGTCTGATGCCGAGGCCGTTACCGCCTCGGTGCCGGCGCCGATCACGACGGGGGCGATGCCGACGATGATGCGGTCGACGAGGCCGGCAGCGAGGAGCGCCGTGATCAGTTCCGAGCCGCCTTCGACGAGCACCGACTCGGTACCGGTGGAGCGCAAGCGTCGCCAGCGCCGACGCGGAGCGAAACCCGACCATCGAGTTCGTCGGTGACCTCGACGCGTACGCCACGGTCACGCAGAGCGGCGCGGCGCTGCGGGTCGGACCGCTCCGTGGTGAACACCGTGGTCGCGGCCTTCGGATCGAGGATCTTCGCCTCGAAGGGGATGCGCAGGTCGCTGTCGAGCACGACCCGCATCGGCGACGCACCTGCGACCATTCGCACGGTGAGTTCCGGATCGTCGCTGACGACCGTGCCGATTCCGACCATCACGGCGTCGCACGCGGCGCGCAGCGCGTGCGACACGACCCGTTCGGGCTCGCCACTGATCCACTTGGAATCGCCCGTGGCGGTGGCGATGCGGCCGTCCAGCGTCTGGGCGTACTTGAGCACCACGAACGGCCGATCGGCACGGGCTCGAACATCGCCGAGCAGCGCCATGACATCGACCGGCGCGTCGACCGATGCGAACGGACTCGACGGATCGGTCGTCCAGCAAGGGCTGCCCGGTCGGCCGAACGTGATCCATCCGCTTCGCCTTGGTGTCGAGGTATCCGATGTTGCGGTGATGCGGAGCGGTGGGCAGCGGCACCACGCGAGTTGACCGACGTGCCGGCGGCGCGCAGGCCGACGACCTTGCTGGGGTTGTTGGTCAGCAGGCGAATGGTGCGAACGCCGAGTTCGGCGAGCACCGCCGCCGACTTCGGTGTAGTCGCGCGAGTCGACCGGAAGGCCGAGCGCAACGTTGGCATCGACGGTGTCGGCGCCGCCGTCCTGCTCGACGTAGGCGCGGAGCTTGTTCACCAGTCCGATTCCTCGTCCTTCGTGCCCGGTGGCGTACACCAGCACGCCGCGCTGCTCGGCCGAGATCATCCGCAGCCCCGTCCGGAGTTGCACCCCGCAGTCGCAGCGCAGCGATCCGAGCGCGTCGCCGGTCAGACATTCGGAGTGGATGCGCACGAGCACGTCGTCGCCATCGCGAACGTCGCCCATCACCATGGCGACGTAGACATGGCCGGAGGCACGTTCGAACGCGTGGACGTCGAACACGCCGAAGGGTGTCGGCAGCGGGACGCGAACCGCCTCGCTGACGTCCGGGGGAGTGGAGACCATTTCGGCGACCATGGGGCGGCGGTTTACCCCGACCGGCGCACGGGCAAACTGACCCGGATGGGTGATGGCCGATCGTCTGTGGTTCGTCGAGCGCCAGGTCGGTCGAGGTGCGTTCCGAACCGTTGGCTCCGCTCGGCGCAGGTCAGGTACTCGTCCGGACCTGATGTCCGGGATCAGCGGTGGCACCGAGATGCTGGCCTACCGCGGCGAACTCGACCCCGAGGTGGCCGTCGACGAGACCATCGGCGCACTCGGCGGCACGTTTCGCGTATCCGTTCCGCTACGGCTACAGCTGCGTCGGGATCGTCGAGCAGAGTCGGGCCGACGCTGGCCGAAGGGACGCTCGTCTTCGCGTTCCATCCGCACCAGGATCGGTTCGTCGCCGAGGCGGCCGACGTCGTCCCCCTCGGGTCCGCCGACCCGCGGCACGGCGACGATGTTCCCGCTCGTCGAGACCGCGTTGCAGATCAGCCTCGATGCCGGACCGTTGCTCGGCGAACCGGTCGTCCTGTTCGGCCTCGGCGCCGTTGGCACGTTGACCGCATTGTTGCTCCAGCGCGCCGGCGCTCGAGTGGTCGCGGCCGACACCGCAGCCGTGGCGGCGCGGTGCGGCAGGCGGACTCGGCATCGAGTGCGGTCGCGCCGGAGGGGCTGGCCGACGCGCTCGGAATCCGACGGACTGACCGACGGGGTACCGCTCGTGGTCGAGGTGTCCGGCAACCCGGAAGCGCTGCGAACCGCACTCGGACTGCTGTCGCACGAAGGGCGTGGCGCTCGTCGCATCGTGGTACGGCGCCAAGGACGTGTCGCTGCCGCTCGGCGGCGACTTCCATCGCCGCCGGCTGACGATCCGCAGCACGCAGGTGTCGACCATCCCGGCGCGGTTGAGCGATCGGTGGACCCTGCACGCGGCGACGCGACGCCGTGGTCGGCCTCCTCGACGAACTCCCGCTCGACGCGCTGGCGACCCACACGTTCCCGTTCGATCGCGCGGCGCGACGCGTACGCCGCGATCGACGCAGGTGCTCGACGGATTGATCCATGCCGCGTTGGGGTACGGGTAGCGCATGTTCCAAGTCGGCACCGCCATCGAGTTCTCCGCGCAGCACATCATGCCTGGCGTCGAAGGCCCCGAAGGCCAGCTCCATTCGCACGACTATCGCCTCGACGTCGTCGTCGAGCGGCGAGACACTCGACGACCGCGGCATGGTGTGCGACCTCGACGTGCTCGAGGCGGCGCTGCAGCGCATCGACTCGATCGTGCGGCGGCAAGAATCTCGAGGTCATCCGACCCGCCGACGCCGAGGCCGTCACGGTCGAAGTGTTCGCCCGGTGGGCCCACGACTTCCTCGCCGACGCGATCCGCGACACCGGCGCTCAGACCCTGTCGGTGCGCGTGTGGGAGAACTCGATGTCGTTCGGTGGATACAGCGACCAGCTCGGCTGACGCCGCCGGACGCAGCACCGTGCTCGTCGTGTCGTTGCTGACCCGCGGCTCGCCCACCCAGGTGACGGGCGGCCACCTCTACCATCGCCGAATGGCCGAGGCGGCCGCGGCCCGCGGTGCGCGCGATCGAGTTCATCTCGACCGGCCTGCGCAATCCGCTGTCGAGGATGCGCACGGCGTGGTGCTCGTCGACAGCCTGGCGGCATGGTCGGTTGCGCCATGGGTCGCTGAGCCAACGCACGCCTCGCCGACCGATCGCCGCGATCCTCCACCAGCCCCCGGGCGGCGTCGGGCAAGGTGCCCTCCGCACCGCGGTGCAGCGTCCGGTCGACCAACTGCTGTACCGACGCTGCGATCTGCTGATCGCCGCGAGCACCGCACTGTCGCACGACCTCGTCGACACGGTACGGCCTGCCCGCCGAGCGCGTCTGCGTCGTGGAACCCGGCAGCGACATGCCGCTCGCCGCGCGCACCGGCCGGCGACCTGCGCGCCGGACGCCGGATCGCATTGCTGTGCGTCGGCAACTGGCTCCCGAACAAGGGCGTCATCGAACTGCTCGACGCAGTCGCCGCCCTGCCGTCCGACCACGTCACCCTGCACCTCGTCGGTCGCACCGACGTCGACGTGCGCTACACCGCACGAGTGCTCGCACCGCCTCGGTGCTCCCGACCTCGCCGGACGTGTCGTCGTCCACGGACCGGCTGACGCGACAGGAGGTCGCCGGGCTGTACGCCGGCGCCGACGCGTTCGTACTGCCGAGCTACGCCGAGACCTACGGCACCGTCTTCGCCGAAGCGATCACCGCGGGGCTCCCGACGGTCGGCTGGAGGTCCGGCAACCTGCCCAACCTCATCGAGGACGGCAAGCAGGGCTGCCTCGTCGAACCCGGTGACATCGCCGGTCTGAGCTCGAGCCCTGCGTCGTCTGGCCACCGACGACGAGTGGCGACGAACGCTCGCCGTCGCCGCACGCCGACGCGGCGCATCGCTGCCGACGTGGAGCGACACGGCCGACGCCTTCTTCGGCGCCCTCAGCCGACTCGCGTCGATCCCACGATTGAACCACCGCACGACCGGCCCGTCCGGAACCCGATCGATGCGCGACACGCTCGCGTCCTCCACGTACATCCGCCAGGACATGGCGATCGGCACGTCCATCGCCCACGCGAGGGCCGCCTTGATCGGGCTGACATGGGTGACGACCACCACCGTCGACGACGGCAGCCTGCCGCCGACAGTTCCGCACACGCCGCCGCCACCCTGCTCGACAGGGTCGACAACGATTCCCCGCCCGGTGGAGCGAACGAAGAGTCTGCCCGCCATCGGGCCCACACCTCGTCGGGCACCGAGTCGGGTACCCGGCCGTCGAGTTCGCCGTAGTCGAGTTCGATCCATCGCTCGTCGATCTCCACCGGACGCCCGAACGCGGCCGCGGTGTCGCGGGCACGCCGCAGCGGACTCGAGATCACGCGATCCGGCAGCGAGAACGTCGAGGCGACCTGTCGCGCCTGGTCCTCACCGCGCTCGGTGAGCGCCGGATCGGACCGCCCCAACAACAGTCCCCGCGCGATTGGCCAGCGTTTCGCCGTGGCGCACGAGCAGCAGCATCATTCGACTGGTTCCACGCCGAACCAGTGGTAGCCGTGGGCGGCGATCTTGATCGATGCCGTGCCGTCCTTCGCCGCGATCGGCGGTGAGGATCCGAGGCGATCGCGCAGCGTCGCCGCTGTCGACCCCGAGCGGGATCGAGATCTTTGCCGCCTTGGCCGCGAGGTTGTGCACCGTCATCGTGCGTGCGATCATCCCAGCGGTACTGCAGGACGAGCACGGCGTCGTTGCCGACGTCGACCACCTGGTACTCCCCCCACCCGATTTCCGGCGCCGACTTGCGGAGCCGGATCAGCCGCTCGAACCAGTTGAGCAGCGAGTCGGGGTCGGTGCGCTGCGCGGCGACGTTGACCGCCTCGGGGCCGAAGTCGCCGTCGGGAAACGGGCGGCAGGCGGCCGTGGCGGGTGCCGTGGTGAATCCGGCAGCCGGCCCCGACGTCCACTGCATCGGGGTCCGCACCGCCAACCGGCCGTCGATCGCCAGGTTCTCACCCATCCCGATCTCCTCGCCGTAGAAGAGCGTCGGCGCGCCGGGCATGGCGAACATCAGGCTGTACGCCATCCGCAGCCACTGCTGGTCGCCGCCGAGCATCGTCGGCAGACGACGACGCAGCCCGCGTCCGTACAGCTGCATGTCGGGCTCGGGACCGAACGCCGCGAACACCTCGTTGCGCTCGCTCTCGGTGAGCTTGTCGAGCGTGAGCTCATCGTGGTTGCGCAGGAACGACGCGTACGCGGCGTCCTCGGGGATGTCCGGCCGCTGTCGCAGCGCCCGCACGATCGGGCGGGCGTCGCCGCGTGCCATCGCCAGGTGGATCGACTGCATGCCGATGAAGTCGAAGAGCATGTTCAGTTCGTCGCCGTCCTCGTCACCGAAGAAGTGGCGCTGCTCCTCGAACGGCAAGTTGACCTCACCGAGCAGGATGGCGTCGCCGTTCCGACGCTGGACGAACGCTCGCAGGTCGCGCAGGTAGCTGGTGCGGGTCCAACCTCGTCTCGCCGTCGATGCCGTCGAGCTCGAGCAGGAACGGCACGGCGTCGACGCGGAACCCCGACAGGCCCTGGGCGAGCCAGAATCCGATGACCTTGGCGATCTCGTCCCGGACGGCGGGGTTGGCGATGTTGAGGTCGGGCTGGTGGTGGTAGAAGCGGTGCAGGTAGTACTGGCCGGTTTCGGTGTCGAAGGTCCAGACCCCGGTCTGTTCGCCGGGAAACACCACACCCTCGGGACCGTCGTCGGGGATCGCGTCCTGCCAGACGTACCAGTCGCGGTGTCGCGACGCTCGGCTCTTGCGGCTCTCCCGGAACCATGCATGCTGGTCGGACGTGTGGTTGACGACGAGGTCGGCGATCACCCGCAACCCGCGGTCCTTGGCGACGGCCATGAACTCGGTGAAGTCACCGAACGTGCCGAGGCGGGGGTCGATGGCGTAGTGGTCGGTGACGTCGTAGCCGTCGTCGCGGTCGGCGGTCGGGTAGAACGGCATCAACCAGATGCAGGTGACACCGAGCCCGGCCAGGTCGTCGACGTGCTGGGTGAGTCCCCCGAAGTCGCCGATGCCGTCGCCGTCGGAGTCGGCGAACGTCTGCACGTCGAGGCAGTAGATGATGGCGTTCTTCCACCAGAGGTCCGCAGTGGCGGGGATGTTCAGCATCAGCTCGCCGATCCACTCGTCGCCGCGGTCGGCCGTCGGCCCGGCCGTGCGCAGGACCGGCACGACGTGCTCGCCGAAGGTCTCGATGAAACGTTCCTGCTGCTGACCGACGTGGTGGATCCAGACGCCGTCGAAGCCGAGCTCGGCGAGCTCGACGAGCCGGTCGCACAAGCGGGCCGGGTCGGATGAGATCAGGACCCCGTCGTGCATGTCCTCGGGGCGCACGTGACGGGAGGCTTCGTCGAAGTGGGCCGTCAACTCGAGGTCCCAGCACACCGGGGGCGAGAACACGTTGGACCGCCACTGGTCGTGGGCGATGGCCAGCGCCTCGTCGTCGGTGTCGGCCCATGACACGTGGACCTGCAGGTAGCGCGGTTTGCCCGTGCCACCACCGGCGTCGAACGCGGCGAGGACCTGGCGGAGCACATCCGGATGCTGGTTGATCGTGATCAGCCCGTCGGCCCAGGACCCGGCGAACTCGGCGGTGGCCGGCGACACGGCGGCGCCCATCAGCGGCGGCACCTGCGTCGGCAACGTGTAGAGGCGGGCGCGATCGACGCGAACCAGCCCGTCGTGGCTGACCTCCTCCCCCGCCAGCAGCGCCCGGATGACGGCGACGCACTCGGCGAGGCGGCGATTGCGGATGTCCTTGGCCGGCCACCTGTCGCCGGTGATGTGCTCGTTGGACGCCTCACCGGTGCCGAGCGCCATCCAGAACCGGCCGGGGAACATCTCGCCGAGCGTCGCCGCCGCCTGGGCGATGATCGCCGGGTGATAGCGCTGGCCCGGTGCGGTGACCACCCCGAAGGGCAGGTGAGTGGTCGCCATCGCCGCCCCGAGCCACGACCAGGCGAAGCCGGACTCGCCCTGGCGTTCACTCCAAGGCGAGAAGTGGTCCGACGACATCGCCGCGTCGAATCCCGCCTGCTCCGCGAGCCGCACGGCGCGCAGCAGCTCGCTCGGCGGGATCTGCTCGTGGGACGCGTGCCAGCCGACGATGGTCATCCCTCACGTTCCCCGCCATCGATGCCGATCAAACGGTGCCGCGAAGCACTACGCGTGGTCGCGGCCGGGGTCGGCCGACGGCGGGCGTGTTCAGGCGACGGTGAACTCGGTGAACATCCCTTGCATGAAGTGCGGTTCGCCGCCTTCGAATTCGGGGTTCTCCTCCACTGCGGCCGGCGTCATGCCGACGGGACGAAGCAGGCCACGAGGTAGCGGCCCGGCTCGAGATCCACCGCCGTGTAGCCGGTCTCACCGGGCGCCGCGAACGCACCGTTCAGGAAGGTCACCATTCCCTCGGCTTCTTCCTGCGGCAGAGCGAGCAGCTCCTCAGCGCTCAGGTCGACATCGTCGTTGATCCGCGCCATCGCCAACTCGTGGTACTCGGTCCCGTTGTTCTCGAACGTGATCACCACCGGCCCGGCCTCGATCTCGTCGTCGATCCCCGAGAACTCGAAGTCCTCGGCCTCCGCGTCGATCGCGTTGAAGCCGCACTCGTCCTTCACCGTCTCCATCATCTCGCCGTAGGCCGCGTTGAATTCCGGCGACGGTTCCCCGCCCGACTCGAGGAACTTCTGCGCCTCGGTGACGTTTGGTCGACGACCTCCTGCACGGCGTCAGGGGCGGCGGCGATCAGGTCCTCGAAGGCCGGCGCGACCGGCCGGGTCCTCGGAGGCGACCGCTGCTTCGACCTGCAGCTCCGCTTCACAGAAGTCGGCATAGGCCTCGTCGCCTGCCTCGTCACTCCCGCATCCGACCAACGCCACGGCCATCACTGCGCCAACGAAACCGATTTGCCAACCCGCATGTTCCCATCCCCCTGAGCAGTGTCGGTGACTGATGCTGACAAAAGTGCCGATCTCGTCCATCACCCAAAGGGTGATCCTCGTCTGTCCGCCGGTCGACCCCGGGCAACCCGAGCCGGGTGACGAGAGCGGGGTCGAGGAAGCCGACGATCGCTTCGATCCCATCGGGGGCGAGCGTGAGGACATCGAGCGAGTGCGCTGCCCAGATGCCGGTGTCGTCGTCGATCGTGTAGCAAGCGAACGCGACGTGACCGCCCACGTCGGTCCGGACCAAGCGCCACGGGTACCGCATCGGCTCGGCGTCGAGGAACTCGCCGATCGCGGCCCGACCGGCGAACCAGGTCGGGTGTGGCGGCATCGAGAAGGTGGCGTCGGCGCAGAGCAGGGCGACCAGCGCCTCCGTGTCCGATCGCTCCCACGCCTCGAGGTACTGGGTGGCGATGCGATCGGTCGCCTCCGCTCCGAGTCGGTCGATGACCGCCCGTTGGGTCTCGTGGGGCAGGCGCTGTTCGACGGTTCGGCGTGCTCGTTGCAGACTGCTCGTGACCGACGCGACGCTCGTTCCCAGGACGGCGGCCGTGTCGACGGCAGAGAAGGCGAGGACGTCGCGCAACAGCAGCACCGCGCGTTGATTGGCCGGCAGGATCTGCAGGGCGGTCACGAATGCCAGCTCGACCGACTCGCGTCGGACCGCGGCGGCCTCGGGGCTTTCCGGTCCGATCGCGTGCGCGAACGGTTCGATCCACCGCATCGTTTCCGCGCCCACCGCATCGTCGGCGGTCAGGTCGACGGGGAGTACGCGTCGAGCGTTGCGGCTGATCGCGTCGAGGGACGCATTCGTGGCGATGCGGAAGAGCCAGGTGCTGAACGCGGAGCGCCCGTCGAAGCCGGCCAGCCCTTTCCACGCGCGCAACATGGTGTCCTGGAGCGCATCGTCGGCGTCGTGGATGGAACCGAGCATGCGGTAGCAGTGCGCGAGGAGTTGGTCGCGCAACGGTGCGATCAGCGTGTCGAACGCCTCGCGGTCGCCGTGGCGAGCGGCGTCGAGTTCGACGCTGTCGGTGGACGAGTCGATGCCGATGATCGATGTGGTCGGTGGCATGGTCACAGTCTTTCTGATCGGGGGATGGTGAGCGAGAAGCAGAACGCGAGCGGCGGCGAGCGTGGCGGCGACGGCCATCGAGGCCACGAACCCGTCGGACACGTCCGCCGTCGTCAGGTGGCCACCGGAGGCGCTGAACGCGACGACACCGAGCGCGACACCGAATGCCCCGCCGAGTTCCTGGAACATGTTGTTGACGCCGGCGGCCTTGCCGATGTCGAGTTCATCGACGGCGCCGATGATCGCCGCCTGCGTCACCGGGAGCGCGGCCGACGTCCCGATGCCGGTCACGATCAGGGGGACCACGAGGGCCGCATAGCTCGGCGACCCGCCGGCCACGACCGCGAGCCAGGTCATCCCGATCGTCTGGGCGAACAACCCGAACGACAGCACCGGCCTGTATCCGACCCGGTCGGCGAGCGCTCCGGCCAGCGGCGCCGTGACGAACAGTGTCGCGGTCCACGGCAACAGCCGCAGGCCTGCTCCGAGGCTGTCGACCCCGAGCTCAGCCTGCAGGTACTGGGCCATGAAGAACACGGCGACGTACAGCGACGCCGCCACGAAGAACGCGGTGGCGACCCCGAGCGGGAAGGCACGAGATCGAAACAGCCGCCTCGGCAGCATCGGTGCCGGTGCGCGGCGCTCCCACACGACGAAACCCATCGCCGAGACCAGACCGATCATCGCCGTCGGCGAGGGATTCGGTGCTCGCCCATCCGACGGCGTTCGCCCGGGCGAGCGACCAGACGATGGCAGTGGCCGCCATCGACACGAGCACCAGTCCGACCACATCGATCGTCTTGTCCGGCCCGAACGTCTCCTCGACGACGACCTGGACGACGACGATCGCGACCAGCGCAACCGGCACGTTGATCCAGAAGATCCACTGCCACGGCAACCAATGGGAGACCGCCCCGCCGACCACGGGCCCGGCGATCACCGCCAGTCCGGTGACACCTTCGAGGACGCCGATCGCCGTCCCGCGGCGACTCGGCGCGAACACTGACGTGACGATCGTCAGGCCGATCGGGAGCACGATCGCTCCGCCCACACCCTGCAGGGCTCGAGCACGCGATCAACACGCCGACCTCCGAAGCCAACGCCGCACCCGCCGAACCCAGCGCGAACACGGCGAGGCCGATCGACATCGTCCGCCGTCGACCGAACCGGTCGCCGAGCGCAGCACCGGTCAACAACAGCGCAGCGAAGCTGACCCCGTACGCCGTGACGATCCACTGCAGCGACGCAGTCGACGTACCGAGATCACGCCGGATCGTGTCGAGCGACGTCGTCACCACCAGCAGGTCGAGCGCGACCATGAACGACGCCGCCGACGCCGCGGCGAGCACCCAGCCCCGCCGCGTGCGTTCGACTTCGCGTTCCGTCGACCGCCGGTTCGGACTCGATCAGTTCGGCCGTCATGTCCGTTGGTCCTCTCGTCGGCTCCCGCGATCGGGAGCATCGACGAGTTAGACCGCGCGACCGGCAGGAACTGATCGCGTGCGGCTAGGGGCAGCTGACGTCGGGGTTGAAGTCGGCGAACATCCCGGCGGGGTTCGGCTTCCAGACCCAGGCGTGCATGATGTGGAACCCCACGGCGGGAACGAGGATGTGCAACGGCATGCCGAGCACGATCGGCGCTTCGGCCGGCCCGGGCGGATGGTGTTCGGGCCACGGGCGGCCCATTCCACAGCGACGAGTTCCAACTCGCCGTCGTCGCCCGTCTCGTAGACGAGCACCTCGGGCTCCAACAGGTTGACCTCGTTGTCGGCCATCAGTTCTGCGTTGAAGTAGTGATAGCCCATCGCCCCCAACGTGGGGTTGGCGACGCAGTGCGTGATGATCCTGACGGCGGGGACGGCGCCGTTCACCCAGCCGAGTTCGTATCCGGCTTCCTTCGCCGTGTCGAGGTCGTGGAAGCGGGCCGTGGCCCGACGCACCTGCGCCAGGTCGTCTGCGGAGGCCCGCACTGTCGCGCGGTGCGCTCGGGTGTGCGCTGCCGTGGGCGGCGTGATCCGGCGCTTCCGCGGCTGAGGTGGTCACCCGGTCGCGCCGGCCGCGACGACCGTCGCGACCGCGACGAGTCCGCCCGACATGGCGGTGAGTGTCCGTGTCCTGTTCATTGCCCCTCCTGATGGGTTTGCTGGTTGTTGGTTGATTGCGGTTGGTTTCGACGGTGACTGCGGGGGGTCAGGATTCGGGAGCGCTCGCGGGGTCAGCCGATCTGGATGGAGGCGAGGAATTGGTCCATGTCGGCGAGTTCTTCTGGCGTGGTGCCTGGTTCGGACCATTCGTTGATCACGAGTCGGGTGCCGTCGACGTCGATGATCCACTGTCGGTTCTGTTGCCCCGGGACCTGGGCCCAGAAGCTCGGGCTGCGCCCCGGCCTTTCGGTCCACAGGGCGAACTTGCCGCCGACGCAGTCGGCGTTGCGTCCGTCGACTTCGGTTCGTCCACGGTCGGGTAGTCGGGGACGATGTAGTCGACCCGTTTGCCGGCGTACCCGTCCACGGTGATGTCGACGGGTGTCGTCGCGGTGAACCCGGGCAACGTGGCCCACACGTTCGCGAGGTCGTCAACGGTCGGGCCGAGCGGTGGGTCGAGCAGGGTGTCCTCGCACCCGTCGGCGTAGACGTTGGCGACGTCCCAGAAGTTCACCATCGCGGAGCCCGTTATCGACAAGTCCGTCGCCGCCTCGGACTTCCCAGCCGTCCGGCACGGTGTAGGTGATCGGGACGCCGGGGATCCCCGTGTAGGTGACGATGCGGGGCGCGACGGTGGTGGTCGGCGCAGCGGTGGTGGTCGGTGCCGCGGTTGGCGCCGGCGCCTGCGACACACCGTCATCGTCGTCGGCGTTCGTGTTGCTGAGGGCGACGGCGATCGCACCAATTCCGAGCACGACGACGGCGGCCGCGGCGAACCCCGGGGAGCGCCAACGATTCTTTCGTTCACGATCGGGTTCATCGACCTCGGACATGAGCATGTCCGCCATCGGCGCCCGCTCGTCGTTGGCCTGCGGCCGGGCGATCGTGAGACGCCCACGAGCCCCGTCCCTGTCGTCCAGCGGGCTGCGCTCCAGCTCGGCGTGCAGACGCTCTCGCAGCTCCTCGACGCGTGAAGGATCCGGCGAGACCCGCAACCTGTCGTAACGATCCGTCATGACGGGCCTCCGATCAGTTGGTCACGAAGCTCGTCCCGGGCGCGAGCCAACAATGCGTAGGTGGCCGACACCGATGAACCCAACGTGCGGGCAATGTCGGCAACGCGCATGTCGTCGACATAGGCCATCATCAGGACCACCCGATGCTCGGTGGAACACACCGACAGATGCTCCAGCACGACCGCCGCGGACAACTCCACCGAGTCGGGTTCCCGGGAAGCTGCCCACACCAACCGCAGCTTGCGTTGCAACCGCTGCCGTCGGCGCCATGCGTCGATGTAGCGCGACTGCGCCACCGACAACAGGTAGCCGATCGTCGCCGTCTCCACCTGCCCCTGCGCCAACCGATCCAGCAGGACCATCCAACTGTCCTGGGTCAGATCCCAGGCCTCGTCGCGATCGCCACCACACAGTCGCAGCAGATAGCCGTACACCACCGGCAAGGCGCGATCGTAGAAGTCGTCGAACGGGACGCCATCGAACACGCCCACCGGAACGTTGGCGTCCGTGTCCGTCACACCCCTTCAACGAACGAGCAACCGGAAAATTCCAGAATTGCTTCTGAGTTGCAACAATCAAGCTCTCGCGGAGCCACCGCCGTCAATGCCGCGGGTCGCACACTCGATGAATCGGCGACCTCGGCGGTCGTGGGGAGCAGGCTCGTCCGTAGCACAGGGCTGACGGTTGGTACGGTCCTTGCGTGCGTTGGGGCTTGTCGATCTCGTTGTCCGGGGACTTGGCTGACCCGGGATTGCTCGCGGATGTAGCGGTCGCCGCCGAGCAGTCGGGTTGGGACGGCGTGTTCGTCTGGGACCATCTCTGGAACCGAACGTTGGTTCCGTTCGCCGACCCGTTCGTCACGCTCGCGGCGATCGCGATGGCGACCGAGCGGGTGGCGATCGGCACGATGGTCACCGCCCTGCCGCGACGTCGGCCGCAGCTCGTTGCGCAGTCGACGACATCGCTCGATCGCTTGTCCGGCGGCCGGATGGTGCTGGGCCTCGGCCTCGGGGTCGACAGCTACGGCGAGTACTCGGTGTTCGGCGAGGCGGCGGTCGACGACCGCGCGCGAGCCGCCGCGCTCGATGCGGGGATCGGCCTGCTCGGGCAGATGCTCGCCGGCGAGCCCGTTGCGGGTGCAGGCGGACGGGTGACCACACCGGCCAGTGTTCAACAGCCGCGCGTTCCGATCTGGATCGCCGGCCGAGCTGGGCTCAGCGCCGGACCGCGCCGCGTGCGCCGTCACGGAGTGGAGGGTCTGGCACTGGTGGATGCCGACGCGTGGACGCCCGAACACGTCACGACCGCGCTGAGCGCCGGTGATCTGACCGCCGGCGAGATCGACGTCGCGTTGGTCGGCGGCACGCACCCCGATCCGGAGGCCTTGGCCGCGGCCGGCGCGACGTGGTGCTTCCCGGAGATCCTGCCCGGGGCGACAGCAGCCGACGCGCTGGCCATGGCCACAACAGCGCCCGGTTGAAGGTCGTTTGCGGGCACGCGAACTTGATGGGTCGTCGGCGTGACAAGGCCCTATCGCCGCCGAGTCAACCGGCGTACTCTGAAGGTGACCGAATGCGAGGTCGGAGGTTCACGATGCGCCGGTTTCTCGTCGTTGCACACCAAACGCTGTCCAGCCCGGAGTTGCTCGAGGAAATGACGTCCCGGGCGGGGGAGGGGGAGACGACGTTCCATCTCCTCGTACCCGTCCATCACGGCGAACCGGGCTTGACCTGGACGGAAGGCCACGACCGCGGCGGTCGCGGTCCGCCGCCTCGACGAGGCGCTGACCCGGTTGTCCGCCGCCGGACTGACGGTGACCGGTGAAGTCGGCAGCGACAGCCCGGTCGAATCCGTCGTCGACGTGCTCGTGCGTGATGGAGCAGGCTCCTTCGAAGGGATCATCGTGTCGACACTGCCGCGGACCGTCTCCAAGTGGTTGAAGATCGATGCGCCGAGCAGGATCCAGCGCTACACGACGCTTCCGGTTCACCATGTGATCGGTCACCCTGCCGAGGTCGACGCCTGATCGGTCACTCTGCCGAGACGGTCTCCAGCTCCTGACGAATATGCAACCTTGGGTTGCATATTCCGAGTTGACGTGCAACAATTGGTTGCACATCAACAAGGAGGACAGACATGGAAGGCAAGGCAGTGCTGGTGACCGGAGCCAATCGAGGTATTGGACAGGCCCTGGTCGAGGAAGCTCTGAGGCGGGGAGCGAAGCGTGTGTACGCCGGTACGCGTCAGCCGTTCGCCCACCCGGATGGGCGCGTCACGCCCGTGATCCTTGACGTGACCAATGCGGCTCAGATTCGGGCCGCTGTCGAGAACGTCGACTCTCTCGACCTTCTCGTCAACAACGCAGGCATCGGGCTGTATGCAGACCTCGGCAATCGTGGCGCCCTCGAACAGCACCTCGCCGTCAACCTGTTCGGGACCTACGACGTGACCCAGGCGTTCGTGCCGCTGCTGACCCGATCCCGGGGAGCCATCGTCAATGTTCTGTCGCTGGCCGCCCTGGCGAACCTGCCGCTCGATCCGAGCTACGGGATCTCCAAAGCTGCCGCCTTCTCCCTGACACAAGCGCTGCGCGCCGCTCTGGCCGACCGCGGCGTCGGCGTGTTCGCTGCCCTACCGGGCCCCGTGGACACCGACATGGCGCCGAGCTTCGACATCCCGAAGGCGTCCCCGCAGTCGGTCGCGCGAGCCATCCTCGACGGAGTGGAGAACGGGGACGAGGAGATCTTCCCCGATCCGATGTCGGAGTCATTGGCGGAGGGCTGGCGCAACGGTGCGCTCAAAGCGTTCGAGCGTCAGATGGCGACGTTCACCCCAGCGCCGGTCCCGTCATGAGCAGCGGGAAGCAAGAGGTCTGAGCCCAAATCTGCGGCAGCCACAACGCCTGCGGGAGCGTCAAAGTGTCTGCCAACGAAGTGGCGTCGGAACGTCGACGAAATTCGTCGCCGACCGGGGCGACCGCGGCCGCGTAGCGTTCCGCCCATGGTCGACTTCGTGCAGGCGCCCGCCGACGTGTTCTGCACGGCGACGTTGAACTTCGCCGCCCGCAACGCCGAGTTGACCGGCCAAACGGTCGAGGTCGACGTGCTCGATGCCCGCAACGCAGACCTTCCGGGCTGGGAGGTGTGCGGCTTCGAGATGGTCGCACACGAATCGGCGACGGCGAGCTGGAACGACGACGACCTCATCGACGTCCACCATCGGGAGATGGAAGAGCTGGCGAGGTCGATGACGGGCTGCGATGTGGCGTTGGTGTCCAACCACATCAAGCGCGGCCCCGAGCACGCCGCCCGTCACCAGGACCTGGCACCGATCTCGTTCGTGCACTCGGACTTCGCCGCGGGCTACGACGACCTCGTCCGCCGGTCGTACGTGCAGCCCACCGCCGCGGGACCGACCCGGGCACTCGCACGCAACGGCGTGAACGCCGACGACGTCGCCCGAGCGTCACGCCTCGTGATCCTGCAGTTCTGGCGCAACCTCGGTCCGCCCAGGATGGACTTCCCGCTCGGCTTCTGCGATGCCGCGGACCGTGACGCCCGACGACGTCCGGCCGATCCCGGTGTCCGACTACGCCGGCTCCGGCATCGACTTCGAGGCGCTGGCGGTACTCGGGCCCCGCGAGTCGGGTCAGTACCGTTGGTACGCCTTCCCCGACCTGCGAGCCGACGAGGTCGTCGCCTTCCGCACCTACGACACCGATCTCGTCGCCCGTCGCGAGACCTGGTTCACGCCGCACTCGGCGTTCCGCGACCCCACCGTCGAGATCGGCCGGCCGGCTCGTTCGAGCATCGAGCTGCGGGCGATCTGTCTGTACGTTCCGTAGCCCGCAGACGTGAAGCCGCCCCGTCGTTCGAGTTAGCCTCCAGGGTCTGGTCACTGACGGAACGCAGGTAGTCGGCAGATGGCCGTGGCTGGCGATGGCTGGCGGACTCGTGGTTCTGGTCGTGACCGCCCTCGTCGCCGCAGCCGGGCCGCCTGGCTCGGTCGAGGCGGAGATGTTCCGATGGTTCAACGACCCGCCTCGCGCCGTCGGTGCGGTGATGGCCCTCGTCAACCCGCTCCTCCGGCCTGCCGGGACTCACGCTGCTGATCATCGCCGCGCTCGTCGTGCTGTCCTTGACCCGGCGCGATGTCTTCTGGCGGATCTTCGCGGCAGCGTCCGCGGCGGGAATTCTGGCCTACCTGCTCGACAACGCGATGAAGGTCGTCGTCGATCGAGGCCGCCCGCCCGCCTACCTGTCGGACGTGCTCTTTCACGGCTATCCGACCGACCCGCGAGGCACCGGCTACCCGTCGAGCCACACGGCGGTCGCAGTCGCCGTCGTCGTCGGCGCCTGGCCGTGGCTCAACCGAACGTAGCGGGTCCTGGGTGCTGCCACCGCCGCATTGATCAGCTTGAACCGCATGTACGTCGGCGCTCATTTCCCCCTCGACATCCTCGGCGGGGCCGCCGTCGGCTTCGTGTGCGGCGGGATCGTGCTCGTCGTCGCCCAGCAGCTGTCGCTGCGGAGCACCCCGACGACCGCTTGAGCGGTGATGATGAATCGGGCCGTGCGCCGCCCGGACCGGTCACTCCCGACGGTGACGATCCTGCCGATGTAGAGCCCCGGATTGCGAGCAAGCTCACTCCGGCGATCCCCATGGGCACGACAGCGTCGTCCTGACGAATCGTCCCGAAATCCCGGGCACGCCGCACGACTCCGCGCCGAGGGCGTCGACGAAGATCGCGCCCGCTAACTTGACCCTCCCGATGGCCGATCTCACGCCCCCGCAAGGTTCGGCGCGTCGCGTGATCACGGTGCTCTTCGCCGACTTGGTCGGCTTCACCACGTTGTCGGAGCACCTCGATCCCGAAGACGTCGCCACGATCCAGTACGCCTATTTCGAGCGCGCCCGATCAGCGGTCGAGGCGGCGGGTGGTGTGGTGGAGAAGTTCATCGGTGACGCCGTGGTGGCCACCTTCGGGGTGCCGCACGCGAGCGAGCACGACGGCACTCGCGCGGTGGGCGCGGGACTGGCCATCATCGCCGCTGTCGCAGAAGTCGCCGATGGCCTGCGCCTTCCGGCGGGATCGCTGCAGGTGCGGGTGGGGGTGAACACGGGCGAGGTGCACGCCAGCCCGGTGGCCGGCGGCGCCTGGCGGGTGACCGGCAACGTCATGAACGTGGCGGCTCGGCTGCAAGCGGCCACGGATCCGGGCACCGTGCTCATCGGTGCCGGTACCGCACTCGCCGCAGAGCCGACGTTCGTCCTGCGATCCCTCGGCGGCCTGGCGTTGAAAGGGAAGTCCGAACCGGTGCCGGCGTGGCAGGTCGTCGGCCCGAGGGACGAGCCCTCCCGCGCCGGGCTCCTGCACGGGTTCGCCGCTCCGACGCTCGGCCGGGAAGGCGAACTCGCCTCGTTGCTCTGCTCGCTCAGCGAGCCCGATCACGACATCAGCTCGTGGCTGATCATCGCGCCACCGGGGGGAGGCAAGACCCGCCTGGTCGACGAGCTGGCAGGGCGCGCCCGGCAGGCCGGTCATCCGGTGTGGCGGGCGACGATCGGCGGACACGCCGACCCGTACGACGTCGCACGCGCGCTGTTGCACGACGCGCTCGACGACGAGCCGAGCCTCGAGCGTGGGGAGCTGGTAGCGGGCTTGACCGCCCGCGGGTGGTCTGGCCCGCGCGGCGAGCTGGCCGCTGACCATTCCCTCGCGCTGCTTCGGGGCGAGCCCTTGCTGGCCGAACCCGCGGACCTGTTCGCTTCGTGGGCAGCCGTCCTCGACCACTGCCTCGGTGAGATCCGGACACTCTGGATCATCGAGGACCTCCATCTGCTCCCTCCGGATGCAACCGGCTTCATCGAGACCCTGCTGCGCTCGTCGTCGACCGCCCGGTCGATCGTCATCACATCGCGTCCGGGCGGTGTCGCAAGCGTCGTCCGGGACGGCGGCACGGTGTCGCCGCTCGGCGCCTGCCGCCTGCTCGACCTGCGCCCACTCGCGCGGGGAGTCGTCCACGAGCTGGTCGACGCGCTCGTCGGTGCGGGTGTCGTTCCATCGGACGCCGCCGACGGGATCGCTGACGCGTCCGGGGGCAACCCGCTCTTCGTCGAGGAACTGTTGCGTACGTGGGTGCAAACCGACGTGCTCAGGCGGGAGGCCGGGGCGTGGCGCTTCACGTCGTCCGAAGGGTCGCTCGAGCTACCCAGCACCGTCCATGCCATCTATCAGAGCCAGCTCGACGAGTTGCACGACCCGTCCCGGCAGGTCGCCACCTCGGGTTCGGTTCCCGGGCAGAGCTTCCCGCCCGGCGCGCTCACCGCGTTCGGCGTCGACCAGGCCGAGGCCGGGCTGAACGAGCTCCGTTCGCTCGGGTTGCTCGTGGGCCCGCACGTCGGTCACGCCGCGCTGGAGGTCTACACCTATCGGCACGCGCTGCTCCGCGACGTCGCGTACGCGACGCTGCCGCGGGCCGAGCGGGCTCGGCTGCACGTGCGGTTCGCCACGTGGATGGACGACCGGGCCGATCACGCGCTCGCGGACGAGCTGGTCGGCACCCACTTGGCCGCCGCGCACGCCAGCCTGCCCGGAGCTCACGGACGCCGTCGACGTCGACGGCGTCCGTTGGGACCGTCAGCGCCTCGGTGTCGAAGCCGCCGAGCGGCTCGAGCGCACGGCCGAACGGCTCGTCGGCCACCAACCGCAGCGGGCCGCCGCGCTGCTGGAACAGTCCTTGACGCTCGACCCTCACGCCGACGCTGCCGT
This sequence comes from Ilumatobacteraceae bacterium, assembly GCA_963772085.1. Taxonomy (GTDB): domain Bacteria; phylum Actinomycetota; class Acidimicrobiia; order Acidimicrobiales; family Ilumatobacteraceae; genus Sva-07. The sequence goes on from CAVYWH010000007.1 coordinate 50,307, forward strand.
CGCCGCCCGGCGCGCCGTGGCGCTCGGTGAGGCATTGCGCCGAGCGGGCGCGCTCGAAGCGGCCATGTGGTCGTTCGCGCGGGTGTCGGATCTCGGCGACGTCGTGCCCGGTCCGGTGCTGGTGAGAGCGGCGCTCGGCTACGAGGATGCGCTGTTCGCCAGCCGGCTACCCCGCGACGAGTGGGGCGCGGTCGGGATCGCGCTCATCGATGCGGCGATCGCCTCGCTCGGCACCGACCACGCGGCGATCCAGGCGCGGCTGCGCGCCGCCCAAGGCAGGGCCCTGGCCTATGGCGGGCAGCTCGAAGCAGGCGCACGAGCGTGCGTGGAGGCCATCGAGGCGGCCGAGCGTTTCGGGGAAGACGCGGCACTGGCCTCTGCGATCGTGTCGCTGCGCGCGACACAGACGGGCCCGGACGATCTCGGAGTTGCGCCTGACGGGTATCCAACGCGCTGTCGACGCGGCCGCGCGCGCCGGTGATCGTGAGGGCCTGCTCGATGCACAGCGCCTCCGGTTCCTCGATCTGCTCGAGTCCGGTCAGGCGAGCGAAGCATCCGTCGTGCGCCACCGGGCCGAGACCCTCATCGAGGAACTTCGCCTCCCCGTCCACCTGTGGTATCCCGCCATGTGGCGGGCGATGGAGGCGCTGCGGACGGCCGATCCCTCGGCCGAGGCGCTCGTGGAAGCATGCCGAGTCGAGGGGGAGCGCTGGCACTACCGGGACGTGCGGCTGGTGCACGCAGTGCAGTACCTGCATCTCTCGGTCGACGCCGGTGAGCCGCTCCGGGGGCTGCCGTTCGTGGAGTCGATCCTGGACGAGATGCCCGAGCGATTCGCCGCGGTGACCGCCTATGCGGCGGCGGCAGCGGGCCTCGACGACCGCGTCGCCGAGCTCGTGGCGGTCCACGCCGACTCGGCCTTCGAGCGGCTGCCGCGCGACCTCAGCTGGCTGTACAACGTGTCGCTGTACGCGGACGCGGCGGCCCACATCGGCGATGTGGAGAGCTGCCGGGTGCTCGCCGCGCAGTTGCTTCCCTGGGCGGGGCACCTCGTCGTGCTGGGCTCGGGTGCGATGTGCCTCGGTGACGCCGGTGGATTCGCCGGTCGGGCGATCGCCGCGGCCGGTGACCTCGAGCGGGGCCGGCAACTCCTGAACGACGCCCTGGACCGCAATCGCGCGACCGGGTGCGTGCCCGCCGCCGCCCGCGTCCAGGCGGCGCTGGCCCGCCTCCCGCTCGACGGGACTGCTCGATGACACGGGCGCGATCGATGAACGATGCCCGCGCGGCGTGCGCCGCGATCGAACGTGAATGGGCGCGGAGCAGCGAACTGTTGCGACGGCGTCCCCGACGGCGCCTGGGCGACCGACACGCGGTGCGCGGGGTGGACCATCACGGACCTCGTTGCTCACACGTGTTGGGGGACCTCGTTCGAGGCAGACGGGCTGCGGCGGGCCCGCACCGAGGCGGTCGGCGTCGCCGAGGGCGACGAGGTCGGCGCCGAGCGGACGCCCGACGTCCTGCGGGCGACGCTGGCGACCAACGTCCGGCTCGCTCGTCGCGGAGATCCACGCGTTCCTCGAGGAGCCTCACGACCATGCCGTGCCCATGCCGTACGGCGCGCTGCCCATCGCGCTCGCGCTCGACGTGTTCGCGATGGAGGCCGGTCTGCACACCAGCGACCTCGCGTCGGCGCTCGGGGAGGACGATCGTCTGGAGCCCGACGTCTGCCGGGCGGCGTTCGAGTTCCTGCACACGTTCGGGCCCGCCATGGCCGACCAGGGCGGCGCCCGCCTCGAGCCGGGACAGAGCGCCGGGTTGCGATGCAGCCAGGGGACGATCCGCTTCGCCTACGACGACGCTGGCTGGCACGCCGACCGCCTCGACGCCTCCACGACGATCACCGGCGACGACAGCGACGTCGTGTTGTTCGCCCTCGGCCGACGCCCGCTCGGGGTCGTGACGGTGGAGGGCGATCCCGAGGTGGCTGCCCGATTCAAGGACCTGATCCCCGGTCCCTGAACCTCCGAGCGGGAGACCGCGATTCGGCACCGTGAACCGATTCGTGCCTTGGATGGCACAGTTGTTCTCGTATGGATCACCGTCGCGACGAACGAACTGATGCGGAGCTGTTGGCCGCTGTCGCCGAGCGCGATCGCGGCGCACTCCATGAGCTGTACGAACGCCACGAAACGTGGCTGGTTGCACGTTTGGCGCGGCGATGCGCCGACCGCCAGGTCGTCGAGGAGGTCGTGCAGGACCTCTTCGTGACCGTGTGGCGATCGCCCGACAACTATCGCGGCACCGGTGAGGTCGCCGCGTGGCTGTGGGGGATCGGCATCCGCCACCTCCTCCACCGCCTCCGGCCGCGGCGGCCACTGCTCGATCGGTTGCGGGCTCAGCGCCACCAGCACGAGGGGTCGGCCGAGGAGCAGGTGCTGATCGGTGTGCAACACGGTGACCTCGGTCTCGCACTCGAGCGGCTCGCACCCGAGCTGCGGATGGTCGTGCAGGCCACCATTCTCGACGGCCTCACCACGAACGAGGCCGCATTGCTGCTCGGGATCCCGAGTGGCACCGTCAAGACCCGCATGCTCCGTGCGCGTCGCGATCTGAGGGAGGCCCTCGCATGACCGCACCACCGCCCTTCCCTGCGCCCTCGTCGGGTTGGCACGTCGCGCCCGACGATCTGGGCGCCTATGCCGTCGGCCGTGTCCACGGGGTGTCGGCCGACTCGATCGAAGCGCATCTGCTGCGATGCGCACACTGTCGTGCCGCCCTGACCGCCAACGCCCCCGGCGTCGAGCGGGATCGACGGTGGGCGGCGATCGCCCTCGAGGTCGACCGGCCAGGACGTTGGGCGCAGCGCGCGACGTGGTTCCGGGTGGCCATGGGGACACCACATCTGGCCGTGACCGGTGCCGTGCTCGCGGCGCTCTTCGTCGCGGTCCCGTTGCTGGCGAGCCTCGTGAACGACCGCGCGACGGTCACCTGGTTCGTGGCCCTCGCCCCTGCTGTGCCGATCGCCGCGGCGGTGGTCGCGTATGCGACCGCCGCTGATCCGGCCGGCAACACCGGTGCCGCAACCCCACTCCATTCCTTCCGACTCGTCGTGCTGCGCACCGGCGATCCTGCTGGCGGCGGTGCTCCCGATCGGCTTGATCGCGAGCGTGTTGCTGCCGGTCCCGACGACCCTCGTGCTGGGCTGGTTCCTCCCGGCGGTCGCGGTGTGTGCGATCGTGCTCGCCGTCGGCACCCGGCACAATCCGATGTGGGTTGCCGGCTCGCTCGCGGTCGGCTGGGCCGCCGTCGTGCTCGGTGGCCTCGCCCGGTTGCGGGATGTGCCGTTGACCGACGCGCTCGAACAGCTGAGCGTCAACCAACCGTTGGTGCAGATCGGAAGTCTGATCGTCGCCGTCGTCGCCGGCGCATGGTTCACCATGTGGCGGGGCGATGTCACCTACCGGGTGGCGCCATGAGCGTCGTGTCGACATCTGCGCTCACGCGTCGGTTCGGCGGCGTCGCCGCCGTCGACTCGCTCGATCTCGACGTCAGCGGCGGCGTCGTGGGGCTGCTCGGACCGAACGGTTCCGGCAAGACCACCCTCCTGCGCATGCTCGCGACGGTCCTGTCGCCGACCAGCCGGGAACGTGTCGATCTTCGGACTCGATCCGTCGAAGAGCGGTCAGCGAACCGACATCCGGCGGCGGCTCGGTTACCTGCCGCAGGATCCCGGTTTCTACCGTGGCTTCTCGGCGTTCGATCTCGTCGACTACGTCGCGGTGCTGAAGGAGATGTCCGAGCGGTCGTCGCGCACCGACGAGGTCCGCCGCGTCCTCACTGCGGTCGACCTCGCGGATGTCATGCACAAGAAGATCCGTGCGCTGTCAGGTGGCCAGCGTCAGCGCGTCGCGCTCGCCGCGGCGTTGCTCGGCACTCCCGATCTGCTCGTGCTCGACGAACCGGCGACCGGGCTGGACCCGGCGCAACGACTGCAATTGCGTTCGCTGCTGTCCGAGCACGGCCGGCGAGGGACGGTCGTGCTGTCGACGCACCACACCGTCGAGGTCGCCGCGTTCTGCCAGCGCGTGATCGTCATGCTGCAGGGCCGGGTGCACTTCGACGGCACGCCGTCCGAACTCGCCCAGCTCGCAGCCGGTCGGGTGTGGGTCGATCACGATGCCGGCGCCGCGAGCGAGCGAGCGTGGATCACCGCCGACGGCACGACCCGCGCGATCGGCGATCCGCCCACCGGCGCCGAGTTGGTCGAGCCCACGATCGACGACGGCTACCTGCTGATCGCGACGGCGGGAGCGCGTGCGATGACCGTGACCCTGGACGCTGGTCCGGCGCAGTCACGCGTGCGCCGCACCCGCCGGGCCCTCATCGCGCTCGAGGCTCGTCGCAGCCTGACGGCACCATGGTTGTGGCTCGGCATCGCGCTCACCTCGTGGATCGCGTACAGCACCACAGCGACCGACTTCGCTGGTGGGGGTTACCACGGTCTGATGGCGTCGTTCGCCGGGTTGGCGAGCGGGCTGTTCGTGCTCGCCGTCAACGCCGGCGGCCGCGATCACACGATCGGAGGTCCGGTGGCGCCCGATGCGGCGGTGGATGCCGACGAGCGCGCGCTCGGTCGACTGCTCGGGCTCTGGCCGGCCGTGTCGATCGCGGTGCTGTTCGCCGCTGTCGTGTTCGCGGTGCAGCGCGTCGAGGGCGGCATGTGGATCGCCGACCTGCCGGCGGGCGGAAACGACGCGGTGTTCTCGCTCGTGGAGGTGCTGCAGCCGCCGATGCTGTTCGTCGTGGCCGTGACGGCTGGTGTCGCAGCTGGTCGGGCGAGCGCGCATCGCTCGATCGTCGCCGTCGCCGGCGCGCTCGTGATCGCCGCGACGGGGTTTCTCTATTGGGCGTGGCAATGGACCCCCGCCGTGTGGGTGACGCTGGTCCAGACCCAGCCGATCGAGGTGGCGCTGGACGCAGATTTCGTTCCGGCCGATGCTCCGACGACGTGGATGCTGTCCGCGCCGGACCGGTACCAGCCGAACTGGGGTCGAGTCATGGTCCATCAGGCGATGGCGGGCTGGCATCTCGTGTATCTCGCCGGCATCGCCGCCGTCTTCGCGGGGCTCGCGATTCGTGGCCGGCGCGGTCGTCGGGCGATCATCGCCGGGGCCGCTGTCGCCGTCGCTGCGGTCATCGTCCAGATCATCGTCACGCCGACCGGCACGACGGGGGCGTGATGATGGCGGCGCTGGCGTGGGCCACGCCGACCCGGCGAGCGATGCGCTGGCGACCATTGGCCGCAGTGACGTCGGGCATCGGCGTCGTCGTGGGCGCACTGTGGGCGGCAGGCGCGCCGCCGATCGCGGACCCACCCGTCACGATCGCCGTCGCCCTGTTGGTCGCGGCGGCGGCGCTCGCGCTCGACGATCCGGCGCACGCGCTCGTCGCGGCCGTTCCCGTCGGTTTCGGTCGTCGCGTCGCCCACCGGCTGGCATGGCTCGTTCCGGCCACGCTCGCTGGCCTCCTGTCGATCGGATGGGTCGCGCGGTCGGCCGACATGGTGTCGGGGTCCGGTCGGATCCTCCCTGCTGCAGCTGCGCTGGGCTCGATCGCGCTCGCCACGCACGTACTCGTCGCACGACGGCGACCCGACGTTGCCGCACCCGTGGCGGCGGTCGTGCCGGCCTGTTGGGTCGTGCTGGGGGTGTCGCCGTCGGGCGTCGCCGGCTTCGCAACATTTTCGAAACTCTGGCTGCATCACCCGTGGACGGTGTGCGCGGGTGCATCCGCGGTCGCGGTGATCGCCGCGCGGCGATCCTGATCCACGATCCTGACCCGATGGTTGGAAATTGATCGGATTCTCGTGAACCGATCGGTGGGGTCACCGGCACAAGTGTCATGAATCCCGTCGGGCTCCCGGAAGTACCGGAGCGGGCCAACGACGGACGAGTGCCGGGTTCACCGGCGAGGAGAGATCATGCCCATGTTCAGCAATACCGTTCGATCGACGCGCCCCAGAATCGGTGCGACCGCCGTGCTCGTCGGACTTCTCGCCGCCACCGCGGCCGGCTGCGGCGATGGTGGCACCGCCGCGAGTGACACACCTCGTGCGAGTGCCGAGTTCGCCGCACCCGCCGACGGTGATCACGTCGCGGGCTCGATCGCCATCCAGATGCAGGCCGCAGGCGTGACCATCGAGCCCGCCGGCGAGGTCCATCCGGATGCCGGCCACTTCCACGTGACGGTGGACAACGGCTGTCTCGAAGCGGGGACGGCCATTCCGAAAGACGGCGACCACCGCCACTTCGGCAAGGGTCAGACCGACTCGATGCTGAGCCTTCCGCCCGGTGAGCACACGCTCTGCCTGCAAGTCGGCGACGGCACCCACGTCGCCACCGAACTGACCGACGAGATCACCGTCACGGTCGGCGTCGAGAACCTGGACGACTGGTGCGGCGTGGCGCGCGAGGTGGGTGTGCTCCTCGAGGACGACTCGCTCGACGCTCCGCTCGAGGAGCTCCAGCCGGTCCACGCCGACGTCGTCGCCCTGATGCGAACAGCTGGCCGCCGGGATCGACGAGATCGACGCTGCGTATCGGGACGACGTCCTGCAGATGGTCGAGGGTCAGCAGATGCTGAGCCAGGCCATCGTCGACGCACCGGACGCGGCCGCCATGCACGCGGCCATCGACGACGTGATGTCGCAGACGCCCGTGATCGCCGACGGGACGTACGAGTGGATCGGCACGACCTGCGGCCTCGATCGAGGCCGAGAGCGACGAGCCCGCGGCTTCGAGCGAAGCGCCCCGGGTGCAGGCGGCGTCGCACGGCGACGTCAGCGTCATCGTCGACCAGAGCCCGACCGTGTCCGACATCGGGGCGCTCGGGTTCCTCGCCGCGCGGCCTGACGTCGAACTCCTCGCCGTGACGATGCCGGCCACCGGAGAGGCCGACTGCTCCCCCGGTGCGGTGACCACACGAGCGATCCTCGACGCGGCCGGTCGCGTCGACGTGCCGATCGGTTGCGGCGGCGAGCCGCTCGACGGCACGAACGAATGGCCGACGCAGTGGAGCGAATCAGCCGACGCACTCGCCGCGATCGTGGCACCGGGAGCCGGCGAGCCGACGTACCACGACGCCGAGTCGATGCTGCTCGAGACATTGACCGCGGCAGACGCTCCCGTCACGATCGTCGCCCTCGGACCGCTCACCAACATCGCCGCGGTGCTGCAGACCGACCCGTCGTTGGCGGATCGGATCGAACAGATCATCGTGATGGGCGGCGCCGTGTCGGTCGCCGGCAACGTCGAGCCCGACCGTGCTGCAGAGTGGAACTTCCACGCCCATCCCGGCGCCGCGCAATCGGTGATCGACTCCGGCGTGCCGATCGCCCTCGTGCCGTTGGACGCGACGGATCAGGTCCCATTGACCGCTGAGTACGTCGACGGAATGGGATCGATCGACAACCCGCTGGCCGACATCGAAGCCGCCGTCCTCGGACTCGCTCGACGGGCCTCGACTTCATGTTCATGTGGGACGAGTTGGCCGCGGTGATCGCGGTGCAGCCCGAGGTCGCATCATGGGACGAGCGCTCCATCCTCGTCGACGACGACGGGTCGACCGTCGAGTCGCCGGACGGCACGGTGGTGAAGGTCGCCGTCGGCGCCGACGCTCCGAGCGTGCGGTCGCTCGTGCTCGATGCGGTGAACGAACTCGGCGCCTGAACGTGCTCGCGACACGAGCCGACGTGACGGCGTCGGCTCGTGTCACGGTCGTCAGGTCGGCGACGCTCGAGGCGTGAGCAGGACCAGTGGGATCTCGCGATCGGTCTTCTTCTGATAGTCGGCGTAGTTCTTGAAGTCCGCCGCGACCTGCGGCCACAGTCGAGCCCGTTCGTCCGCCGTGGCGACACGAGCCGTCATCGGTTGTGCCGGCGCACCCTTGAGCGACACCTCGACATCGGGATCGGCCTGCAGATTGAGGAACCAGGCCGGATGCACGTCGTCGCCGCCCCTCGACGCAACCACCACGATCGAGTCACCCTCCTGGATCGGCGAGGTGAGCATCACGGAACGCTTCTGTCCGCTCTTCCTGCCGGTCGTCGTCAACTCCAGCACCGGCATCGATCCAGCACTCCATCCCAGCCGACCACCCGTCACCGCCAGCACCATCCGATGGACGCTGTTCATCGACTTCAGGACGAGGTCACTGGGCATCTGCTCACCGTAGCCCCGCTCGGGAACGCGACGATCCGCCTGGATTCACACGGTGGCGGTGGCGACGAGACATCCGGGCACCTCGGCGCGGGTTCTGTAGATCGTGCCGCCTCGCGCTGGGTCCGAGGTGTTGTCGCCGGTGACGACGTAGAGGTCGCGGCGGTCGGACCCGCCGAAGCACAGGCTCGTGACCATCCGCGCGGGCACCTCGATCCGGCCGACTTCCGAACCGTCCGGGTGCGAAGCCACGTAGGGCGCCCGAGCCGGACACATCCGCCACCCACACGGTTCCGGCCTCGTCGACGGCAAGACCGTCGGGTGCGAGGTCGTCGCGCTGCACGAACAGACGGCGCTCGGTCACCGCGCCGTCGTCGTAGTCGTGGGCCCAGACCCCTCGCGTGGTGTCGGAGTGGTAGAGCACCGTGCCGTCGGGCGAGAGCCCGATCCCGTTCGTCAGCGCGATGTCGCCGTAGAGCTCGGTCGCCGCGCCATCGGTGTCGATCAGCCAGCACTCCCCGGCCGTGCGCGGTCCGTCCATCGCAAACGGATCGGATCGCATCGTGCCGCAGATCACCCGTCCCGCCGCATCGACGAACAGATCGTTGAGTCCCGGCACGTCAGGGGCGAACACGATCCGTGTCTCACCGTCGCGGACGTGGCAGATGTTCCGTCCCGAGATCACCAGCCCGCCGTCGGTGTGCAGCGCAATGCCGCCGACACCTCGGCGCTTCGGCACGACCGTCTCGATGGTTCCATCCGGCCGCCGACAGTGGACGCCGCCATTGTGCACGTCGGAGAAGTACAGGTTGTCATCCCCATCGACGCGAGGACCCTCCACCAGCCCGAAGCCGCACGCCAACATCTCGATCTCGTTCATCGCGGACCCTCCATTTCGCCGAACAGAACATATGCTCGCTCACCAACCAACCCATCGATTGATGGACCGAAAGGAATTGCACATGCTCGCGTACGACTACCCGGTGATGGGTGTCTTCTGGTCGATGCTCTACTTCTTCATCTTCTTCATCTGGATCATGCTGCTGTTCCGGATCTTCGTGGACATCTTCCGCAGCCACGACCTGGGCGGCGTCGCCAAGACGCTGTGGTTCATCTTCGTGATCATCCTGCCGTTCCTCGGCGTGTTCATCTACGTGATCGTCCGCGGCAAGTCGATGGGCGAACGCGACATGGCCCAGGCCCAGGCACAGAACGAGGCGTTCAAGACGTACGTCCAACAGACGGCGTCGACGGGCAGCACCGCCGACGAGCTCGCCAAGCTCGCCGAGCTGCTGAACTCGGGCGCATCAACCAAGCCGAGTTCGACGCGGCGAAAGCCAAAGTTCTCAGCTGACCGGCGGGCGTGTCCGCCGGACGCGCCCCCGACACCGTCGCGGCGGGGCGATCGAACAGCACGGCTGTTCGATCGCCCCGACCGGCGCGACGGATTTCTTCGAGCGGTCGCGGTCAGTCGACCTCGAGCGACCGCAGCACGTCGTCCTCCGAGCGCGATCCCGGCCGCTCGCCGGCGAGCGCCATCTGGGCGGCGATCTCCTGCAGTGCCCGGTTGGCTGGTGTCGCGACACCGTGGAGCCGACCGAGCAGGATGATCTCGCCGGTCAGGTAGTCGGTTTCGATCGTCCCGGTCGCCCGCTGCAGGCTCTGCCACGACGAACCACCCGCACGGTGCCGCTCGTCGCCGACCGTCTGGATGGTGAGCGCGTCGCCACGGCGAGTCAGGTCGTCCTCGGCGCTGACGACCGCGATCCCGGCGGCGGCGAGCACCGCCTCGCCTTCCGAGTGAACCATCTCGGCGAGTCGCGCCGCCTTCCTGCCGCACACGGCCTCGACCGCGTTGCCGAGGTTCATCAGCAGCTTGCGGTACTTCCAGCTCATGATGTCGTCGCGCGGGATCGAGCCGAACGTCGCCGCCTCCAGCGTGGCCGCGAGCTCGACGCACACGTCGTCGAGGCCGTACGGATAGCGGCCGACATCGAGGAGGCCGGAGCTCGGCGCGGTCCACACCCGCACGACACCCGGGGCGAGGTGGTCGGCGGGCAGCATCACGCAGACCCCGTACACGTTCGGGAACAGCCGCAGCGCCTGGCGTTCGTTGTCGACGCCGTTCTGCATGCACACGATCGGCTGATCGGTCACGCCGGCGGCACGGAGGTCGGTGAGCACGGCCCCGGTGTCCTGGCTCTTGACGGCCAACACGACCACGTCGCCGGCGGTGAAGTCGACCTCGGTCACCGATGCCACCACCGGCAGCTCGACGATCCTCACCCCTGCCGGTGACTCGTAGCGCAGCCCCGATGCGCGCATCGTCCGACCGTGCTCACCGCGTGCGACGGCGACGACCGGGGTGCCGGCGAGTGCCAGGTTGGCGACGACGACCCCACCGACCGCCCCGGCACCAACGACGACGATCCGCATGAGCCGTACCATATGGGAGCCGACGGTGTCCACCACACCGATGGGTCGCGTCCGATTTCGACGTATCGTCCTCAGATGACTTCGATGCTCGATGCGGCTCCGGCAACCCCGCCGGAGACGAACGAGCCCTGCTCGGTGCAGCACCGCTGACGATTCCACGAGTTCTGCCCGGGGGGCGCCCCATCTGACGCCACGCACGACCGACGCGCGCTGGTGATGCTGCCAACCTCGAACCCGACCTCCGCCCTGTGCGACGGGCGACGAGATCGGCGCTGGCGACGGTGTCCTCGGCGATTGGTTCGGCGACCGACCACCGGCGTTTGCGGCCGACGACGTGGTGGGAGCGATTCACAACTTCCGCGAACCGGCCTTCGTCGTGGTCGATCCCGGCACGGGCCGCCGCGGGATCGCAACCGGCGGCACGATGGTCGACGCCGACACGCCTGGGTCATGGCCGGTGATGGCGGCGCTGCCGGCCATGTACCCGGAGTGGCTCGGCGACCGCAGCTTCAACGAGGTCCACGGCACACGTTTCCCGTACGTCACCGGAGCGATGGCGAACGGCATCGCCACGACGCGGCTGGTCATCGCGATCGCTCGCGCCGGATGCCTCGGCTTCTTCGGTGCGGCCGGATTGAGCCGTCAGGTCGTCAGCGTCGCGATCGACGAGCTCCTCGCCGCGCTCGGTGGCTCGGAGGCACCGTGGGGTTGCAACCTCATCCATTCTCCCCAGGAGCCGGCGCTCGAAGCAGCGGTCGCCGACCTGTACATCGATCGCGGGGTTCGCCGGGTGGAGGCGGCGGCCTACATGTCGTTGACTCCGGCGATCGTGCGCTACGCCTACCACGGCGTGCATCTCGACGCCCGTGGAGTCGTGCAGCGCCCCAACATGGTGTTCGCGAAGATCTCGCGTCCCGAGGTCGCCCGTCATTTCATGCATCCCGCGCCCGCGTCGATGCTCGACAGCCTGGTCGCCAAGGGCTTGCTGACCAGCGACGAAGCGCAGCTGGCGGCAGCGTTGCCCGTCGCCGAGGACATCACCGTCGAGAGCGACAGCGGAGGCCACACCGACAATCGCCCGCTCGGACCGTTGTTCTCGGCGATCCAAGCGGTTCGCGACGACGCCATCGCCGCCCACGGCTACGAGCGACCGATTCGACTCGGCGCGGCCGGAGGCATCGGAACCCCGCAGGCCGTCGCCGCCGCGTTCGCCCTCGGCGCCGTCGTACGTCGCTGACCGGCACGGTGAACCAGGCCTGCGTCGAGTCCGGGTTGTCCGACGAGGGCAAGCGATGCTCGCCGCCGCCGACATCGCCGATGTGACCATGGCGCCGGCCGCCGACATGTTCGAACTCGGCGTCGACCTGCAGGTCCTCAAGCGCGGGACGATGTTCGCGGTCCGGGCACGCAAGCTGCACGATCTCTACAAGACCTATCCGTCGCTCGACGCCATCCCCGCGGCCGAACTCGACGAACTCGAGCAGAAGATCCTCGGCACATCCGTCGTCGAGTGCTGGGACGCGACACGGGAGTTCTGGAACGAACGTGACCCCGAGCAGGTCGCCGAGGCCGAACGCAACGCGCGGCACAAGATGGCGCTCACGTTCCGGAGCTACCTCGGACTGTCGAGCCGCTGGTCGATCGACGGCACCCCCGACCGCCGACTCGACTACCAGATCTGGTGCGGACCGGCCATGGGTGCCTTCAACGCCTGGACCGCCGGATCGTTCCTCGCCGAGCCGGCGAACCGCGAGGTCGCCCAGGTGGCGCGGAATCTGCTGGAAGGTGCCGCCGCCGCGACGCGCGCGCACCAGTTCCGCACGTACGGTGTTCCGGTACCACCGGAGGCCTTCCGCTATCGGCCCCGCCCACTCGAATGAACGAAACGGCACAGGATGCCGGCGCCGACCCGATCCTGCCGGCGCAATGAGGACGCGATGACGACCAATCACCAAACGACCCGCCCACCGATCGCCGTCGTGGGCGTGTCGGCCCTGTTCCCCGGCTCGGTCGACTCGACCGGCTTCTGGAACGACATCCTCTCCGGCGCGGATCGGATGACCGATGTGCCGTCGACCCACTGGCTGATCGACGACCACTACGACGCCGATCCGTCGGCGCCGGACAAGACGTACGGCCGGCGCGGCGGATTCCTCGAGCCGATCGATTTCGACGCGATGGGCTTCGGGGTTCCACCGAGCGTCGATGCCGTCGACCGACACCGCGCAACTCCTGGCGCTGATCGTGGCGCAGCGGGTGCTCGACGACGCGCTGCGCGGCCAGTTCAGCGAACTCGATCGCAGCCGGGCGTCGGTGATCCTCGGGGTGACGTCGGGGCAGGAGCTGTTCGGCGCGATGGCCAGCCGCATGAATCGGCCGATGTGGCTGCAGGGCATGCGTCGCGCCGGCGTGGCCGAAGACGCCGCTCAGGCGGCGTGCGACCAGATCCTCGCCCTGCATCCGGAGTGGACCGAGAGCACGTTCCCGGGACTGCTCGGCAACGTCGTCGCCGGACGGATCGCCAACCGCCTCGACCTCGGCGGCACCAACTGCGTCACCGACGCGGCGTGTGCATCGTCGTTCTCGGCGATCTCGATGGGGATCAACGAGTTGTACCTCGGCGACAGCGACCTGGTGATCGCCGGCGGCGTCGACACCATGAACGACATCTTCATGTACATGTGCTTCTCGAAGACGCCGGCGCTGTCCAAGTCCGAGGACATCCGGCCGTTCTCCGACCAGGCCGACGGCACGATGCTCGGCGAGGGCATCGGGATGGTGGCGCTGAAGCGCCTCGACGACGCCGAACGCGACGGCAACGACATCTACTGCGTCGTCAACGGGGTCGGCGCCAGCTCCGACGGGCGATCGAAGAGCGTCTACGCCCCGGTCTCGTCGGGCCAGGCGCAGGGCGCTCGAGAACGCGTACGCGAAGACCGGCTACGGTCCCGACACCGTCGAGCTGGTCGAGGCCCACGGCACCGGCACCGTCGCGGGCGACGCCGCCGAATTCGGCGGACTCGAACTCGCCTTCAACGCCACGGACCGCGCCGACCGGCAGTGGTGCGCGCTCGGATCGGTCAAGAGCCAGATCGGCCACACCAAGGCCGCCGCCGGCGCCGCCGGTCTCTTCAAGGTCGTGATGGCGCTGCATCACAAGGTGCTGCCCCAGACCGCCAAGATCGACCAGCCCAATCCGAAGCTCGACCTGGAACAGTCGCCGTTCCACCTCAACACCAGGACGCCGACCGTGGGTGCGCGGCTCCGATCACGAACGGCGTGGATCGGTCAGCTCGTTCGGATTCGGCGGATCGAACTTCCACATCGCCCTCTCGGAGTACACGGGACCCGGCAGCCGAGCGCCGCGGCTGCGGACCACCGACGTCGAGTTGGTCGTGCTCGGCGGATCCGATCCGGCTGACCTGATCCGACAGGCACGACACCACGCCGACGCGGCCACGCTCGACGGCTACCTGAGCTTCCTGGCCCAGACGAGCCAGCGGGCGTATGCGGCCGACTCGCCGGCGCGCCTCGCGTTCACGGCGAGCGACGAGGCGGACCTCCGGGCCAAGCTCGTCCAGGCGGTCGAGTGGATCGCCAGCGATCCCGCGATCCGATCCCGCTCGAGTGACGTCGACCCCGAACGGCATCCACTACGGAACGGGCCGCGCCGCGGGCGATGTCGCGTTCGTCTTTCCGGGCCAGGGCAGCCAGTACCTGTTCATGGGTGCGGATCTCGCGATGAACTTCACCGAGGCCATCGGTGCCTGGGATCTTGCCGCCGATCAGGACTGGGACGACGCCGCGCTCCACGACGTGGTCTTCCCGATCACGTCGTTCGACGAGGGTGCCGACGGCGTCAACGAGTCGTTGCTCACGGCGACCCATTGGGCGCAGCCGGCGATCGGCACGACCAGCCTCGGATGCTGCGCGTCCTCGATGCGATCGGGCTGCGTGCGCAGCACGTCGCCGGCCACAGCTTCGGCGAGATCACCGCGCTGCACGCAGCCGGCACCCTGTCGGAGGCCGACATGATCCGCGTCGCCCGGCAGCGTGGGATGCTGATGGCCGAGGCCGCGCAGACCCCGGGTTCGATGACCGCGGTCACCGGATCGATCGATGCCGTCCGTGACATCGTCGAGCGGTCGGGCGCGGACGTGGTCATCGCCAACCACAACAGTCCGCGCCAGGTCGTGTTGTCCGGCCCGACCGACGCGATCGAGCACGATCGAGGCCGAGCTGCACGCAGCCGGGATCGCCGCCAAGCGGCTGCCGGTCGCCACCGCGTTCCACTCATCGGTCGTCAGCGGAGCGAGCGATGCGTTCGCCGCGTTCCTCGACGACGTCACGTTCACGGCGCCCGTCGGTGCCGGTCCATTCCAACGAGACCGCGGCGCCCGTACCCGGGCGACGACGTCGACGAGATGCGTGCCCAACTGGCGCGCCAGCTGTCCCATCCGGTCCGGTTCGTCGAGATGATCGAATCGATGTACGCCAGCGGCGCGCGGACGTTCGTCGAGGTCGGCCCGTCGTCGGTCCTGACCGGTCTGATCGGCAGCATCCTCGACGGCCGCGACCACCTGGCCGTCCCGCTCGACAAGAAGCGCGCGCGACGGCCTCTCGGCGCTGTTCGACGGGCTCGGCCGACTCGCCGCGGCCGGGATCGACATGCACCTCGACGCACTGTGGCGCGAGTACGGCGACATGCCCGAACCCGCACGACACTCGACAGCCGAAGCTGGCGATCGCGATCGGCGGATCCAACTACGACAGTCCCTATCCACCCGAAGATCTGAACGAACTCGCCGAGGCGAACCCCGTGACCACTGCCCTTCCAGAACCTGCCGCACCCGTGACGCCGCCCCCTGCTCGCCCGGCGATGCCGACGTCCAGCCGCACGCCTCCGCTCGCTGCTCCGGCCGCACGCCCGCTCCCGCAGCCGCCCGCGGCCCGCGTCTGCGCCGGATGCCGCCGTGCTCGCGGCGTACCAGAGCGCCCAGCAGCAGACCGCCGCGGCGCACACCGCGTATCTGAACTCGATGGCGCAGGCCCACAGCGCGTTCCTGGCGGCGGCGCAGCAGGGCATCGACGTCCTCGGTCGACTCGCGGGCGCCCAGCCGGCCGTCGCGCGCCGGTCCACCGTCGCCGCTCCGGCCCCGCGCCGCGCCGTCGCCGCCGCCGCGCGGCCGGCTCGCCGTCCCGTGCCCGTTGCGCCCGAGGTGGCCGCTCCGCCCGCCGAGCACCGCTCCCGTGCCGCCGGCCGTCGTGCACCGCCGGCTCCGATCGCCTGCCGTCTCGTCCGATCCGTCGTGCACGCACCGTCAGCCGCGGCGCCCGGCTGGCGTGTCGTCCGGCGGAGATGATGCCGCTGCTGTTGGGCGTCGTGTCGGACCGGACCGGTTACCCGGCCGAGATGCTGAGCAGCGAGATGGAACTCGAGTCCGATCTCGGCATCGACTCGATCAAGCGCGTCGAGATCCTCAGCGCCATGCAGGACCTCGTGCCCGGCCTTCCCGATGTCGACCTCGCCGTCATGGCCAGCCTCGCGACACTCGGCGAGATCGTCGACTACCTGAGCAGCCAGATCGTGGCCGCGCCCGCGGCGACCACCGACACGCGGTCGTCGCGGCCCCGATCCCTGTCGCCTCCGGTCGTCGTGCACGCACCATCGGCTGCGGCCCCGGCTGGTCGTGTCGCCGGCGGAGATGATGCCGCTGCTGTTGGGCGTCGTGTCGGACCGGACCGGCTACCCGGCCGAGATGTTGAGCAGCGAGATGGAACTCGAGTCCGATCTCGGCATCGACTCGATCAAGCGCGTCGAGATCCTCAGCGCCATGCAGGACCTCGTGCCCGGCCTTCCCGATGTCGACCTCGCCGTGATGGCCAGCCTCGCGACACTCGGCGAGATCGTCGACTACCTGAGCAGCCAGATGGGAACGACGGCCGCCGGCGACACGACCGACGAGCCGATCGCCGACGACGGCTGCGCCTCGGTTCGTTCGGACGGTTCGTCGTGCAGAGCGTCCCGGCCACGGCGGAGGGCACCGCCGACGCCGGGCCTGTTCGACGGCAGGGTCGTCGTCACCGACGACGGCGGCGGGGTCGCAGCAGGCGCTCGTCGCGCTCCTGGCCGAGCGCGGCGTCGACGCAGCTCGTCGCGACCGGCGGCGGACCCGCGCGACCACGTCGGACTGATCTACCTCGGCAACCTCCGCACGGCCTCCGACGTCGACGCGGCGATCGCGTTGAATCGGGACGCGTTCGACGCGGCGCAGGACTTCGCGAGCGCGGGCATCGACGGTGGCCTGTTCGTCGTCGTCGACGATCAACGCGGCGCATCCGGCGTCACGGCGCCGACGCCACCCGCGCCTGGGCGAGCGGGCTCACCGCCCTCGCCCGCACGGCCGCCCTCGAATGGCCCACGACGACCGTGAGGTCGATCGACATCGAACGCGGTGACCGCACGCCCGACGCGATCGCCGCGGCGATCGCCGACGAACTGCTCCACGGCGGGTCCTGTCCGGAGGTCGGCGTGGCCGCGGACGGCACCCGGGTCACGCTGAGCACGGTGCCCGTCGACGTCGAGCCGGGAACGCTCCCGCTCGGTCCGTCCGACGTCGTCATCGTGTCGGGCGGTGGCCGCGGTGTCACGGCGGCGACCATGATCGAGTTGGCGCGTGCGTCGTCGGCAACGTTCGTGCTGCTCGGGCGGTCGCAGCTCGATGACGAACCCGAGCAGTACCGCTCGGCGGTCGGCGACGCCGCCCTGAAGCGCATCGTGCTCGACGGCGCGATGGCGGACGGCCGGACCATGACGCCGGCCGAACTCGACGACGTGGTCGGCAACGTGCTCGCCAACCGCGAGATCCGGGCCACGATCGCATCGATCGGCATCGCCGGCGGGAGGCCCACTACCGCGCCGTCGACATCACCGATCTCGATGCCGTCGAGCGGGCGTTGGCAACGGTCCGCGAGGACATCGGTCCGATCACCGCCGTCGTCCACGGCGCCGGCGTGTTGGCCGACAAGCTGATCGTCGACAAGACGCCCGCTCAGTTCGACCGCGTGTTCGACACGAAGGTGGTCGGCCTGCGGAACCTCCTGGCGGCCACCAGCGACGACCCGCTGAAGGTGTTGTGCCTGTTCTCGTCGGTGGCCGCCCGCACCGGCAACGTCGGGCAGGTCGACTACGCGATGGCCAACGAGGTCCTCAACAAGGTGGCGATCAGCGAGCGCGCCGACGCGGCGACCAGTGCGTCGTCAAGTCGCTCGGCTGGGGTCCGTGGGCAGGCGGGATGGTCACGCCGGCGCTGGCACGACACTTCGAGTCGATGGGCGTCGAGCTGATCGGTCTCGACGTCGGTGCGCGGATGCTGGTCGACGAACTCGCCAGCCCGCAGGTCGATCAGGTCGAGGTGGTCCTCGGCGGCGGCGTACTCGCCTCGCCCGGCAACGCCGGCGACGCGGCAACAGGTCGGCGTGTGACACCGGTCGATCAGTGACTGCGTTCCCGCCGATCGCCATCGTCGGTCGTGCGTGCGTGTTGCCCGGTGCGCTGTCGCCGAACGCACTCTGGGAGCGAGTGGTCGCCGGCGACGACCTGATCACGCAGGTGCCACACGACCGTTGGCAGATCGACCCGGCCGACGTGATGTGCGACGGGCCCGCCGGCAGCGACGACCGCACCTGGTCGGATCGTGGCGGCTACGTGCGCGGCTTCGACTCGGTGTTCGACCCGAGCGGCTTCGGGATCCCCGCCGACGAGATCGTCGCCCTCGATCCGGTCTTCCAGTGGACGTTCCACACCGCACGCGAGGCGCTGCGCGACGCCGGTCACGACCGTGCCGATGCGTCGCGGTTCGGCGCCGTGTTCGGCAACCTGTCGTTCCCGTCGGCGGGCATGGCGGCGTTCGTGCAGGCCGTCACGCTCCGCGATCTCGGCGTCGATGTCGCGGATTCGGAGATCGACCTCGCCGGGGCGCGCAACCGCTTCACGTCGGGCCTTCCCGCGCTGCTGCTCGAACGGGCGCTCGGATTGGGCGTCGGTGCGTTCGCCCTGGACGCGGCCTGTGCGAGCAGCCTGTACGCGATCAAGCTGGCCTGCGATCGGCTGCACGACGGTGTCGCCGACCTGATGCTGGCCGGAGCGGTCAACTGCGCCGACGACCTGTTCATCCACGAGGGCTTCACCGCGTTGCACGCGCTGAGTCGCAGCGGCCGGTCGCGGCCGTTCGATCGCGACGCCGACGGCCTCGTGCCGGCCGAGGGGTGCGGCTTCGTCGACGCTGCGGCGCCTCGACGACGCGGTCGACGACGGCGACACGATCCACGGCATCATCCGCGGTGTCGGCCTGTCGAACGACGGCCGGGGTCGCGGCATGCTGGTGCCATCCGGCGACGGCCAGGTGCGCGCCATGCGCCAGGCGTTCGACGTCGCCGGCCTGGAGCCCACCGACGTCACGCTCCTCGAATGCCACGCCACCGGCACGACGATCGGTGACGCCACCGAGCTGCGACTCGAGCGCGCAGGTGTACCGCGGCTGCGTCGATCTGCCGATCGGGTCGTTGAAGTCGAACACCGGTCACCTGATCACCGCGGCGGGCGTCGCCGGCCTGATCAAGGTGATCGAGGCGATGCGCCACGAGGTCCGACCGCCGACCTTGCACGTCGAACACCCGCTCGACGCGCTCGCCGGATCACCCTTCCGCCTGCTCGACCATGCCGAACCGTGGCGGCGCGGCGACGCACCGGACGGCGTCCTGCGAGCCGGCGTCTCGGCGTTCGGCTTCGGCGGCAACAACGCCCACCTGATCGTCGAGGAACCGGCGTCGGCAACGGCGCTCCTCGGTCGGACTCGTCCTCCGAGCGCCGCCGAGCCGGCGAGCCCCGTCGCCATCGTCGGTCTCGGTGTCACCGCGGCCTCGGCGGTCGGACGCGAGGCGTTCACCGCCGCCGTGCTCGGTGCGACGTCGTGCCTCGACGCAGACGGTCAGGGCCGCATGCCCGACATCGAACTGCGCCTCGCCGCGCAGAAGTTCCCGCCGAACGATCTGAAGGCCGCACTCAGCCAGCAGCTGGCGATGCTCCAGGTGGCCGACGAGGCGCTCGACGAGTCCGGTCCGCTGCCGCGGGATCGGACCGGGGTGTACGTCGGCATGGGAACCGACCCGCAAGCGGCACGCTTCGGGATCCGGTGGCGGATCGCCACGCTGGCCCGCGAACGGGGCGACGGCCCGGAGTGGGTCGCCGAGGCCCGAGATGCTGATCGGACCGGTGCTCGACGCGCCGGGCGTCCTCGGCACGATGCCGAATCTCGTCGCCAACCGGCTGAACAGTCAGTACGACATCGCCGGGCCCGAGCTTCACCGTGAGCGCCGAGGAGCACAGCGGTCTCGACGCCATCGACATCGCCGTGCGCGCGCTGCGCGTCGGCGACATCGACGCGGCCATGGTCGGCGCCGTCGACCTGTCGTGCGACCCGGCCCACCGAGCGGCGGCTGATCTCGTCTGTCTCTCGCCCGACGATTCGCCGCCCTCCGGGCGACGCCGCCGTGATGTTGGTGCTGAAGCGTCTCGACGATGCCGAGCGTGACGGCAACACGGTGTACGCCGTGATCGGCGGCGACCGAACCGGTGCCGACGGCACGCCGCTGCCCGACCGCAGCGATCTCCGCCTCGGGATCGGCACGGGCGTCGACGGCGGCATCAGCAGTGTCACGCATCTGTTCGGTCACGCCCACGCCGCGTCCGGTCTGGTGCACGTCGCGGCCGCGGTGGTCGCCCTGCGCCACCGTGTGGGCGTCGGCAACGTTCCGCTGATCGCGTCGAACCACGAATCCGGCGACGGGCTGCCCCCGGGGGCCGGACCGCGCACGGTGTCGGTCGAGACGACCGGTCTCGACGGCATCGCCCGCCGCTCGCTCCTGCTGGCCGAGGCCACCGACCACCTTGCGCCGAGCCGCATCGCCGCGCCGCGGCTCCACATCTTCTCCGGCGTCGACGCGGCCGCGGTGCTGGCCGACCTCGATGCCGGGCGCGAGTCCGACGTCGGGCCGGCCCGGCTGGTGATCGTGGCCGCCGGTCCCGAACAGTTCGCCGCCCGATCACGTCGAGCACGCCGACACATCGACGGCGGTCACCCCGCCGGGCGCGGGCGTGCAGCTTCCGAGCGACGCCGATCGACGGCGAGCTGGCGTTCGTCTTCACCGCCGGCGGGGCGGCGTATCACGGCATGGGCGCCCAGCTCCTCCGAGCGCTTCCCGAGCTCGCCACGCCGATCTCCACCAACTTCCCGCTCGGTGACATCGCGACGTGGATCTTCGACGCCGACCACGACCCGCTCCCCGCCGACTATCTCTGGGGAACGGCGCTGCTGAGCCAGCTCCACGCGCAGCTGACGCGTGGCCTGCTCGGCCTCGCGACCGACCGCGGCCATCGGCTACTCGTCGGGCGAGACCAACTGCGCTGTTCGCGTTCGGCGTGTGGAACGACATGGACGCCATGCATCGCGAGATCGCTCGACACCGGGATGCTCGAACGCGAGATCGCGGTCGAGTTCGACGCGGTGGCACGCGCCTGGGGGGTCGCCCGCGTCGAGTGGGCCGTGTGGAACGTGCTCGCCCCGCTCGACGAGGTGCAGGAGGCCATCGCCGGTGAGCCCCGCGTCCACCTGATGCTGATCAACACCGCTCGCGACGTCGTCATCAGCGGCGATGCCACCGCCTGCCGACGAGTGGTCGAGGCACTCGGCACGCAACGGTGCCGGCCGGTCGGCTACAACCTCGCCTGCCACGTGCCCGAGGTGCGCGCCGAGTTCCATGAACCGTGGCTCAGGGTCCACACGCGTGACGTCACCCCGGTCGACGGTGTGCGCTTCTACTCGAACGGCCTGTCCGGCGCCTACGAGGTGAGCACCGCAGGCGTGCGCCGAGGCGATCACGGCGCAGGCGGAGAACACCGTCGACTTCCCGGCGACGATCAGGGCCGCCTACGACGACGGCGTCCGCGTGTTCGTCGAGCACGGGCCATCCGGAGCATGCACCAACTTCATCCGCGAGATCCTCGGCGACCGATGACGTGCTCGCGGTGCAACTCGACCGGCGCGACAACAACATCGAACAGATCTTCGACGTGTGCGCCGCGCTCGTCGCGGCCGGCGTCGAGGTCGACCACGCGGCGCTCACCGACCGGCTGAGTCGGCGCGCCGCGGCACCGGTCGTCCACGACGGTCCGGTGATGTCGTTTCCGGCCCATCCTGCACCGGCACGGCTCCCACCGCGACCGGCGCCGAGCATCCAGACGATGCCGCCCGCGCCGGCGTTGCCGCCGGTGCTCGACTCCGTGCCACGGTGGGCCGCCCGATCGGTCGAAGCGCCGGCCGTCGTCGCCGCGACCGACCGGTGCGCTCGGCGCCGATCGCCGTCGCCGGCCCAACCGGTGTCGAGCCGATCTCCGTCGCCGCGCACGCCTCCGCTCGCCGTCGAGGGATCGACATCGGATGTCGGCGCGGTGCTGCTCGCGCAGATCACGGCCATGACCGAGCTCCACGACGCCTTCGTGGCCCAGCAGTCGGTGATGCACGAGCGCTTCCTGGCGACGCGCAGCGACGCCGCTCGCGATCCTCACGCCAGCGCGGCGCGCGTCTCGACCCCGATGGCGCATCGTCCCGCGCACCGGCCTCCCGAACAGCCGCCGACACCGCCTGCCGTTCCGCCGCACCGGCCCGCCCAGGAGCCGGCTCCGCCCGTTCGCACGCCCGCACCGACCGACGGCGGACCGTCCGGACCGACGTGGGACAAGGCCCAGTTGCAGATCCACTCGTCCGGCCAGATCTCGAAGCTGTTCGGCCCGATGTTCGAACCGCAGGACGGCTTCGCCGTGCAGTGCCGCATGCCGGAGCCGCCCCTGCTGCTCGCCGACCGGGTGACCGGGCTGGCGGCCGAGCCCGGTGTCCTCGGCACGGGAACGATCTGGACCGAGACCGACATCGGACCGCGACGCCTGGTATCTCAACGGCGGCTACATGCCGGCCGGGTTCATGATCGAGTCGGGTCAGGCCGACCTGATGCTGATCAGCTACATGGGCATCGACCTGTTGAACCGGGGCGAGCGTTCGTACCGCCTGCTCGGGTGCACGATCGTGTACGACGGCGACCTCCCCACCGTCGGCGACACGCTCGAGTACGAGATCCGCATCACCGGGCACGCCAAGCACGGCGAGATCCGGCTGTTCTTCTTCGAGTACGACTGCGTGGTCGCCGGACAGCGCCGCCTGACCGTGCGCGATGCGCAGGCCGGGTTCTTCACCAGCGACGAACTCCGCGACGCCCAAGGCGCCGCTGTGGACGCCCGAAGCGGGCCGCTCCGACCTGCGCGCCGACGCGCGGGTCGACCCGCCGGTCGTGGCGTGTGCGAAGCAGGCGTTCAGCCGTGACGACGTCAAGGCATTCAGCGAAGGTCGGACCCTCGACTGTTTCGGGCCCGGCTTCGAATGGGCCGAGACGCACACCCGCACGCCGAAGATCCAGGCCGGCGACCAGCTGTTCATCGACGAGATCACCCACTTCGACCCGCAGGGCGGGCCGTGGGGCCGCGGGTTCATGCGGTGCGAAGCGGCGATCGCCGACGACGCGTGGTTCTTCGCCGGGCACTTCAAGAACGACCCGTGCATGCCCGGCAACTTCATGGTGGAGTCCTGCATCGAGGCGATGTCGTTCTACCTGGCCGCGCTGGGCCACACGACGCGTGCCGACGGCTGGCGATTCCAGCCGCTGCCGCACAACCCGGTCGAGCTGAAGTGCCGCGGCGAGATCAACCCGCGCACGGAGCGCGTGGCGTACGAGCTGTACGTCGAAGAGGTCTGGAACGGGCCGCACCCGACCGTCATCTGCGACGTCCTCGGATTCGTCGACGGCAAACCCGCCTTCCATGCGCACCGGATCGGCGTCGAACTCGTTCCCGGCTGGCCGCTCACGACGATGCCCGAACTCTCGGAGCGCGCCGTCGGCTCCACCGGTGCCGACCTCGTGGTGGCCACCGATGCCGACGGGTTCCCGTTCGACTGGAAGGCGATGATCTCGTGCGCGTGGGGCAAGCCGTCCGACGCGTTCGGTTCGATGTACGCCGACTTCGACGAGACACGACGCTCGCCGCGGCTGCCGGGTGAGCCGTACCACTTCATCAGCCGCGTCACCCACATCGTCGGCGACCTCGACGACTGCAAGGCAGGCATGGAGATCGTCTGCGAGTACGACATTCCCGACGATGCCTGGTACTTCGACGAGAACGGCGCCGAAACCATGCCGTTCTGCGTGTTGCTCGAAGCGGCGCTGCAGCCCTGCGGCTGGGTGGCGTCGGCCGTCGGGTCGGTCAACCGCACGCGGCCGACGACATGTTGTTCCGCAATCTCGACGGCACCGGGACGCTGCACGACGAACTCGACCGGACCGCCGGCACCTTGACGACGCGGGTGAAGCTCACGAGCGTGTCCCAGGCCGGCGGCATGATCGTCGAAGGGTTCGAGGTCGAGTGTTCGCTCGGCGACCGCCTCGTCTACACGATGGAGACGGTGTTCGGGTTCTTCCCACCGGCCGCGTTCGACGACCAGGTCGGCCTCCCGGTGACCGACGAACACCGATCGATCGTTGCGCTCGCTGCCCGACGAGCAGTGGACGAGCGGTGCGACGACCGAACTGACGGTGCGTCCTGAACGATTCTGCTCGGGGACCGCTCGACTCGCCGGTGACATGCTCCTGATGCTCGACCGGGCGACGCATCTCCCGGGGGCGGGCGAGCGAGGGCTCGGTGTGGTCGTCGGCGAGAAGGACGTCGACATCTCCGAATGGTTCTTCAAGGCGCACTTCTTCCAGGACCCCGTCCAACCCGGATCGCTCGGCGTCGAAGCGCTGCTCCAACTGCTGCAGTACTTCATGCTCGACTCCGGCATGGACGCCGGCCTCGACGACGCCCGTTTCGAACCGATGCTGCTCGGTGCACCGATGGTGTGGAAGTACCGCGGCCAGGTGACGCCGAAGAACTCGTCGATCACGACCGTGATGGAGATCACCGAGGTCGGCGTCGACGACACGGGTCCGTTCGTGATCGGTGCCGGGTCGCTCTGGTGCGACGGGCTGCGCATCTACGAAGTGTCGAACATGGGGATGCGGCTCGTCGCCGGCACCCCGAGCGCCGAGCCTGGCGGCTGCGGCCGTCTCGTCCCTGGACATCACCGTCAACCTGGCGCGACACCCCCAGCTCATCGACCATGCGGTCAACGGCACACCGGTCGTCCCCGTCGTGTTCGTGCTGGAGTGGTTCGCCCGGTTGGCGCGGGCGCACTGCCCTGGACTGCACCTCGCCCAGCTGTCGCAGGTGCGGGTGCTGAGCGGCCTGGTCGCCGATCGATACTTCAGCGGAGGAGATCTCGACCTCGTCGCCACCGTGCGAACTTCGGAGGCGACCGCCGCCGGCCGCTCGATCGCTCTGGAGCTCCACGACGCACCGAGTGGTCGGCTGCACTACCGATGCAACGCCGACCTCGTCGTCGAACCGCCGCGTCCGCTCGCCCCGGTCGATCCACCGGTGTCCGCTCCCGGTGAGACCTGGACGGACGAGATCTACTTCGGCGACGTCTTGTTCCACGGCCCGGCGTTTCGAGTCATCGAGGACATCACGACGGTCTCGGCCCACGGCCTCGAGGCCGAGTTGTGGGGCGTCCGCGCGGTCGGTTGGCCGAGCGAGCCATGGGTGACCGATCCGGCGCTGCTCGACGGGGCGCTGCAACTGGCGCTGCTGTGGACCGGTCGGCTCCTCGGTGGCGGCTCGCTCCCGACGGCGATCGACCGCGTGCAGATCTTCGAGGCACCCGGCCTGGGGCGTCACACCGCCACACTCGTCGGGCGTCGAGCCACGTCGAACATGGTCGTCTGCGACATCTCGATCCGCTCGTCGACCGGGGCGACGGTCGCGCTGCTCGAGGGCGTCGAGACCCACAAGTTGCAACGATCCACGTAGCGATCGTCGACTGGCGCCGTCCGGCCGAACGGGTACGTCGGCCGACCGACGGACTACTGGGGCGCCGGGACCGAGGCGCTGCGGCGATAGATGCGCAGCGAGGCGACGTAGAACACGACGAGGATGCCGAGGGCCCAGACGACGGCGACCCCGATGTCGGGCCCTGGCGGTGCCGTCGGTGAGCAGCGAGCGCATGGTGGCGATGATCGGGGTCATCGGCTGGTGCTCGGCGAAGCTGCGCAGCGCTGGCGTCATCGACTCGGTCGGGACGAACGACGGGCTGATGAAGATCAGCAGCAGCAGGATGTAGCTGAAGGCGCCGGCGCCCTCGACGGTCTTGGCGAGCAGTCCGAAGAACATCGCCAGCCAGGTCGTGGCCAGCGTGACGAGCACGAGCAGGGCGCCGAACGTGAACCAGGCGGCGATGTCGGCGACCGGACGGAACCCGATGAGCACGGCGACCGCGATCACGACAGCGCAGGAGAAGAGGTTGGACAGCATCGATGAGACGGCCTGTCCGCTCAGCACGGAGGAGGGCGCAACCGGCATCGTCCGGAAGCGGCTGATGATGCCCTTCTGGAGGTCGGTGCTGAGGCGCACCGCGGCGTAGGCGATGCCGCTGGCGACGGTCATGAGGACGACGCCGGGGGTGATGAAGTCGATGTAGTCGACCGTGCCGGTCTGTTGCTGGAGGGCGCCGCCGAAGACGTAGTTGAACAGCAGCAGGATGCCGATCGGCATCAGCACGACCGTGATGATCGTGTCGAGGCTGCGCGTCGTGTGACGGAGGCTTCGCTTCGTCATCGTCCAGGTGTCAGTGAGTGCTGCATGCGTTCCTTGGCGTCGAGGATCTTGAAGAACACGCGTCGAGCGTGGGTCCTGTCTGGCGAACCGGTGGGCTCGATCCGGTCTCAGCGATGCGTGAGTCGTCGAGGATCTTGGAAGAACTGACGTCGTCTGACGCGGTGCGGCAGTCCGTCGTCCTGGCCGACGAACCCGGTCGGCACGTCGGCCTTGAGCTCGTCGGGTGTGCCACGAGCCACGATCCGGCCGCCGTGGAGGATGGCGATCTGGTCGGCGAGCTGATCGGCCTCTTCGAGGTACTGGGTGGTGAGGAACACCGTGGTGCCCCGGTCGACGAGCTGACGGATGGTCGCCCACATGTCGGATCGGCTCTTGGGGTCGAGCCCGGTCGTCGGCTCGTCGAAGAAGACGATCGGTGAACTGCCGACGAGGCTCATGGCGATGTCGAGCCGGCGTCGCATCCCGCCGGAGAAGGTGAGCAGGCGGCGGTCGGCGGCATCGGCGAGGTCGAAGGTGTCGAGCAGATCGGCGGCGGTCCGTCGGGGGTCGGCACGTGGCGCAGCTGGCCGATGAGCACGAGGTTCTCGCGGGCGGTCAGGACGTCGTCGACGGCGGCGAACTGTCCGGTCACGCTGATCTGCTCGCGGACCTTGGCGGCTTGGGTCGCCACGTCGAACCCGGCAACGGTCGCCGCACCGCCATCGGCCTTGGTCAGCGTGGTCAGGATGTTGATGATGGTGGTCTTGCCCGAGCCGTTGGCGCCGAGCAGGGCGAACACGGTGCCTCGCTCGACGGTGAAGGACACGTCGTGGAGGACCGGGACGTCCTTGTACGACTTCGAGAGGTTCCTCACCTCGATGGCGGTGCTGGTTCCGTTCATGGTTCTGTCTCCGTCTCCTGGGCGGTTCAGGATCGTGTGATCGTGATGTCGCCGAAGGAGGTCCGGGCCCGGACCTGGACGGTCTCGGCGGAGGGGGCGGGGTTCTCGGCGGGGGTGAGGAGGTTGTGGAGGCGCCCGAACTTGGTGGTCGCCTCGATCCAGGCGGCGGTCCCTTCCTCGATCCCGATCTCGAGCGCGCCGGAGCCGGTTTCGATGGCCACCGCGCCACGCGCGACCCGGCCCAGTCGGATGTTTCCGTTGGCGGTCTTGGCGGTGACGTCGCGGCCGGCGTCGTCGATCGTGACGTCGCCGTTGGCCGACTTGACCTTCACGTCGCCGCTGATCGTGCCGATCCATGTCTTTCCGTTGAGGTTCTTGATCGTCGGCGTCGCCGGTGATCGCGCCGACGGTGAGTTCGCCGGTGGCGACGATGTCCGCGTTGCCGGAAGCCTCCTCGACGTCGACGTTTCCGGCGCCCGTGCGCACCCGGAGCCCGGCCGTGCGATCGAGCCGAAGGTCGCCGACGCCGGTCTTGATGTCGACGTCGCCGAGGCGGCCGTCGCCGCGGAAGTCGGCGACGCCGGCGTCGGCGCGCAGCGACGATCGTTCGGGCAGTTCGACGGTCACCTCGACGGCGCCGCGCCCCTTCCAGCCGATGACGGGTCCGGCGATGCCACCCGGTTTGCGCTGCTTGATGAACAGGGTTCCGTTCGTCAGCTCGACGACCGTCTTCGACGCGGCGTCGACATCGTCGGTGCGGTCCGGGTTCCTGGGGTTCACGGAGACGACGGTGTCGGCGCGCTCGGTGGCGATGACGTGTACTGCGCCGTGGCTCAATTCGATTTCCAGTGCGATGGGATGGTCGGTGTCGAAGGTCTGCATGGTCGCTCCTGATCCGTGAGGTTGAACGAGGGTGTGGGTCATCACTGGACCCATCCGGTGAAGGTCTGCCGGCCGGTGCGGCTGTTCGTCGATGCGGGCGTGCGCTCGAGGCCGGCGGCGGCGCTGCGGACCAGCCATGCGTTGAGCGAGAGTCCTTCGCGCCGCGCGGCCTCGTCGATCCTGGCCTTGAGCCCTTCCGGGAGCCGCAGGTTGAGCCGGGCGGTCCCGCCGTCGTCGTCACCGGCGTGGACGACGGTGGGAACGCCGGCGGCCGACGAGGTGAGCGTGTCGTCGGCGGTCTCGAAGGTCGGCACGATCACGACGAAGTCGGGGTCGCTGCCGCGCAGGCGGACCTCCACGGATCCCGGTGCCAACTCTCTCGTGATCTCGTCAGCCGCCGCGGAGAGCGCTTCGAGCAGCACGAGACGCACCGACGCTTCGAGCCCAGGCACGAGCCGCTCGATCGCCGCTCGACTCTCCGGGCCACCGGAATCGGCGGCCGCGACCAATTGGCGGTGAAGCGTGTCGATGTACCTCGCAAGATCCATGTGAGCCAGTATGGCACCACCGTGGTGCCATCACAACCACACGTTGGCTCAATCGGGCGAACGTGCGCGCGAGGTGCGAACGAGCTCGCACTCGTTGGAGACGCGGCGCGACCGCCGACCGCGTCAGAACGTCGTGATCTGGAGGTGCAGACCGAGTCGCCCCGCGCTCGCCTGGAGGGCCGAGACCAGCTCGTCGATGCGGGCATCAGGCAGGCGATCCGAAGGCCCCTGGAGGCCGACCGATGCTCGAGCGGGCTCGTCGGTGTGGAGGATCGGCACCGCAAACGCCCGCACGCCGTCGTATCGCTCGTTGTCGTTGATCGCCCAACCGCGATCGCGCACCTCCTCGAGTTCGGCGACGAGACGACCCGTGTCGACGATGGTGTGGTCGGTGAAGCGATGGAGTTCGCCGTGTGTCTTGGCGACGGTGTCGAGGTCCTGACCGGAGAAGGCGATGATCGCCTTGCCCATCGCCGAGACGTGCCACGGGATCCGCGTCCCGAGCGCTCGTGAGAACCGCAGGGGCATGTCCGATTCGACCTGGAGGACCATGATCGCGTCGTCCCCGTCGAGCACGCCGATGGCGCTGGTCTCATGGGTGACCTCGGCGAGCACCTCGAGTTCGGAGCGCGCCGCGGCGATCCCGTATCGGCGGGCCGCCGCCGCGAAGAGCAGCAGCGAATCCGGCCCGATCCGGTACCGCTCGGATGCGGCGTCGTTCGCCAGCAGTCGTTCGCGCACGAGCGTGGCGAGGATGCGGTGCGTCGTCGCCGTGTTCAGCTCGACCGACCGTGCGACGTCGCTCAGCGTCATCGGCGTGTCGGTGCGGGCGAAGAGCCGCAGGATCGCGATGGCGCGCTCGATCGCCTGTGTCCCGGTCTTCCTGCCCGTGTCGTCGCCGGCTACCACGCGCTGATTGTCGCACGCGGGCGACGACGCCGCGGGCGCCCGACGCGGCGATCAGCCCACCCGCGCGAGCTGTTTGCGGGCCGCCCACTCGTTGGCGAGCAACTCGTACGAGCGGATCCGGTCACGCTGGTCGTGAGTGATCGTCGTGATCAGCAGCTCGTCGGCCCCGGTGGCGTCGGCGAGGATGCCGATCTGCTCGGCGACTCGTTCCGGCGATCCGACGAACTGGGTGTCGAGTCGATCCTGCACCAACGCCTGGTCGGCGGCCGACCACGGCACGGCGCGCGCCTCGTCGGGCGTCGGGAACTCGATGGCACCCTCGGCGGTGCGGATGCTGCGCACCCACGGGGCGTACCCGGTGGCGAGTTCGGCGGCCTCGTCGTCGGTGGGGGCGACGACGACATCGGCGGAGACCGACACGTGCGGTCGGGCCAGCGTCGCCGACGGACGGAACGCCGATCGGTAGGCCTCGACGGCCTCGAGCACCGAGCTCGGGGCGACGTGATAGTTGGCGGCGAACGGAAGTCCGCGGCGCCCGGCGACCTCGGCACTGTTGCCCCCGCTGCTCCCCAGGATCCAGACCTCGAGCTCGGCATCTTCGCCAGGCACGACGTGCGCTTCGGTTCCGTCGGGACCGCGATACGTGCCGCCGATCAACGCCAGGATGTCGTCGATCTGTTCGGCGTAGTCGGGGGTCTCGGCGTTCGGCTGCTGCAGCAGTTTGACCTGCAGGGCCCCACGCGGTGACCCGATGAGGTGGGCGAAGGAGAACGGTGGCGGAATGAGGAGTCCGTTCGCGGTGCGCCGGCCGGCCGGCGCGGTGGTAGGCGCGGCCGCGGCTGATGTGGTGGTCGGTGCCGTGGTTGCGGCGCTGGCGTCAGGGGCGGGAGGTGTTGCGCCGGCGGCGCGCTCCTGCAATCGCTTGAACCCCGATCGGCCGAGGCCGAGGTCGATGCGGCCAGGGTGAACGGCGTCGAGGATGCCGAACTGCTCGACGACGGCGAGCGGTGTGTGATGCCCCATGAGGACCGCTCCGGACCCAACGCGCAGCGTCCGGGTGGCGTTGGCGATCAGCGCGATGAGCAGGGCCGGCGTCGTGCCGGCAACGCCCGGATTGAGGTGATGCTCGGCCAGCCAGTAGCGCTTGTAGCCGGCGGCCTCCGAGCGTTGGGCGAGTTCGATCGTGTTGGCGATCGCCTGCCGAGCCGTCGAACCGCTGGGGATCGGGACGAGGTCGAGAATCGACAGTGGGATCGGACCGTCAGCCCGGTCGCTGAGCCGTTGTTGTGGCGGTGTTGTTGCCGAACGTGTTGGCGGTCATGAGGATCCTGTTCTGACTGGTGGGGCGCTGACTGACGCGAGGTTGGGGGGTGCGAAGCGGCCGATCGAGAACGAGTCGATCGGCAGGGCGGTCCGGCCGGTGAAGGCGAGCTCGGCCAGCAGCGGGCCGATCGCCGTCGTGTACTTGAAGCCGTGGCCCGAGCACGGCGAGGCGATCACGACGTTGTCGTGTTCGGGGTGGCGGTCGATGACGAAGTGGCCGTCGGGCGCCACCGTGTACAGACAGGTGAGGACCGACGAGACCGGGCCCGGACGCGTCTGGCAGGAAACGGTCGACGAACCCGCGCAGGTGGGCGATCTCGGCGTCGCTCACGACGCGATCCACACGGTCGGGATCGACCGGTGTGCCGCCACCGCCGACCTTGACTCCTTGTCCATCGATGGCGGGGATGCCGTACACGCCCTCGACGCCATCACTGACGACGAATGCCGGGAGCCGGTCGACCCCGAACGGTTCGCGATCGACGGGTTCGAACGACACGTTGACCACCCGGGTCGGCTCCAACGGCAGGCCGAGTTCGGCCGCGAGCCGGGTGGTCCAGGAGCCAGCGGTGATGACGAGTCGGGCGGCGTGGTACGTGGCGGTGGCCGTCCGGACGACGACTCCATCGCCGCTGGCGTCCCACGAGATCACCGGCTCGTCGAAGTGCAACGCTGCGCCGTGCCGGGCCGCTCGGTCCTGCAGTGCACGGACCGTTCGGTCGGCGAACAGCACGCCGGCTTCGTGCTCGAACATCGCGGAGTACCCCTCGGGCACCGAGAACGCCGGGAACTGCCGATTGACCTCGTCGGCGCTGAGGTGGTCGTAGTCGAGCCCCCAGGCGACCGCGCTGGCGACGAACGCGGCGTGCATCGGCGATCCATTCGGTGCGATCCGGATCGCACCGCGCAGGTCGATGACCGGGAGTGCCGCTTCGTCGTTGAGCTCGGCCCAGCGGGGGAGGGCGTCGAGGATGAGCGGCACGTACTGCGGTCCTTCCTCGATGCTCCGCCGCAGCATGCGGGTCGGGCCCGTGCGACGAACCGCGGGCGTGGCCCTGGGGGAACGCTTCGAGCCCGATCACGGTGTGGCCGAGGCGAGCAGCGGCGTCGACGGTGGAACTGCCCATCGCGCCGAGCCCGATCACCACAGGTCAGCGCGTGGCGTTCGTCAGACATGGAGACGCACATCTCAACGTGTCGAATTCATATCGTGGGATTATAAACACAATACGGAAAACATGACTAGACAGATCGGATTACTCAAGTTATGGTGTCCGACCGTGTCAACCAACGCACCCGCTCCCCCCGCGGACGTCGATCGAGCCGTCGGACCGACGACATCGCCTCCACCGCTGCCCGTCCGACCATCAACACGACCAGGATTCCGACGCGCCGTCGACGAGCGTGTCGACCGGGCGGAGCGGCCCCGAGTCGGCGCCCGCCCGCATCGTCAGGTTGCGGCATCCGTCGCGCTGGGTGGCGACCGTCGTCATCGCCGTGCTGCTGGCGATGTTCCTCAACGGTCTCATCACCAACCCACAGTGGGACTGGCCGGTCTTCTTCGACTACTTCACGGCCCCGTCGATCCTGAAGGCGCTGCGGACCACCTTGTGGCTGACCCTGTGGGGCACCGTGCTCGGCTTCGGGCTCGGCACCGTGCTCGCCGCGATGCGCCTGTCGAAGAGCCCGCTGCTGCAGTCCGTGGCCTGGACCTACACCTGGTTGTTCCGCTCGATCCCGCTGATCGTCAACCTGCTGTTCTGGTACAACCTCGCCTACCTGTACCCGTCGCTGTCGATCGGTATCCCGTTCGGCCCGAGCTTCTGGTCGGGAGAGACGCTCGACCTGTTCAGCCCGATGGCGGCGGCGGTCATCGGGCTCGCCGCGCACCAGGCGGCGTACTCGTCCGAGGTGATGCGCTCGGGTCTGCTGTCGGTCGACTTCGGCCAGCGTGAAGCGGCCGCCGCGCTCGGGATCCCGCGGTTCCGCCAGTTCCGCCGCATCGTGCTGCCACAGGCGATGCGCACGATCCTGCCGACCGGCGCCAACGAGGTCATCAACCTGTTCAAGAGCACCTCGGTCGTCTACGTGATGGCGATCGGCGAGCTCTTCTACCAAGTGCGCGTGATCTACAACCGCAACGGCGCGGTGTGGGCGCTGCTCATGGTGGCGACCGTCTGGTACCTCGTGCTCACCACGATCCTGTCGATCGTGCAGTACTACGTCGAACGGCACTACGCCCGCGGCGCGGCTCGTCAGCTCCCTCCGACGCCGCTCCAGCGCTTCCGTGGTGCCGTCGGACGTGTCGCCGACCGGGCCCGCGCGGACAACGCCCAGACCGTCGCCGCTGCACAGGCGGTCGGGCAATGACCGCCACGATCCAACACGCGCACGATCAGCCCGTCTCGGTCTTCGACCATCCGATGGTCGTCGTGCACGACGTCCGCAAGAGCTACGGAACACACGAAGTGCTGCACGGCATCGACCTGACCGTCGCCGCCGGCGAGGTGGCGGTCGTGCTCGGCGCCTCCGGCTCGGGCAAGAGCACCCTGCTGCGGTGCATCAACCAATTGGAGAAGGTGAACAGCGGCCACATCGCCATCGACGGCGACATCATCGGGTATCGCAAGTCCGGCGACACGCTCTACGAGCTGCGCGAGCGAGATGTGCTGCGCCAGCGGGTCCATGTCGGCATGGTGTTCCAGAACTTCAATCTGTTCCCGCACCTCACCGCGTTGGAGAACGTCGCCGAAGCTCCTCGCTCCGCACTCGGCAAGTCCCGTCGCCAAGCGGAGGAACTGGCGCGCGACTTCCTCGCCAAGGTCGGGCTGGCCGATCGCGCCGACGACTACCCGCGCCGCCTCTCGGGCGGTCAGCAACAGCGGGTGGCGATCGCCCGCGCGCTCGCCATGGAACCCAAGGTGATGCTGTTCGACGAGCCGACCAGCGCACTCGATCCCGAGCTCGTCAACGAGGTCCTCGACGTGATGAAGGCGCTCGCCGAGGCGGGCACCACGATGATCGTCGTCACGCACGAGACCGGCTTCGCCCGGGAGGTCGCCGACAAGGTCGTGTTCATGGACGAAGGGCTCATCGTCGAGTCCGGCACCGTGGCCCAGGTGTTCGACGCCCCCGCCCAGGAACGCACGGCGAGCTTCCTCGCCAAGGTCCTCTGACGACTCGCCCCATCAGCGCGAGTTCGTGCATCGGTGCCAGGCACCGACGCACGACCTTCGACGCCGCCAGATCCCCCGATCACCCCCCACATCAAGAAGAGATGGAGTTACCCGTGAACAGAACCCCCCGATCCCGCGGCGTCGCACTTGCGGCCGTCGTGCTCGCCTTCGGCCTCGCGGCCAGCGCGTGCGGATCCGATGACGACGGCGGCACGGCCGACGCGGCGACGGACACCGTCGCCGACGCCGCAGCCGCCTCCGACGACTCGACGGCCCCGGCCGAGACCGTCACCGAGAACAGCGCGGCACCCGTCGCGGTCGCCACCTCGGCGTTCGACACGACGCCCGAGCAGGAGTCGCGCATCCGCGTCGACAAGGTCGACAGCATCGCCGAGACCCTGCCCGACGAATGGAAGGAGAGCGGCACGCTCAAGGTCGGGATCGGCACGTTCGACGCGCCGCCGCTGATCTTGTACGCCGACGACGAGACGACCCTGATCGGCAACGAGATCGACCTCGCCTATCTCGTCGCCGACACGCTCGGGCTCGAGATCGAGATCGAGCCGACGTCGTGGGAGAACCTCTTCCTGTCCGTCGAGAGCGGCCAGTACGACGCCGCGTTCGCCAACATCACCGTCACGGAGGAGCGCAAGGAGAAGTACGACTTCGCCTCGTACCGCGTCGACTCGCTGGCCTTCGAGGCCACCGCGGCCAGCGACATCGTGGTGAACGGGCCGGCCGACATCGCCGGTCTCAAGGTGGCCGTCGGGTCCGGCACGAACCAGGAGCAGATCCTGCTCGCCTGGGACGCCGAGAACCAGGCGGCCGGCCTCGAGCCGGCGGAGATCATCTACTACCAGAACGAGGCCGACTTCCTGCTGGCACTCGAGTCGGGACGGATCGACCTCTACTTCGGGCCGGCACCGTCCGCCTCGTACCGCCACGAGACGACCGGCAAGACCCAGATCGTCGGCGTGGTCCCCGGCGGCGGCGACATCCCGGCACAGATCGCGGCGATGTCGTTGAAGGACAGCGGCCTCGCCGCCCCGATCGCGGCCGCCCTCAACCACCTCATCGACAGCGGCGCCTACGGCGAGGTCCTCGCCAAGTGGGGCCTCGACGTCGAAGCCATCGACGTGTCCGAAGTCAACCCGCCGGGCCTGCCGGCGTCGTGACGTGATCCAGGGCGCGCCCACACGGTGTGCGCGCCCTGCAAATCGTCGGGTACGGCGTGCTGGCCGCCCCCCTGGGCCAGCGCGCCGTACCCGACGTCCAACCGCCAAACGTCGTGCATCGGTGCCTGGCACCGATGCACGACCTTCCAACGATCGATCGGAGCCGACGATGACCACCACCGAACATCACACCATCGACCTGTCAGACGAACAGGTGGAGGTCCTCGACAATCTCGTGTGGCGCTCGCTGACCTCGACCCACGCCCGGTTCGCACAGGGGACCGGCCTGGCTCGTCGCTTCGATCCCGACGTCGCCGGATTCGTCGCGGTGAAGCAGCCGACGCTCTGCGCGTGGGCGGACCTGCGCCGGCTCGTCGGCCCGGGCGCGCTCGTGATGCTCTCCGGTGGCGGCGACATCGACCCGCCCGCCGAGTGGCCGCGCGTGGGCGGTGGGTTCGGCAACCAGATGATCCTCGACCGCCTCGTCCCCGAGCCCGAGATCGACCTCACGATCGAACCGCTGACCGCGGCCAACGTCCCAGAGATGCTGGCCCTCGTCGAGCTCACCCAGCCAGGGCCGTTCCGACCGAGGACGATCGAGCTCGGCGACTACTTCGGTGTGTTCGAGGGCGGCGCACTCATCGCGATGGCGGGCGAGCGGCTGCAGACGCCGGGGTTCACCGAGGTGAGCGCCGTCTGCACCCACCCGTCAGTGCGGGGCCGCGGTCTCGCGGCCGCGCTCTCACACCGCGTCGCGACCGGCATCCTCGCTCGCGGCCAGACCCCGATCCTGCACGTGGCCCAGACCAACGTCGGGGCCCGCCGCGTGTACGAGCGACTCGGTTTCGTCGTGCGCCGCGAACTCCAGTTCGTCGCCGTCGAAACACCGCCCAAGCGCCCCGCTCACGATCCCGACTGTGACGAGCCCGGAGTCGACGGCTCGTGAAGTTCATCGTCATCCGACTGCTCACCAATCCGCCGGATCCCGACACCGGACGCCGGGCTTCGGCGACCGAGGTGCTCGGCAACGCGGTCGAGGAGGCGGCGTACTTCGAGGAGATCGGCTTCGACGGCTACGGCATCGGTGAACACCACATCGACGACGCGGAGGCGTCGTCGCCGGCTGTCATCCTCGGCTACCTCGCCGCGTCGACCAAGCGGATCCGACTGTTCACCGGCGTCACCGTGCTGTCGTTGCTCGACCCTGTTCGGGTCGCAGAGGACTTCGCCACCGTCGACGTGCTGTCGGGCGGGCGCGTCGACCTGATCATCGGCAAGGGAAACACGGAAGAACAATCGAAGGTCTTCGGTTACACGAACGACGATCAGTGGGAACGAAATCGCGAGAACTACGAACTGCTCCACCGACTGCTGCGCGAGGAGGAGGTCACGTGGAACGGCATCTATCGGCCCGCGCTCGACAAGTTCACGTCGCGCCCCCGGCCGGTCCAACAGCCGATCAGGGTCTGGCACGGCAGCGCCACGTCGACCCTGTCGACCGACCTCGCCGCCAAGTGGGGCGATCCGCTGTTCTCGGCGAACGTGTCCGGACCGCTCGAGCAGTACCGGACGCTCGTCGACGACTACCGCAAACGGTGGGTCGACTACGGTCGCGATCCGGGCGATGCCCTCGTCGGCGCGGGCTCGGCCGGTCTCCACGTCCATCGTGATTCGCAACGCGCCATCGACGAGTTCCGCCCCCGTTTCGAGGCGTTCCAGGCCTTCGGGCGCCGGCTCGGCGTCCCGGCGACCTTCACTTCGCTCGAGGATGCGATCGCCCGAGGGTCCTACTTCGTGGGCAGCCCCGCCCAGGTGGTCGATCAGGTGCACCGTTATCACGACGCGCTGGGACACCAGGTCCAGCACACCGCCGGCATCGGCGCGCTCGGCGATCCGATCGCTCGCGCCGGCATCGAACTGTTCGCCGCCGAGGTACTCCCGAACCTCCAACGTGACATCCCGGACCGACTCTGGGATCGTTGGCCCAACCGCGATCAGCCCAGCGACCGATCAACACGACTCGAACAGCCCGCCCGCCAGTAGCGAGGAACCAGCATGACCACACCACACACCGCGCAGCGCGCGAGCCTCGACGCAACCAATGACGAGGTCGGCGCCGGTCCGTACGCCAGCCCCGTCGACACGGCTCGCTTCGGCGAGTACCGCATCACCCAAACCGCGGACGACCCGCGTCCGTTGTACCGATTCGAAGGCCGCATCTCGAACGACGGCTCGACACCGTTCGCCGCCGAAGCGGGCCGCTACCACATCTACTCCGGCTGGTTCTGCCCCTGGGCGCAACGGGTCACCATCGCCCACGCGCTCGCCGGTCTCGCCGACGTCGTCTCGGTGTCCTACGTCGACGGCGCGCGAGATGCCCGGGGATGGGGGTTCCGCGCGAGCCATGGACCCGACCCCGTCAACGGGTTCACGCTGCTGCGCGAGGCGTACGAAGTCACCGAACCGGGATTCGACGGTCACGTGTCGGTACCGACGTTGTGGGACCGAGTCACCGGACGCGTGGCCAGCAACCAGTTCCGCACGATCGGCATCGACCTCGCCACCCAGTTCGGTGCGCTCGCAACGCCACTGATCGACACGTACCCGGCCGACCTGGCCGACGAAATCGAGCAGCTCGACGCGTGGATCGGTCCGAACGTGAACAAGGGTGTCAACGTTGCCGCCGGCAGTGGACCCGCCGCGCAGGAGGCACGAAGCGTGCTGCTCGACACGTTCCACGAACTCGACCAGCGGCTGGCCACGAGCCGGTTCCTGCTCGGCGATCGACTGACCGAAGCGGACATCCGGCTGTTCGTCACGCTGGTGCGCTACGACCAGACCGTCAACGCCGACCGCACGATCAACGCCGGCCTTGCCGCCTATCCGAACCTGTGGGCCTACGCTCGCGATCTGTACGCGGTGCCCGCCTTCCGTGACACCACCGACTTCACGTCGTTCAGCGCGGTCACGTCGTGGACGAAGCCGGCCGGTCGCGGCGACCAGTTGACGGTGGCCGCCTGATGGCCGCGTCCGCGACCCACCGTCCGCCGCGGCCGCTGCACCTCGCGGTCGCGCTCGACGGCACCGGGTTCCATCCGGCGAGCTGGCGCGACCCGTCGGCGCGGCCGACGGAGATCTTCACCGCCCCGTACTGGACGTCGCTCGCGCTCACGGCGGAGCGGGGTCTGCTCGACTTCATCACCATCGAAGACTCGCTCGGTCTGCAGTCGTCGAAGTTCGGCGGACCCGACGGGCGGGTCGATCAGGTGCGCGGCCGCCTCGACGCCGTGCTGATCGCCTCGCTGATCGGACCCGTCACCCGCCACATCGGCCTGGTGCCGACCGCCGTCCCGACGCTGACCGAACCGTTCCACCTCGCGTCCGCGTTCGCGACGCTCGACTACGTCAGCAAGGGTCGCGCCGGCTGGCGGCCGCAGGTGTCGGCCCGGCCGTCCGAGGCGGCACACGTCGGGTTCCGGACGTTCCCGAAGATCGATTTGGCCACGCTCGACGACCCGGACGTGCAGGCGCTCGTGCGCGACGTCTTCGACGAAGCCACCGACGCGGTCGAGGTCGTCCGCCGGCTGTGGGACAGCTGGGAGGACGACGCGATCATCAAGGACAAGCCGACCGGGCGCTACATCGACCGCGACAAGCTGCACTACATCGACTTCGAGGGCAAGTTCTTCAGCGTGAAGGGTCCGTCGATCGTGCCGCGGCCGCCACAGGGGCAGCCCATGGTCGCCGCCCTCGCGCACTCGACGATCCCGTTCGAGTTCGCCGCCCGCTCGGCCGACCTGGTCTTCATCACCCCTGCCGACACCGCCTCGGTCGATCGGTGGGTCGACGACGTGCGCACGGCCGAACAGGTCGTGGAACGCGACGGCGAGCCGCTCAAGATCTACGCCGACCTCGTCGTGTTCCTCGACGACGACCGGGTGGAGGCCGAACGTCGCAAGGCCAACCTCGACGCACTCGACGGCCACGAGTACCGATCGGACGCCGCCATCTTCGTCGGAACGCCGAGCGGATCTGGTCGATCGGCTGCTGGAGTGGCAGACCCACGGCCTCGACGGGTTCCGGCTCCGGCCCGGCGTCATCGGCCACGACCTCGATGCCATCGTCGACCGTGTCGTGCCCGCGTTGCAGGAGCGCGCCGCGTTCCGCACCGGCTACGACGACAGCCTGTTCCGCGAACGGCTGGGGCTGGCGAGACCGACCAGTCGCTACGCCACCGCGGCAATCCAGAAAGCGATCAAGGACTGACCATGAGCACCAAACCACTGAAGCAGGTCATTCTCGCCGCGTACTTCCCCGGCGTGAACAACACCACCGTCTGGCACGACCCGCGGTCGCGCAGCCAGATCGAGTTCGACTCGTTCGTCCACCTCGCGCAGACCGCCGAACGAGGCAAGCTCGACTTCTTCTTCCTCGCGGAAGGGCTCCGGCTGCGTGAGCAGGGCGGCAAGATCCACGATCTCGACACCGTCGGCCGGCCCGACAGCCTGACCGTGCTCACCGCCCTGGCGGCGGTCACGACCCACATCGGCCTCGCCGCGACGCTCAACGCCACGTTCCACGAGCCATACGAACTGGCCCGTCAACTGGCCACGCTCGACCACCTGTCCGGTGGACGTGCGGCCTGGAACGTCGTCACCTCGTCCGATGCGTTCACCGGTGAGAACTTCCGCCGCGGCGGGTTCCTCGACTACGAGGACCGGTACGAGCGGGCCGGCGAGTTCGTGCGCACGGCCCGGGAGCTGTGGGATTCCTGGGGGGAGGACGAACTCGTCGTCGACGCCGACGGCGGGACGTTCGTGCGCAGCGACTCACCCGGGACACTTCGATCACCGGGGTCCCCAGTTCGACATCCGCGGCAACTTCAACGTTCCGCGGAGCCCACAGGTCCACCCGGTGATCCTGCAGGCCGGCGACAGCGACGGCGGACGCGAACTGGCCGTCGCCACCGCCGATGCGATCTTCAGCCGGCACAACGTGCTGGCCCCGGCGCAGGCCTTCTATAGCGACATCAAGAGCCGGCTCGCCAAGTACGGACGGAATCGCGACGACTTGAAGATCCTCCCCGGCGTGTCGTTCGTGCTCGGCGACACGCCCGACGAAGCTCGCGAACAGGCGCGGATCGTGCTGCGCCAGCAGTTCAGCCCGCAGACGGCGATCCTGCTCCTCGAACAGGTGTGGAACCGGGATCTGTCGGCGTACGACCCCGAGGGCCCGTTGCCCGACATCGACCCCGATGTCTCCACGACGTCGATCATCCAGGGCCGGGCCCGCATCCATTCCGATCCGCTCAAGATCGCCGCCCAGTGGCGCGCACTCGCCGAGGAGAAGAACCTGAGCATCCGCGACCTGGTCATCGAGACATCAGGGCGTCTGACGTTCGTGGGCACGCCGTCGGAGGTCGCGGCGAAGATGAACGACTTCGTGCAGACCGATGGTTCGGACGGGTTCGTGCTCGCACCCCACCTCACCCCGACCGGACTCGACCAGTTCGTCGACACCGTCGTGCCGCTGCTCCAGGAGCGCGGCGTGCTCCGCACCGAGTACGAGACGACCACCCTGCGCGGGCATCTCGGGTTGCCGAGTGCCGGCCGGATTCCGGCCACCGCCCACGCCGCCACCGGCTGAGACCCAGTCGGCCAGAGCCAACCCATCCGAGCCTCGGGGTCTTCGCGCGGGCGAGCGTCGCGGGTGTCCGGGGGCATTCCTCGCCGGTCGGCGCCGACCGGGACGTGCCACACTTCGACATGCGCGGCCGCACCCCGATCCTGGCATGCCGTCGTCGATGAACGCCCGGCGCAGGCTCATCGTCGCCCTGCTGCTCGCCGCGGTGGCGCTCGCCTTTGCCGATGCCTCGGTCGTCGCGCTCGCCCTCCCCGAGCTGTACGGCGAGTTCGACACGACGATCGTCGGCGTCTCCTGGGTGCTCACGACGTACGCGCTCGCAGTGGCGATCGCCGCGATCCCGGTGGCGGCGCTGCACCGGCGACTGCATCCGCTCCATCTCGTGCTCGCGGGTGCCGCGCTGTTTGCCGCGGCGTCGATCGTCGCCGGCGCTGCCGGC
Organism: Ilumatobacteraceae bacterium; assembly: GCA_963772085.1. Lineage (GTDB taxonomy): Bacteria > Actinomycetota > Acidimicrobiia > Acidimicrobiales > Ilumatobacteraceae > Sva-07. Next base: position 91,754 of record CAVYWH010000007.1, read on the forward strand.
AGCCTCGAGGTCCTGCTCGGCGCCCGAGCGGCGCAGGGCATCGGCGCCGCGCTGCTGCTCGCCGGATCGCTGCCGGTCCTGGTGGCGCTGGTGCCCGGTCCGGGGCGGGGTCGTCGATGGTGGGCGCTGGCCGCCGCCGTCGGTGCCGCCATCGGACCGGCGCTGGGCGGCGTGCTGACCGAGGCGTTCTCGTGGCGGGCGATCTTCCTCGTTCAGGCGCCGATCGTCGCCGGAGCGCTGGCGGTGGTGTCCGATCGCTCGGCCCGGGCACCGCGGGATGCGGCCACGGTCACGGCGCCCGGTACGACGGCCGACGAGGTCCGATGCCGCCCCGCGGCGCGGCGACGTCGCGATCGCCAACGTCGGGTTCGCACTCGTGTTCGCGGCGCTCGTCGCGGCGCTGTTCCTCGGCGTGCTCATGGCGATCGAAGTGTGGCGCTACAGCCCCGCCCAATCAGCGCTGCTGGTGAGCGCCCTGCCGCTCGGGATGATGCTGGGACGCCCGTCAAGGGTGCGCCCGCGCCGGTGGCCGCCGTGGGTGGCGCACTGCTGCTCGCGTTGGGGCTCGCCGGGTTGGCCGTGGTTCCCGGCGCGGCGCCGGTCATCGCCGCCGTGTCGTTCGCGATCTGCGGGGTCGGGTTCGACCTCGTGCACGAGGTGCTCGACGCATCGGCCGTGCCGCCGGAGGCTCCACCGGTTCGGGCCGGCGCCGTCACGGTCAGCGCACGCCATGCCGGCCTCGTGCTGGGACTGGCGCTGATCGCGCCGGTGTTGTCGACGAGCCTCGTCGCCGGGATCGAACGGGCGACGCTCGGCGCCACCCAGACGTTGCTGAGCACCGAACTCCCACTCTCCGACAAGATCCCCGTCACCTGGGCCCTTCGTGAGGCGATCGATCAGGCGCCGCGTGGTCAGGTTCCCGACCTCGCCGCGGAGTTCGACGACCGCGGCGCCGAAGGGGACAATGCGATGGCGCAACGCACGCGACGACCTGATGGACACCGTGACCGACGCCGTCACGCGGTCGTTCCGCCCGGCGTTCGCCATCGCCGCCGCGTTGGCCGCCTTGGCCGCCCTGCCCGCGGCGGTCGTGGCGCAGCGACGAGCCGACCCGCATCCGGCTGGGTCGGCCGGCTCGGCCCGCCGGCGCACGTGGTCGACGGTCGGTATCGGCGCGGTCGCCGTGGTCGGTCTCGCGGTCGTCGGCGGCCCAAGTCGCCGGCGGGGCCGAGACCGGCGAGTTCGTCGCCGAGGATCCCTGCACCGCCGACCCCGACCAGTTTCCCGGTGACGGGCTCGACGCATCGGTTCAGCGGATCGCCTTGTCGGCCCTCAACGGCGCGGCCTGCGAGTTGGGCACCACCCGCGAACGACTGGTGTTGTCGCTCGACCCGAACAGTTCCTTCGACGACGTCACCTGGGACCGCGACACGATGGAGGAAGCACTCCGCAACGGTGCGCACCGGGCGGTCGACGACGCCAACGATCGGGACTGCGATCCCGGGCTGGGTTGCGGCCGCCCTCGGTTTCGTGGTCGACCGCGCTCCCGTCGGCTGGCTCCTCGATCGTCTGCCCATCCCCGGCGGCTGAGCTCACCGGTCGGTTCCCGGACCGTTCGGCGGGTGACCCTCAGTGCTCGAGCCCCAACGCGAGGCGACCGGCGTGGACCAGCGTGGCCTCCGGCGTGAACGGGTGGAATTTCGCGGCGCGAATGTCGCGGTAGGCCCGCTCGATGGGCGATCCCTTGAAGTAGGCCGGGCCACCGCCGAGTTCCATCGCGAGGTCACACACCTCGATGCCGGCCAACGCGACCTCGCGCTTCATGGCCATCACGTCGGCAACGAGTGCCATCGAAGGTTGTGGATCATCGCCCACCGCGCGGAGCGCCCCGTCGAGCGCCCATCCGGCGACACGCAGACGAGCGTCGATCAGGCCGACCTGTCGTTGCACGAGCACGTCATCGCGGCGACCGTCCAGGAGGGACAGCAGGTGATCGCGGGCGCCTTCGGCGATCTCCGAGATAGACGGCCGAGATGATGGGGAAGGCAATGCTGAGGATGACCTGCAACGGTGGGTCGACGACCCCGTGGGGCCGGTCGGCGAGCACCCGCTCGTCGGGCACGAAGACGTCGTTCAACTCGACGTCGTTGCTCGCGGTACCGCGCATCCCCATCGCATCCCACGTCTCGACCACCTGGACGCCGGGCGACGCGAGCGGAACGGCCATGTTCAACACGCGCAATCCCCGTTCCGGGTCGTCGTAGGTGAACATCGTCGACATCACGGTGCCGGCCGGCGACTGGCTCACGAAGACCTTGCGTCCGGTCACCAGAAAGCCGCCATCGGTCCGAACGGCCGAACCTCGCGGGTGGGTGAAATCGGCACCACCGGTCGACACCAGCACGATGCCCTCGTCGTTGATCCGTCGCAGGGTCGCTTCGGCGCCGGGCAACCCCCGACGCCAGCGCCACGCGGTGAACGCCGTCACGTGCTGGTGCATGCTCGACGCGAGCGCCGTCGATCCGCAGTGCTTGGCCAGTTCGCGCTGCACCGCCGCAAGGTCGCTGATGGTCGCGCCGGGACCACCGAGTTCGTCGGGCACGCCGAGGGCGAGCAGGCCGCTGTCGCGCACGTGCTCGAACGAGTCGCGCACCCAGGTGCCGTCCCGGTCGTGGCGGCCGGCGTTCTCTTCGAGCAGCGGCCCGCAGGACGCGGCGAGGCCCACGAAGTCCGTCCGGTTGGTGATGTTCTCATCGAGGAGTGCGGTCATGCAGTCATGGTGACGACCGCCGCCCACGGCCGGCTAGTCCGAAGTGTGGACTCACCCGGTCCACAATCTGGACTTCCCCGACCGGTGTTCGGGTGCGACGATGTCCCAATGCCCGACTACGGAAGATTCTGCCCCGTCTCGATGGGGAGCGATGTCTTTGCCGACCGATGGACGCCACTCATCGTGCGCGAACTGGTACTCGGGAACACGCGGTTCAACGACATCGTCCGTGGGCTGCCCGGCATCTCGCGCTCGCTGCTCGTCCAGCGGCTCAAACACCTCGAACGCAAGGGCGTGATCACGACCTGGCCGTCACGCACTGGTCGAGGCAACGAGTACCAGTTGACACCGGCCGGCAAAGACCTCGAGGACGTCGTCATGGCACTCGGACGGTGGGCGGTGCACTGGCTGTATCAGGACCTCCGGCCTCAGGACGTCGACCCCGTCACGCTGACGTGGTGGATGCACCGCCGGATCGACCGTTCGCAACTGCCGCCAGGGCGCGTCGTCGTCCAGTTCGACCACACCGCACCCGTACGACAATCGATCTGGCTCGTCATCGAACGCGGCGACGTGTCGGTCTGCGTACAACATCCCGGATTCGAACCCGATCTCCTGGTCGTCACGACGACCCCTGCGCTCGCCGACGTGTTCAACGGACTCGACACCTGGGAGCGGGCTGTCCGGCTGGAACAGATCAAGGTGCTCGGAGACCGGCAGCTGGCGGCTGCCCTTCCCCGCTGCTTCCTGTGGAGCCCGTTCGCCGATGACATGCGGGCGATGGCAGAAATGCATCGCAGCGGCGACGGCTGAGCCGGGGAGACCTGGCGGCCTGATGCGCCGCCCGTCGCAGGGGCGTGGAGATGTCTGCTACAAGTCGGGGATGCCCGCAGCACCGATGACGGTCGACGCCTACATCGCATCGCTCGAAGGCGATGCACGAACGATCGCCTCCCAGTTCCGGGAGATCATCCTGCGCGCGGCCCCTGGGACCACCGAAACCGTGCGCTACAAGATGCCGTGCTTCCTCGTCGACGGCCAGTACCTGGTGTATTTCGGGGCGTGGAAGCACCACATCGGGCTGTATCCGATTCCCCGGCTCGATGCCGATCTGGAAGCCGAGATCGGCCCCTACCGGACGGCCACCGACACCGTCCGCTTCCCCTACAAGAACCCGGTTCCGTGGGACCTCGTGCAGCGACTCATCGCCGAGCTCGTTCGCCGGCTCACCAGCCCCGCTGGTGGTACGTCCTCCTAGCGGGCGGCTTGCGAACTGCAGCTGGAGCGGCCAACCTGGGCGCGTGCCCGACCCGCGAGTCAGCGTCCTGGGCGGGTCCGGAGCGGTCGGCTGAATCACGGGCGTCAGGGGAGGTCACGGGCCTCAGAAACCTCAATTTGCCCCGGATGTCACGACACGTCCGAGGGGCTGAGCGCGTGACAGCCCGTGCTCTGGGTGACAGCATCGCGTGATGGCCGAGACGTTGGTGCCCATCTTTCGCGTCGACGATGTTCGTGACGGCGGCCGATTGGTATCGCCGGCTGGGCTTCGAGGTGATCGGCGAGCACAGTTCGGAACGGACTTTCCCGTGTACATGTTTCTGCAGCGTGGCGATGTCCATCTGCATCTGTCCGAGCACACCGGCGACGCTCCGACTGGCTCGTTGGCCTACTTCTACGTTGCCGACCTCGACGCCATCGCCAACGCGTTCGACGTGCCGATCAAGAAGCAGCCATGGGGTCGCCAGCTCGAGCTCACCGACCCGTCGGGTAACCGCATTCGCGTCGGGGTGGCCACGAATCCGTAGCACCGCCTGTGGATCCGGCGGTCGCGCCGTCAGCGGCTGCTTCGGCGTCGTTGATTCAACCCGGGGCCCGCAGCACCGCGAATTGGTACTCCCAACCGTGGTCATCTCCAGGTTGATGTGTTTCGAACAGCTCGACATCACCGTGCTGGCCGAGCATCGCTCTCCACCGGGGATGCGACGCCAACGAAAAGAATCGGTACGGCCGCAGATCCCCGAACGTTGGTGTTCCCTCGTAGTCGAGCCCGCCCCAGGTCCCGATCCCCAGCAGCCCGCCAGGCTGGACGACTCGAACCAACTCGGCGATTGCTTCGTCGAAGCGGTCGTGCGGCACGTGCACGAAGGTGCTCATCGACCAGAGCGCGTCGAACGTCGAGTCGCGGAACGGCAGCTGATACAACGACCCGGCGACGGCGCTGAGTCCTCGCCGGTGCATGACCTCGACGTTTGCCAACGCGAGGTCGACACCGACGACGTCGAAGCCGTCCTGCTGCCATCCGGCGACGTCGAGGCCTGGGCCGGCGCCGACGTCCACCACTCGAGTCGCCGCTCCTGGAGAAGTCTCCGCACAAACGCCTGCCGCAGGCGAACGCGCAGCTCGCCCTGGTCCACTCGACGTTCCGCGAGCGCCTCGGCCTCGTAGTAGGCGATGAGGTCGGCATCGAGTCCCACGACGTCAACCTACGCGAGCACCCGCCGGCCGTTCAGCCTGATCCCTCTGGCCTGAGTTCCTGGGCGAGCCCGATGAGAATGCCTTCGGGCCCGCGGATGTAGCAGAGCCGGTACGCGTTCTCGTACTGGACCACGTCATTGCTGACGAGCTGCGCGCCGTGCTCGACCAGTCGGTCGAGGGTGTCGTCGATGTCGTCCACGGCGAACATCACTCGGAGGTAGCCCAGGGCGTTCACCGGGGCGTTCCGGTGATCGGCGACCACCTGCGGCGCGAGGAAGCGCGAGAGTTCGAGCCGGCCGTGGCCGTCCGGGGTGCGCATCATGGCGGTCTCGACCTGTTGGTCGCCCAGGCCGGTGACGCGCCCTGCCCACTCGCCCTCGATCAGGGCTCGCCCTTCGAGCTCGAGACCGAGTTCGCGGAAGAACTCGATCGCCACGTCGAGGTCTTCGACCACGATGCCGACGTTGTCCAGTCTGAGAGCCATGTTGCGAGCGTAGGACTGGTACCGCCCGCCGTCCGGACATGGTCCGTGAGATCGATGGTGCGGTCGAGATGTGGATGCAGCTCAGTCAGCGAGTTCGAAGGCGTAGAACGTCCGGCATTGACGCCACTCCGAACATCGTGGACGATCGTGTCACCCGGTGGGACGAGTTGTTCGTCTGTCTGAGTGACAGCCGTTCGAAGGGGAGGTTGCACATGCAGTGGTGGGTCCTCGAGATCATCACGATCGTCGTGCTCGCGGTGGTGGTCGCCGTCCTCGGACCGCTGATCAAGCGGTTCGGTCGGGCGTATGCGGCCGATGTGTTCAGGGCCAACCCGCGCACGGGCAAGAGCTACCTCGTGCTCATGGACTTCGCCTACTACCTGATCTTCGTCGCCTACATCCTGTTCTCGGTCAAGTGGGAGCCGGACACGGGTTGGGAGCAGGAGGTCAATGCCGAACAGCTGCAGGCGTCGGTGATGCGGCTCGGTGGTCTCCTGTTGCTGATGGGCTTGTTGCACGGTCTCAACGTGTTGACCCTGCCGATCATCGGCCGCATCTTCACGCTCAATCGCCGACTCGACGACGAGGACGTCGCTGCGCCGCGCGCCGCGTAGAGATTCGCATCCGCTCGCCACGGACCCGGCACGTCGTCCGGGACTCGAATCCATCAAACCATGAGAAGGGAGCGACCATGAGATCGCTCGAAAATCCAACGAACCGAGCAGCGACGTCTCGATACCGCCGACGAATGCTCGGAGCCGTTGCCGTGACCATCGCCGTGACGGTCGGTGCCGCCGTCTCCCAAACGGGCGCATCGGCCAACGCCGACGGGCAGCGTGCACAGGTGACATCCGGTCGGGTGCAAACCCTCGCGGGATGGCCAGGCGACGACCTCGCCGGCGGCGCGGTGATGATCCGCATCGGGGGAGAAGACGGGCGCACGATCGTGTCCGTTCGTGTTCGAGGCCTCGACCCGAACACGACGTACCCCGTGCACGTCCACAACCGGCCGTGTTCGTTCACCCCTCCGGGTGGTGGCCACTACCAGCACCTCGTCGGGGGACCGGTGGACGCGGTGAACGAGATCTGGCCGGCGATCTCGACGAACGCGCAAGGCAACGGCACCGGATTTGCGACGCACGATCACCGGGCGCGCCCGGAGGCGCAAGCGATCATCGTGCACAACCCATCGAACACCTCGATCCGACTGGCGTGTATCGACCTGCTGTGATCGACATGATGGCGAGCGGCCCGGGTACGACGATCCTCGATCGCCGTGCCCGGGCGCGTCGCCACGGCCCGACGTCTGGTGAACAACCGGTGCCAGCGCGAGGAACCCTGCCACGCGAATGACCGCGGAAGGCATCGTCGCCGGCTCTGTGCCGAACGCCGTTGATCCGGACGCGCTCGTCGCCGAATTGTTCGCGAGCGAGGCGAGATCGCTCGTCCGACTCGCTCGAATGTTCTGCGACGACGTCAACGCGGCGGAAGACCTGGTCCAGGAAGCGTTCATCCGCCTCCATCGCTCGGCGCACAGCATCCGCGACGCCGATCGCGCCGCGCCGTTCCTCCGGTCGATCGTGATCAACCTGGCCCGCGATCACAACCGACGCGGATTGATGTCGTTCCGCCACCGAGACGCGATGCGCCAGCCGGAGTCCACGCCCGGGTTCGAGGACGCCGCGGTCGCCGCGAGCAACGACCGAGTCGTGCTCGACGCCGTTCGACTCCTGCCCGACCGACAGCGCAGTTGTCTCGTGTTGCGCTTCTACCTGCAGCTGTCGGAGCGCGAGATCGCCGAGACGCTCGGCATCTCCCAGAACTCGGTGAAGACCCACTGTCGTCGCGGCATCGCCGCACTCGAAGGGATGCTGGAGGACGCCCGATGACCATGGAACAACGACTTCAGCGGGCGTTCGAGGAGGCGGATCGTGTGGAGCCGAGCGTCGACCTGTGGTCGCGGGTGCTCTACTCGATCGAGGAGGACCGGGAACATCGTCGACGAGTGGTACGGGTGTCGGTCGCGGTCGTCGTGCTGTGTGCGGTGCTGGTGCTGGCCACCATCGCATCGCTGCGTGAGGGGTCGAGCGGTGGCCAGTACGTCGCGTGGCAGGCGATGGAACTGATCGAGGTGATCACGCTCACGGCGGTGGCGGTCATCATCGCACCGGCGATCAGGCGCTTCGGTCGCGGATTCGCCGACGATCTGTGGACCACCGAACCGGCGACTCCGCGCGCGCTGCTCCAGCTCCTCGACGTCGCGTACGCACTCATCATCGCCGGGTACGTGCTGCTGACGACGCAGTTCGAACCCGAAGCGGGTGTGACCCTGGCCGTCGCCGAACAGCTGCACGAGGCCGCGGAGCGACTGGGCGGTGAACTGCTCCTGATCGGGCTGCTCCACACGATGACGATGATGGCGCTCCCGCTCGTGGCACTCGTGTCGAACTCGACCCGCCGGTCCCGGAAGCTGCCGCGATTCGCGGTGGCGTTGATCGTGATCGGTGGGGTGGTGCTCGGCTTCGTGACGCTGCAACTCGTCGCCGGCGTGATCGCGATCGGATCACCCTGACGTCGTGTCACCCGATCGGCTCGGATGTTCGTCAGTAGGTCCATGAGGCAATCGTCGTGACGAACGTCATCGAGATCGAAGGTCTGCACAAGACATACCGGCGGCGACGAGGAACGACGATCGCGGTCGATCGCCTCGATCTCGCAGTCCCGCAAGGCGGAATCTTCGGTTTTCTCGGCCCGAACGGGTCGGGCAAGACCACCACGATCCGCTGTCTGCTCGGGCTGGTCCAGCCATCGCACGGTCGGCTGCGGTTGCTCGGCCACGACGTTGCGAGCGGATTGTCCGGAGCGATCCGCCGGACCGGCGCGATCGTCGAAACGCCGGCGTTGTTCCCCACGATGACGGCCCGCGTGAACCTGCAGCTGCTCGGATCGATCGACGGGATCGGTGCGCGCCGCGTCGAGGAGACACTTGACATGGTGGGCCTGGGCGGTCGTGCCGATGATCAGGTGAAGAACTTCTCGCTCGGCATGAAGCAGCGGCTGGGGCTTGCCGCCGCGCTGCTCAAGGATCCGGAGGTGCTCATCCTCGATGAGCCGGCCAACGGGCTGGACCCTGCCGGCGTACGAGACGTGCGCGAACTCATGCGTCGACTCGCCGATGAGGGCCGAACGATCTTCGTCTCGAGCCACATCCTGGCCGAGATCGAACAGACCTGTGACCGCGTGGCCATCGTCGCGAGGGGGCGATGCGTCGCCTCGGGCACCGTCGAGGAGGTCATCTCGAACGCCGGACATCGGCCGGCTGTGCTCGTGAAGGTGGCCGACCTCGACGCCGGTCAACGAACGCTGCACGAGGGCGGACTCGCCGCGCATCGCGTCGACGACGCTGTGCGAGTGGAGGTGAGGCCCGAAGCTGCCGGCACGATCACACAACTGCTCGCCGCAGCTGGTCAGTGGGTCACCGATCTCCGGCCCGACAAGTTCAGCCTCGAGGATGTCTTTCTGGACCTGACCGGGGACCGGGTGGGCGATCGCGATCCTCGGACACCGACCCCAACGACCGAGGAGTTGGTCGCATGAACCTGTTCATGATGGAGATCCACCGATCGCTGACGCGACGAGCGGTGCGGGTCTTGATCGCGGTCGCCGTGTTCGGTTGTCTCGTCGCAGGCGTCATTGCGATGATCGGATCGAACGGCAAGACCCTGGATCAGCTCCGGTTCGAGGGCGAGGGGCACCCGGCCGTGATGACCGACTGGTGGGACGCGGGGACCAACGACGGCTTCTTGGCGATCGGCACGTTCCTGTTGCTCATGGGCGGCCTGTTCGGAGGTGCGACCGTCGCCGGAGCGGAATGGCGCGCCGGAACCGTGACGACTCTGCTCACCTGGGAGCCGCGGCGAATCGCGACTACTCGCGGCTCAGCTCGCGAGCAGCGCATTGCTCGCCTTCATCATCTCGGCGCTGCTCCAGGTGTTGTTCCTCGGCTCGTTCATGCCGGCGGTGCTCCTCAACGGAACGACGGAGGGGGCCGACCGTGAGTTCTGGACCGCGCTGGTCGCAACGATGGCGCGCACGTCGATCCTCACGGCGCTCGCCGCCGTGCTCGCGGTCGCACTCGCCACTCTCGCTCGGAGCACCGCGTTCGCCGTGATCGCCGTGTTCGCCTGGTTGATGGTGATCGAGGGTGTCATCCGCGGGCTGAAGCCCGGATGGGCGCCGTGGCTGTGGGCGGAGAATCTCGGGACGGTCCTCACATGGGACGAGATGGCCGACGTGCAATTCGCCCGCGGGCCCGTCGGGGCATCGCTCACGGTGCTCGTGTACTGCGCCGTGGTCGTGATCGTCGCCGCGATCTCATTCCAGCGACGCGACATCGCGGCGACGACGTGAAGCCGGTTCTGGGTTTGCCGCCGCTGCAGGCCGGTCATCGATGATCCGGGGTGCGGCCGATTCTGACCCTCCATGAGAACGAAAGGTCCGGCCAGGGCCCGTCGGCCTGTGCGTAGGCGCGGCCGACGTGATGCTCGAATTCGGTGGCACCGAGTTCGTCGTCGGTGAGTCCGAGCCGACGTAAGGCCTGATAGCTGCCCTGGCTGCGCATCAACGAGACGAATCGGTCCGCTCCGCCACCGCTCGGTTGGTTGAACACGAGTTCTCGAGCGAACGAGAAATGACCTGATCGCTGGATGCGCTCGAGATGCTCGGCCTTCGACCACGAGCGCGCCCCGCCCGGCATCGCCCGGTTCCGGTGCGGGTCACGAAGATCGTCGTCGACCAACGACGGATCGTCGTCGGCAATGCGAGCCCGCAACCGATCGCCAACCTCATCCCGTGCGGCTCGGGCCTCGAAGACCCGGATGCGGCGATGAAAGATCTGCCACGCCGTCTCGGCCTCGGCGATCCCCGTGACGGGAGGCCAATCGGCGTCGAGCACGGCGAACACGCCACCAGGCCGAAGAATGCGAGCCACTTCGCGCAGCGTCGAATCTGGCTCCATCCAGTGCATTGCCTGCACCGCCAACACGACGTCAGCGCTCGCTACCGGTAGCCGGGTGTCACTCGAGGTTCCCTCGCGGTACTGCACACCCGATGTCGGGCGAGCCTCGGCACGGGCGCGCATGTCTGCGTTCGGCTCGACCCCGATGACCTCGCTCGCCCACGACGCAGCCCACCGCGAGGACAGGCCCGTTCCACTTCCGAGATCGACCACACGGGGCGCGGCCACACCGGCGTATGCAGCCAGCAACGGACCCAGCCCCTCAGGTGCAGTTGGCCGGTTGGCGTCGTACAGATCGGCGAACCCGGAGAACCGATCGGCGTTCGCTGACCCACCTGCACCACCATCGGGGCACTCGGTCACGTGCGCCACCATAGGACGAAAGGCCTCTTGAGTGTGCCGGTGGAAGATCTCGCGCTGGCTCGACCGTCTCGCCCGTTCAGCTCCGAGAGTTCAGGAGCCGTACAGAGCCGTGATTCGGGCAATATCGCCCGGTACTACTTATTGGCAAGATTGGGTTTTTCCGGTATCCGCTCGCCGTGCGCGCCGGCTCGGGCCAGCCCGCGGCGCTCGTAGAAGCGGATCGTCTCGACGTTCACCCCGGCGATGGCCGCGAGCTCGCCGATCGAGTAGGTCATGCCGGGCACGCGCGGCAGTGGCCGTCAGGATTCCCGAGTCGCGGCCAGCTCGGCTTCGAGATAGCCACGTGGCGAGCGCCGACGACCCGACGCACGGGCCGCCCGTCGCGGATGTAACAAATTAATCATCGTCGGCATGCTCAGCACCTGGTGCTCGGCGGCGAGCGACGGCTGCTCGTCGGTGACGACCAGGACGGTGAGCCGTCGGCGGGGTGGGCTGCAGCCATGTCATCGAGAAGGGGCCGGATCTGCTTGCAAGGCCCGCACCAGGCGGCAGTGAAGTCGACGATCAGAACGCCATCCGTCGAGGCGATGACCTCACGGACCGCGGCGGGCGATGTCAGCAATGTGCTCATGGCCCCGAACGTACGCCCCGTACCGTGGTCCGGAGTCAAGCGCTTTCGTACGCCGGTAAGGGGACACCTTCCGCCAAGAAGGCCCGTTGTGTGCCAAGGTCGAGTGGTGGCCCATATCCTCGACGCCCGGTCCACGATCGAGCTGCTCCATCTTCAGCCGCATCCGGAGGGTGGATGGTACGCGGAGACGTGGCGAGACGAGTCGAGCTCGGCGATCTGGTTCCTCCTCGAAGCCACGGACCACTCGGACTGGCACCGCGTGATCGGATCCGCCGAATTGTGGCTACATCACGTCGGCGACCCGCTCCGACTCGACATTGCGGTGCCCGGGACCCTGCCCACGTCGATCGTGCTTGGCCCCGATCTCTCGATGGGACAACGACCCCAGGCAGTGGTCCCGGCTGACGCTTGGCAGGCCGCCACACCTCTCGTGAACGAGCCTGTTGGGTACACGCTCGTGAGCTGCACGGTCGCCCCACCGTTCCGCTTTGAGGCGTTCGAACTCGCGCCGCCGGGGTGGAGCCCGACGGCCTGACGCAGGGCTTGTGTGACCCTGTCAACTGGAGCGGATGACGGGAATCGAACCCGCATTCTCAGCTTGGGAAGCTGATGTTCTACCACTGAACTACATCCGCAAGAGGCGCCCAGGATAGCGGCGCCCGGCGTGGTGAGCTGCGCTCAGGCGCCTCGGCTGTCGATGGCGGCCTGATCGTAGGGCTCGATCATGATGCATTCACCGGGGCACTCCTCGGCGGCGTCGACGGCCGTGTCGATCAAGGAGTCCGGGATGCGAGCGACACCTTTGCCGGAGTCCGGCCCGTGGCCGGCGCCTTCGGCACCGTCGAAGATGATCGTCGACCCGAAGTGTGACGCCTCTTCCTTCACGACCCACAAACCATCGTCGCGGCTCACGAACACGTCGGGGCAGATCTCCGAGCAGATGCCGTCACCTGTGCACAGGTCCTGGTCGATCCAAACCATCAATGCTGTCGCGGCCATGCGAGCTTCCTTCCAAAGGGTGGGGAGGTGTTGTGGGGCTTCCGTTCTATCGCCGATCTTCGGCGGCCGCTGGCGCGCGCTCACCAGAGGACCGATCACCGCCGACGGCTGATCGGTAGCGTGGCGCCGTGATCCTCTCCGATCGAACGCTGCGCGAGCAGCTCGCCGCCGGCCGCATCGTCATCGAACCGCTCGACGAGTCGCTCATCCAACCGTCGTCGATCGACGTCCGCATCTCCAACCTCTTCCGGGTGTTCCGCAACCACACCACCGGAGTGATCGACGTGAAGCAGGACATGGAGAACCTCACCGAGCTGATCGAGATCCCCGCCGAGTCCGATCAGCCGTTCATGCTCCACCCCGGCGAGTTCGTGCTGGGGTCGACGCTGGAGCGCATCGGCGTACCCGACGACCTCGTCGGCCGCGTCGAGGGCAAGAGTTCGCTCGGCCGGCTCGGTCTGCTGATCCACTCGACGGCCGGGTTCATCGACGCCGGCTTCGACGGGCACATCACGCTCGAACTCGCCAACGTCGCCAGCCTGCCGATCACCCTGTACCCGGGCATGAAGATCGGTCAGGTCAGCTTCATGACGATGACCACCCCGGCCGACCACCCCTACGGGGCGGGCGCGTCCGGCTCGAAGTACCAGGGCCAGCATGGTCCCACGCCGAGCCGCTACTTCGAGAACTTCCGCCCGCCGGCCGGCGAACGCGGCTGACGCGGTCTGCCGGCGTCCTGCGGGTCAGGCTCGGTGACGGAGTTCGTCAGCCCGCTCGAGCATGGCGGCGCGCTGGCTCGGGTTGTCCGACGCCTCGGCGCCGCGCACCCACGACTCGATCGCCGCCACGTCGTGGCCCGCCCGGGCGAGCAACTCCGCACGGACCGCGTGCATGGGCGCGTACGCGTCGAGACGTCCGGTGGCGATCACGGGATCGAGGATGGCGAACCCGGCCTGCGGGCCGTCGGCGTATCCCACCGCCAACGCACGGTTCACCTCGACGATCGGTGAGGGTGACAAACGCGACAGCACGCCGTAGAGATCGGCGATTCGCGCCCAGTCGGGCTCGCCGGCGGTCACGTGCAGCACCGCGATCGCCGCCTCCACCTGGTACCGCCCGACCGATCGCCCGCTCGTGGTACCGAGGAGCCGACGTGCCTCGGCGACCGCCTCGTGGTCCCACTGCGAGCGGTCCTGCTCCGGTAACGGGACGAGTCGACCGGACGGATCCTGGCGCGCCGATCGTCGGGCGTTCTGCGTGAGGAGCAGCGTCAGCAGGCCGGTCGTCTCGTCGTCGGGTCGGAGGTCGCGCAGATGCCGCGCCAGCCAGATCGCTTCGTCGCACAGTTCTCCACCGATGGCCGGACGGTCGTCCGAGGCCAGGTACCCCTCGGTGAAGACGACGTAGATGACGGTGCGAACGTCGTCGACCCGCGCGTCGAGATCGGCCCCGTCGGGCGGCTCGAACGAGATCCCCGTGCGCCGGATCTTCTCCCTCGCCCGCACCAGACGCTTGGCCATCGTCGGCTCCGGCACCACGAAGGCGGCCGCGATCTGCCCGACGCTCAGTCCGCAGACGTGTCGCAGCGTGAGCGCGCTGCGGGCCTCGGCGTTCAACGCCGGGTGACAGCACGTGAGCACGAGAGCGAACAGATCATCGTCGGTGACCGGCGGATCGCCGAGTGTTGCGACGGGATCCGAGGGGTCGTCGGCGTCATCGAGCTCGGATGTCGGCCGGCGACGGCGGGCGAGGCCGACGGCCTTGCGATAGGCGGTCGTGTTCAACCATGCCCCAGGCTGGTCGGGTTCGCCGTCGATCGGCCAGCGGGTGGCCGCTGCCACGAACGCCTCCTGCACCGCATCTTCGGCCAGGCCCAGATCGCCGAACCGGCGGGCGAGCGAGCCCACGAGGCGGGCCCGCTCGTCACGCCACGCCCGTTCGAGCGATCCGGCCATCGAACCTGCAACGCCGGGGTCGGGCAACGACGGTCGCAGGTCCGCCACGATCAGCCGCCGGCGAGCAGGATCTCGGACGCCGACTCCAGCATGAGCGGTCGCACCTCGATGCTGCCCACACGAGCATTCGGGGCCTTCGCCGCCCACCCCAACGCCGTGTCGAGGTCGGGGGCGTCGATCACGTAGTACCCGATCAGGTGTTCCTTGCTCTCGACGAAGGGGCCGTCGGTCACCACCGCATCGCCCTTGCGGACGCGGACGGTGGTCGCCGTGTCGGTGCCTTCGAGGCCGGAGCCGCCGACGAGGATGCCGGCGTCGTACAGCGCTCGGGTGTAGAGGAACCAGTCGTCGATGACGCCGTCGGCGGGATCGGGATCGTTGTCCGCCCACGCCTCCGGGGCGCTGGCGAGGATGAGCATGTACTTCATCTGAGCTCCATTTCTGATGGTCGTCGGCCCTCCACCGGAGAGCGTCGAGGTGTTCGACGCGGCCGCGACCGAAATGAGGACATCAATCCACTGGTGCGCCCCATTTTTCCTGGGCGGCGGCGTACACGCCCTGGTCGTAGGAGTACTCGACCCGGTTGCCGTCGGGATCTTCGAGCATGCACACGTAGCCGACCGGCGGTGGCATCTGCTGGGGCGGCAAGGCGAGGCAGCCGGCGGCGGCCCCACGGGCGGCCATCTCGTCGAGCGCTTCGCGCGACGGCAGTTCGATGCCGAGGTGGGCGAACGGGGCGAGCACCTCCTGAGGGTGGCCGGCGAACGGATCGGTCGCGGGGAGGAACTGCGCGAGCACGAGCACGAACGGGTTCTCCGACTGGTCGGGGTGGGCGAGCCACACGCCGAAGCCCAGGTCGTCCTGGTTGCGGGCGAGCACCTCGAGCGTCGTGAACTCCGTGTACCAGGCGATCGACGCCTCGATGTCGCGGACGCGGAGCGCCACGTGGGTCCAGCGCGGAGCGGCCGGACGAAGTTCGTACGTGGCGTCACTCACTCGTGAACCCCTCCGGATCAGCGGCGACTCGCAGGTCTTGCCCCACAGGATCAGCATGTTGGGAAAGCCCATGCCAGGAAGCTAGCAAAGGTTTCAATCGCAAGGTCCAATGGTCAGACCATCATTCGTCTGCCACAAACGGCGGGGGTCGGGGACGGGCGGGGCCCGCCCACGCCCCCGAGCACGGCGTGTGGGTGGACGCCGGGGAGGGGGAACTGGTAGGCCTGCGGGATGCGTTCCATCGGAATCTCCGACGAGCTCGGCGACTACATCGAGGCCCATGCCAACCCCTCCGGCGACGAGGTCGCCGAACGATTGGCGGCGACGACCCGGGAGCGGTTCGGTGGCCTCGCGGGCATGAACATCGGGCTCGATCAGGGCCGGTTCATGTCGATGCTCGTCTCGCTCATCGATGCCAAGACCGTCGTCGAGGTCGGCACGTTCACCGGGATGTCGGCGCTCTGGCTGGCGCGCGGGTCTGGGCGATGGCGGCCGCCTCACGTGCTTCGACATCACCGACGAGTACCTGGCGACGGCGACGGAGGCCTGGACGGCCGCCGGGGTCGCCGACCGCATCGACTTCCGGCTCGGGCCCGCCGCCGACGGACTGGCCGCTCTCCCGCACGAGCCGCACATCGACCTCGCCTTCATCGACGCCGACAAGGGCGGCTACCCGACGTACCTCGACGAGCTGCTCCCGCGCATGTCGGAGCGCGGCGTGATCCTCGTCGACAACGTGCTCTGGAGCGGTCGCATCATCGACGCGAACGACAACGACGCCAACACCGTCGCACTCCGGGCGTTCAACGACGACGTGGCGGCCCGGTCCGACTGCGAGGCCGTCATGTTGACGATCGGCGACGGGCTCACGTTCATCCGCCGCACCACCAGCCCGGCGATCTCCTGACGGGTCGAAGTAGTGTGCCGTTGTCGGGCGAGCTTCGCCCGCGACCAACCGGGAGTTTCAACATGGGAATCATGGATTCGATCAAGGGACTGTTCGGCGGAAACAAGCAGAAGATCAAAGACGGCATCGACAAGGGTGCCGACGTCATCGGCGACAAGGCCGGCTCGCACGCCGACAAGGTCGCAAAAGGGCGCCGACCTGGCAAAGGACGCCGTCGACAAGCTCCCGGAGTGAACCGGCTCCGGGTCCTGTCGATCGGGTGAGATCATGACGGTGGCGGACCAGGCCGACGCGGGCCGCGCACCGGCCGCCGTCGGTCGATCAGCTCGCCCGATCGCTGCACGACACGGGTCTCCCGCATGCGATCTGCGTCGACATCGCCCGCGCCGCGGTGCGTGATCACGACGCCGGCAACGCCCACGAGCGGGCGGTCGAGTATCCGGCGCACGCTGCTGACGCCCGTGGTGAACGCCACCGGCGTGCTGCTGCACACCAACCTCGGCCGCGCTCCGCTGGCGGTCGAACCGTCGCCGGGCGCCCTCACCGTCGAGTTCGATCTGGCGACCGGCGAGCGCGGGTCGCGGCAGACCTCGGTGGGCCAGCTGTTGGCGACGCTCTGTGGCGCCGAATCGGCGATGGTGGTCAACAACAACGCGGCCGCCGTGCTGCTCGTCGTCGCCGCGCTCGCCGCCGGGCGCGACGTGCCCGTCAGCCGGGGCGAGAGCGTCGAGATCGGCGGGTCGTTCCGCGTGCCCGACGTGATCGCCCAGTCCGGTGGCCGACTCGTCGACGTCGGCACCACGAACCGGACGCGCCTCGCCGACTACGCCGCCGCGATCGCCCGGCCCGACGTCGACGCCGCGATCGTCCTCAAGGTCCACCCGAGCAACTACCGGGTCGACGGGTTCGTCGAGGCGACGTCGGTGGCGGAGTTGGCCTCGCTCGACGTACCCGTGGTGGTCGACATCGGCAGCGGGCTGATCGATGCGACGTGCCCGTGGCTGCCCGGCGGGCCGCCCGCATGGCTCGCCGGCGAACCGGCCGCCGTGCAGACGATCGCCGCCGGTGCCAGCATCGTGACGTTCAGCGGCGACAAGCTGTTCGGCGGCCCCCAGGCCGGCATCATCGTCGGTCGTGCCGATCTGGTCGAGCGGTGCCGACGCCATCCGCTCGCCCGCGCGCTCCGTCCGGGCGGGCTGGTCCTCGACGCGCTCCAGCAGACCGCGCTGGCGCTGATCGGTCGCGACATCGACCGCATTCCGTTCTGGCGCATGGTCGCCACGCCGACCAGCGCACTGCGAGATCGCGCCGAACAGATCGTGGCGAACCTGGGTCGGGCGCGGCCGAGGCGAAACCGTTGCAGGCGTTGCCCGGGGCCGGTTCGGCGCCCGGAGTGACCATGCCGTCGTTCGGGGTGGCGGTCGTCGGAGATCACGTCGCGTCGCTGCGGGCCCATGATCGTCCCGTGATCGCGAGATCGGCCGACGGGTCGACGCTCCTCGACCTCCGGGCGGTCGACCCACACGATGACGCGACGATCGAGACCGCCCTGCCGCGCCGCACTCGACACCGCCGCGCGATGACCGTCGTCGCCACCGCCGGACACGTCGACCACGGCAAGTCCTCGCTCGTGCTCGCCCTGACCGGCACCGATCCCGACCGTCTGGCCGAGGAGAAGCGGCGTGGCCTCACGATCGACCTCGGATTCGCCCACATGACACTGCCGTCCGGTGCCGCCCTCAGCTTCGTCGACGTCCCCGGGCACGTGAAGTTCCTGCCGAACATGCTCGCCGGCGTCGGCGGGATCGCCGGATGTGTCTTCGTCGTCGATGCGACGGAGGGGTGGAAGCCCCAGTCGGAGGAGCACCTCCGCATTCTCGAGGTGCTCGGCTTGTGCCACGGGATCATCGCCGTGACGAAGACCGATCTCGTCGACGCCGAACTGCTGGAGCTCGCGCTGCTCGATGTGGCCGAGCACGTCGACGGGACATTCCTCGAGGCGATGCCCACGGTTGCGTGTCGGCGATCACCGGTGCGGGGCTCGACGAGTTGCGGGCCGGCTCGACGACCTGGTCGTCGCCGCGGGCGCGGCCGCCGACCGCGGTCGGCCCCGGCTCTGGGTCGACCGCACCTTCGCGGCCAAGGGGAGCGGCACCGTGGTCACGGGCACGCTCGCCGACGGCTCGCTCCACGTCGGAGACCAGCTGGTGGTGGAGCCGTCACACCGTCCCGCCCGCGTCCGGGCGATCGAACACGGCGGGACCTCGCTCGACTCGGTCGGCCCGGGCGAGCGCGTCGCCGTGAATCTCGCCGTCGATCGACCATCGAGCCGTGCGGCGCGGCGACGCCCTGGTGGAGCCCGACCGATGGCAGCTCACCGATCGGTTCGACGCGTCGCTCACGGTGCTCCCGGCACTCGGTCACGACGTGTCGCGGCGTGGCGCCTACCTCGCCTATGTCGGCGCCGGCGAACACGGTGTGTCGATGCGCATCCTCGGCGCGGACGCCCTCGCGCCGGGCGCGACCGGTGCGGTCCGGATCCACCTGCCGATGGCGCTGCCGCTGCTGCCGGGCGACCGGTTCGTCATCCGTGAGACCGGCCGCGACGAGACCATCGGCGGGGGTGAGGTGCTCGACATCGCGCCCGTGACGAAGGCGTCGGAAGCCGCCCCCGACCGCTCAATCGATCGCCTGGTGCGGGAGCGGGGTTGGCTCACCGTCGACGAGGTCGAGCGGCTCACCGGCGAGGTCGTCGAGCCGACGATCGGTCGCTGGGTGAGCACGCCCCAGTCGGTGGCCGCACTCGCTGACGGCATCCGCACACGTGTCGGTTCGTCCGGCGCACTCGGCCTGGACATCGCGCTCGTCGACGATCGCGAGCGGGCCGTCGCCGACGGGATGGACGATCTCGAGCTGGTCGATGGTCGCCTGCGGTTCGTCGGCACCGTGGACTCGCTCGACGCCCATCCGTACCTCGCCGAGTTGCTCGCCGGCGGATTCTCGCCCTCGCCGGTGTCCGACATCGACCGCGCCGAGCTCCGCGAACTCATCCGTCGCGGCGACGTGGTGCAACGCGACGGCATCTGTTTCCATCGCGAGACGATCGCTCAGGCCGCGCTGGTCGTCGATCGGCTGCTCGTCGACCATCCCGACGGGTTCGCCATGTCGCAGTTCCGGGATGCGACGCAGGCGACCCGCAAGTTCTGCATCCCGCTGTTGGAGGAACTCGACGCCACCGGAATCACCCGGCGCCGCGGCGATCTGCGGATCGCTGGACCACGGCTGGTCAGGCGACGTTGAACTGTCGGCGCTCGACGTCGGTGAGTCCGCCCCACACGCCGTAGCGCTCGCCCGAGCTCAGCGCCTGCTGCAGGCATTCGGTGCGGACATCGCAGCCCGCGCACACCTGCTTGGCGCGCAGTTCGCGGGCCGCGCGGGCCGCCTTCTTCTCCGGCCGCATCGGCGGGTAGAACATCTGACCCCACTCACCCTGGCATGCCGCCTGCTGGCGCCAGTCCTCCGGGTCGATCTTTTCC
The DNA here is from genome assembly GCA_963772085.1 of Ilumatobacteraceae bacterium. GTDB lineage: Bacteria > Actinomycetota > Acidimicrobiia > Acidimicrobiales > Ilumatobacteraceae > Sva-07. The sequence continues at coordinate 111,887 of CAVYWH010000007.1, forward strand.
AAGCTGCTCATCAGCACCACCTCCGTCCAAAAGCACGCTAAGGGTGAGGTGAACCCGTATCAAGCAGACTTCGATGAACGCAGTTTGAACAGAGTTGGTCGGCAGTTTTTCGTGACCCGGCTCGGCGTCGGAGCGCCGTCGCCGGTCTACAGTCGAGCGGTGGACGACACCGACGTGCAACACCTCCGGCGCTGTCTCGAACTGGCCCGCCAGGCCCGACAGGACGGCAACGAGCCGTTCGGATCGCTGCTCGTCGGCGGCGACGGGGCCGTGCTGCTCGAGCTGATGAACACCGTCGGTTCCGGCGACGTGACCGGTCACCCCGAGCTGGCGCTGGCCGCCTGGTCGTCGGTGCACCTGAGCGTCGACGAGCGCGCCGCCGCCACGCTGTACACCAGCTGCGAGAGCTGTGCGATGTGTGCGGGCGGCCAGTACTGGGCGGGCATCGGCCGCTTGGTGTTCGCCATCTCCGGCGAGCAGCTCGGGGCGCTCGTCGCCGACGACAGCCGCAGCCTCCACCTGTCGAGCCGCGAGGTCTTCTCCCGCGGGGGCGGACACATCGAGGTCGAGGGTCCGTGTGACGAACTCGCCGACGAGGCGCTGGCGGTGTTCGACGGGTACTGGGCCTAGCCGTCGACCCGAGGTCCAACCCGAGGCGACGACCCTCGAGCATCGCGGCGGGTCAGCTGTCGACGTGGGGATCGATCGTGACGCCGGCGTCGGCCAACGGCGCGCCGTCGAGGTCGGTCGCCCCGTCGACGTCCTTGCCGGATCCGCGTCGCTCGCGGTAGTCACGGGCGGCGCCTTCGAGCGGCTCGATCTCGAGCGTCACCCCGTCGATCGCCGCCACGAGGAACGCTTCGCCGGCACGGATCGGCGTCGCCCGGTTGGTCCGAGCCCGCCACGTGGCGGTGCCCACTTCGACGAGGCCCTCCGGGTCGACGTCGTTGACCGCGGTGCCCGATTGGCCGATCATCCATTCGCGCCCGATCGTGGGCGTGGCGAACCGGGTGCGCACCATCGACGGCATGCCGACGATGAACGTCAGTGTGATGCCGCCGATCCCGGCCAGCAGCGCCAGCCACGACGGTCGCAACGAGGTGCCCGGCAGCGGTTCGAACAGGAACAGGCTGGCGACGGCGGTGAGGAAGATCCCCACCCCCGTCCAGAATCTGGGAATGCCGACCTGCACGTCGATCGCGAAGGCGAGCATGGCGAGCACGATCAAGGCGAACGCCCACGGTCTCGTCGGCAGGACCGCAGTGCCCGTGCAGGCGAGCACGAGGCAGACCGCGCCGACGGCGCCGGCGATGCCGACGCCGGCGGTGAAGAACTCGAAGATCAGCAGCGCGAGGCCCGTCAGCAGCAGCAGGTAGGCGACGGGCGGGCTGGCGACGGTGTGGAACAACTGGTCGACCAGCGACAGCTTGGCGAATCGGACGGTGGCGATCGTGTCGAACCGGGTGGAGCCGTCGTCGAGCACGACGAGATCGGTGGTCGAGAGCACCACGCCGTTCTCCTCGAAGCCGTCCAACGCCTGCACCATGTTGCTGACGGTCGGGATCCCCTCGTCGTCGATGCGCTGCTTGAAGACGTCGAGCGAGCGGGCGTCGGAGAGTCCGACCGAGCCGTTGCGCAGACGTTCCTCGGCCACGCCGAAGTCGACCTCGACGCCCGGCGGGTCGAGGGGCACACCGATGTACCCGACGCGCGCTCCCGGCGCCATGCCGGTCACGTCGGCGACGGCCAGGATCTGCGCCGCCGTGCCGTAGAACCGGGCGCCCGTCGGCCCGACCCAGACGCCGATCGGCACGGGTGCGTTCGCCACGAGTTGGAGCAGGTCCTCGACGTCGTCGTCGGACACGACGGTGCCGCGGCTGTTGACCTGCAGGATCAGGGCCTGGGAGCCCTGATCGTCGGCGCGGGTGATCGCCGACTCGATCTCGGCGAGCAGGATCGGATCGATCAGCCCGCTGACCTGCAACACGTCGACCCGGGCGACGTCGACGATCGTCTCGTCGGATCGGTCGTCGGCCGCCCCGTCGGTGGTGGTCACCACGGTCGAATCGGGCGCCGAATCGGACGTGTCGTCGCCCTGCGCGTACGCGGTCGACCCCAGCAAGGTGATGCCGGCCACAGCCCCAGCCGTCACCACGGCAAGGGCGGCAAGCATGGCGATCGCTAGTCTGCGCAAAGGTGCCTCCGGAGAGCGAGATCTCGCTGCAATCGTTGACCGCCGCACGAGTCGTCGTGGTGGCGGGCAAGGGGGGTGTCGGGAAGACCACGGTAACGGCTGCGATCGCCCGTGCGGCATCCCGATCCGGGCTCCGCGTGCTCGTGGTCGAACTCGACGGGAAGCCGATGCTCGCCGAGCTCGTGCCCGACCTGGAGGTGCTGTCGATCGCCGCGTCCGACGCGCTCGACGATTACCTGCGCGAGCACGGGTTCGGGCGGATCGCCACGCGGCTGAACAAGACCGGGGTGATCGACGTCATCGGCACCGCCGCGCCCGGGATCGACGACATCGTCGTGCTCGGGAAGATCAAACAGCTCGAACGATCCGGTGACTACGACCTCATCGTGGTCGACGGCCCGGCGGCCGGCCACGCGATCACGTTCCTCACCGCCGCGGCCGGCTTGGCGGAGTCGGTCCGCAGCGGTCCGATCCGCAGCCAGGCCGACGACGTGCTCGAGATGCTGCACGATCCGAAGCGCTGTCAGGTCGTGCTCGTGTCGCTTCCGGAGGCCACCCCGGTCAACGAGCTGATCGAGACCGCCTTCGCCCTCGAAGACCAGGTCGGCGTCCAGCTCGGTCCCGTGGTCCTCAACGGTGTCGACGATGCGCCGCCGCTGCCCGGATCCCGAGGACACGGCCGCTGCGGTCGAGGGTCTCGATGCGGAGACGGGTGCGCTGTTGGTCGCCGCGGCCGACTTCCGTCGGGGCCGGGTCGACATGCAGGACGCAGAGCGGAAGCGGCTGATCGACGGCCTCCCGCTCCCGGTCGTCGTGCTGCCCGACCGGCGCGTCGCCGGCCTGGGACCGAGCGACATCGACGCATTGGCCGACCTGTTGACCGGTGAGACGTCGGCTGCCCCGCGACCGACCACCGAGCACCTGACGACCCGATGTCCCGGTCGCCACGGGGGCTGCCGTCGATGCCGTCGAGGCGATGCTCGACACCGCGGCGGTCATCGTGTGCTGCGGCTCGGGTGGGGTGGGCAAGACGACCGCGGCGGCGGTGATCGGCCTGGAGGCGGCCCGGCGCGGCCGCCGCGTCGTGGTGGTCACGATCGACCCCGCGCGCCGGCTCGCCGACGCGCTCGGCCTGGCCGACGGCCTCGCCGCCGAACCCCAACGCATCGAACTTGTCACATCGGTGCCTGGCACCGACGTGACAAGTTCGGGGGAGATGTGGGCGATGATGCTCGACGCCGCCGCGACGTTCGACGGGCTGGTCCGCCGGCACGCCGAGAGCCCCGATCAGGTCGACGGCATCCTCTCGAACCCGTTCTACAAGAACATCGCCGGCGCGCTGAGCGGCACGCAGGAGTACATGGCCGCCGAAGTGCTGCATCAACTCCACACCGACGAACGCTTCGATCTGGTCGTGGTCGACACGCCGCCGAGCCGCAATGCGCTCGACTTCCTCGAAGCCCCTGGCGTGCTGTCGAGGTTCCTCGACCACAAGGTCTTCAAGCTGATGATGCTGCCCACCAAGAGCGGGTTCAAGTTCATCTCGACGGCCACCCAGCCGATCCTGCGGGCGATCGGCAAGGTCGTCGGTTCCGACGTGCTGTCCGATTCGGTGGCGTTCTTCCAGGCGTTCTCCGGGATGGAGGCGGGGTTCCGTGAACGGGCGATCGGAGGTGACGGCGCTGATCCGTGCCCCGCAGACCTCGTTCGTCGTCGTCTCGTCGCCGCACCACGACACGATCGCCGAGGCGGTCTGGTTCGCGGAACAGCTCGTCGACCAGGGCGTCGGCGGAGAAGGGACCGGCGCCGACGTGGTGGTGATCAACCGGATGCACCCCCGGTTCGGTGACGGCACGTCCGGCGATGCCCTGCGCGAGGCGACAACGGTCGGCGCGGACCACGACGACGACGTGCTGGAGCGCCTGTGGGAGACGGTCGGCGATCTCCGTGCCGCCCGCGAACGCGAACTGGCGGTCATCGCCCCCGTCGGGGCGATCGCCGGCTGGGACCGGGTGATCACGCTGCCGCTGCTCGATCGCGATGTGCACGACCTCGCCGGACTCGGCCAGATCGCTGGGCATCTCCTCGGCACCGACCGCTAACGTCTCAGCGTGCACATCCTCATCGCCACCGATGCCACCTGGCTCGTCGACGACATCGTCGCCGCACTCGGTACGGAAGACACCACGTTCGTCGTGTGCCGTGACGGTCGGGCCGTCGCCCGCCAGGTCGCCGATCGCACGCCCGATCTCTGCATCCTCGATCTCCAGATCGGTTCGATGGGCGGCATGGCGGTCACCATGTCGTTGCGGCTCGACGAGTCGGCCGGCACGCTGCCGCGGGTCCCGATCCTCATGCTGCTCGACCGGCGCGCCGACTGCTCAGGGTTCGATGCCAAGGGGCAGGTCACCCTCCTGCACATGGCCGACTGCCATGCCCAGCTCAAGCCGCTCTACTACCGCGAGCCGTCGGTCAATCTCGGCGTCGGCGACGTCAACGGGCTGCCGCCGCACCTGACGGGCCGCGAGCTGCTGGCGCCTACGGCATCGATCCGGGCTCGTGGCGCGCCTACATGCTGGCTCGCCCGACTTCGAGCTGCTGGCGCGGACCTACGGTCGCGTCGGCGGCATGGATCGGCTGGCGACGCTGATCAAGGCGATCCGCGGCGAGCGCGGCGCCGAGCGCACGCTGCTGATCGATGGCGGCGATACGCTGCAGGGCTCCTATACGGCGCTGCAGTCCAGGGGCGGCGACATGGTCGCGCGTGCTGGAGGCGCTGGGCGTCGACGTGACGACCGGGCACTGGGAGTTCACGCTGGGCGCGCGGCGCGTGACCGAGCTGTTCGGGAGCAAGGATAGGCCGGGCGCGTCGGGCCTGGCGTTCCTGGCCGGCAACATGCCGACACCGATTTCGACGAGCCGTGTTCCGGGCCTGGCGCATGTACGAGAAGGCGGCGTGCGCATCGCCGTCATCGGCCAGGCGTTTCCCTATACGGCTATCGCCAATCCGCGCTGGATGATCCCGAGTGGTCGTTCGGCATTCGCGAGGAGGAGCTGCGGCAGATGTGGCTGCGGCGCGGGCCGCCGGCGCCGAGATCGTTGTGCTCAACTCGCACAACGGCTTCGACGTGGACCGCAAGCTCGCCGTGCGCGTGGCCGGCATCGACGTGATCTTCACCGCCCACACGCACGATGCCCTGCCCGCGCCCGTGCGCGTCGGCGACACGCTGCTGATCGCGTCCGGCTCGCACGGCAAGTTCCTGTCGCGCCTCGACGTGGATGTGAAGGACGGCCGCTTGCCGACTACAGCTATGCGCTGATCCCGGTGCTCGCGGATGCCATCGCGCCGGATCCCGGACATGGCGCGCGCTGGTCGACGGGAATCCGCGCGCCCGACGAGGCGATGCTGGCACCGAGCTGGCGCGCACCGATACGCTGCTCTACCGGCGCGGCAATTTCGCCGGCACACTCGACGACCTCATCTGCGAGGCGCTGCTCGAGCGAGCGCGACGCGGAGCTTGCTTTCTCGCCGGGCTTCCGCTGGGGCGCCACGCTGGTGCCCGGCCAAGCCATCACCTGGGACGATGTCTACAACGCCACCGCCATCACCTATCCGGCTGCCTACCGCTCGCGATGACGGGCGAGCGCATCAAGGCCGATCCTGGAGGACGTGGCCGACAACCTGTTCAACCCCGATCCCTACTACCAGCAGGGCGGCGACATGGTGCGGGTCGGCGGCTTGGGTTTCACGATCAACGTCGATGCGCGCCATGGGCAGCCGCATCAGCGATCTGACGTTGCTCAGGACGGGGGAGCCGATCGAGCCGCGCGCGACTACGTCGTCGCCGGCTGGGCGTCGGTGAACGAGGACCGAGGGCCCGCCGATCTGGGATCTCGTGGCGGCGCCATCTGCGCGCCGGAAGCTGGTCGTCGCCGCGGCCGCGCAAATCGGTCAAGGTCGGCGCGCCGCCAGCTGACGCATCCGTGCAGTGCGGCGCCGTGCCGCCGCGCTGCGCAGGCCCAGGCCCGGCTGCGCCGGTCACCGCTGCCCGCGTGCGGCTCGGCTTCCAGCTGAGCGGCATCCACTCCGGGAGACCAGGCATGCTGACATATGTCTACATCCATCTCGGCGTCGCCCTGGCCGGCCTCGTGAGTTTCCTGTCGCCCTGCGTGCTGCCGCTGGTGCCGCCCTATCTCGGCTATCTCGGCGGCATGACCATCGAGCAGATGACGGCCGACGGGCGGCCTGGACGCGCGCCTGGCGGCGCGTCGTGTTGGCCTCGCTCTGCTTCGTGCTGGGCTTCACGACGGTGTTCGTCGGCCTCGGCGCCGGCGCCTCGGTGTTCGGCCAGTTCATCCAGACCTACAAGACCGAGCTCTCGATCGTCGCCGGGATCGTCATCATCTTGTTCGGGCTGCACTTCCTCGGGTTGCTGCGTATTCCGCTGCTCTATCGCGAGGCGCGCTACCACGCCAGGATGGAGGGCGCGAGCCTGTCCGGCGCCTACGTCATCGGTCTCGCCTTCGCCTTCGGCTGGACGCCGTGCATCGGTCCGATCCTGGCGACGGTGCTGGCGCTGGCTGCGAACGAGGCAAGCCTCGGCGCCGGCGTGCGCCTGCTGTTCGTCTACTCGCTGGGTCTCGGCATTCCGTTCGTGCTGGCGGCGGTGGCGATCCGGCCGTTCATCGTTTCATGCAGCGGTTCCGCCGGCACCTGGGCGTGGTCGAGAAGGTCATGGGGCTGCTGCTGGTCGCGACCGGCATCATGTTCCTGACCGGCTCCATGAACTGGCTCGGCCAGTGGCTGATCGAGAACGTGCCGATCCTCTCGCGTATCGAGGAGATGGCGACACCGGAGCAGCTGCAGACCGAGATCATGAAGAAGGGCGGCGAAGATGACGGCGGCGCATGCGCGACACGCCGATCGCGCTCACCATCGCCGGCTCCGACAGCTCGGGCGGCGCCGGCATCCAGGCGGACCTCAAGACGTTCTCGGCGTTCGGCGTCTACGGCGCATCGGTGCTCACCGCGCTGACGGCGCAGAACACGCGCGGCGTGCAGGGCGTGGAGCCGGTGCGGCCGCAGTTCGTCACGGCGCAGCTCGCCTCGGTGCTGTCGACCTCGATGTCGGCGCGATCAAGACGGGCATGCTGGCCAACGCCGCCATCGTGGTGGCCGTGGCGGCCGGCTGCGCGCGGCGCCGCGACTCCCGCTCGTCGTCGATCCGGTGATGGTGGCGACCAGCGGCGATGTGCTGCTCGCAGCCCGATGCGATCGCGGCGCTCAAGCCCGAGCTGTTCCCGCTGGCGACGCTCATAACGCCGAACATGCCCGAGGCTGCGCGCTGCTCGGTGCCGGCAGGCCGCGAGCGAGGCGAGGCGGTCGAGCAGGCGCGCGCTGCTGCGCGCTCGGCGCGGCGCGTGCTGCTCAAGGGTGGGCACGGCAGCGGCGAGGAGGCGGTCGACATTCTGTCGATGCTGCCGGCATCGCGCGGCTTCGGCGCCCGCGCATCGAGACGCCGCACACGCATGGCACCGGGTGCACGCTGTCGGCCGCCATCGCCGCGCTGCTGGCCCAGGGCGTCGCGTTGCGGGAGGCGGTCGCGCGCGCCAAGGCCTACGTCTGGCAGGCGCTGCAGGCCGGGCGCGAGCTGGGCGTCGGCCACGGCAACGGGCCGGTCGACCACTGTACGCCATCCGCGGGCGCCGCCGCCGGCCTGACCGGAGCGGGACAGTCCCGGACTCTTTCCTCCACTCTTCGCAGCGAAGGCTCCGCCTTGACCGCAGGGGGAGGCAAGCAGAAGCACAGCGTTCTTCTCCTCGCTATCCCCGTGCGATAGGCTCGCAATCAACGACGAGAAGGATGCAGACGGGGGAAACATGAAGCACCTGCGCGTCAACGACTACGACATGGCCTATATCGAGGTCGGCCAGCGGACCTGCGCTCGTGTGCGTGATGGCTCGATCGGCGATTTCCGAACGTGGTCGTCGGTCCTGGGCCCTTGTCGCGCGCGCGGCGCGTCGTCGCCGTGAGCTTGCGGCATTTCTTTCCCGAGCATTGGGACGGCGCCGGGGGGCAGTACACGATCGCGCAGCATGTCTCCGACCTGATCGCATTCCTGGTCGCGCTGAAGTCGGGCCCGGTCGATCTCATGGGCCATTCGCGCGGGGGCCATATCGCCTTCCGCGTGGCGCAGCAGCGGCCGGAGCTGGTGCGCCGGTTGATCCTGGCGGAGCCCGGCGGAGAGCTCGATGCCTCGCTTCAGCCGGCCGGTGCCGGCAGCGGCGCCGCGCCTTCGCGCAACTCCAGGGTGGCGGCCGCGGCGAGAAGGTCGCGGCCGGGGACGTCGACGGTGCGCTGGAATTGTTCATCAACGGAATGGGTGGAGCGGAAGCCTGGGCACGGCTGCCCGCGTCCACCAAGCAGGAATACCGCGACAACGCCAGGACGCTGCTGGGCCAGATCAACGAGCAGCGCCCGCCGTTCACGCGCACGGATGCGGAAGCGATCTCGGTGCCCACCCTGTTCATCGGCGGCGAGCACACGCCCGGCCCGTTGCCGGTGGTCCTGCGAGCGCTCGCCGGCGCGGTGCGCGGTTCGAAGACAGTCATGATTCCGGGCGCGACGCATCACATGATCCGGCAGGATCCCGTGCGCACCAGCGCCGCCGTGCTGGAGTTCCTGTCGCGATGAAGAAGCAAGGCGCGGTCGCTCTCGCAATGTGGCCTTCGCGGCGGCCTCGGGCGCCGCCGCGGCGGGCCCGATCGAGGACATGGCGGGATACTGGTCCGGTGCCGGCACCGTCCTGCTGAAGGGCGGCGAGACCGAGCGGGTGAAATGCGTGGTCGTCTACAAGGTCGGCGCGGGCGGCACGCAGATCAAGCAGACGCTGCGCTGCGCCAGCGCCGACTACAACATCAGCGGCGCGGCCGAGCTGCGGTCAGGAGCGCAGGTCTCCGGCAACTGGGAGGAGAAGACCTACTCGGCCACTGGTGACGTTCGGGCCGCTACACCGGCAGCAGCTTCGTGCTGTCGATCCAGGGCGCCAGCTTCACGGCGGCGATGAACGTGGGCTGTCGAGCTGCAAGCAGTCGATCACCATCACGCCCAAGGGGCTCGACGTGCGCCGCATCTCCATGAACCTCGCGAAGTGCTGACGATCGCCGGAGGCTGGCTGTGGCGCTCTTGCCACGCCTCGCCCCAGATCGTCTGGACACCCATTGAATGCGCGGCGGCGATTTGGGACGATGATCGCGATCAGGGGGAAGAGCCGTCGACCCTCATGCGAAGCCCCGATGCTGACTGGCACCAGCGCGGTTTTGCATGAAAGCACGGCTCTCTGACGGGGGAGAGCGAAGCCCGCGCGATCCAGGGACGCGAGGGTTAGCTCCAAGGAAGACCGGTCCGGCCTAGCCGGGCCGGTTTTTTAATTTGGGCCCGATCTTTCACGATGACCCGCCCCGGATAGGCTTGCGAGGTGAGCACGGGGACGATCTCGAAGTCGGCGAGGTCGGCCCAGTTGGCGGCCCACTGCCGGAGCTTCTCGACGCTGTCGGCCTCCATGACCTGGAAGCAGCGCGCGGCGGCCGGATCGATCCAGCTCGCGTGATAGGCGACGCCCTCGGGCATCATGCGTCCCTCGCGCTTGAACCGCTCGCCGATCGGCTTGAGCAATACGTCGAACGGGTCGAAGAAGCGGCAGGA
>CAVYWH010000008.1:0-131991 GCA_963772085.1 Ilumatobacteraceae bacterium
CGGGGTACCGGTGACCTCTCCGGCGGTGGCGAAACCGTCGAGATCAACGTCGGGACCGGGCACAGGATCGTCGGTGCTCCAGGTGCTCGACGCAACCGAACGAATCACCGGGCGTGCGGTACCTCAGACGATCTCGGACCGTCGGAACGGTGACCCCGTCGCCACCTATGCCGACCCGTCGTTGGCCCGATCGACCATCGGCTGGAGTGCCAAATACGGACTCGACGAGATCATCCAGTCGGCCTACGACTGGCACCGCTCGCAGATCTGATCTTGCAGGACTTCGCTCGGTCAAGCTCCCGGAGACGACCACGGCTGATCGACCCGAGGTCGGTCACACCGATTCGGCAGCCGGGTGCACGTGCATCGAGCGCATCCGGTCGAGCCAACCGAGCAGCACCGCCACCGCCCGCGGGTCGTGACGCAACCGATGGCCGGCACCTTCGAACAGGCTCAGCTCGGCATCACCGTGGGCGTTCACCAACTGGCGGGCATCGGACACCGGCACGCTGTCGTCGTCCTCGCCGTGCATCACCAGCATCGGGCGCGGCGCGAATCGCCGGGCAGAGGCGACCGGTCGGAACCGGCGGAACTCGCGCGACCACTCGTCGACCGAATCGGGGAACCGCCGATCGTGGATCGCACCGATCTCACGGGCGTGCTCGAGGAACCGGCGCGGCTGCTCGGCCCAGTCGTCGAAGTCGGCACGCGGGCTGAGCAAGGCCACCGCCGACACACGCGGGTCGTCGGCGCCGACGCAGATGGCGATCGATCCGCCGGTGTTGGTGCCGACGAGGATGACTCCGGCTGGCGTGCTGACGGTCAACAGGTGGGAGATCGCAGCACGCAGGTCGTCGACCCAGCCCTGCAAGGAGAAATCTCCTTCGCTGTCACCGCACCCGCGGAAGTTGAACGTCATCGTCACGCATCCGAGTTCGCGCGCCATTCGGTCGACCAGCTGCGGGAAGGTGCCACCTGAACTCGTCGCATCGAGCGGCCCGATCGGAAAGCCGTGGCAGAGGATCACACCAGGACCGCCCTCGACGTCCCCGGGCGGCCGCGCGATGTGGCACGCGAGTTGCACCCCGCCGGAGGTGAACCGATCCATCATCCCGTTCGGCATGCAGGTGCGATTCCGTGTCCCGGCCGCTCAGGCTCGCGGCTTGCGGTGCATTCGGCGCTTGCCCGGGGTCGCCAGCGTGTACCCGCGGTTTCGTGCTTCGTCGAGCGTGTCAGGGCCGAAGCTCAAGCCCACGCCCTGCTTGACGATCTCGTCGATCGTCGCCTCGTCGTCCCACGCATCGAGGTCGTACACGAGTTGGGTCCGCTTGTCGCCGATGAACCGGCTGTGTTCGAACTTCGGATGGTGATGCATCGACGGCCAAGGTAGCCGAGCGAGGCGAACCCGGCCCAGCGCGGACGAGGCCCGGACGCGACAGTGCCGGGCCTCCGGTCGAATGACCGAATGGCCCGGCACTGCACGGACTGTGGGACTGTCGGCATCACGATCGAGATCCGTGCGACGGACTCGAACACCGCTGGGACCAGCGTGCGGCGATGACGATCAGCGGGGGTTGGCGGGGATTCGCCAGGCGGTCCAGCCTGTCGGCCTAGCGGCCAACCACCTCCAGGGTCCCCTTACAACTGTCTGGCATGTTTGGACCACCTCCCTTCTCTGGTGATCCAATTTCAGCACATTCCTCAGATCGTGTACGCCTGATTTTCCAAAATTTTCGCTGCCAGGTCCTCGTCGCCGTCGATGACGATCTGATCGAGCAGATCGTCCGGGCCGACGCGGCCGGCAGATCGCCTGGTCATCACCCCCACGGGCATCGTCAGCACGAGCGTTGCCGGCAGGTGGAGCCGGTCGACGACCATCGCCCGCTCGACGACCTCCACATGGATCTCACGGACGACCGCTCCCTTGTCCGTCAGCGCGAACGTCACGCGGTCACCGGGCTGCGCACCCGCCTTCTTGCCGACGACGAACCCGAGCGCCGTGGTCAGCTCGTCGAGCGTGACATCGACGGCGAGCCCCGTTTCGTGACCGGGACGTCCCACGGCGTCGCGGATGTCCTGCTCGTGCAGCCAGCAGTCGAACACCCGGATCTGCATGAAGCGTCCGTACGTGTCCTTCCCTGCCGGGGTGAACGTCTCGGCGTCCCACTCCTCCTGCGACATCGCACCGAGGGCGACCAGCCGCTCACCGGTGATCTCGCGGAATCGATCGAGCACCATCGACGGCTTCATCGGTCGGATCGCTTCGATCCACTGCTCGTTGAACTCGCCGATGTCGTTGCGGACATGGAGGCGGGCGCCTCGATCGATGAGGATCGCCGGGGCCGGGACGCCGCTCAGCATCTCCTCGGTGCCGATGATGTGGGCGACGTTGTCCTGCACGTCCCACCCCTCGAGCGGCGACTGCGTGTACCACTCGTCGTGGGACAAGCTGCTCAGCAGATCGTCGATGCTCGCCCACACCTCGCCGAGTGCGGCGACCGTGCGGTCCTTCGGAATGATCGATGCCATGACGGCATGATCGCAGATCGGACGATCGAGGACCGGAAAGGCCTACAGGACGTCGTCGAGACCGGCTCGAGGACCGATCGCACCGATCGCGTCGAAGTACGCGAGGTGTGCTTCGACGACGTTGACCGCGTCGACGTCGTCGAGCAGGTCCACGTTGTTCCGCTCGGCCTCGCCGAGCAGGTACGCGGTCAGGTTCGTCTCGGTGATCACGACCGGCTCGTCGATCGACTGCGGCTGATCGACCACGTCGTCGGGTTGCAGGCCCTGATCGTGCAACCACTGCATGTGGAACACGAGCAGCTGCTCGACCTCCTCGGGCGTCAGGCGGGCCTGGCTCTCCGGCGGGAGGCGATCGCACACGAAATCGACGGCTTCGTCGAGCCGGTACACCGCCCGTGGCGCGACGGCGTCGAGTCGGTGCGCCTCGCGGCCGACGGCGACAGCGGCGACGACGAAGACCCCGATCGCCGCGATCACCAGGAACACGATCGTGATGCCATCCATCACCCGTCATCGTACGAGCGCAAAGGTCGTGCATCGGTGCCTGGCACCGATGCACGACCTCGTCGGAAAAGTACGAACGGGCGACGCCCCAACCCCGCCCAGGGTGGAGCGTCGCCCGCGCGACGGTGACGTCAGACGACGTCGATCAGGTTCGGGTCAGATGCCGATGCGCTGCGCGAGCTGCTCGCGATGGTACGTCGGGTCGCCGAACAGGAGCTCGGAGCTCTTGGCCCGCTTGAAGTAGAGGTGGGCCGGGTGCTCCCAGGTGAAGCCGATGCCGCCGTGGATCTGGATGTTCTCGGCAGCGGCGTGGAAGTAGGCCTCCGAGCAGTAGGCCTTGGCGAGCGAGGCGGTCGAGGGGAGCTCGTCGTTCATCTCGCTGGCACACCACATGCCGTAGTAGGCGGCGGACTTGGCGGACTCGACCTCGAGCAGCATGTCGGCGCACTTGTGCTTGATGGCCTGGAACGAACCGATCGGGCGGCCGAACTGGACGCGCACCTTGGCGTATTCGACGGCCATTTCGAGCACCATCTGGGCGCCACCGACCTGCTCGGCGGCGAGGCTGACGGCGGCGAGGTCGAGGACGGTCGACAGGATGTCCCAGCCCTTGCCGTCTTCACCGATGAGCGTGCCGGGCGTGTTCGACAGTTCGAGCTTGGCCTGCTTGCGGGTCTGGTCCATCGTCGACAGCGACGTGCGGGTCAGGCCGGCGGCGTCACCCTGGACGGCGAACAGGCTCGTGCCGGCGTCGGTCTTGGCGGCGACGATGATCAGGTTGGCGCTGTGGCCGTCGAGGACGAACGACTTGGTGCCGTTGATCGACCAGGTGTCGCCGTCCTTCGTGGCGGTGGCGGTGATGCCGGATTCGTCCCACTTGCCCGAGGGCTCGGTGTAGGCGAGCGTGGCGATCGTCTCGCCGGAGGCGATACCGGGGAGGTACGCAGCCTTGGCGGCCTCGTCGCCCGACTCGATCAGCGTGTTGCCGGCGAGGACGACGGACGAGAAGAACGGCGCGCACAGCAGCGAGCGGCCCATCTCCTCGAGCACGATGCCGAGCTCGACGTAGCCGAAGCCGGACCCACCGAACTCCTCGGGGATGTGCAGGCCCTGGAGGCCCATCTGCTCGGCCATCTGCGACCACACGGCGGCGTCGTAGCCGTCTTCGGTCTCCATCTGCTCACGGACGGCTTCCTCGGAGCTCTTGGCCTCGAGGAATGCACGGACGGTCTTGCGGAGCTCTTCTTGCTCTTCGGTGAATGCAAAGTTCATGCGGGCAGTATTCGCCGGGTTGCGCGCCCGCCGCAAATCTGCTTGTGTACACATGTGGCACACATCATCGACCGATCCTGCCCCGACCCTCGGCGTGCGCGAGTTGCGCGGCGAACTGTCCGAGGCGATCCGTCGCGCCCACGCCGGCGAGCGCACGGTGATCACGTCCGGCGGGCGGCCCGTCGCCCAGCTCGGCCCGCTCGACGCCGACGCCCCCGACCTCGCCCGGCTGATCGGTGCCGGTTCCGTCGTTCCACCCCGCCGTACCGGCGAGTGGCGCCCGCCCGCGCCTGTCGCCGTGTGGGCCGGCGTGCGCATCGACCAGGTCCTCCGAGAACTCCGCGGATGACGGTGGTGCTGGACACGAGTGCGTTGCTGGCACTGGCGGTGGACGGGCCGCAGCGGCGGGTCGTGCTCGACGCGCTCGACCTCAGCCCGTTGATGGACAGGTGTGGGCCGCGTCAGCGATGGCGCTCACCGAGGCGTTGCCCGCCATCGATCGACTCACCGACGAACCGATCCTCCGGCTCGACCTGGAGGATGCGATCCGCCACGCCTGGGATCATCTCCACGTCGTGCCGGTCGATCAGCGCTGCCTCGACCGGGCCGCAGCGCTCGCCCGTACGCAACCGGTGCGATTGTCCGACGCGATCCATTTCGCGGCCGCCGAGCGCCTCCCGCCACCGATTCGCTTCGTCACGTTCGACCCGGCGCACATCGGCACCGCGATGGGCATGGGCTTCGACGTGGTCAGCACATAGCCGGCGACCACGAAGCGGAATCAGGTGCGCATCGGCCAATAGGGACGGCGCGAGGCGGAAGATCCCGCCTGTTCGGATTCTCCTGATCCCTCGTGGACAGCACGGGTCTTCGACACCCCACTCCGCCGCGATATCCGGATCGTCCCAGGCCACCCCGAGTTCGTCGGCGGCGTTGTAGTAGCCATCGACGAGGTACGTGATCACCATGTCGGTCAGGGCCGAGAATCCGTGTGCTACGCCAGGTGGGATGTAGATGGCGAGGTGGTTCTCGCCCGATGCCTCGATGACCTGGGTGGCACCATCGGTCGGGCCGCCCTCGCGCAGGTCATGGAGCACGACGCGAGCGGTGCCGAACGGCACGTACCAGAAGTCGGCCTGATGAAGGTGGTAGTGCAACCCGACGAGCGCGCCGCGTTGGCGGTTTGCTCGGTTTCCCTGGATCATCTCGCGGCCGCCAGGTATCCATGAACGTCGATACGTCTCGATGAACAGTCCGCGCTGGTCGCCGTGAATCTCCGGAGTGACGATGAACACTCCGCTGATCAGGTCGCTTTCCTCGACCACCGTCACCATGAACCTGCTCTCGATCGAGTTGAACGCATGCGTTCCTGGACGCGGCAACCATAGCGTCGGCGCCAGCGCAGCAAGGTTGGCGCCGCGCTCGACAGTGCCACCGCCACGATCCGCTCGATTCGTGGCTCTCGACGCACACCGCGGTGTTCTTTCGGTGCTGTACTGGAGGCGAAACCGGGCACCCAGGCCACGAGGTGACCAACGGGTTCGAGGCGATCTCTGATCGACGCCAAGCACGCCGTGGTCGGCGCTGATGTGTTCGAGCACGTTGATCATCACCGCGGTACCGAGGTCGGCACCCGCGACCACGTCGGTGACGGTGCCGGAAATCGCGGTGACCCCGCGACGTCGAGCGAATCGAGCGTCGACGCCAACGTCGCGTCAACCTCGGTCTGGTCGAACGCCCGCTTCGGGTGCTCGTTGAACATCGAGTCAGGAGCGGCCACGCACCGGAGGCGAATGAACGGACCCGGGCACGGTGCCAGACTGGCGACATGGATGCGACGAAGACTCTCCACTGGTCGAACGCTGACGTCGAGGTGCACAAGGTGGTCGTCGGTCCGGTCGACAACAACGTGTTCGTCGTCCGCTGTCTGGCGAGCGGGGACGCCGTGCTGCTCGATGCGGCCAACGAGCACGAACAACTCCTCGAACTGTGCAGATCGCTCGGCGTGAAACGTGTGCTCGAGACGCACGGACACTGGGACCACATCCAGGCGGTACCGGCCCTCCGCGAAGCCGGCTACGAAGTCGCGGTGACCGCCCTCGATGCGCCCAAGCTCAAGGACGTCGGCTACGACGTGTTCATCGACGATGCCGAGGTGATCGAGGTCGGTCGTTTGCGGCTTCATGCGATTCACAACCCCGGCCACACGCCCGGGTCGATCTCGTTCAAGCTCGAGGGAACGCCGCTGCTCTTCACCGGCGACACGTTGTTCCCCGGTGGGCCGGGCAACACGTCCTTCCCCGACGCCGACTTCGACACGATCATCACGTCGATCACGTCGAAGTTGTTCACCTTCCCCGACGACACGATCGTGCTGCCCGGCCACGGCGACGACACCACCATCGGCAACGAGCGGCCCCACCTCGAAGAGTGGATCGAACGCGGTTGGTCAGCGCGGCCTGACCGGCAAGGCGTGAACAATGTGCGCATCTGAGCCGCCGATTGTTCACGCCTTCGGCGGTCAGACGGAGCGATGAGGTACGACGAACGACCGGCCGACCACACGCCGGTCCACACCGCCGACCTTCCGCCGACCCCGGTGCGCGACCGCAACATCGTCGCCACGGCGTGGGTCGAGGCGCCGGACGATCTCCTCCGGCTCGGCGACGATCTGCCCGGTACGCCGGTGGCCGACTACAAGCGTCGGATCGGCGACTGGCTGCTGTGGCGGGCGGGCCCGGCCACCGGCGGCGACGCCCGCTACTGGGCGGCGCGCCGGACGCATCTCGACGAGGCCGTGACGCTGCGGCTGTATCCCGACGGGTCGGCCGACGGGGTCGGCCCGAGCGGCCGGCGCCACGACCGGTTCCGCTCGTGGAAGGAAGACCTCCGCGACGCAACCTGACGTCAGCCGTTCGGGCGATCTCGGGCGGAAACGGGCCGGAAACCGGACCAGATCCGGCCGAGATCGGGGGTTGACGCGATCTCGGGCGGATGCGGGTCAGACGTGCCGGATCCGACCGAGAACCGATTTCGGGCGATCTCGGGCGGAATCGGGCCGGAAACCGGACCAGATCCGGCCGAGATCGGGGGTTGACGCGATCTCGGGCGGATGTGGGTCAGACGGTGCGCTTGCGGCTGAGGGCGTCGACCGAGGCGGCGACCAGCAGGGCGAGACCGGAGCAGATGAACTTGACGCCCGAGCTGCCGAAGTCGATGTCGTACCCGAACAGCGTCGTCTTGCCGATCAGGCCCAGGCCGTTGGGGATCAGCGCCAGCACGAGGCCACCGAGGACCGCATTGATCATCCGGCCGCGACCACCGAACAGGGACGTCCCGCCGATGACGGCGGCACCGACAGCCAGCAGCAGCGTGTCGTTGGCGCCAGTGTTGGAGTCGACGGAGTTCACGCGTGACGCGAGGAAGATGCCACCGATGGCGGCGATGAAGGCCGTGCAGATGAAGGCCGACCACTCGACGCGCTGCACGTTGATGCCGGCACGTCGGGCCGCCTCGCGGTTGCCGCCGACGGCGTAGAGGAAGCGGCCGTACCGCAGCCGGTTCAGCACGAAGGTCAGCAGCACCGTGAGGATGGCGATCATCGGGATCACGATCGGCATCCCGGTGATCGGCTGGGGTGCCGAGGCGAACGCGCGGTTCTCGTTGAGCAGGTACGTCAACACGGCCACACCGACCACCGCCAGCCCGATGCGGATCGCCACGAGCGACACCGGGATCGAACCGTACGAGGTGCGCTGGCGGCGGATCTGGGAGAAGGCGTACAACGCGACACCGAGGACGGACACGATCCACGACTGCGTGGGCGTCAGCGTTCCACCGACGATGTCGTTGATGAAGTCGTTCTGGATGCGCACGCTGCCGCCGTCCTTGACGATCAACAGCAGGATGCCCTGGAAGAGCAGGACGTTGGCGAGCGTCACGACGAACGACGGGATACCGACCTTGGCCACGAGGAACCCGGTGAACACGCCGAGCAGGAGTGCCACCCCGAAGGATGCGAGCAGCGACGGAACCAGCGGCCAGCCATCGGCCAAGCGGGTGGCGAGCACCGCCGCCGAGACGCCGGCGGTGAAGCCGGCGGCGAGATCGATGTCACCCAACAACAGGACGAAGGTGACCGCCATGGCGATGACGATCACCGACGACGCCTGGTCGAGGAAGTTGGCGAAGTTCAGCAGCGACAGGAAGCTGTCGGGTCGGGCGATCCCGAAGATCGCCACGAGGACGACGATGGCGAGAATGGCGGGCAGCGACCCGAGGTCGCCGCCGCGCAAGCGTGTGACGGTGTTGTGGAAGACGTCGCTGAGCGAGTTCTGCTGCTCGTCGAGCGAGAAGTCGGTGAGCGCCATGCTCGTGTCGACGATGGTGACGCCTGGCGTCGGGTCCTCCGGCATCGCCGTCGGCTCGTCGGTCGGCTCGACGCTGAAATCGTCGGTGGTCGTCATGCCCCTGCCACCCCGTTGAGCAGTCCGTGCACGCCCGAGCGGCCGGACGTGATCAGTTCCACCAGGGTCTCCCGGGTCACCGAGCCGTCGAGCGGGATGTCGGCGGCGATGCGGCCGAGGTACATCGCGCACACCCGGTCGGCGACCTCGAGCACGTCGTTCATGTTGTGGCTGATGATCACGACGCCGACACCACTCGCCGCCAGTCGCTTGACCAGCTGGAGCACCTGTTCGGTCTGGGCGACACCGAGGGCGGCGGTCGGCTCGTCGAGGATGACGATCCGCGAGTTGCCGAGCACGGCCTTGGCGATGGCCACCGTCTGGCGCTGACCGCCCGAGAGCGAGGCGACGAGCTGGCGGACGCTCTTGACGGTGCGCACCGACAGCGAGGCGAGCGTCTGGCGGGCGGCCAGTTCCATCGCGTGCTCGTCGAGCGTGCCCCGGCGGACGATCTCACGACCGAGGAACATGTTCTGGACGATGTCGAGGTTGTCGCACAACGCGAGGTCCTGGTACACGACCTTGATGCCGAGCGCGGTGGCGTCCTTCGGCGAGTGGATCGTCACGTCGGCGCCATCGAAGCGGAGGCTGCCGGTGTCGGTCCCGTAGATGCCGGCGAGACACTTCACGAGCGTCGACTTGCCGGCACCGTTGTCGCCGATGAGCGGCGGTGATCTTGCCCGGATAGACCGTGAAGTCGACGTCGTGCAGCACGTGCACCGGGCCGAAGCTCTTGTTGATGCCGTGGGCCTCGAGCAGCGGCGCCACGGTGTCGCTGGCCGACTGATTGGCCGACGTCGGCGACGACGATTCCTGCATTCGATCCCCCAGGTTGAATGGTGTCACATCAGTGCTGATGCCGGCCCGGACGAATTCCGGGCCGGCATCAGACGTTCACGCGCTACCCGATGGGTACCGCATCTTCACTCGGCGTCAGCTCGACGCCGTACTCCGTGCACAGGTCCTCGATCCCTGCGCAGACCTCGTCGAAGCGTCGACGAAGCCGTCGGCGACCGGGATCTTCACGTCGTCGATGTAGATCGGGGTGATCTGCGCCTGGACGTAGGGGATCTCGCCGTTCTCGTTGTCGATGGTGGCGTTGGCGATGGTCGTCAGGTCGGTCCCGGCGAGCAGCGCAGCGGCAGCCGCGACGGCACCGTTGGCCTCTTCGACGACCGGCTTGTACACCGTCATGCACTGCGTGCCCTGCAGGATGGCCCGGAGACCTTCGAGCGTGGCGTCCTGACCGGTGGTCGGGACCGTGAGGCCGGCATCGGCCAGCACCTGCTGCGCAGCCAGCGACAGACCGTCGTTGGCGACGAGCACGCCGTCGACCTCGCCGCCGGCGGCGGTGAGGAGCTGTTCGAAGATCACGCCACCTTCGGCGTTGTCCCAGTCCGGGACGGCTTCTTCACCGACGGTCTCGAGACCGCTGTCGGCGATGGCGTCCTGGTAGCCCTGCTTGAACAACGTGGCGTTGTTGTCGGTCGGGGAACCGTGGAGCTGGATGATCTTCTTGCCTTCGACGTCACCGGCGCCACCGAGGCACTCGATGATGCCTTCGCCCTGTGCGGTGCCGACGGCCACGTTGTCGAACGACACGTAGACGTCAGCGGCCCCGCCGAGGGTGAGACGGTCGTAGTCGATGTTCTTGACACCGGCGGCGGCAGCCTTCTCCTGGATCGCCGCGCCCGACTCGGAGTCGAGGTTGACGATGGCGAGCACGCCCACGCCGTCGGCGATCATCTGATCGGCGATGGTGGCCATGTTGTTCTTGTCGCCTTCGGCGTTCTGGATGTCGCATTCGAGGCCGGCATCGGCACAGGCCGCCTCGATCAGCGGACGGTCGAACGATTCCCAGCGGACCGACGAGGCGGAGTCGGGCAGGATGAACCCGACCTTGCCGCCGCCGCCACCGGCCGGAGCATCGCTGCCCGCCGGTGCCTCGCTGCCTGCAGGGGCTTCGCTGCCCGCTGGTGCTTCGGCGGCGATGGTGTCGTCACTCGACGAGTCGTCGTCGCTACCGCATGCGGCCGTGAAGAGCACGAGTGCTCCGACGACGCATGCAGCCCGACGTGTGGACTTCTTCATGTTCGGTCTCCCCCTCTGGAGTGTGTTGCCGAGTGAGTCTCGGCTGCTGTTCAGCTGTTCCGAGTGATCATTCCGCTGCGCTCCGAACATGGTCCGGTTTGTAGTCAGAATCAACAAACGTTTTCGCAGTCTGATTCAACGGCGTGGCTCGATGTCAAGCACCACATCAGGCACCGCGGGCGACGTCGCGCCCGATCGGGCTCGCCATCACCCGCGCCGGGTCGGCCAAGCAGCGGCCGGAATGCCAGCTCGGCGGCACCCACGGTGACGGCTTGTGGCCCCAGCGCAGCGCCCACGACCAGCACGTCGCGCGGCACCCCCATGTAGCGCAGCGACGCCAACTCGGCCGCAACTGCTCATCGATGATGGGCAAGATCCGGCTGAACAGTCCGCCGAGCACCACCGTGTCCGGGTCGAAGACGTTGATCAGTCCGGTGAGACCGGTGGCCAGCCATTTCGCCTCGTACGGCGAGCGCCGCCAGCGTGGCCGGGTCGGCCGACTCCGCTCGACTCATCAGCTCGTCCACGGCGCGGCTGCCGCCGTCCTCGTCGAGGCCGGCGCGGCGCAGGAGGGCCCGCTCGCCGACCTCGGTTTCCCAGCAGCCGACCGCGCCGCAGGTGCATCGCGACCCCGCCGGATTCACGGGGAAGTGGCCGATCTCGCCGGCGAAGCCGGAGTGCCCGGACACCGGATTGCCGGCGACGATGAAGCCGCCGCCGACGCCGACCTCACCGGTGACGAACAGCATGTGATCCGATCGGACGCCCGCCCCGAATCGCGATTCGGCCAAGCGCCCCGAGGTCGGCGTCGTTGCCCACGCGGACTCGGGAGCCCGACGTCGGAGCGATTCGTCGAGCAACGACGCCAGCGCCGTATCGGTCCAGCCCAGGTTGGGTGCGGCCACCACGACGGAGTCGGACTCGCGGATGAGTCCCGGCGACCGACACGCCGATGCCGATGATGCGACGGTCGCCGCCGGTGGCGCGCGCGACGGGCACGCTGGGACTGGAGGCGGCGCACGAGTGCCGGCGACGTCGCTCACCGTTTCGGCGACCGCCACCCGCTCGCGAGGTCGTGCGAGGCGGATCGAGGTCACGATCGAGCCGTCGAGGGCGACGATCGCGACACCGATCTCGTCGACGAACATCTCGATCGCCATGGCACCGACATGGCGATCGTCGACCCGCACGACCGGCGACGGTCGGCCCGGGCTGCCGTCGGATTCAGGTGCCGCCTCGATCACCAAATGCAGCGATTCGAGTTCGCCGACGAGACCGGCGATCGCGCTCCGCGTGAGGCCCGTCGCCGCCACCAACTGCGATCGGGACGACGGTCCGTGGCGGCGGAGCTGGTCGAGGACGATGGCGAGGTTCGCTCGCCGAACATGGGGCGCACGCACCGCAACGACCATGGGATTGCACTGTAGACGAGAGTTTGTCATAGTTGTCAACAAATCCACCGGAGGGGATGCCGGTGCGCGCGCCGAGCCCCTCACCTGAGAGATCACAGGACCGCGACCCATCATGAGCAGCCCGTTCTTCCCCGACGTCGACTCGATCCGCTACGAAGGACTCGAATCGGACAATCCCCTCGCGTTCCGCTGGTACGACGCCGATCGTGTGGTCGCCGGCCGCACGATGGCCGAGCACCTGCGGTTCGCCGTGTGCTACTGGCACTCGTTCAACTGGGACGGATTCGACATCTTCGGCGCCGGCACGCTCGACCGGCCCTGGCACCCGAACGTCGATCCGACGCTCGATCCGATGGTCGCCGCCAACGTCGAAGATGGAGGCCGCGTTCGAGTTCGTGTCCAAGTTGGGCGTGCCGTTCTACTGCTTCCACGATCGCGACATCGCGCCGGAGGGAGCGACGTTCGCCGAGTCGTGCCGCAACCTCGACGCAGATGGTCGAGCTCGCCGGCGAGCACCAGGAGCGCACCGGGGTGCGGCTGCTGTGGGGCACCGCCAACCTGTTCTCGAACCCGCGCTTCCAGGCCGGCGCGGCGACGAACCCCGATCCCGAGCTGTTCGCCTATGCCGGCGCCCAGATCGCCCACTGCATGGAGGCGACGCACCGACTGGGCGGCGCGAACTACGTGCTGTGGGGCGGCCGTGAGGGCTACGAGACGCTGCTCAACACCGACATGCCACGCGAGATCGATCAGCTCGGCCGGTTCTTCAACATGGTCGTCGAGCACAAGTACGCGATCGGGTTCGAGGGCGCGATCCTCATCGAGCCGAAGCCGTTCGAGCCGACCAAGCACCAGTACGACTACGACGTGGCCACGGTGCATTCGTTCCTGTCGCGCTACGGACTGGAGAACGAGGTGAAGGTCAACATCGAGGTCAACCACGCCACGCTGTCGGGCCACGACTTCCACCACGAGGTCGCCGCCGCGTTCGCCAACGGGATCTTCGGTTCGATCGACGCCAACGCCGGCGACGATCGGCTCGGCTGGGACCTCGATCGGTTCCCGGTGTCGGTCGAGCAGATGTCGCTCGGGATGCTCGAGATCCTGCGCGGCGGAGGGTTCACGACGGGCGGGCTGAACTTCGACTCCAAGCTGCGCCGCCAGTCGATCGATCGCAACGACCTGTTCCACGCCCACATCGGCGGCATCGACACGATGGCGCACGCCCTCGTCGTGGCGGCCGACATCCTCGAGGACGGCTCGCTCGACGCCCGCCGGGAGCAGCGCTACGCCGGATGGTCGGGCGAGCTCGGCCAGTCGATCACCGACGGCAAGCACACCCTCGCCTCACTCCACGAGCGCGCCCTCGCCGACGACCCGCAGATCATTCGCGCCAGCGGCCAGCAGGAGCAACTCGAGAACCTCGTCGCCCGACACATCGACCTCGCCCGCTGACCTGCAACGCCGGGGTCAGGCACCGAGCGTTTCAGGTTGCACGTACCACCGAGCTCGAGCCATGGCTGCCCGGCGTCAGTCGCAGCGAACTCCGGGTCTGCAGCGACGCGCGACCCTGCCGCGCCGGGCGATGGCCCGCACGCTCGATTGGCTGCTCAGCCCGAATCGCTGCGCCAGCTCCGCCCGTCGTGGCCGCGCGCAGCTCCACAGCACATGCGTGATGGCAAGCGATCGGGCATCGTTGCGCCGCCCCCGGACGCGAATGTCGTAGCTCGTCGGCCAGCATCCCGAAGAGTGCCGGCGACCGCCGCTTCCACGTCCGCGCAAGGTCGGCCCACGCGATGCCGTCCGAGTGGCTGGAGCCGGATCGTCGCCGCTCGACGAACCGCCGAAATCGATCGAGGTCGCCGCCGAACGGCGCCAGGAGCTCGTCGGTTCGCAACCAGTCCGGAGGCCGCGCGCGCGCCGAGGTACGGCGCCGAAACTCGACCAGCGATACGCCGCGAGCGCTTCGCGTCGGACGCAGGTCGAGCGGGTTGCGATGCACGTAGCGGCCGACCGCAGCGAGTTGCTCGTCGGACTGGATCGAGCACGGACCGTGAACCGTCCCGGAAGACGGGGCCGTCGCGGTCGTAGCGATCGATTGAACCACTGCGCGTATCGGAACTGGATCGATTGCATCGCCTCCGACAGCCCGGCGATCGGGACAGTGCAGGAGCAGATGGAAGTGATTCGTCATCAGGCAGTAGGCGTGCACCTCGACGCCGCTGCGCCGCCATGGCGTCGCCGAGCAACCACTCGAACTTGCTGGATAGTCGGCGTCGTGCGACGAAGACGTCCTGGCGGTCGGCCCGCGATTCATCACGTGGTGCCAGCGTGTCCGGTGCATTGGGTCGAGACGTGCGAGGCATCGCGGACCATGCTGAACGATGGGTGTGAGCGATCCGGATCGGCGGAACTTGCAACGTTGGTGCCTGACCCCAAGTGCGTTGCAGGTTGATTTCTCCTATGGCGGTAGGGGTAATTCTGGCGGGGGCCGTAGAATCGCATCGTGACCGCGGTAGCCCTTCGAACGACCCGACCAGCACGCTCTTCCGGGTCGACGGGCTGCACGTGCGGCCGGCGGCGAACGATCTGGTCGCCCGAGCGCGACGAGATCCTCAAGGGCCTCGACCTCACGGTGAAAGCCGGCGAGGTGCACGCGATCATGGGCCCGAACGGGTCCGGCAAGTCGACCCTCGGCAGCACGCTGATGGGCTCGCCCGAGTACGAGGTCACCGCAGGCACGATCGAGTTCCTCGGCGACGACGTCACCGACTGGCCGCCCGACGAACGCGCCAAGGCCGGCATGTTCCTGGCGTTCCAGTACCCCCAGGAGATCGCCGGCGTCTCGGTCATCCAGTTCCTCCGCCAGGCGCAGTCGGCCCGCAAGGGCATCGACCTGTCCGTCCTCGAACTGCGCCTCGCCACGATGGACTGGATGAAGCGGCTCGGGATGGACTCCTCGTTCGTCGACCGCTACCTCAACGAGGGCTTCTCCGGCGGCGAGAAGAAGCGCAACGAGATCATGCAGATGGCCATCCTCGAGCCGGAGCTGGCGATCCTCGACGAGACCGACTCGGGCCTCGACATCGACGCACTCCGCGTCGTCGCCCAGGGCATCCGTGAGGTGCGTGTCGACCGACCGTCGATGGGCGTCGTGCTGATCACCCACTACCAGCGTCTGCTCGACGAGGTCACCCCCGACCACATCCACATCCTCGTCGACGGCAGGATCGTCGCGACCGGTGGGATGGAACTGGCCGAGCAACTCGAGCGTGACGGCTACGACGCGTTCAAGTCGAGCGGTGCCAACGTTGCGGCTGGCACGGTGCCGAGCGGGGGCTGACGCGTCATGGCACTCGACGTCCAGGCCGATTCGCAAGGAGTTCCCGATCCTGTCGCGCGAGATCGACGGGTCGCCGATCGTCTACCTCGACTCGGGCAACACGTCGCAGAAGCCGCGCCACGTCATCGATGCGATGACCAACTTCCTCGAGCAGTCGTACGCGCCGATCAACCGCAGCTCGTACCGGCTCGCCGGCGAGGCGACCGAGGCCTACGAGGGTGCCCGTCGCTCCGTCGCCCGCTTCATCAACGCCCCGTCCCCCGACGAGGTGGTGTTCACGAAGAACGCCACCGAGTCGATGAACCTGATCACCCAGACGTGGGGCCGGACCAACCTCAGCGCCGGCGACGTGGTCGTGCTCACCCAGATGGAGCACCACGCCAACATCGTGCCGTGGCAGATGCTGGCGACCGAACGCGGCATCGACATCCGCTGGATCCCGCTCACCGCCGACGGTGAACTCGACCTGACCGACGTCGCCGACGCTGCTCGACGGCGCCAAGGTCGTGTCGTTCACCGCGATGAGCAACGTGCTCGGCACGATCACGCCGGTCGAGCAGATCTGCCGGCTGGCCCACGACGCCGGCGCGCTGGCGATCGTCGACGCCTGCCAGTACGTGCCGCACAACGCCACCGACGTGCAGGCGTGGGACGCCGACCTCGTCGCGTTCTCCAGCCACAAGATGTGCGGCCCGTCGGGCATCGGCATGCTGTGGGGCCGGATGGACACTCCTCGACGCCATCCCGCCGTTCCTCGGCGGCGGCAACATGATCGACACCGTCACGTTCGACGGGTTCACCACCGGCGCCCGTGCCGGCGAAGTTCGAAGCCGGCACCCCGCCGATCGCCGAGGCGGTCGGTCTGGGCGCGGCGGTCGAGTTCCTCGAGGAGATCGGCATGCACGACGTCCGCCAGCACGAGATGGAACTCACCCGCTACGCCCTCGACACGCTGAACGAGCGGTTCGGCGACGACATCACGATCTACGGCCCCGACAACGTCGAGCATCGCGGCGGCGTGATCAGCTTCGCCTTCCGCGATCTGCACCCGCACGACGTGAGCCAGGTGCTCGACGAACGCAACGTGTGCGTCCGCGCCGGCCACCACTGCGCCAAGCCGCTGATGAAGGTGCTCGGCGTCAACGCGACCACCCGCGCCAGCCTGTATCTCTACAACGACACCGACGACGTCGACGCCCTCGCCGACGCTCTCGACGGTGCGACGGATATCTTCGGATTCTGATGCCTGGCCTCGAAGACCTCTACCGCGAGATCATCCTCGATCACTACCGCACGCCCCGCAACCGCGGCGAGCTCGAAACGCCGCCGGCGATCGAGTCGAACGGGCACAACCCGCTGTGCGGCGACGAGATCACCGTGTACCTCCTCCTCGACGACGCCGACGGCAAGACCGGCGACGACGCGACGGTCACCGACATCAAGATCGCCGGTCAGGGCTGCTCGATCTCACAGTCGTCGGCTTCGATGATGTCGCAGGCGGTCAAGGGCAAGACGGCCGGTGAGGCCAAGGCGCTGATCCGCCGGTTCAAGTCGCTGATGTCGATCGAGGGCCTCGACGAGCAGCCCGGCGACGCGGACATCCCCCTCGGTGACCTCGAAGCGCTGCAGGGTGTCGTCAAGTTCCCGGTGCGGATCAAGTGCGCCGTGCTCGGCTGGAACACCCTGGCCCAGGCGCTCGACCAAGCCACGCCGGCCTGACGTCACGTGTCGATCGCCGACGACACCGCGCGCGCCGCGATGACACGACCGACGGCGCGACCGGACCGCCGTCGAGATCGCCGACGCCCGCGCGCGACGCCGGGTACGCGCTGCGCCAGCTCGCGCACGCGCTGATCGGGCACGAAGCGACCACTCGACGACCTGCGCGCGCTCACCGCCGACCTCGACGCCAACCGTGCCCGGCTCGGCGCCAACGCCGTGCGCAGCCGGCTCGCCATCCAGGACGGCCGTGACTGGTCGGCGGTGCCGGCCGACGGCGAGGCGATGTTCAGCTACGACGACCGGCCGATCTCCGGACGCTCCGCCCCGTGGGGCCTCGACCTGGACGTGCGACGCGTCGGCCGCGAGGCGATCGCGACGCTGACGCTCGGCGCGCGCCCACGAAGGGGCGCCGGGCCGGAGCCACGGCGGGGTCGTCGCCGCGCTCTTCGACGACGTGTTCGGGTTCGTCCTCGACATCGAGTCCGACCTGCCGGCGTTCACCGGCGAGCTGACGATCCGCTACGAGCGGGCCACACCGCTGCACGTGCCGCTCGAATGTCGGGTGCGGTTGGACAGCCGCGACGGTCGCAAGCTGCACATCACCGGCGAACTGACGAGCGATCCGATCGACGGGTCGGATCAGCGTGTCGTGCACGCCCGTTCGCGTGCACTGTTCATCACCGTCAATCCCGAGACCTTCCTGCCGAACCAGCACCGGCCTGCCGAACCTGTCGCGTTGGTGCCTGGCACCGACGCGACAGGTATGACGCGCGACCGGCGACCGGATCAGTCGCGTCGTAGATCGGTGACGAGGCCGCCGCTCGCGGAGACCAGCTCGGCCGGGGCTGAGCGCGAACACGTCGTTCCAGGTGCCGGCCGCGGCCCAGACCTCGTCGTACTGCAGGAGATCGGGGTCGATGAAGACCCGCAGCTTGGTCGTGTGCCCGAACGGCGGGACCCCGCCGATCGGGAAGCCGGTCGCCTCCCGCACCACATCGGCATCGACGCGGCTCGCCTTCGTGCCGCCCGCCGCCGCGGCCAGCTTGGCTTCGTCGAGCTGGTTGGCGCCGCTCACGTAGGCCAGCACCACCTCGCCGTCGACGGCGAAGATCAGGCTCTTCACGATCTGGCCGACCTCGACGCCGATCGCCGCGGCCGCATCGGCCGCCGTCTTCGTGCCGTCGGGGAAGCGGTTGGGATCGACGACGACCCCGAGTTCACGGCCCGCCTCGACGACGCGGCCGACATTGCGATGCTGCGGCGGGCGGCGTCTGATCAGTCATCGGCGACGAACGTAGCGGGACCGGCGACCGACAGGATCAGCACCCCGACGAACGAGCACGCGGCCGCGACCGTGTACGGCATCCGGTACGACCCGGCCGCGTCGTACAGCCAGCCGATGAGCAGCGGCCCGCCGGCGGTTCCCACGATGGCGACCAGCTGCGACCGGCTGAAGATCCGCGGGTAGTCACGCACCCCGAACCGTTCGGCGATCAGCAGCGGCTGGAGCATCAGGATGTTGCCGATCGTCATGCCGAACAGGACGATCGCGGTGAAGATCAGCCACGTCGATTCGGCGAAGCCCAGCAGGACGAGCGCCACGCACTGCAGCGCCGACGAGCCCGACCGTGAACCGCATCATCGGGACGAGCTGCACGATGCGGCCGCCGATCAGACGGGCGACGACCGACGTCGCCGCGAGCACCGTGATCGGCGAACTGGGCGGTGCTGGGGTCGGTCCGATCCTCGACGAGCTTGACGAGCTGCTGGATCCCACCGACCTGCGAGCCGAGGGCGAAGATGTACCCGATCGTGACCGCGAGGAAGAACCGCGTCCGCACCGCGTGCTCGAAGAACCATCCGCTCGCGACGCGGTCGGCGCCACGCCGGCGACGATCCGCTTGCCGTCGGGATTCCAACCCTCCGCCGCGGGGTCGGGGCGGATCATGAACCAGGCGAACGGCACGATGCCGACCACGAACACGAGCCCGAGCCACGGGCGTGGCGGCGGCGAGGCCGCGATCGTCGATCAGCCGCTTGGCGAACGGCGTGATGAGGATGCCGCCGACCGACAACCCCGTCGACGCCACCGACAGCGCCACCGATCGCCGCTCGTGGAACCAGCGGGTGACCACCGTGGTCGCCGGCACCAGTCCGGCGGCGGCGAAGGCGACACCGAACACGGCGTACACCACGAACAGCTGCCACTGCTCCTCCACCTGTCCGAGCGCGGCGAGCGGAGACACCGCCGATCGACGCCGCCGCCGACGATCACGTAGCGGACGTCGAACCGGGCGATCACCCTGGCCACCGCGACCCCCACCACGCCGCCGACGATGAAGAACAAGGTCGTCGCGAGCGAGATCGTCTTGAGCGGCCAGCCCTGCTCGTTGCTGAACGCGTTCAGGTACACCGCCAGGCCGTAGAAGCCGAGCCCCGACGACGTGGTCAGGACGATGAAGCAGCCGGCGACGACCGTCCAGCCCGGGAAATCGAACGGGGGCGACCGACGGCTCGACGGCGGTCTCCATCGGCGAAGTGTTAGAACGCGAACAGGTCGTCGAGGCTTCTCGGAGCGTCGCCCGACGCAGTCGGCCTGCTCGCCGGCGAACGCCGCGTACCCGTCGGTCTCGAGCTGCACGGCCAGCTCGGCGCCACCGCTGGCGACGATGCGGCCCTGGGCGAGGATGTGCACGTGGTCGGGCTTGAGCTCGTGGAGCAGCCGGTTGTAGTGCGTGATCGCCAGCACGCCGAGCGGCTCGGCGTCGCCGTTCGGCTCGTTGCTCATCGCCTCGACGCGGCGGGCGCAGTCGCGCAGCGCGTCGATGTCGAGGCCGGAGTCGAGTTCGTCGAGGATGGCGATGCGCGGGGCGAGCACCGCGAGCTGCAGGGTCTCGTTGCGCTTCTTCTCGCCGCCGGAGAGGTCGACGTTGAGCGCCCGATCGAGGAATCGCTCGTCGAAACCGATGCGGCCGGCCTCGGCACGCAGCAGCGCATCGAGCCCGTCGGTCGAACGGCCGCGGCTGGACAGCGCCTCGGTGAGCACGTCGTCGAGCATCACGCCGGGCACCTCCGTCGGGTACTGCATGCACCAGGTGGAGCCCGGCGACGGCCCGTTGCCACGCCGGCAGGGCGAGCATGTCGACACCGTCGAGGGTGACGGTGCCGGCGGTGACGGTGTAGCCGGGCTTGCCCATGACGACGCCGGACAGCGTGCTCTTGCCGGCGCCGTTCGGGCCCATCACGGCATGCACCTCGCCGGAGCTGACGACGAGGTCGATCCCCTTCAGGATCTCCCGGTCGCCGACCGCGGCGTGGAGGTTCTTGATCTCGAGTGTGCTCATGGGCGGACGCCTTCCACGCTGTGTTGTTCGCCGAGTTCGTGCGCCAGTTCGACCACGATCGAGCCGTCGACGACCGATGCACGGTGCACCTTGACCGGTTGCGTGGCCGGGCAGCGTGGTCGGGCTCGCCGGTGATCAGGCTGAACGTGCTGCTGTGCTTGCGGGCACTCGATCTCGCGCTCGTCGCACCACACCTCGCCCTCGGACAGCAGCACGTGGGCGTGGCTGCAGACGTCGCCGATGGCGTACACGTCGTCACCGATGCGCACCACGGCGACCGGGACGCCGTCGACCTCGAACCCGCGGGCCGAGCCGTCGGCCAGCTCGTCGAACCGGCACACGACGGTCATGCCGACGCTCCGACGGTGATTCCGGTGTCCGACACGGCGTCACGGGTGGCGCCGAGGTCGAGCTTGTTCGACACCCGCACACGGAGGTCGTCGGCGATGTCGCCGGCGGGCAGCTGGCCGATCACCTCGTCGAAGAAGCCGAGCACCACGAGCCGTTCGGCCACCTCCGGGCCGGACGCCGCGGCTCTCGAGGTAGAAGCGCTGCTCCTCGTCGATCGGCCCGATCGTGGAGGCGTGGCTGCACTTGACGTCGTTGGTCTCGATGTCGAGGTTGGGCACGCTCTCGGCCCAGGCGCCCTCGGACAGCGTGAGGTTGCGGTTGGTCTGGTACGCCGTGGTGCCGTTGGCGTGCTTGCGGATCTTGATCAGGCCGGTGTAGACGCTCGCCGAATGATCCTGCACCGCGCCCTTGAACAGCAGGTCGCTCGACGTGTGCGGCGCGTCGTGGTCCTGGATCGTGCGGAAGTCGTGCATCTGGGTGCCGCCGGCGAAGTAGAGCGCGACCTGCTTGGTCGACGCACCCTTGCCGGAGAGCCGAGCCTCGGTGCGGGCCCTGACGTAGTCGCCGCCGAGCGTCACCGTGGCGAGCAACGTCGACGAGTCGCGCTCACCGAGCGCCTGCTGGTTGCCGATCTGCCAGGTGCGCAGACCGACCTCGTTGATCGCGAGGTAGCGCACGCGCGCCGCCTGCTGGGCCCGGATCTGGAGCACCGGCACGACGAGCGCGTCGTCGTCCTCGCTGCCCGCGCGCGGCCACGAACCGTTCGACGACGGTCACGTCGCTGTCGGCGCCGGCGTCGACGACGAGCCGCGGGAACACGGCGGTGCCCGATCCCGAGATCTCGTGGGTGACGACGATCGGCTCGCGACACCGTGACGCCGGCGGGGACGCGGATGACGACCGGGCTCATGAAGGCGCGGTTGAGTTCGGCGAACACGTCGGGTGTCTCGTCGGCGAACAGCTCGGGCTCGGCGTCGACGATGACGTCAGCGCCGCCGGTGACGGTGGTTCGCGCGCGCGGCGGGCGTGAATCGACTCAGGTCGAGTTGATCGATGCGGCTGTACCGCCAGATCTCCTCGTCCGCGGTCGGCAGGGGGGCGGAAACGAAACGCTCGGCGGCGGCCAGACGGAATTCCGACCGATCGGACCAGGGGCTGCCGGCAGCTCGCACCGCGTCGGGAGTGAACGCAGACACGTCCCGAATTCTACGGAGCGAAGGCCGGAAATTCCCCTACCGCCGTAGGAGTAATTCACAGCACCGGCCGGTCGCCGGCGTGCGTTCAGCGCTTGCGGCCGAACAAGCGCTTGAACATGCCGGGCTTGGCCGCCGCGACGCGCTCGGCCTCGACCTCGGCACGGATCGACGGCCCGGCGGCGTTGAGGATGTCCTCGGCCGCGTCGAGCACGCGCGGCCGCCGAACCGTCGTCGAGGCCCGCCGGCTCGGGCGGGGTCGGCGGGACCACCAGCGTGCCGTGCGTCCAGGCGACATCGGCGAGGCGACGTTCGAAGGCGGGGCATGCGTCAGGGCACCGCCATGGCGCATCGGGCGCCAGGTCGAGGTTGCACTTCCGCACCGTGTCCCCGTTGGGGTACGAGCGACTCTCGAAGTTCTTGCACTCCGTCCGCATGGGCATGTGCTCATGCTACGGCGACGTGAATTCGACCGGGTTGCATACCCGGAATCGACGACTTGTGACGTTGGTGCCTGGCACCAACGTGACAGGTTCAGCCGACCGAACCGTCCATCTGCAGCTCGATCAGGCGGCTCCACTCGACGGCGTACTCCATCGGCAGCGTCTTGGTGATCGGCTCGATGAAGCCGTTGACGATCATGCCCATCGCCTGCTCCTCCGACAAGCCGCGGCTCATCAGGTAGAAGAGCTGCTCGTCGGCGATCTTCGACACGGTCGCCTCGTGG
The DNA here is from genome assembly GCA_963772085.1 of Ilumatobacteraceae bacterium. Classification (GTDB taxonomy): domain Bacteria; phylum Actinomycetota; class Acidimicrobiia; order Acidimicrobiales; family Ilumatobacteraceae; genus Sva-07. Next base: position 22,955 of record CAVYWH010000008.1, read on the forward strand.
CCGACCTGCGCATCGCGCTCGCCGATCTCCATGTACGGCAGGGTCTTGGAGGTCGACTGCTCGTCGAGGATCAACGCGTCGCATTCGACGTGGCTCTTGGCGCCGGTCGCACCCTCGTCGATGCGCACCAGGCCGCGATAGGTGGTGATGCCGCCGTCCTTGGAGATCGACTTCGAGATGATCTTCGAGCTCGTGTTCGGCGCGGCGTGGACCATCTTGGCGCCGGCGTCCTGGTGCTGGCCGGCACCGGCGTAGGCGACCGAGAGCACCTCACCCGTGGCGCCCTCGCCGACGAGGTACACCGACGGGTACTTCATCGTGAGCTTCGAGCCGATGTTGCCGTCGATCCACTCCATGTGGCCGTACGCCTCGACCCGCGCCCGCTTGGTGACGAGGTTGTAGACGTTCGGCGACCAGTTCTGGATGGTGGTGTAGGTGACCCGGGCGTGCGGCTTGACCACGATCTCGACGACGGCCGAGTGCAGCGAATCGCTCGTGTAGACCGGCGCCGAGCAGCCCTCGATGTAGTGGACCTTGGAGCCCTCGTCGGCGATGATCAGCGTGCGCTCGAACTGGCCGGCGTTCTCGGAGTTGATCCGGAAGTACGCCTGCAGCGGCATCTCGACCTCGACGCCCGGCGGCACGTAGATGAACGAGCCACCCGACCACACCGAGGTGTTCAGCGCGGCGAACTTGTTGTCGCCGGGCGGGATGATCGTGCCGAAGTACTGCTTGACCAGCTCGGGGTACTCCCGCAGCGCGGTGTCCATGTCGCAGAACAGGATCCCCTGCTCGGCGAGATCGTCGCGGTTCTTGTGGTACACGACCTCGGACTCGTACTGCGCCGTGACGCCGGACAGGTACTGGCGCTCGGCCTCGGGGATGCCGAGCTTCTCGTAGGTGCGCATCATCTCTTCGGGGAGCTGGTCCCACTCGTCGACCTGCGCGCCGGCGGGGCGCAGGTAGTAGTAGATGTCCTGGAAGTCGATGTCGGGCATGTTGACGGCGAACCATTCGGCCATCGGCTTCTTGTCGAACAACCGCAGCGAGCGCTGACGCAGATCGGTCATCCAGCGCGGCTCGCCCTTCCACCACGAGATCTGCTCGACGACGCCGGGGTTGATGCCCTTCTCCGGCGTGAAGGCGTACTCGACGGAGTCGCTCCAGCCGAGGTCGTACTTGCTGAGATCGAGATCGAAGCTGGTCATCGCGGTCCTCCTGGATCGTTCGACGCGGGGCGTCTGACGCGAGCACACCTGGGGAGTTGGCAGAGCGACAATTTGCACTACCGCCATAGTAACAATTACCGGACCGGTTCGGACCCGAAGTGTCCCAGGCGGTTGCGGTGTCTCAGGCGGCCGCCGTCGTCAGGTCGTCGATCCTCGACGGTGCCGAGCGGTACGTCGATCTCGATGAAGATGCACTCGCCGGGGCACGCCTCGGCGGCGTGGATGACGTCGGCGACGTTGCGGATGGACACGTGCGCCAGGCTCCCCGACCCGCCCGGGTCGTTGCAGCGGACCACCGTTCTCGGCGACGTAGGCGATGCCGTCTTCGAGCTGGACGAACACGTCGGGGCAGTGATCGACGCACAGCCCGTCACCCGTGCACAGGTCCTGGTCGATCCACACTCGCATGGTGGAGGGAACGGTAGCCGGGTCTGTCTACATTGGCTCGTCCGTGAGTGAACCATCCGTCGCCTCCAGCCGACCCGTCCGCCCCGACCGCGCAGCGCGGCCGCACTCCGTCCGCACCCCGCCGCCCCCACACGTGGCACCGGCCCAACGGCGACGTCGACGATCCGTGGGCGTGGATGCGCGACCTCGACGACCCCGAGCTGCTGGCCTACCTCACGGCCGAGAACACCTATGCCGACGACCTGGTTCGCCGACCACGCCGCCACCATCGAGTCGCTCTTCGAGGAGATCCGCTCGCGGGTGCAGGAGACCGACATGTCGGTGCCGGTCCGGTCCGGCGACTGGTGGTACGTCACCTCGACCGTCGAAGGGTCGAGCTACCCGATCCACCACCGTGGTCCGAGCATCGACGAGGCCGACCGCACAGGTCCTGCTCGACGAGAACGTCGAGGCCGAGGGCCACGAGTACTTCGACGTCGGCGCCTTCGACATGTCGCACGATCACGCCCTCGCCGCATGGTCGTTCGACACCGCCGGCGACGAGCGGTACACGCTGCTCGTCCGCGACCTCGCCACCGGCGTCGATCTGCCCGACGAGATCGACCGACGTGTCGAATGCCGGCATCGCCTGGTCGCGCGACGGCGTCGTGGCTCTTCTACGTCACCGCCGACGAACAGGAACGCCCGTACCGCGTGTGGCGTCACGCTCTGAGCGCTGGCCGATCCGCTGACCGGCGAGACGGTGGCGAGCGACGACGTGCTCGTGTTCGAGGAGAGCGACGAGCGGTACTTCGTCGGCATCGGCGAGACCAGGTCCGACGACTTCGTCGTCATCCAGTCGTCGAGCAAGACCAGCAGCGAGATGCGGCTGATCCCGACCGACGACCCCACGGCCGACCCCGTGGTCGTGCGCCCGCGCCACGACGACGTCGAGTACAGCGTCGACCACTGGGGCGACGTGTTCATCATGCACACCAACGACGACGCCATCGACTTCCGCATCCTGGCCGCGCCGGTCGCCGGCGACTGGACCGACGCGTCGGCGTGGACCGAACTGGTCCCCCACGTCGCCGGCCGGCGGATCATCGGCGCCGACCCGTTCCTCGGCCACCTGGTGATCAGCGAATGGGTCGACGCGCAGCCGCGGCTGCGGATCCTGTTCCGCGACGGCGGCGAGCGGATCATCGATCTCGGTGACGCACCGCACGACGTCGACCTCGCGTCGAACCCGGAGTGGACGACCACCGAGGTCCGCTTCGGCACGCAGTCGACCACGGTGCCGCCGACGCTCTACGAGGAGGACGTGACGACCGGCGAACGGCGACTGCTCAAGCAGGTCCCCACACCGAACGTCGACCTCGACCAGTACCGGTCGGCCCGCATGTGGGCCACCGCCGGCGACGGCATGCGCGTGCCCATCGACATCGTCCACCACGTCGACACCCCACTCGACGGCACGGCGCCGGGGGTCGTCTACGGCTACGGCGCCTACGAGGCATCGATGCCACCGTGGTTCTCGGTCGCCCGGCTGTCGCTGCTCGACCGGGGCTTCGTCTGGGCGCTCGTGCATCCCCGGGGCGGCGGCGAGCTCGGACGCCAGTGGTACCTCGACGGCAAACTCGAGTCGAAGTCGAACACGTTCAGCGACACGATCAGCAGCGCGGAACACCTCGTCGCCACCGGCGTCATCGCCGCCGATCGACTCTGCATCCGCGGCGGCTCGGCCGGCGGGCTGCTGGTCGGCGCGTGCATCACGATGCGCCCGGATCTGTTCGCCAGCGCCGTCGCCGAGGTCCCCTTCGTCGACATCGTGTCGACGATGAGCGATCCGACGCTGCCGCTCACGGTGACCGAATGGGAGGAGTGGGGCGACCCGCGCACCGAACCGTTCGCGACGCGTGATGAGCGCCTACTCCCCCTACGACAACACCGCGGCTGCCGACTATCCGGCGATCTACTCCACCGCCGGGTTGAACGACCCCCGGGTCAGCGTCCACGAGCCGGCGAAGTGGACGGCCCGGTTGCGGTCCGTGCACACCGGCGAGTCGCCGATTCTGCTGCGCACCGAGATGGGCGCCGGTCACGGCGGCCCGACGGGCCGTTACGACGCGTGGCGCGACGAAGCCCGAACGCTGGCGTTCATCCTCGCCACCACCTGAACCGACCGCACCCGGGCGGCCGGGACGTCCGCCGCAGGACTGTCGCCGGACACTTTCAGAACGTGACGACGAGACCCTCGCGGGCGGCGAACACCTCGACACCCATCTTGCGTCCGCAGTCGGTCGCCGCCGCCGCCAGCACGTCCATGAGGTCGTCGTGGTGGCCGGGGTCGTGGTGGAACAGGGCCAGCTTGCGGACCCCGCACTCGGCGGCCAGCCACACCGCGTACTCGATGGTGCAGTGGCCCCAGGTGCTCTTGTCGACGAACTCCGACGGCGTGTACTGCGCGTCGTGGATCAGCAGGTCGGCGTCGCGACACAACTCGATCGCCCCGGCCGTGGCGGCGAACGCGCCGTCGACGGGCATCTGGTGGTCGCTCATGTAGGTGATCGACGTGCCCTGCCATGTCAGCCGGTAGCCGACGGTGTTGCCGACGTGCGGGATCGAGCGGGCCATCACGTCGATGTCGTCGCCGATCTTGAACTCGTCGTTCCACACCTCGTGGAAATTGATCATGCCCGGCAGCATCGCGAAGTGGATCGGGAACAGCGGCGGCTTGATCGTGTCGGCGAACACCTGCTCGACCGTCAGGTCGCCTTCCTGGACCGGCGCGTAGATGCGCACGTCGGAACCGTCCTTCAGCAACGGCTTGAAGAACGGCAGGCCCTGGATGTGGTCCCAGTGGAGATGGCTCAGCAGACAGGTCGCCGAGAGCGGCTCGTCGGCGGGGAGCGACTGGCCGAAGTAGCGAAGACCGGTGCCGAGGTCGAACACGATCGGCTTGTGGCCGGGCACGTCGACCGACACGCACGACGTGTTCCCGCCGTAACGCATGATCTCGCGGCCGTGGCACGGAGTCGAACCGCGCACGCCGTGAAACGTGACGGTCATGCCGCGCAAGGCACCCTGTGATGACGTTGATCCCCCGATGGTCCGCACGTTACGTCGCGGGCTGTCGCGTTTCTGCAATCCGAGCGACGTGACGTCGGTCGCAGCAGGCGGAGGACGCCGGGATACGTTCGAGGAATGAGCGTCGAACCGGCCACCCCTCCCCTTCCCGACGGGATCGTGATCGTCGTCAAGCACGAGTGCGAGACGTGCAAGATGATCGTGCCGGTGCTGCGCGAACTCGACGCCGCGGCGCGTCTCACGGTCTTCACGCAGGACGATCCGTCGTTCCCCGGCGATCCGGCCGCACTCCACGACGACGACCTCGCGGTCAGTTGGCATCACGACGTGGAGACCGTGCCGACGGTGATCCACGTCGTCGACGGCGTCGAGGTCGACCGCACGGTCGGCTGGTACCGACCGGACTGGGAACGGGTCACCGGCGTCGCCGGACCTCGGCGCAGGGTTGCCCGAGATGCGCCCCGGATGCGGATCGCTGAGCGTCGACCCCGACCTCGTCGACGAGCTGCGTGTCCGGTTCGGCGCCAGCGTCCTCGGCTCGCGTCGCGTCGACGTCGCCGACGCCGAGGACGAGATGGAGATGATGTTCGACCGCGGGTGGACCGACGGGCTGCCGGTCGTGCCGCCGACGGAGGAGCGGGTGATGCGCATGCTCACCGGCACGACCCGCGCGCCGTCCGACATCGTCGCCACGGTGCCGCCCGACCTCGTGGAGGTCACGGTCGAGAAGGTCGCCATCGCCGCCGTCATGGCCGGCTGCAAGCCCGAGTACCTGCCGTGGGTGCTGACCGCCGTCGAGGCCGCTTGCACCGACGAGTTCAACATCCACGGCATCCTCGCCACGACGATGCCGGTCGGGCCGGTGATGATCTGCAGCGGGCCAGGCACGCGGGCGATCGGCATGAACTCGGGCGGCAACGCGCTCGGGCAGGGCAACCGTGCCAACTCGACCATCGGGCGGGCGCTGCAACTGGTCATCCGCAACGTCGGCGGCGGCCGCCCCGGCGAGGTCGACCGCGCGGCTCACGGCAATCCGGGCAAGGTCGGCTTCTGCTTCGCCGAGAACGACGTCGAGTCGCCCTACGGCACGATCGCCGTCGAGCGCGGCATCGACCCGGGCGTCGACGCGCTGACGCTGTTCCCGGGCGAGGGGCCGCGCTGCGTCGTCGATCAGCTCTCGCGGGAGCCGGACTCGCTCGCCCGGTCGCTGGCCGCCTGCCTGCAGACGCTGCACCACCCGAAGCTGATCCTCGGCTTCGACGCCATCCTCGTGATGGGGCCCGAGCACGCCCGCGTGTTCGCCGACGCCGGCTGGGGGCGCGAGGAGATCCTCGCCGGGATCGGTGCGCACCTGAACCGGCCCGGTTCCGAGCTGGTGCGCGGTGCCGACGGCATGGCCGAGGGGCTGCCGGAGGCGTTCGCCGACGCACCCGGCGCTGCCGAAGTTCCGCGAGGGTGGATTGCTGCTCGCGTACGCCGGCGGCGGGGCCGGATCTGTTCTCGGCGATCATCGGCGGGTGGGCGAACGGCGACGTCGGGTCGAGGCCGGTCACGCGAGCGGTGCAATACTGACGGGATGACGCGAACGGTTCTCGATCCGACGAGCGAGCGCAACCGCGGCACACGCGAGCGTGTGGCCCGCCCCGCCTCGCTCGACGGGCTTGACCGTGGGGCTGCTCGACATCTCCAAGCCGCGCGGCAACGTGTTCCTCGACCGGATCGAACAGCGTCTCGGCGAGCACGGCGCGAACGTCAAGCGGTACAAGAAGCCGACGTTCACGAAGCCGGCTCCCGTCGACCTCCGCCACGAGATCGCCACCGAGTGCCACGTCGTCATCGAGGCCCTGGCGGATTGAGGCAGTTGTACGTCGTGCAGTGTGCATGACATCAACGATCTGGAACTGCGAGGCGTCCCGGCGATGTTCATCGCCTCCGATCAGTTCGTCGACGCGGCGGTCGCCCAGTCGACGTCGCTCGGCTTCCCGGCGGTCGCCCGCGTCTTCACGCCGCACCCGATCCAGGACCGCACCGACGACGAGATGGTCGCCTACGCCGACGAGGCCTTCGAGGCCATCCTCGCCACGATCACCGCGCCCTGACCCGAGCCCCGCAACGCGATGAGCGAACGGCCTGACTACCGGGCCACTCGCTCATCGCCTGGACGGCGTGCTCCGGCTCAGCCAGCGCGGCGATGGCGTCGGCGACGGCGAGGACGCGACGGGCGTTGGCGACGTGCAGGTTCTCGATCATCCGACCATCGACCGTCACCACTCCCCGCCCGTCGGCGACCGCCTCGTCGAACGCGGCGATGACCCGCTCGGCGTACTCGACGTCGGACGCCGATGGCGCCCACATGTCGTTGGCCGGCTCGACCTGGCTCGGGTGGATCAGCGTCTTGCCGTCGAAGCCCATCTCCATGCCCTGGCGGCACTCGGCCTCGAACCCTTCGGCGTTCTTCACGTCGTTGTACACACCGTCGAGGATGACCTTGCCGGCCTCGCGGGCGGCGAGCAGCGCGGTGGCGAGATGCGGGACGAGCGGATGTCGGCCCGGCACGATCGGCGAGCGCAGTTCCTTCGCCAGATCGTTCGTTCCCATCACCAGCACCGCCACCCGGGGGTGCGCCGCGATCTCGCGGACGTTGAACATCGCCGTGGGGGTCTCGATCATCGGCCAGATGCGCACCGAGGCCGGCGCGCCGGCGGCATCGAGCTGCGCCGACACCTCGTCGACGTACGCGACAGAATCGACCTTCGGGATCACGACCGCCGAGGGCGCGGCCGGGCCGGCGGCGGCGATGTCGGCGGCACCCCATTCGGTGTCGAGGCCGTTGCAGCGGATGGTCAGCTCGCGGGTGCCGTAGAGGCCCGATCGGACGGCGGCGACGGCCTTGGCCCGGGCGTCGGGCTTGGCCTCCGGTGCGACGGCATCCTCGAGGTCGAAGATGATCGCGTCGGCGGCGATCGTCTGCGCCTTCTCGAGCGCGCGCTCGTTGGCGGCCGGCATGTACAGCACCGACCGGCGAGGGCGCAGGTCGCTGGACTCGGGTGCGGCGGTCATGAGGCGAGCCCGTACGTTGCGGCGAGCTCGGGGTCGCGAGCGGCGAGCTGGCGGGCGAGGGCGACGATCACGTGGCACTGCTTCACCGACGCGTCGTCTTCCATCTTGCCGTCGAGCAGCACGGCGCCGGTGCCGTCGCCCATCGCTTCGATCACCCGCTGGGCGTGGGCCACGTCGGCCGGGTCGGGGCTGAAGACCCGCTTGGCGATCTCGATCTGGGCCGGGTGGAGGCTCCACGCCCCGACGCAGCCGAGCAGGTAGGCGTTGCGGAACTGGTCCTCGCACGCCACGGTGTCGGCGATGTCGCCGAACGGCCCGTAGAACGGCAGGATCCCGTGGGTCACGCAGGCATCGACCATGCGGGCGATCGTGTAGTGCCAGAGGTCCTGCTGGTACGTCGCTCGCTCGGCACCGATCTCGGGGCCGTCCGGACCGATCGGCGGGTCGTTGCGGACGAGGTAGCCGGGGTGGCCACCGCCGACGCGTGTGGTCTTCATCCGCCGGTTCGCGGCGAGGTCGGCCGGACCGAGCGACAGGCCTTGCATCCGCGGCGACGCACCACAGATCTCCTCGACGTTGGCCACCCCCCGAGCGGTCTCGAGGATCGCGTGGACGAGGATCGGGCGGTCGAGGCCGGCCTTCGCCTCGAGCTGGGCGAGCAGCCGGTCGACGTAGTGGATGTCCTCCGGCCCCTCGACCTTGGGGATCATGATCACGTCGAGCGCGTGCCCGGCTTCGAGCACCGCGGCGGTGAGGTCGTCGAAACCCCACGGCGAGTCGAGGCTGTTGACGCGGGTCCAGAACTGGGTGTCGCCGAAGTCGGCCGACTGGGCGACCTCGATCAGGCCGGCGCGGGCGGCGTCCTTCTGATCGGCCGGCACGCCGTCTTCGAGGTTGGCCAGGAGGATGTCGACGGTCGGCGCGATGTCGGGCACCTTCGAGCGCATCTTCTCGTTCGCCGCCGGGAAGAAGTGGATCACCCGGCTCGGGCGGAACGGGATCTCACGGAGCGGTTCGGGGGCTCCGACGGCGAGCGGTCGGAAGAAGTCCTTCGGTGGGCGCATCACCGACAACCGTACGAGACCGGCCCGAACCCGACCAACATGACGTCCGGCACCGGCGACCCGTCGACGTCTGGGCGCGATTTCGATCGGTCGGCGAACGGAATCGCGCCCAGACGGATTCGGTCGGCGCGGTGCATCCACGTCTGGGCGCGTTTTCGATCGGTCGGCGAACGGAATCGCGCCCGATCGGTTCGTTCGGCGGGCAGGCGGGGGCATCCACGTCCGGGCGCGTATTCGATCGGACGGCAAACGGAATCGCGCCCAGACGGGTTCGGTCGGCGCGGTGCATCCACGTCTGGGCGCGTTTTCGATCGGTCGGCGAACGGAATCGCGCCCAGACCGGTGTGCCGCGACTCGTTCGTTCCGTTCGAGGGCTTTCGGCGCCCACGATGGCTCGTGAGACTCGACGAACTCGACACCGTCGCCCGGCAACACCACGGAGTGGTCACCCGATCGATGACCGGGCTCAGCGACCAGGCGTGGCGTCGTGCGATCCGCAACGGGATGCTGGTGCGGATGTATCCCGGCGTGGCACGTCTCGTCGGGACGAACGAGTCGATCGAGCAACGGATCATCGCCGCCGTGTTGGCGGTCGGACACGGTGCGATGGCATCGCATCGCTCGTCGGCGTTCCTCTGGGGCGCTCCGCGTCCGGCCGACGATCCGATCGACGTCATCGTGACCCACCGGGAGGGCCTGCGAAGCCCGCCGGGCATCCACGTCCATCGACCACGCGACACGATCCACCTGTCGCCGCAGCGCCAGATGAACATCCGGTGCACCAATGTCGTGCGCACCCTCTGCGACCTCGGAGCGGTCGACCCCGCCGGGGTCGTCGACGCCGTCGGGCACGCACTCGGCGCGAGGTTGCTGTCGCTCGGCACGCTCGAAGTGGCGCTGCACCTGCACGGGCGACCGGGACGACACGGCATCACCGCGCTGCGCGCGGCCGTGGACGCGTGGGCGATCGACACGCGGCCGGCCGACTCGCTCCTCGAACGGGCGATGCATGCGCTGGTGACGAGGTACCGCCTCCCGCCCGTCGAGTTCCACAAGATCATCGAGGGTTGGGAGGTCGACTTCTGGGTGATCGGTACGCCGATCGTGCTCGAGTGCGACGGATGGGCGGCGCATGGGCTGCAGCGCGACCAGTTCGAACGCGACCGCCAGCGAGACGCGGAACTCACGGCCGCAGGGTGGATCGTCGTGCGCTTCACCTACCGAGCGATCACGCGGACGCCCGCGAAGACCGCCGAACGAATCCGGTCTGTGCTGGCCCGCTGGCAACGCCTCGGCCCTCCCGGCGCGGACTGATCCCCGGCGTACACGCCTGGGCAGCGTTCGGCGAACGGATCGCGCCAGACGAACGGAGTTCGGTCACGAGCGCGTTCGATCGTCAGGCGAACGGAATCGCGCCCAGACCGGTACGTCGCACTCGGTCACACGGCGCGTTTCGATCGTCAGGCGAACGGAATCGCGCCCAGACCGGTACGTCGGCCGCTCGGTCCACGTGTTTGGGCGCGCGTTCGATCGTCAGGCGAACGGAATCGCGCCCAGACGTTGCTACGGGAGGCTGGCGACGCCGTCGGTCACCACGACGAGGCCGTCGGCAACGAGGCTCGCCACGATCCGGACGTCGAACTGCAGCGCCGGGACGGATCCCTCCACGAGCACGGCCAGCACGCGGCCGCGCGCCTGACGATCGCTGCCCTCGAATCGTGATTGCGTCGTGCTCACGCCTGCCGAACCGGTCGCCGGGTCGGGCCGCGGGTGACCCGCGAGCGCCCACCTGCACGACGAGTCGAGTGGGCACTCCGCGCAGTTCGGCGTCGGCCGGCAGACGAGCGCACCCAGATCCATCAGGATCTGGTTCCACGCCCAACCCTCGTCCTGCGGCACGAGGTCGTCGGCCGCCGCCTGCGCCTGCTTGGCGGTCAACCGGGTCCCGGCGGTCCTGGCCAACACCCGAGCGATGTTGGTGTCGACCACCGCCACGTCGCGTTCGAACGCGAACGCCAGCACCGCCCGCGCCGTGTACGGGCCGACGCCCGGGAGCGCCGTCAACGACTCGAGCTCGTCGGGCACCGCACCGCCGTGGCGATCGACGATCGCCTCGGCCGCGGCCCGTGCAGGTTGCGCGCCCGTCGCGGGTAGCCCAGCCCCTGCCAGAGGCGGAGCACCTCACCGAGCGAGGCAGCGGCGCAGTGGGCGGGTGTCGGAAAGGCCGCGACGAACGCCTCCCACTTCGGGATCACCCGGTGGGCCTGCGTCTGCTGCAGCATCACCTCGGCCACGAGGATCGCCCACGGGTCGCGCTCGCGGCGCCACGGCAGGTCGCGCAACCGCGGCATCCCCCACGTGAGCACCGCACCCGGGTCGATCACGTCAGCGCCGAAGGCGTGAACATCGTGCGCCGTGGGTGCGCACATTGATCACGCCTTCGTGGGAGTGGGCGTGGGTGGGGCACGAACCGGTGGGCAGGGCGTGGATCGGGGTCAGTCCCAGACCGGCTGGCCGTCGTACGGGCGGGTGCGGTCGGGGGCGAACTCGCGCTTCCAGATGAGCACCTTGCGCTTGAAGTAGCAGACCTCCTGGCCGTCCTGGTTGAACCCCTTCGTCTCGACGGTCACGACCCCGCGGTCCGGCTTCGACGACGACTCCTTCACCTCGAGCACCCGGGTCTCGGCGTGGATCGTGTCGCCGTGGAACGTCGGGAACTTGTGCTGGAGCGTCTCGACCTCGAGGTTGGCGATCGCCGCCCCGCTCACGTCGGGCACGCTCATCCCGAGCACCAGGCTGTACACGAGGTTGCCGACCACGACGTTGCGGCCCTGCACGGAGTTCGCCGCGAACCAGTCGTTGGTGTGCAACGGATGGTGGTTCATCGTGATCATGCAGAACAGGTGGTCGTCGTACTCGGTGATCGTCTTTCCCGGCCAGTGACGCAGGATGTCGCCGGGCGTGAAGTCTTCGAGATAGCGGCCGAACGGGCGCTCATGAGTGCTCATGGCGAACGACGGTACCGCCCCTCACCGTCAGCGTGGAAAGTCGCCAGGAGACGCATCGCCGGGCGCTTCCACGTCGGGCGGCGCGTCGTCGGATGCCGGCGACGGGCGACGGTCGATTCATCGACGGGTGCGTCCGATGGCGGCACGATGGGCGGGCCGGCGGGCATGTGCCCGAGCGGGACCTGCCCCGTCGGCGCGTGGCCGGGCGGCGGGTGCTCCTCGTCGACGATGCCGACCGCTCTCGCGCTGGAAGCGCAGTGCGAAGTCGATGCGCGACTCGCCTTTGGCGGTCTCGACGCGAGCCAGGTCGCGCAGGCGGATGAGCCGATCACGTCGCTCGATCTTCCACGGGCCCACACGCAGCGACGCGTAGGCGATCGCGCCGAGCGCGATCGGCATCAGGTACTGCGCGGATCGATAGGCGGCGACGGCCGGTACGACGACACGCTTCGGGACGCCGAACGAGACGAGCACGGCGAGATACGTGCCTTCGACGACGCCCAGGCCGCCGGGCAGGATCGGGATCGCGGCCATCACGTTGGCGAAACCGAACGCGACGATGAGCGCGTCGGCGGGGAGAGTCTCACCGAAGGCGCGCAGGAACATCCAGAGTGACGCCGCGTCGAACAGCCAGTTGAGCGTCGCCCAGAACACGACCTTGCGCAGCAGCGCCCGATCGCTGACCAGCTCCTCCATCCGCTCGCCGACCTGCCGGAGCACGGCGGCGAACTTGTCCTCGTTCAGGCTCAGCTTGCGGGCGATCCAGCGCGCCGCCCGCTCGGCCCTGCCCTGCCCGTCGGTCAGGCCGATGACGAGCATCGCCGCGATGCCCATGATGATCACGCCCAGGATCGCGGCGATGCCGTAGAGCGGGTTGACACCGCGGATCGGGATCGAGACGACGAGCCCGAGCCAGAAGATGATGTTCAGGACGACGGCGGAGCCGATCCCGGCGGTCGCCAGCGCGAACCCGGCGTCGGGGCCGCTGACCCCCGACAGCGTCAGCAGCCGGTAGCCCAACGCCGACCCGGCGGCGTTCCCACCCGGCACGATGTTCGACAGCGCCTTGGTGCTCAGCTGGATGCGGAAGATCCTGGCGTGCGACAGCCCGTCGCCGGCGGTGCCGAGCGAGGCGCGGGTGAGGAACGAGTAGCAGGCCAGCGACAAGATCTGGAGGAGGAACCCGGCGGCGATGAGCGCCGGGTTGACGGTGCCGATCGTCTCCGACGCCTGGCGGAAACCGGTGAGCACCGGCGGGAGCAGGAACACGGCGACGACGATCGCCAGCAGCGCCTTGATCGTGAAGCGCAGCGGGCGCAGACGCCGGCGAGGTGGCGACGGCGGTTGGACGAGCGCGGGGAGTTCACCCGTCGGCAGCACTCCACGATCCATCTCGTGGGTCGCATCGAAGCGACTTCCTGCCTGTTCCGTCACTCGGGGGACCAGTCGATCAGAACGATTCAATCAGTTCAGCCAACCGAAGCCTGAGCTTCGGAGCAACTTCGACGGCGGTCAGGCCGAGGTGCACGAGAACCAGCTCCCGATCGGGCACGACGATGGTGAACTGGCCCTGGTACCCGTGACACGAGACGCTGCCGGGGAACTGCGGCCACATCCAGAAGTGCCGGCCGTAGTCGAACCCGTTGTCCGGGTCGTGGGCGACCTTCGTGCGTGCGTGGTCGAGCCATCCCTGCGGGAGGATGCGTTCGCCCTCGCCGAGGTCGGTGACGCCGTCGAACCGGTACAGCTCACCGAAGCGGGCGTAGTCGCGCGCGCGTGGCGTAGACGTACGACGAACCGACGAAGTCGCCGACGCCGTCGAACTTCGGCACCGCGGAATCCATGCCGACCGGCCCGAACAGGCATCGATCGAGGAAGTCGGTCATCGCCGCCTGCCGCTGCTGCCGGATCGCCGCCCTGGCCGCCCGACACGATGTCGCCGATCAGCCGGCACAGGATGTTGGTCGTACCCGACGAGTAGTTCCACACCTCGCCGATCGGATGATCGAGCGGCAGTGCGGCGGCGTACGCGGCGTGGCTCGGGCCGCTGTCGCCGAACAACATCTCGATGCAGTTGGAGGTCTGTTCGTCGACGTAGTCCTCGACGAACCGCAGACCCGACCGCATCTCCAGCAGGTCGAGCACCGTGATCGACTCCCGGTCGGTGCCGATCCACTCGGGCACCGCGGCGGGGGCGCCGACGTCGAGCAGACCGTCGGCGACGAGGATCCCGACCGCCGCGTGCGTGATCGACTTGGCCATGCTCCACGACACGAGGGTCGAGTCGGCATCGACGGCACGGGCCGGCTCGAACACGTTCGCCGGCTGGGTGCCGTACCGCTCGGCGACGATCTCACCGCCCTGCTGGATGACGAGCGCGAGGGACGTTCCCTCGCTGTCGGGACGTTCGAACATCGCCTCGATCAGGTCGCGCGCCACCTCGGTCGTGTCGGTCGGTTGAAGGTCGATCGTTCCCTCGAGTCCCACGAAGTCACGTTAGCCAGTCAGAAAAGTTGGTGTCCGACGAGATCGGCGGCGAGCCCGGTCAATCCGTCGACATCGTGCACGTCGACGTCGCGCAGCGCCAGCTCGACGACCGGCGCATCACCCGCCAGTTCCACGAGGGCGGCGAGCTCGTGGCGTTCGGCGAGCGCCAGGCCGCGCAGGTCGTGGTACCAGGCGACCTGATCGGCGAGGGGCCCCGGCTCGAGGTCGTCGAGCGAGTCGGTGGCGAGTTCGGCGGGGAGCGGATGGATCAGGTTGATCACGACTCCACCGAACGGGAACCCGCCGGCGCGCAGCGCATCGACGAGATGCTCCGATTCGCCGATCGCCTCGGCACGCGGGCTCGACACCACGACGAACGTGGCGTCGCTCGATCGCAGCAGGGCCGACACCTGGCCGGCGCGTCGGCGCAGGCCGGGCTCGATGTTGGCCAGCGAGCGGAAGAACTCCATCGTGTCCTCCACGATCTGCGGGCCGGCCAGCCGCCGGACGGCCCACAGGAACATCGACGCGGCGGCGTTCGTCACCTTGGCGAAGGTCCGCTGCCCGATCGTCAGCGCCCGGTACACCGGGTGGCTGAGGAAGCCGATCAACCGGTCGGGCGCTTCGAGCATGTCGATGGCGTGTCGCGAGGGCGGTGTGTCGACGATGACGAGATCCCACTCGCCGCTGACGTGGAGTTCGTGCAGCCGCTCGATCGCCATGTACTCCTGCGCGCCCGACAGCGACCTGGAGATCGCCCGGTACACCGGGTTGGCGAGCAACGTCTCCGCCTGTTGCGGATTCGAGGCCTGCTCGCGGACGAGCCGGTCGAACGTCGACGCGGCGTCGAGCATGAGTGCCCACAGCTCGCCGCCGGCCGGGGCGTCGATGCCGGTCACCTGGTGCGGTGCATCGCCGGCGGCCCCTTCGGCGAGCCCGAGCGCGTCGGCCAGCCGACGAGCGGGGTCGACCGTCATGACCACGACGCGTCGTCCGGCGCGGGCGGCAGCGAGACCGAGCGCCGCCGCGGTCGTCGTCTTGCCGACCCCGCCGGGTCCGCACGTGACGATGAGCTTGGAGGTGGTCACCGCGGACGCGAGCGAACCGTGCTGGTCGAGCGGCTCGATGGCGGGGGTGGTCATGACGAGGCCGCCGCGTGTCCCGCGAGTGCGTCGGCGAGCACCGACAGTTCGTTGCGGCCGAACGACGGCGTGGGCAGCCGTGGCAACTCGACGATCGGGGTGTCGAGCGCACCGCGCAGTCGTTCGAGTTGTTCGTGTTGGTGTTCGAGGCGGGAACGGCCGAACGCCGTCGCACCGTCGAGGATCCGCTTGTCGTGCGCCGACAGCTTGACGTTCTGGGCCTTCGCCGCCACGGCCGGCGATTTCATCAGGCCCGCACGTTCGGGCCAGCAGGCGTTCAGCACGGTCGGCAGCAGGGCGATGCCGAGTTCGTCGCCGAGCTCGGCGGCGAGCTCGAGCAGCTCGGTCACCGGCGTCACCTCCGGCAGGGTGACGAGCACCGCCTGGCAGCGCGCCGGATCGCGGAGCATCTCGACGACCTCCTGGGCCTGGTCGCGGATCGGGCCCGACTGCACCACGTCGGACAAGCCGCTCGCCGAACGCAGGAACGGGGCGGCGTGTCCTGCCGGTGGGGCGTCGACGACGATCAGATCGGCGGCGCGCGCCCGTTCGAGTTCCTTGATCTTGCCGAGCACCAGGAGATGTTCGAGGCCGGGTGTTGCGGCGGCGATCATCGGCAGCGACGTGGCCGACGCCGCTCGGCGCAGCAGGCCACCGACGCCCTTCAGGTCGAGGTAGTCACCGAACGCCTGGGCCGCGGGAATCGTCCGTCCGCGCACCTGGCCGGCACCCTTGACCCGCTGCAGGATCCGATCGGTGTCGTCGAGGCTCGGGCCGCCGAGCAGCGGGCCCATCCCCGGGCGTCCGTCGACGGCGACGAACAGGACGTCAGCCCCTTGGCGGGCGGCCGCCAGCGCCATGGCGGCGGCGACGGTCGACGAGCCGACGCCGCCCTTGCCGGCGACGACCGCTACGTGCGTGCTCGTCAGCCAGTCGCCGGTCATCCAGGAGAAGGTATCGGTGCGGCGAACCTCGCTCCGGCGATACCGACGTGACTCCCGACCGGCCGGCCGACCGCGTCGCACGCGATCTTTGCGGTTTCGATCAGCGCCTCGACGCTGCAGCCGGTCTCGACGCCCATGCCGGCCAGGGCGTGGACGAGGTCCTCGATCGGCAGGTTGCCGCTCGCTCCGGGAGCGAACG
This sequence comes from Ilumatobacteraceae bacterium, assembly GCA_963772085.1. Taxonomy (GTDB): domain Bacteria; phylum Actinomycetota; class Acidimicrobiia; order Acidimicrobiales; family Ilumatobacteraceae; genus Sva-07. Next base: position 39,565 of record CAVYWH010000008.1, read on the forward strand.
GGCAGCCGCCGAGTCCGCCGACGCTGGCGTCGAGGCGCGTGGCGCCGTGCTCGATCGCGACGAGCGCGTTGGCCAGCGCGAGCCCGCGCGTGTCGTGGAGATGGGCACCGATCGGCACGCCGGTGACGGCGACGACGCGTTCGACGAGCGTGGCGACCTCCGACGGCATCGCCACCCCGATCGTGTCGGCGAGGCCGATCGACGTCGCACCTGCCTGCGCGGCACGCCGCGCCACCTCGACGACGGCGTCCTGGGCGATCAGACCCTCGTAGGGGCAGCCGAACGACGTGGCGAGCGTCAACTCGATGGTCGGGCTCCCCGGCCCGTTGGCCAGGCCGCTCGCGAGCGCCTCGAAGGCGACGAGCGCGTCGTCGGTCGAGGCGCCGGCGTTGTGGCGGCTGTGGGTGTCGCTCACCGAGATCACGTACTGCAGGTGGTCGAGCCCCGCCGCCAGCGCCCGTTCGGCGCCACGCCGGTTGAGCACCAGCCCCCAGCGTGTGGCGTCGAGATGCTGGGTGGCGGCGCACAACGCTTCGGCGTCGGCCATCGCCGGAACCCGGTCGGGCCGGACGAAGCTCGTCAGTTCGAACTCGACGACGCCGGCCGAGACGAGCGCCTCGGCGATGGCGACCTTGGCGTCGGTGCTGATCGGGGCTTCGTCCTGGAGCCCGTCGCGCAGGCTCACGTCGCGCACGAGGACGGCCGCGGGCAGATCGCTCATCACGTCACCATTCTCGCCCACGGGTGCGCACTCGGCCACACCTGTCGGAGAATGTCCGCCCGTGGACAGCCCCCGGGCGGACATTCCCGGTCGGTACGATCGGGCCAGTGGAGTGGACCGTGCACGGCGAGCGATCGGTCTACGAGAGCGAGTGGATGAACCTCTCGCTCGTCGACGTCGAGCTGCCGAGCGGCAAGCGCTTCGAGCATCACGTCCTGCGGATGCCGTGCGATGCCGCCGGCACCGTCGTCGACGATCCCGAGCGCGGCGTGCTGCTGCTGTGGCGCCACCGCTTCATCAGCGACACGTGGGGCTGGGAGGTGCCGGCGGGCCGCGTCGACCCCGGTGAGACGCCGGAGGAGTGTGCCGCTCGCGAGACGCTCGAGGAGACCGGCTGGCGGTCCGGCGAACTGACGAAGCTGACGTCGTACCGGCCGCACAACGGCACGTCCGACGCCCACTTCCACCTGTTCACCACGGCGAGCGCGACCTACGTCGGTGAGCCGTCGGACCCCGACGAGGCCGAGCGCATCGAATGGCTCCCGTGGGATCGGGTGCTGGAGGAGATCCGTGCCGGTCGGGTCGGCGACGGCCTGTCGCTCACCGCCCTGCTCTGGTGCGCCGCCCTCCGTCTGAACCTGAGTCCTCGCTTCGCGCGCTGACCCGACGGCCCGGAAGGGCGTTCACCAGGTCGGGTCAGAACTCTTCGTCGAAGGCGACGTCGCCGGCGACGCCGGTCTGGTACGAGCTGACCGTGCGCTCGAAGAAGTTCGACAGGCCCTGCACGTCCTGCAGCTCCATGAAGCTGAACGGATTCTTCGAGCCGAACTCGATGCCATATCCCAACTGCACCAGCCGCTGGTCGGCGACGTACTCGAGGTAGGTGCGGGTGTCGGCGAGGCTCATGCCGGGCACGCCCTCGCCGAGCACGTCGGCGGCGAACAGATGCTCGCAGTCGACCGCTTCACGCAGCATCGAGCGGATGTCGGCTTCGAGCTCGGCGTCGAACAGCTCCGGCTGCTCCTTGCGCACGGTGTCGACCACTTCGAGCGCGAAGTTCATGTGCGCGCTCTCGTCGCGGAACACCCAGTTGGTGCCGTCGGCGAGCCCGTTGAGCAGACCCTTCGAGCGCAGGAAGTACACGTAGGCGAACGCGGCGAAGAAGAACAACCCCTCGATACACGAGGCGAAACAGATCAGGTTGAGCAGGAACTGCTTGCGCTGGGCCGGCGTCTCGATGCGATCGAGCCCCTGGATCGAACTGATCCACTTGAAGCAGAACTCGGCCTTGGCGCGGATCGACGGGATGTTCTCGACCGCCGAGAACGCGGCCTCGCGCTCGGCCATGTCGGGGATGTAGTTGTCGAGCAGCGTGAGGTAGAACTGCACGTGCAACGCCTCTTCGTAGAGCTGGCGTGACAGGTACATGCGGGCTTCGGGCGCGTTGATGTGCTGGTACAGGTTGAGCACCAGGTTGTTCGACACGATCGAGTCGCCGGTGGCGAAGAACGCCACGAGCCGCGACACGAGGTGCTTCTCGGCCGGCATCAGCTTGCGGTCGAGGTCGACGAGGTCGTCGGAGAAGTCGATCTCGTCGACGGTCCAGGTGTTCTTGATGGCGTTCTTGTACATGTCGAAGAACACCGGGTAGCGCATCGGCCGCAACGTGAGGTCGAAGCCCGGATCGAGGATGTTCGTCGGACGTGCCGCTTTCAGCGGCACCTCCGACGAGACCCGTGACAGGTGCTCGACGGGGAGCGCGGCAGGTGCGTAGTCGGTGATGGGGTCGATCAAGGCCATGTCAGTCGCACGCTTCGCAGGCTTCGGGGTTGGCCAGGCTGCAGGCGATCGCCTCTTCGTCGGTGAACGTCTTGCGGTCGGCGGCCGACGTGTCGACCGGTGCCAGCTCGCCGCCGCCGTTGGGCGAGGTGGGCGACGGTGCGGCACCCCCGCTGGTGGTGGCCTGGTTGATCCGGGTGGCCGGACGGCTGCGCAGGTAGTACGTGGTCTTCAACCCCGCCTTCCAGGCGTGCAGGTACATCGAGCTGAGCTTGCCGATGGTCGGCGTCTCCATGAACAGGTTGAGCGACTGGCTCTGGTCGATGAAGGCCCCACGTTCGGCGGCCATGTCGATCAACGAGCGCTGCGGCACCTCCCACGCCGTGCGGAAGATCTCCTTCAGCTCCGGCGGGATGCGCTCGACGTCCTGCACCGAACCCTCGGCCTTCTTGATCTCGGAGATCATCTCGTCGTCCCACAGGCCACGGCGCTGCAGCTCGGTGACGAGGTAGCGGTTGATCTGCATGAACTCGCCCGACAGCGTCTCGCGCTTGAACAGGTTCGACACCTGCGGCTCGATGCACTCGTAGCAACCGACGATCGAGGCGATGGTGGCGGTCGGGGCGATGGCGATGAGCAGGCTGTTGCGCAGCCCGTGTTCGGCGATGCGGGCCCGGAGGCCGTCCCAGTCGAGTTCGGCCGGCGGCACGATGGCCTTGCCGTCACGCTGCCAGAGGTCGAACTGCAGGTTGCCCTGCGCCACCCGGGTGCCCTCGTAGGCCTCGTGGGGACCGTTGGCCTCGGCCAGATCGGTCGACGCCCACAGTGCATGGAAGTAGATGTGGGCGCTGATCTTCTGCGACAGCTCCTTGGCGTCGGCCGAGTCGAACGCCAGCGCCTTCTTGAAGAACACGTCCTGCAGGCCCATCAGGCCGAGGCCGACCGGGCGCCACTTGTGGTTCGAGAACTCGGCCTCGGGGGTCGGGTAGTAGTTGATGTCGATCACCCGGTCGAGGAACGGCACGACCTGGCGCACGACGGTGCCGAGGTGCTGGAAATCGAACTCGACCGTCGGCACGGACGAACGCGCCGAGGTTCAGCGAACCGAGGTTGCACACCGCGGTGTTGTCCTGGTCGGTGATCTCGAGGATCTCGGTGCACAGGTTCGACAGGTGCACGACGCGGGGCGTGCCGTCGTCGTTGACCGAACCGGTCTGGTTGCACTTCTCGTTGGAGGCGTCCTTGAAGGTGATCCAGCCGTTGCCGGTCTGGGCCAGCGTGCGCATCATCCGCGAGTAGAGCTGGCGGGCGGGGACCTGCTTCTCGTACAGGCCGGCCTCCTCGGCGGCCAGGTAGGCCCGCTCGAACTCGGCGCCGTACAGGTCGGTGAGGTGCGGGACCCGCTTCGGGTCGAACAGCGACCACTGCCAGTCCTTCTCGACCCGCTCCATGAACAGGTCGGGGATCCAGTTGGCGATGTTCAGGTTGTGCGTGCGACGGGCGTGGTCGCCGGTGTTGTCGCGCAGCTCGAGGAAGTCTTCGATGTCGGCGTGCCACGACTCGAGGTACACGCAGGCGGCACCCTTGCGGCGACCGCCCTGGTTGACGGCGGCGACCGACGAGTCGAGCGTGCGCAGCCACGGCACGATGCCGTTCGACAGACCGTTGGTGCCGGTGATCAGGCTGCCCTTGGCCCGCACCCGGTGCCAGGCGACGCCGATGCCGCCGGCGAACTTCGACAGCTTGGCGATGTCGGTGTAGCGCTTGTAGATGCCCTCGAGGCTGTCCTCGGGCGAATCGAGCAGGTAGCAGCTCGACATCTGCGAATGCGACGTGCCGGAGTTGAACAGCGTCGGGCTCGACGGGAGGTAGGCCAGCGACGACATCAGGTCGTAGAACTTGACCGCCGCATCGACGTCGCCGGAGCCGTCGGCTTCTGCGCACAGCCCGCAGGCGACCCGGAGGAAGAAGTACTGCGGGGTCTCGATGATCTCGCGGCGCTCGGGATGGCGCAGCAGGTACCGGTCGTACACGGTGCGCAGGCCGAAGAACTCGAAGGAGCGGTCGCGATCGGAGTTGATCGCCGCGTTGAGCGTCGGTGCGTTCGCCTCGACGAAGGCGAGCACGTTGTCGGCGACGAGGCCTTCGGCGTGGCCGACCTTGATCGACTCGGAGAACCACGGGATGTTCTGGTTGCGGACTTCCTTGTCGATCACCGTGGCCAGCAGGCGCGAGGCGAGCTTGGAGTAGGTCGGCTCCTCGACGATGAGGCCGGCGGCGGTGCGGATCGACAGGTCGTCGAGCTCGCGGGTGCTCGCACCGTCGGCGAGCGCCGAGATCGTGCGGGTGGCGACGCGCATCGGGTCGACACCGAGCAGGCCTTCGGACGCACGGGCGATGGCGTTGACGATCTTGTTGACGTCGACCGGTTCGAGCGCTCCGCTGCGCTTCCTGACCCGCATGCCGCCGGAACTCGGCGCGCTGGGCACGGGCGGGGCCGACCGATTTCGACGTGTCGGTGAGCGTCGGCGCGACGGGCGTCACCGCCGCGTTCGCGACGCGTCGTCTCGGGGTTCGTGTCGTCGATCGTTCCCGTGGTCGGGGTCCCAACGTTGTCGTCGATCAATGTCACCAGATGCTCCAAGTCATTCGTCGTGGCGGCGTGCCGTTCGTGTCGTCATTCGGCAGGTTCGTCGGGTGTTCGGGTGTGTTCGTTCGTGTTCGCTCGAGGGGCTGCGAAACACCACATGCTGTGGTGTGCCCCGGTCCTGACCCCCACATCTCGTGGTGACGGGCTCGTAATTACAGCAGTGTAGGTTGCCGCGCGCAAGTACCAATCCGAGATGTTCGCGACGTCCCTGCTCAGCCCCTACGCGCGGCGTCCGAGCAGCCGCACCGCCCGCTACGACGCCTGGGCGCGGCTCTCGATCGGGACACGCACGGCGGCGAGTTCGGCCTCCACACGCAGCCGGGACCACACCGCGTCGACCGATTCGGCGGTCGCCGTGATGAAATCGACCCCTCGTTCGGACGGCCCGCTGCCGTGGCGGCTGCGATCGGATCGTTCGGCTTCGGCGTGCCACACCGGGTCGACCTGGAGGAGCCGACCGTCGCGCCCCCTGACCAGGTTCTCGCGGTAGTCGAGCGTGGTCCGCCAGCCGGCGCGTTCGAGGTCACGGCGGTCCGGCTGTTGCAGTACGGCGCCGTGCTGGCGCTCTCGCCTGATCCCCGGTGTGCTCCCTCGCAACATCTCAACATCATGAACGACCCACCCTGTGGAGCGTCAGTGCCGATTGGGTGTGACTTTCTCCCGATTCGTTGTGGACAACGGTGCGGGAGCTGTGACGATGCTGTGGGCGGCAGCCGCGTCAGAGATCGCCCGGCGGCGACTCAGAGTTCTCCGAGGATGTCCTGGCACGCGAGCGCCGCCTCGGCGAAGCCCGGATCGGACGGATCGAGCGCGTCGAGGATGACCTCGCCGCTCGGGTCGGCCAGGACGTCGGCCGTCGACAGCTCGGGCACGTCGGCTCCGTTCTCGCGCAGGCAGTCGAACAACGCCACGATCAGGTCGATCTCGCTCTCGCCGGCGGGGGGAAGAAGTCGGCGGTCTCGTTGTCGGAACAGCTGTCGCCCGTCGTCGGGCAGTGTCGAGATCCACGAGGTACGAGACGACGACCGGCTCCACGCAGTCCACCGTCAGGAACGCCGTGTGGCCCTCGGCCTCGACCGTGAAGAGCACGGCGGACGACAGCGAGTCGGCGAGTGCGACCGACCAGTCGTACGGCGTCGCCGGGTCGCCCGAGCTGCCGATCACCAGGATCGGGGCGGCGCCGTCGGCCGGTCCGAACACCAACGGGTCGGTCGCGTCGGGTGTGCCGATGCAACCGGTGCTGGCCCGCAGGAAGTCGTCGAACCACTCCGATCCGGCGGCCGCCTCGTCCGCCGCGCGCGCGTTGTTCGTCGGGGTCGGGGCGGTTCGGGTCGTCGGCACAGTTGATGAACAGGTTGGCCTCCTGTTCGTTGTTGTAGGTGCCGTCGGGCTGGCGGCCCGACCAGACCGTCGCCGAGCACCTGCAGCAGCGAGCCGTCCTGTTCGGTGTCGGCGAGTGTACGAGCGCCTCGGCGAGGAACGGCCACGCGTCCTTGCTGTAGAGCGCGGCGGCGACGCCGAGTTGCAGCTCACCCGGCGTGAGGACCCGGTCGGGGTCGTCGGTCGGCGAAGCTGCCGACCTCGGCGATCTCGGCGACGAGCGCGGCGTACACCTCCAGCGTCGGCCCGAGCTCCCGGAGGAGACAGTCCTCGTCGCCATCGCAGGCGGCGGCGAAGTTCTCGAGCGCGAGGTCGAACCCGGCACCCTGCTCGCGATCGAGTTCGGCGGAGTCGGACGTCGGCTTGACGCCGCCGTCGAGCACCAGTGCGCGCACGTTGTCGGGGAACAGTTCGGCGTACGTGGCGCCCAGACGTGTGCCGTAGGAGAACCCGACGTAGCTGAGTTGGTCGTCGCCGAGCGCCTCGCGGATCGAGGTCGAGATCCCTGGCCGCGTTGTTGGTCCCGACGAACGGGGCCAGGTCGAGCGCCTCGGCCGGGCAGGTGTCGGCGAGACCGTTGGCTTCCTCGAGCAGGGCGTTCCACCCGTCGTCGTCGCCCGCTTCGAGCAGCACGATGTTGTCGTCGATCTCGATGTCGCAGTCGACGGCGGTGCTGGCGCCGACGCCTCGCGGGTCGAACGCCGACGAGGTCGAAGCGTTCGGCGAGTCTCGGCGGGAACGAGCAGCGCCGCCGACGACAGGAAATCGATCCCCGATCCGCCGGGCCCGCCCGGGTTGAACACGAGCGATCCGATGCGCTCGTCGGGGTCGGTCGGCGGGCACCCGGGCGAGCGCGATGTCGATCGTCGCGCCGTCGGGGTCGTCGTGGTCGAGCGGGACGGCGAGCGTCGAGCACTCGAGCTCGACGCCGACGCCGGGCCGGCGTCGTCGCAGGTGCCCCAGTCGAGCGTGCCGGTGTCGACCGGTTGGCTGTCCGGCGGTCGGGCGTTCTCCGTCGGCGATCCGTGGTCGCTCCGGGTCGGTCGTCGGTCCGGTTGGCCTCGACCGAGGAGACGTCCGACGACGTCGAGCACGACGTGGCGGCCATCAGCGCCGCCACTCCCACCATCGCCGACACGCTCCGAGCTCGCCGCACGGCGCGACGCTACTGGCTCGGTCGTCGCCGCCGGTCGCGTGCGTCGGGATTCGTTGCACGCGACTCGTACTCGGCGACCGTCGACGGTCGCGGCCGATCTCGTCGCCGCGAGCGCTAAGCGGGGTAGGTCTCGATGTCGGTGGCCTTCACGGTCGCGTACACCTCGTCGCCGGGCCGCAAACCGAGCGCCTCGACGGCGGCGACGGTGATCTCGGCGATCAACGGCAGCGCCCCCGTCGTGCCGACCCGCGCTCGGTCGCCGAGGATGTCGATCTCCTGCACCGTGCCCAGCCACGAGTTGCGTGCGCTGGTGGCGGTGCCATCGGTTCCGCTGAGCACGACCGCCTGCGGCCGGATCACCGCGAACGAGCGGCCGGCCGGCGCGTCGGTGGCCACGACACGGGCGCCGGTGTCGGTCACCAAGCGTTCCGTCGTTCGACCGTTCCGATCACGAGGTTCGTCCCCACCAGGTCGGCGACGTAGCGCGACCGGGGATGTGCGGTCACCTCGGCGATCGTGCCCGTCTGCACGATGCGGCCGCCGTCGAGGATCGCCACCCGGTCGGCCAGCGCGTAGGCGTCGACCGGATCGTGGGTGACCAGCAGGCGCATGCCGTCGAACGACGCGAGATGCTCGCGAAGATCGCGGCGGACCTCGCGGCGGGTCTGCACGTCGAGCGCGGCGAGCGGCTCGTCGAGCAGCAGCACGCGCGGTTCGGTGGCCAGCGCCCGGGCGAGCGCGACCCGCTGTGCCTGCCCGCCGGACAGCGAGGCCGGTCTGGCGTCGACGTAGTCGGCCAGCCCGACCCGCTCGAGCCAGTCGAGCGCACGCTCGCGGGCCTGGGTCCTGTGCATCCCCCGGGCGCGCAGCCCGAACGCCACGTTGTCGGCGGCGCTCAGGTGATCGAACAGCAGATACGTCTGGAACACCATCCCCACCGGCCGCTGCTCGACGGCGACGAACACGTCGGCGGCCGGGTCGTCGAGGGGCACGCCGTCGACCTGCAATCGCCCGTGGTCGAGCGCGGTCAGTCCGGTGATCGACCGCAGCAAGGTGGACTTGCCGGCGCCGTTCGGCCCGAGGATCGCCAGCAACTCGCCGGGCGCCACCTCGATCTCCACGTCGAGGTCGAAGCCGGGGAGACGAACGCCGATCGATCCCTCGAGGCTCACGCCGACACCGCTCACGCCGACACCCTCACGCCGAGACCGGGCTGAAGCCGCCGAGCCAACGATCTCGAAGCGTCACGAGCACGCCGAACGAGATGGCGACCAGCACCAGGCTGAGGACGAGCGCGGCCTGCGGATCGGACTCGAGCGCCAGGTAGGTGGCGAGCGGCATCGTCCGGGTGGTGCCGGGGAAGTTGCCGGCGAACGTGATGGTCGCGCCGAACTCGCCGAGCGCGCGGGCCCAGGCGAGGACCGCTCCGGCGATCAGCGCAGGGCGGATCGTCGGCAGCGTCACCCGGCGGAACACGTACCACCGCGACCCGCCGAGCGTGCGCGCCGCATCCTCGTAGCGCCGATCGACCTGCCGCAATGCCGCCTCGACCGTGATCACGAGGAACGGCATCGACACGAACGTCTGGGCCATGACGACGCCCCACGTGGTGAACGGGAGACGGAAGTCGAACCAGCGGTCGAGGTACTGGCCGAACAGGCCGCGCCGGCCGAACGAGAAGAACAGCACGACGCCGCCCACCACCGGTGGCAGCACCATCGACAGCATGCACAGCGCCCGCACCGCCCCGCGACCGCGGAACGCCACGCGCGCCAGGAGCCAGGCCAACGGCACACCGAAGATCACCGCCAACGCCGTGGCCGTCAACGACGTCCTGATCGACAACCAGAGTGCGGTCGCGACGGCGTCCTCGCTGGCGATGTCCCAGAGGCTGCCCCACGGCATCCGCCAGAGCAGGCCGAGGAACGGCAGCGCGAAGAACATGATCGCGACGAGCGCGAGCAGCAGGATCGGCAGCGGCAACCGGTCGCGGTCTCCGCGCATCCTGCCGATCGTAGTCAGCCCTCGGCGAGGATCACGTCACGCACTGACTATTGGGCGGCCGACTATTGAGCGGCCGAGGTGCGCACGTGCCCCTCGACAGCGCCTCGATGAAGCCCGCCGCACCGCCCAGCAACGTCCCGATCGAGTCCTCGGTGAACGCGTCGGGCCCGGCATCGACCACGGCTCGCAGGTCGACGAGCAGTTGCGTGCTGACCGCCTCGCCCTCGGGCCCGAGCGATGCGAAGTCGGCCTGCGCGGGCTCGGCGATCGCGAGGAGTGCGACGGCGTCGTCATAGGTGGCGACCGGCGCCGCCGCGTCGAAGACGGGCACGGCATCGGTCGACGCGAGGTCGGCGAGCAGCGCCGTCGCGGTGACCACCTGCTGGTCGAGCTTGTCGAAGTTCACCGCGGTGACGTCGTCCTGCGCGGTGTGGTAGCAGGCGTTGGTGGCGTCGGTCAGGAACACCGCCGGCACGCCGTTCGAGACGAAGCTGGCGTGGTCGCTGCGACCCTGGCCGAAGATCACGCTCAACTGCTCGGTGTCGAGAGTCGACGAGCCGGCCGCGGTCGCCACCGACTCGACGAGCGTCGGGCCACCCGTCTCCGCTCCGACGGCGATCGTGCTGTTGGCGATCGACGGGACGAGATCGGAACCCTGGATGTCGAAGTTGACGTACGCCACGGTCCGGTCGAGGGGAACGACCGGATCGCTCGCGTAGTACGTGGAGCCGAGCAACCCGTCCTCCTCCGCGTCCCACAGCGCGATGACGATCGTCCGCCGCGGTGCGCCGGCCGCGGCGACGTGCCGCGCGGCGGTGATCGCGACCGCCACGCCGGCCGCGTTGTCGGTCGCCCCGTTGCAGATGTGGTCGTCCATGTCGATGGTCGGACAGTCGGCACCGACGTGGTCGTAGTGCGCGCCGACGACGACGTACTCGTCGGCGAGATCCGTGCCCGGGATGACGGCGAGCAGGTTGGTGCCGTCTGGGAACTCCTGGAGATACCCGTCGCTGCCTGCGGCGTCGAAGGCCGGCTCGGCGAACTCGGACAGTTGGCCGACCAGGAACTCCTGCGCGGCGGTCGACCCGGCGGTGAAGTTGTCCCGACCGGCGAGTTCGTCGGAGGCGAGCACCTCGACGACGCCGCGGGCGTCGGACGCGCCCTCCGAGACGTCGGTGGGTCCCGAGTCGACCGGATCGGTCTCCGCCGGCAACGTGTCGACCGGTTCGGTGTCGACCGGTTCGGTGTCGTCCGGTTCGGTGTCCGTTCGGGTCGGTCGGCGGTGATCGGTGCATCGGTGGCGGCGGACGCGGTCGAGTCGCCGGTCGCCGAGTCGGAATCCGACGAACAGGCGGCGGCCACGAGCGTCAGCGCGCAGAACGAGCCGATGAGGATTCGATGCATGGACGCATGTTGCCCGCACGCTGGCGGTCCTGCCAAGCGCGGTCCCGTGTGCCGGCGGTGTCAGAATCGACGGATGATCGAGCGCCAGATCGACGTCACCACACCCGACGGCGAGATGACCACGTTCATCTTCCATCCCGAGCACGACGGTCCCCACCCGGTGGTGCTGTACCTCATGGATGCCCCGAGCATCCGACCGGCGTTGAAGGACATGGCCTCGCGCCTCGCCACCGCCGGCTACTACGTGATGCTGCCCTACCTCTTCTACCGCGGTGGCCCGCTCCGCGAGTTCGGCAAGAGCGACGAGGACATGCACGCCCGCAGCGAGCTGATGGGCACGATCACGCCGACCAACATCGTCGGTGATGCCGAGGCGCTGCTCGCGGTCGCCGACTCCGATCCCGCGGCGCGCCCTGGCGACGTCGGTGCGGTGGGCTTCTGCATGAGCGGTGGCTTGGCGGTGTCGCTGGCGAGAGCGCTGCCCGACCGGGTCGCCGCGGCGGCGTCGATCCACGGCGCATGGCTCGTGCGCGACACCGCCGACTCGCCGCACCTCGGCCTCGACTCGGTGCGGGCCGAGCTCTACTTCGCCTGGGTCGACGGCGACCCGACCGCGCCGATCGAGACGATGACGGTGATGACCGATGCGCTCGACGCGGCCGGCGTCGTTCACACGATCGATGTGATCACCGACGCGGTGCACGGCTTCGCGCCGGCCGGCGAGCGCTACGACCACGACGCATCCGAGCTGCACTGGGAGCGCGTCCACTCCCTCCTGCGCCGCAACCTCGACTGACCAGCCGTTCAGATATCGGCCCACTTGGGCACGTAGCCGAGCGGGGCGGTCGTCGCCATCCGCACGGCGTGCGCGACGGTCGGCGCGCGCTGCACCAGCGCGGCGTGGTGGTCGCGGACGAATCCGGCCGCCACGGCGCCGGCGACGAACTCGAACAGCGGCTCGAAGAAGCCGGCGACGTCGAGGAAGACGACGGGCGCGGCGAGCAGACCGAGCTGGTTCCACGTCAACAGCTCGAACGACTCGTCGAGCGTGCCGAAGCCGCCCGGCAGGACGATCACGCCGTCGGACAGTTCCGCCATCCTCGCCTTGCGCTCGTGCATCGAGCCGGTGACCTCCAACGTCGTCAGGCCGCCGTGTGCCACTTCGGCCCCGACCAGGTGTTCGGTGATCACGCCGACCACCTCGCCACCTTCGGCCAGCGCGGCGTCCGCGATCGCGCCCATCAGTCCGACGTGGCCGCCGCCGTAGACCAACCGGTGCCCGCCACCGGCGATCGCTCGCCCCGAGTTCCTCCGCCGCCCGTCGAAAGCGGGATCGGAACCGAAGTTCGACCCACAGAACACACCGATGTTGGCCACGCGGCACATCGTCGCAGGCGCGTGTCGCGGTCGAGCACCGCCGAAAAGGTCCGACCGGTTACCGCCCGGTAATCTCGCCGCCATGACCTCTGGCACGACTGCCCCCGATGTTCCCGCCGCGGCCGACGCCATCGACCTCGCCGACCAGGTCGTCGCGGCCGCCGTCCGTGCGCTCGCGGCGAGCGGCGGGCCCGACGTCCGTCAGGTGCTGGCGTACGACATCGCCCACTCCGCCGCCGGGGTCGCGACCGCCAGGGCACTGCTCGACTACGGCGCCAAGGGCGACCTCGAGGCGCGCATCACCTGCGCCTTCGCCGCCGACATGCTCCACGAACTGTCCGCCAAGGTGATCGGGCGCGAGGCGATGTGGGGCGTCGAGCGCGACCCGCTCGGCAAGGCGCACGACTTCATCGGCACGTACCGCGATCCGGAGTTCCTGGCGTCGCTCGCCGATCAGGCCGGGCCCCGCCATCTCGACGGCGACATGGAGATGGTCGCCGACTCGTTCGGTTCGTTCGCCCGCAACGTGATCGCCCCGCACGCCGAACACGTCCATCGGACCAACGGCGACGTGCCCGAGGAGATCGTCACCGGCCTCGCCGAGCTGGGGGCGTTCGGCTTCAGCGTGCCCGCCGAGTACGGCGGCTACAGCGAGGGCGGCAACGCCGAGTACATGGGCATGGTCGTGGCCACCGAGGAGCTCTCCCGGGCCAGCCTCGGGATCGGCGGCTCGCTGATCACGCGGCCCGAGATCCTGACCCGCGCGCTCGTCAAGGGCGGCACCGAGGAGCAGAAGCTCCACTGGTTGCCGAAGCTGGCGACCGCCGAGGTGATGCCGGCCGTCGCGGTGACCGAACCCGACTTCGGCAGCGACGTCGCCGGGATCACCGTCACCGCCACGCCGGCACCGGGGCCGAACGGCGAGGACGGCTGGGTGATCAACGGGGTGAAGACGTGGTGCACGTTCGGTGCCCGTGCCGATGCCCTCACGCTGCTCGCCCGCACCGACCCCGACCGGGCCAAGACCCATCGCGGGCTGTCGCTGTTCATCGTGCCCAAGCCGCGTGGCGACAGCCACGGCTTCAACCTGACCCAGGACCCGATCCCGGTGGGCGACGGCGCTCCGCGCGTCGGCAAGATGGAGGGCCGCCCGATCGACACGATCGGCTACCGCGGCATGCACTCCTACGAGATCGCCCTCGAGGACTGGTGGGTGCCGGCCGAGAACCAGATCGGCGGCGAGGAGGGACTCGGCAAGGGCTTCTACTTCCAGATGGCCGGCTTCGAGAACGGCCGGCTGCAGACCGCGGCTCGCGCCGTCGGCGTGATGCAGGCCGCCTACGAACAGGCCCTCGACTACGCCCAGAACCGCAAGGTGTTCGGCGAGGCGATCATCGACTACCAGCTGACGCGGGCCAAGCTCGGCCGCATGGCGGTGTTGATCCAGGCCGGCCGGCAGTTCGCCTACTCGGTGGCGATCCTGATGGCCAAGGGTGAGGGCGCCATGGAGGCGTCGATGGTCAAGGCGTACGTGTGCAAGGCCGCCGAATGGGTCACCCGCGAGGCGATGCAGATCCACGGCGGGATGGGCTACGCCGAGGAGTTCCCGGTCAGCCGGCTGTTCGTCGACGCCCGCGTCCTGTCGATCTTCGAAGGCGCCGACGAGACCCTGTGTCTCAAGGTGATCGCCCGCCAGTTGATCACCGCCTCCGACCCGCGATGAGCGTGACCTGCCGATCCACACCCCGCTCGGGCGCGATTCCGTTCGCCGACCGATCGACAACGCGCCCAGACGTCCCGTGACGGGCCTCGACGATCCACACGCCGCTCTGGGCGCGATTCCGTTCGCCGACCGATCGACAACGCGCCCAGACGTCCGCGACGGGCCATCGACGATCCACAGCCCGCTCTGGGCGCGATTCCGTTCGCCGACCGATCGACAACGCGCCCGAGACGTCCGTGGCGGGCCGATCGCTGGATGTCAGGTCGGGGCGAGTTCGTCGGCGAGTTCGGTGAGCGAGCGGATCCGTTCGAACGGCGCGTCGGGGTGGTCGTCGTACGGGTCGACGAGGATCGGGTGCAGCCCGGCGGCGCTCGATGACGCGATGTCCATCGTCACGGAGTCGCCGATGTAGGCGATCCGGCGGTGTCGACGTCGCCGAAGTGCACCAACGCGTGGTCGAAGATCGCCGGATCGGGTTTCGCCACGCCGACGACCTCGCTGTCGACGACACAGCGCATCGCCACATGAGCACCGGGTCCGACCTGGCACACCTGGCGGGCGAGCACCGCTTCGATCTGGCCGCTCGCGTTCGACACCACCCCCATCGGGATGCCGGCGGCCGCGAGCCGCTCGAGCGCCGACCGCGACTCGGGAATCGGCCACCGCCACAGCGGGGCGTGCCGTGTCACACCGAGCAGTTCCGCGGCCTCGACGACGTCGGCCTCGAGCACACCTGTCGCCCGCACGTACGCCTCGTCGTACATGTACCAGTCGGCCTCGACCGCTCCGGCGGTCGACTTCGCCGCCATCCCCGCATAGTGGGCCCGCCGGTGTGCCTCGATCGAGCCATCGCCGCCGTAGTACGCGAGCAGCGGGCCGAGCACGGTCGGGTCGGGCAGCACGAGCACGCCGCCCGCGTCGAAGAGCAGCGCGTCGAAACGAACCATCGCTGGGACCGCTCAGCCGAGTTGCTCGTGGAGGAACGCGATGACCTCGGGCCAGATCCGCGCGTACGCCTCGGCGTCCTGCGTGCCGAGCGCGTTGTGCGGTGCCATGAACGCGTGGCCCGTTCCCGGATGCACCGTGAGGGTCACGTCGAGCCCGAGTCCCTGCAGTCGAGCTTCGAGTTCGCGCGCCGCGTCCGGCCCGAAGAAGTCGTCGTGCTCGGCCATGTGGCCGCGGATCACTGCGGTGATCTTCGAATAGTCGGGCTGGCCGTCCCCCTGGGGGAACCCGTAGAACGGCACGACCGCCTTGATCTTGTCCGGCCGGAGCGCGGCGAGGATGAAGCTGAGCATGCCGCCCATGCAGAACCCGACCACCCCGATCGAGTCGCCGGTCGTGGCCTCGTGCTCGGCGAGGAAGTCGACCGCACCGCTCATGTCGCGCCCGGCCCGATCGGCCGGCATCGCCTGCATCAGCTCGCCGGCCTTGTCCATCTCGGTGTGTGCGGCCAGGTCGCCGTGGTACAGGTCGGGGGCGAGCGCGACGAACCCCTCGGCAGCCAGGCGATCGGCCATCTCCTTGATGCCGGAGTCGAGCCCCCACCACTCCTGGACGACGATCAGTCCGGGGCCGGAACCCGCCGCCGGGAGTGCCAGGTACCCCGAGGCACCTGCACCGTTGCTCGGAAAGTCGACGATCTGTCCTGCGAAATCACCCATGCGTCGAACGGTAGACGATGGTCTCGCGATGTGCCATACCCTGGCGCCATGACCTCCGTCGAAGCTCGGCCCGAACAAGATCTCGCCGCTCCACCCTCCGACGCCTACGTCAACGATCGGGCGCACGTGTTCCATTCGTGGTCGGCCCAGGCGGCGCTCGATCCGACCGTGATCGACGGGGCGCTCGGCGCCAAGTTCTGGGACGAGCACGGCACGACGTGGATCGACTTCACCAGCCAGCTCGTCAACATGAACCTCGGGCATCAGCACCCGAAGATGATCCAGGCGATCAAGGACCAGGCCGAACGGTTGTGCATGGTCGCTCCCAGTTTCGCCAACGCGCAGCGCAGCGAGGCCGGGCGGCTGATCGTCGAGAAGGCCAACCTCGGCACCGACGGGGTGTCCCGCGACGGCCATTTCCAGAAGGTGTTCTTCACCAACGCCGGCGCCGAGGCGGTCGAGAACGCGATCCGCATGGCCAAGGCGCCACACCGGCCGGCTGAAGGTGCTCTCGGCGTACCGCAGCTACCACGGTGGCACCGCCGCCGCGATCGGGCTCACCGGTGAGGGGCGGCGCCTCGACAACGAGCCGTCGATCCCCGGTCTCGTCAAGTTCTGGGGCCCGTACGCCTACCGCTCGGCGTTCCACTCCGATCTCCGTCGAGCAGGAGGGCGAGCGGGCGCTGCAGCACCTCCGCGACACGATCACGTTCGAGGGCGGCAACAAGATCGCCGCGATCATCCTCGAATCGGTGGTCGGCACGAACGGGATCCTCGTGCCGCCGGACGGCTACCTCGAAGGGGTCCGGGCGCTGTGCGACGAGTTCGGCATCGTGTTGATCGCCGACGAGGTGATGGCCGGCTTCGGCCGGACCGGCCAGTGGTTCGCGTGGCAGAACTGGAACGCCCAGCCCGACCTGATCGCGTTCGCCAAGGGCGTCAACTCGGGGTACGTCCCGCTCGGCGGCGTCGTCATGTCGGGCGCGATCGCGGCGACGTTCGACGATCGTGTGTATCCCGGGGGGCTCACCTACTCGGGCCATCCCCTCGCCTGCGCCAGTGCGGTGGCGAGCATCAGGATCTTCGAGGAGGAGGGCGTGCTCGAACAGGCCCGCCACCTCGGCAACGACATCATCGGCCCGGCGCTGAACGACATGGCCACCCGCCATCGCAGCATCGGCGAGGTGCGCGGGCTCGGCGTGTTCTGGGCGATCGAGCTGGTCAAGGATCGGGAGACCCGTGAGCCGATGGACGCCGCCACGATGGGCAAGGTCGTCGCCGCCTGCAAGGCGAAGGGGATGTGGCCGATGCTGGCCGTCAACCGCATCCACGTGGTGCCGCCGTGCAACGCCCCCGACGAGCTGGTCCGTGAGGGCCTCGCCATCCTCGACGAAGCCCTCACCCTCGCCGACTGACCCGTCCGGTCGCTCCAGCCTCTCCAGCGAAGGCGTGAACAAACTGCCGCGCATGTGCGCACGATGATCACGCCTTCAGCTGTGCTGAGCGACCGTCCAGCGAAGGCGTGAACAAGGTGCGCCGTCTGTGCGCACGATGATCACGCCTTCGCCGTGATGACGACTACTCGCCGCCTTCGGTGAGGGTGACCTCGATCGGCTCGAACGCTTCGCCGGTCAGGTCGAGATCCATGCCTTCGAGCAGGGCCCAGGCCGCCTCGACGATGTCGTTGGTGTAGGCACCCTCGGTCGGCTCGGCCGTGAGGACGGTCGCGCCTTCGAGGTTCGGGGTGTTCAGGCTGATCTCGACGGTGCGATCCCAGGCCGCCGGATCGATGAAGCCGATGCCGTCGGGCGACGGCCAGATCAGCTTGCTGACCTCGTTCATCATCCACAGCTGATGGGTGGCGCCGAGCGTCGAGCCGGCGGCGGTGACGATGTCCGCACACTCCTCCGGGTTGTCACGGCAGTACGTCCAACCCTGGATCGACGCAGCGACGAAGCGGGTCGCCTGGTCCTTGTACGCCGCGTCGTCGGCGAGACGAGCGGCGTCGGCCCAGATGGCGTCCTGCAACATGCCCACGCCGTAGTCCTCGTAGCTGATGACGTTCAGCTCCTCTGGCGTGTACAGCTCGCCGGTGTCGGGGTTGACCGACTCGAGCACCTGTGCGTACTCGTTGTAGGTCATCGCCTCGGCGGCGTCGATCGAACCGTCGAGCAGGGCGACCATGTCGAACTGCTGGCCGACGAGCGTGACGTCGGTGGCGGGGTCGAGCCCTTCCTCGGCGAGCGCGGCGAAGATCTCGTACTCGTTGCCGAAGCCCCAGTTGCCGATGTTCTTGCCGGCGAAGTCGGCCGGCGTGGTGATGCCCTTGTCCACGAAGCTCACCTGGAGCGTGCCGGAACGCTGGAAGATCTGGGCGATGTTGACGATGTCGGCACCGGCTTCACGGCTGGCGAGCGCCTTGGGCACCCACGCCAGGGCGAAGTCGACGTCGCCGTTGGCCAGCTGCGTCTGCGGCACGATCTCGACGCCGCCTTCCACGATGGTCACGTCGAGGCACTGCGCCTCGTAGAAACCCTGGTCCTGGGCGGCGAAGTAGCCGGCGAACTGGGCCTGCGTGAACCATTGCAACTGCAGGCTGATCTCGTCGACGGTCTCGCACTCGCCGCCGTCGGCCGGGGCCTCGGAATCGGCCGGAGCCTCGGAGTCGGTGGGCTCCGCGCTGTCGGCCGGCGCCTCGGTATCCGCCGGTGCGTCCGTGTCGGTGGTCGCTTCGGTTCCGGCCGGAGCGGCGGTCGTGTCGCTCCCCGAATCGTCGTCGCTGCCGCAGGCGGCACCGACCAGTGAGAGGGCGACGAGACCTGCCGTCGCCAATCGGATGCGTTGCTTGTTCATGCTGTTGCTCCCCCGGGGGTGAGGCCCCGTGCTTGTGGTTGGTTGGACTGGTGTGGAGATCTCGGGCGATGGCCGGGCGAGGCGATGCGCTCGAGCCCGACCGCGATCAGATAGAACGCGAGGCCGAGCGCGCACGCGCCGACGACGTAGGCCCATGACGCCGCCGTCCTGGATGCCGCGGCGTTCGAGGTGATGCCGTAGCCCAGGCCGTTCTGGCTGCCGCCGAAGTACTCGGCAACGAAGGCGGTGATGACCGCGACCGGCGCAGCGATCTTCAGCGCCGTGAACAGGTACGGCAGGGCGTTGGGGATCCGGGTCTTGACGGAGGATCTCGCTCGGCGACGCGGCATACGACCGCATCAGCTCCATGTGGGTGGCGCTCACTTGACGCAGTCCCTTGGCCACGTTGATGAGCACGATGAACGACACGATCAAGGTGACCATCAGCCGGCGCGGCACCTCGGTCGTGCTGGCGAACATGTTGTTGAACACGGGGACGAGCACGATGATCGGAATGGCATTCAGGGCCACGGCGAGTGGCGTCACGAGTTCGTTGACCACGTGGAAGCGCATCAGCACGAAGCTCAGCGCCACACCGCAGATCACGCCGAACAGCAGGCCGACGAGCGCGTTGGCACCCGTGACATACATGGCGTCGGCGACGTCTGACCAGTTCTCGGTGAGTTCGGTCCAGATGGCCGACGGCGCCGGCAGCAGATAGGGCTGGATGTCGAAGATCCTGACGATCAGCTCCCATGTGCCGAGGAACAGCCCGCCGACGATCAGCGGCGGGACGACGACCTTGCCGACCGTCGATGCCGCGCTCATCGGTCCTCGATGCCGCGAACCGTCGAGCCAGGTGGACCGGCCTGCTCGGGCAGCACCTCGTCGGGTCCGGGGCCTTCGACGTGGCGCAACGCTTCACGGACCTCGGTGATCTTCTTGTAGAAGAGATCCTCCTCGCGGGTGTCCTCGTCGCGATTCGCGCCGAGTTCGCACGTCGATGATGTCGGTGATGCGACCAGGCCGGGGCGAC
Source organism: Ilumatobacteraceae bacterium (assembly GCA_963772085.1). Classification (GTDB taxonomy): domain Bacteria; phylum Actinomycetota; class Acidimicrobiia; order Acidimicrobiales; family Ilumatobacteraceae; genus Sva-07. The sequence goes on from CAVYWH010000008.1 coordinate 59,312, forward strand.
ATCACCACCACCCGGTTCGACAGGTAGACGGCTTCGGGGATCGAGTGCGTGACGAACACGACGCTCGTCTGGGCGGCGGCGCAGATGCGCAGCAGCTCGGCCTGCATGTGTTCACGGGTCATCTCGTCGAGGGCGCCGAACGGCTCGTCCATCAACAGCAGCGGAGGATGCGAGGCGAGCGCGCGGGCGATGGCGACTCGCTGCTGCATCCCGCCCGACAGCTGCCACGGCATGTGGGCGCCGAAGTCGGCGAGCTGCACGAGCTCGAGCATCTCGTCGGCGCGCCTCTGGCGCTTGGCCTTGCTCCAGCCCTTGAGCTCGAGCGGCAGCTCGATGTTCTTGCGCACCGTGCGCCACTCGAACAGCCCGGACTGCTGGAACGCCATCCCGTAGTCCTGCTCGAGGCGCGCCTGCTTGGCCGACTTGCCGTTGACGAGCACCGTGCCCGACGACGGTTCGATCAGGTTGGCGATCAGGCGCAGCAGGGTCGACTTGCCACAACCCGACGGCCCGATCAGCGACACGAAGTCGCCCGGCTGGATCGACAGGTCGATGTCGACGAGCGCGTCGACCTGGTTGCTGCGTCCCGCGTTGAACACCATCGACACGTGGTCGACGATGACGGCCGCCGACGTCGACAGCGACGACGAGGAGTTGGTCACCGAAGCGCTCATGCGCTGGCCCTCGTTCGTTGCGTCCTCATGCGTACGCCTCTCGCCGCGGTCGGTTGCGCATGGCGATGGCTTCGATGCCGACGATCAGTCCGAACATCACCAGCCCCAGCGACGCCGCACCGAAGACCGCCGTGTACACCTGCGCCGGGTCGCTCGTGGCCTTCTGACCGTAGGTGAGCGAGGCGAAGCCGACGCCGCGCACGCCGGTCGAGATCTCCGACACGATCACTCCGATCACCGCGGCGGTCGCGCCGAGCTTGAGGCCGGGGACCATCGTCGGGACGGCCGCCGGGAACTTGAGTTTGACCAACGTGCTCCACCAACTGGCGGCGTAGCTGTCCATCAGCTCGAGCGAGGCCGCGGGCGCCGAGCTCAGACCCTTGAGCGTGGCCACCGCGATCGGGAAGAACGCGAGGAACGCTCCGAGCGTCGAGACCCACATCCACTTCGGCAGGTCCCAGTTGCCGCCGAATGCCGCGACCTGCGGAGCCAGGGCGATCAGCGGGATGGTCTGCGAGGCGATCACGTACGGCAGCAGGCCGCGCTCGATCACCTTGAACCGCGCCATCACGATCGCCAGTGCGATGCCGAACACGGCGCCGAGGATCAGCCCGACGAGCGCCATGCGGAACGTGTACCAGCTGTAGCCGAGGATCGCCTGCCAGATCGGCGTGTCCTTGCCGCGCACCTCGGGGTCGAAGAGCCGCTGGCCCATCTCCCACGTGTGCGGCATCGCCCGGTCGCTGGTGCGCGGGATCAGCCGCCAGCCGAGGATCTCGCCGCCCTCCTCCGGACCGAGCGCCTTGTACAGCTCCCACAGGGCGGCCACGCACAGCAGCGCGACGACGAACAGTCCGGCTTTGCGCAGACCCCTGGTGATCATGAGCGCCCGCTCTCGACCCGCCAACACTCGTTTCGTCGATTCACGAACGTGCCAGTGCCTGTTCCTTCAGCGCCGGGATCACGTGCTCGCCGTACTGCGTCAGCGTGTGGTCCTTGCCGTCGTGTTGGAGGTAGACCGCGAACTGGTCGACGCCGAGCGCCTGCAGCGCGTGCAGCTTCTCGAGCTGTGCCTCGACCGGGCCGAGGATGCAGAACCGGTCGACGATCTCGTCGGGCACGAACGTGGTGTGCACGTTGCCGGCCTGGCCGTGCTGGTTGTAGTCGTAGGCGTCGCGCCCCTTGATGTAGTCGGTGAGCGCGGTCGGCACGGCCCCCGACTCGCCGTAGCGCTCGACGATGTCGGCGACGTGGTTGCCGACCATGCCGCCGAACCAACGGCACTGGTCGCGCATGTACGGCGAGGTTCTCGGTCGGGCCGACGTACGCGGGGGCGGCGACGCAGATCGTGATGTCGTCGGGATTGCGGCCGGCGTCGCTCGCCGCGGTGCGCACGGCGTTGATCGTCCACTCGGCGATCGACAGGTCGGCGAGCTGGAGGATGTACCCGTCGCACGTCTCGCCGATCAGCGCCAGCGCCTTCGGGCCGTAGCCGGCGCCCCAGACCTCGAGTTCGCTCCTGGTCGCCCACGGCAGGGTGATCGTCGATCCCTTGTAGTCGACGCTGCGACCGTTGGCCAGCTCGCGGATCACGTGGATCGACTCGCGCATCGTGGCGAGCGTGGTCGGCTTGCCGTTGGTGACGCGCACGGCGGAGTCGCCGCGGCCGATCCCGCACACGGTGCGGTTGCCGTACATCTCGTTGAGCGTGGCGTAGGTCGACGCGGTGACGGTCCAGTCGCGGGTCGCCGGGTTCGTCACCATCGGGCCGACGACGATGTTGCGGGTCTCGTTCAGGATCTGCGAGTAGATGACGTACGGCTCCTCCCACAGGATGTGCGAGTCGAACGTCCACACGTGGCTGAACCCGTACGTCTCGGCGCGCTTCGCCAGATCGATCACCCGCGCCGCCGGCGGCGTGGTCTGTAGGACCAGCCCGATTTGCATGGTTCGCTGACGCTCACGTGTGGCTCGTGCCTCGCCACCTGGCGGCCAGCGACAGGATGCCCGGGGGCCGAACCTTCACGCATGGTCCGGCTCCACGGGTCGAAGCGTCATCGGGTTTCCGGGAAGCCGAGGTCGATGGTGCTGGTGGCGGGGTCGGGCCAGCGGCTGGTGACGACCTTGCCGCGGGTGTAGAAGTTGATGCCCTCCGGGCCGTACATGTGGGTGTCGCCGAACAGGCTCGCCTTCCAACCGCCGAAGCTGTAGTAGCTGACCGGCACGGGGACGGGCACGTTGACGCCGACCATGCCGACCTGCACGTCGAACTGGAACTGGCGGGCGGCGCCGCCGTCGCGGGTGAAGATCGCCGTGCCGTTGGCGTACGGGTTGGCGTTGATCGTGTCGAGGCCCTCCTGGTAGCCGCTGACGCGCATCACCGACAGCACCGGGCCGAAGATCTCGTCGCGGTAGCAGGCCATGTCGGGGGTGACGTGGTCGAGCAGTGTCGGGTTGAGGAAGAAGCCGTCGGCGGGCACACCGTCGCGGCCGTCGACCACGACCGACGCACCCTCGCCCGGCGCGCCGTCGACGTAGCCCTTGACCTTGTCGCGGTGCTCGCCGGTGATCAGCGGGCCCATCTCGTTGCCCGCCTCGTTGCCGGGGCCGACCTTGACCTGCGGGATCCGCTCGGCGATCTTGGCCACCAGCTCGTCGGCGATGCTCTCCGAGGCGAGCACGACGCTGACCGCCATGCAGCGCTCACCGGCCGAGCCGTACCCGGCGCCGATCGCCGCGTCGGCGGCCATGTCGACGTCGGCGTCGCTGAGCACGAGCATGTGGTTCTTCGCCCCGCCGAGCGCCTGGACCCGCTTGCCGTTGGCCGTGCCGGTCTCGTAGATGTACTTGGCGATCGGGGTCGAGCCGACGAAGCTGACCGCGGCGATGTCGGGGTGTTCGAGCAGTGCGTCGACGGCGACCTTGTCGCCCTGCACCACGTTGAAGCAGCCGGCGGGCAGGCCGGCGGTGGCGAGCAGTTCGGCGAGCAACAGCGACACCGACGGGTCCTTCTCGCTCGGCTTCAGCACGAACGTGTTGCCGCAGGCGAGCGCGTTGGCGAACATCCACATCGGGACCATCGCCGGGAAGTTGAACGGGGTGATGCCGGCCACGACGCCGAGCGGCTGGCGGATCGAGTACACGTCGATGCCGCTCGCCGCCTGCTCGGAGTACTCACCCTTGATCAGCTGCGGGATGCCGCAGGCGAACTCGATGTTCTCCAGGCCGCGGGCGACCTCGCCCATCGCGTCGGTCAGCACCTTGCCGTGCTCGGCGGTGAGCAGCGTGGCGATCTCCTTGCGGTTCGCGTCGACGAGCTCACGCAGGCGGAACATCACCTCGGCGCGACGCGACAACGACGTGGCCCGCCACTCGGGGAACGCCGCCTTCGCCGCGGCGACCGCCGCGCCGACCTCGTCGACCGTGGCGAGATCGACGGCGCCGGACTGTTCACCGGTGGCCGGGTTGTAGACGACCGCGGAGCGGCCAGAGGTGGACTCGACGACCTTGCCGTCGATCCAATGGGAAATCCGATTCATGAGAGCTTCTCCGATCTCGAACCTGAAACGCCTGGGGTCAGGCACCCAGGCGTTACAGGTCAGTGCAGATAGGTGGACAGGCCGCGCTTGATGTACTTGCCGTGGCCCTTCGTCCCGATGTAGTTGTCGTTCTCGACGATGACGGTGCCGCGGCTGATGACCGTGTCGACCTTGCCGTCGATCTTGAACCCCTCGTAGGCCGAGTAGTCCATGTTCATGTGGTGCTTGTCGTTGATGCCGATCGTCGTCGTGCCGTTCGGGTCCCACACGAGGATGTCGGCGTCGGCGCCGGGTGCGATGACGCCCTTGTCGGGCAGGCCGAACATGCGCGCCGGCGAGGTCGAGCAGGTCTCGACCCACCGTTCGAGGCTGATCTCGCCGGCGACGACGCCCTGGTAGATCAGCTCCATGCGGTGCTCGACGCCGCCGATGCCGTTGGGGATGGCGGCGAAGTTGCCGATGCCCACTCTCCTTCTGGTCCTTCATGCAGAACGGGCAGTGGTCGGTCGACACGACCGCCAGCTCGTTCATCCGCAGACCCTTCCAGAGATCGGTCTGGTGATGCTCGTGCTTGGTGCGCAACGGCGTGGAGCACACCCATTTGGCGCCTTCGAAGCCCGGCGCGGCGAGCTGGTCCTCCAGCGTGAGGTAGAGGTACTGCGGGCACGTCTCGGCGAACACGTTCAGGCCGGCGTGCTGCGCGGCGGCGACCTGTTCGAGCGCGCCCGAGGCCGACATGTGCACGATGTACAGCGGGACGTTGCCGGCGACCTTGGCGAGCTGGATCGCCCGGTGCGTGGCCTCCGACTCGAGCTCGGCCGGCCGGGTGAGCGAGTGGTACATCGGGTCGGTCTCGCCCCGAGCGAGCGCCTGGGCGACGAGCACGTCGATGGCGATGCCGTTCTCGGCGTGCATCATGATCATCGCCCCCGACTCGGAGGCGTTCTGCATGGCCCGCAGGATCTGGCCGTCGTCGGAGTAGAGGACGCCGGGGTAGGCCATGAAGAGCTTGAAGCTCGTGATGCCCTCGTTGTCGACGAGATAGGTCATCGCCTTCAGCGACTCCTCGTCGACGCCGCCGATGATCTGGTGGAACGCGTAGTCGATCGCACACTGGCCGGCGGCCTTCTCGTGCCACGCGCCGAGCGCATCCTGCACGCTGCCACCGGTGTTCTGCACGGCGAAGTCGACGATCGTCGTGACGCCACCCCACGCCGCGGCACGGGTGCCGGTCTCGAAGGTGTCGGACGCCTCGGTGCCGCCGAACGGCATCTGCATGTGGGTGTGCACGTCGATCCCGCCCGGCACCACGTACTTGCCGGTGGCGTCGACGGTGCGATCGGCGACGATCCCCATCGCCGACGCCTGGCCGGGCGCGAGGATGGCGACGATCTTCTCGCCGTCGACGAGCACGTCGCCCTCGCGACGTCCGACCGCGGAGACGATGGTGCCACCGGAGATGAGGGTGGTGGCCATGGATCAGCCCTCCACGATCTCGTCGTAGGCGTCGGGGCGGCGGTCGCGGTAGAACGCCCAGCCGTCGCGGACCTCCTTGATGCGGTCCATGTCGAGCTCGCGGATGATCAGCTCGGGCTTGTACGGGTCGCCCTTGTCGCCGACGTACGCGCCGCGCGGGTCGACGAAGTAGCTCTGGCCGTAGAAGTCGTTCTCGCCGAGCGGCTCGATGCCGACCCGGTTGATCGCTCCGACGTAGTACATGTTGGCCACGGCCGCCGCCGGCTGCTCGATCGACCACAGGTACTCGGAGAGCCCGCGATGCGTGGCCGACGGGTTGAACACGATCTCGGCGCCGTTCAGGCCGAGGATGCGCCAGCCCTCCGGGAAGTGGCGGTCGTAGCAGATGTACACGCCGACCTTGCCGACGGCGGTGTCGAAGATCGGGTAACCGCCGTTGCCGGGCCGGAAGTAGAACTTCTCCCAGAACCCCTTGACCTGCGGGATGTGCTGCTTGCGGAACTTGCCGAGGTACGTGCCGTCGGCGTCGATCACCGCGGCGGTGTTGTAGTAGATGCCGGGCTGCTCGATCTCGTACATCGGCAGCACCATCACCATGTTCAGCTCCTTGGCGAGCGCCTGGAACCGCTTCGTGGTGGGCCCGTCGGGGATGTACTCGGTGTACTCGTAGTACTCGGGGTCCTGCACCTGGCAGAAGTACGGGCCGTAGAAGAGCTCCTGGAAGCAGATGATCTGCGCGCCCTCGGCGGCCGCTTCGCGGGCGGCCTCCTCGTGCTTGACGATCATCGACTCCTTGTCGCCGGTCCAGTCGGTCTGCAACAGCGCGGCCTTGATGATTCTCGCCATGATGTCCCCTCGTCGTCGTTGGTTGCCACCCGTCGTGCCAGCTAGGGCCGACAATAGTGACACAGCTCGGAAGCGGACAACCGGCCGTCGCGGCCGCATACAGACCGTTCACAATCCGGAAACAGCGCGGCTGCCCGACGGAGTGCGACAGCGGTGCGCTAAGAACGAGGTCATGCCCACTTTCCGGTCAGCGTGGCACTGGGTGTTCGGCAAGCATCCGCCGCGCCCGCCCGACCCCGAACGCACCGTCGAGGCGGCGTGGGTGCCGTTCTGGCAGGCCCAGATGCTCGTCGACGAACTCGTCGCCGAAGGGATTCCGGCGGTGATGACCGAGGACTTCGGCGTGACCGTCACGATGTACAGCCGCGAGACGATGGCGCGGATCTTCGTCACCGAGGACCGCAAGGCCGAAGCCGAGGCCCTGATCACCGAGATCACCGGCATCCCCCCAGCCCACCGCAAGTTCTGAGACCCGTCATTCCACGTTTGCGACAAGGTTTTGCGCGGAGGGGCACATTTTTGTTGTCGCAAACGTGGATTTCCGGGGGCTGGGGCGGACCACCCACGTTCGGCGTATGCACGACGAACTCGTCTCGATCGCCCGGCGACAGGAAGGACTGCTGATCGCGGCGCAGATCCGCGCGACCGGCTCACCACCGCAGCGACAGCGCCGACGGCTCGTCACGAGCGGATGGCTGCGGCGGGTCGCACCGCTGCGTGTACGAGATCCGCGGCGTGCCCGACGACGCACCGGTACCGCCTGCGGCTCGGGCTGCTGTGCCTCGGCGAACGGAGCTGGGTGAGCTACGAGGCCGCGGCGACGCTGCACGGGCTCGACCGGTCGAGGCCGGACGCCGTGGAGTTCACGATCGACCGCGAACCGACGGCAACTACTCACTGCCCTTCACCGTGCACACGACCACACGACTGAAGCCCGATCGACTTCGTCGTCGTCGACGGCTTCCGGACGATGTCGGCGACGCGCACGGTCATCGACCTCGCCCACGCACGAGCGCACACGCGCCGGATCGAAGCGGCGATCGACAGCGCGGTGCGGCTGGGCCTGTCGTCGCCCGCGGTGCTCGCGGAACGCCTCGAGACGCTCCGCGGATCAGGCCGGTGGGGGTGCCGCCAGGTCGAGGAGTTGCTCGTCGACTCCGGCGGACACACGATGCTCGAACGCCGGTTCCTGCAGCTCGTCCGCGAGGCGGGTCTGCCGCGGCCGCAGAACCCAGGTGATCCACCGCAAGGGCGGCCGGCAGATCGCCCGCGTCGACTTCCTCTTCGAGGCGGCCGGCGTCGTGGTGGAGGTCTCCGGCCGCCTCGGCCATTCGACGCCCGGCCGAACGCGCCCACGACGCCCAGCGGCGCAACGAACTCCAGGACATCGGTCGCCGCGTCTACGAATACACGTGGGAGGACGTCACCCAGCGCGCCGGATTCGTCCGCCGAACCCTGATCGAACGTGGTGCGCCCCGCCGCCTGACCGCCCGTCCATCCTCGTTTGCGACAACGAAAATGGGCCGCACACCGCACAAAACTCTTGTCGCAAACGTGGATTGACGGGGTCAGATGGCGCTGTGGCGGAGGAGTTCGTGGGCCATCGGGCATTCGGGGATGATGGCCGGCGGGCCCATCGGGACCCGGCCGTGGCGGCCGACGACGTCGGTCACGAACGACGTCGGGAGCACCTCGACGTCGAGCTCCCACGGATCACGCTCCGCGGTCATCGCGTCGATCCTCGCCACCATCGCGTCGATGTAGCCGCTCGGCAGGCGGCGACCGATGCCCGTCACCAGCCACACCGGCGTGCCGAAGGCGTGGGCCGCGGCGGCGATCGTCGACGATCCGAGCGGCACGATCGCCCGCGCCGAATCGGTGGCCAAGCGCCTCGACCAGCACCAGGTCGGCGTGACGACACGCCACGCCGGCGGCACCGGCGTCGACCGGTTCGTAGTCGACGTCGTAGCGCTCGAGACGCCGGACGAACGACGTCGCGTTGTGTCCGGCGTCGAGCGCCAGCACGCGCACGTCGCCGCGGCGCACGAGCCCCTCGCCGACCACTTCGGGTGCGCCGATCGTCACGACCGTCGCGTCGTCGGGCAGCGCGGCGCCGAGTTCGGCGCCGGTCCGGTCCTGGCGGATCTCGTCGGCCAGCTCCCACACGGCATCGAACGGTTCGGCCGACGTCGACACGTTGGCGCACAGCCACCACAACGGGCCGACGAACGGATGCCGCTCGACGATCCGCCGGCAGGCGACCACGAGGCCCGACGGATCGACCCGCAGCGACCCCAACGCGTGGGCCGTCTCCTCGGCGAGCGACGCGGGATCGGCGCCCTGGGCCCGGGCCACGTAGCGGAGATGCTCGATCGGATGCACGCCACCGAACGTACTCCAGCCGCGTCCGGATCGACCCGTCGGACGATCCGGGCGAGCAGCGGCCGACGGCTCGACCGAACCCGTCGCCGGTTGCGCGCGGCGCTGACGGCGACGACGTGAGGCCCACCGACCGTTGGCTGTGACCAGGACGGCGGCAGGGAAGTGGGCCTCACGGCGCCACGGTCGCTACGATCGCTCGCCGTGGCCGACACCACCTCCGACTCCAGTTCAGCGCTCGCCGCGCCGATCGGCAGACAACTGCCACCCGACCTCACCCTGACGCCACTCGTCGACGGTGCGGCCGGCCAGAGTCGGCCGCTCATGGACTGGCTCACCACGTTCCATCTGGCGTCGGTGATCCTCGATCCGTACACCAACGAGAGCAGCTGGATCCTGCGGACGGCGACGCGCATCCTCGAGCCGTTCCGTGGCTCCGACGCCCGCATCAACCTGATCGTCACCTCGCGGCCCGAAGGATGCGCAGGCGTTCCTCGGTCCGCTCGACCGAACAGTTCCTCGTGTTCTGCGACCCCGACCGCGCCGCGGTCAAGGCGATCGGTCTGAGCGAGCTCCCGGCGTTCGCCTTCATCCGCGTCGACGGTGTCGTCGCCGCGTGCGCCCAGGGGTGGAACCCGCACGAATGGGGCGCCGTCGCCGACTCGATCGCCGAGACCACCTGGTGGTCGTCGATCACCGTGCCGGGCCCGAACGACCCCGGCGCCTTCCGCGGATCACCGGCCCTCGGCTGAGCGTGCCCGCCGACGGCCCTCCGTTCGAGGGTGCCGGTGTGGGGCCGTCGCCCGGCGACCTGCCCGACCTGCCCATCGTCGACGTCCTCGACGACCTGCGCGCGCGCGCTGACCGCGCACCGGCGGGCGATCGTCGTCGCTCCGCCCGGGCGCCGGCAAGACCACCGTCGTGCCGCTCGCCCTCCTCGACGAACCCTGGCTGGAGGGCCGGCGGATCGTGATGCTGGAGCCGCGCCGTCTGGCGACCCGCGCCGCCGCGCAGCGGATGGCGACGACGACGCGGCACCCCGGTCGGGTCCCTCGTCGGCTACCAGACACGCGACGAGCGGCACATCGGCGCCGCACCCGCATCGAGGTCGTGACCGAGGGCGTGCTGACTCGCCGCCTGCAGAACGACCCGACGCTGCCCGGCGTCGGCGCGATCATCTTCGACGAGGTCCACGAGCGCAACCTGACGGCCGACACCGCGCTCGCCTTCACCATCGAGGTGGCGTCGACGATCCGTCCCGACCTGGCGATCATCGCGATGTCGGCCACGCCGGACACCGAGGGTCTGCAGCGTGTGCTCGACGCCCCCGTGCTCACGAGCGACGGCCGGATGTTCGACGTCGACGTGCGCTGGCTGCCGCGAGCGCCCGGCCGGCAGCACGCCGGCACGCGGCGGTCGCGGCGGGCGCGGCGGCCGCGGTCCCCAGCGACCGCGCCGACCCGGCGGCTTCGACCCGATCGAACCCGACGTCGTCGGCGGCGGTCCGCCGAGCGCTCGCCACCGACGACGGCGACGTGCTCGTGTTCCTGCCCGGCATCGGCGAGATCCGGCGGGTCGAACGGATGCTCGTCGACGACGACCGCCCGAGCATTCCCGCCGACGTCGACGTGTACGCCGCTCGCCGGCGCGCTGACGCTCGAGGAACAGGACCGGGCGCTGGCGCCGTCGCCGCCCGGCCGCCGGCGGGTGGTGCTGTCGACCGACATCGCCGAGACGTCGCTCACCGTCGACGGCGTCCGCATCGTCATCGACGCCGGGCTCGCCCGCGAACCCCGCTTCGACGTCCGGACCGGGCTGAGCCGGCTGACCACGGTGACGACCAGCCGGGCGTCGGCCGAGCAGCGGGCCGGTCGGGCCGGACGCACCGAGCCCGGTGTGGCGTACCGGCTGTGGAGCAAGATCGAACACGGCAGTCGACAGCGCCATCGAGCACCCGAGATCCTGCAGACCGATCTCGCCGGCTTCGCGCTGGAACTCGCCGCGTGGGGCGTCACGGACGCCACCGACGGCGGCACCGGCGATCTGGCGTTCATCGATCCGCCGCCGCCGAGAGCGCTCCAGCAGGCGCGGGCACTGCTCGTCGACCTGCACGCCCTCGCCGTCGACCCGCTCGACGCCGACCGGACGTCGATCACCGAACTCGGCCGGGCGATGTTGCGGCTCCCCGTCCACCCCCGGCTCGCCCGGATGGTCGCCGTCGAGCGGTCGATGCTCGCCTGCGTCATCGCCTGCATCGTCGACGAGCGCGACATCCTGCGCGGCCGCCCCGACGACCTGCCCGCCGACCTCGGCCTGCGGGTCGGCGTCGTCGCCGGGCTCCACGGCCACGACGCCGCCGATCGGGGCGCGGTGCGGCGGCTGCGCGACCGGGCCGCTCGACCTCGCCCGCCGCGCCGACATCACCGCTCGTTCGATTCGATCGACGTCGACGACGCGCGGGCGCGTGCGCTGCTGCTCGGCCTATCCCGACCGCGTGGCCGGCCGACGCCGACGCCGGTCAGTTCCAACTGCGAGCCGGCGGTGCGGCGTGGCTCCCGGACGACGACTCGCTCGCCGCCGAGCCGTTCATCGTCGCCGCCGATCTCGACGGACGCGGCGACCGGTCGCGGATCCGCCTCGCCGCCGCGCGTCGCCGCCGCGGACGTCATCGCGGCGTTCGGTGACCGACATCGTCGAGCAGCGCAGCTCGTGTGGGACGACGACCGCGACGACCTGGTCGACGTCGTGGAGCGGCGGCTCGGCGCGATCCAACTCGGGCGGACCACGGCGTCGCCCGGCGCCCGGGGAGGCGACGCTCGAGGCGCTGCTGCGACGTGTCGAAGCGTCGCGAGCTCGGCGATCCTCGAACTGGACCGACCGGCGCCGCGCACGTTGCGCGAACCGCGTCGGGTTCCTGCACCGGACGGCCGGCGATCCGTGGCCCGACTGGTCGACGCGCGCGCTGCTCGACACGCTCGACGAGTGGCTGGCCCCGTACCTGCCGGGCGCGACCAGCCGGGCCGACCTCGAGCGCGTCGACCTCGACATGGTGCTCCGCTCGCAGCTGCCGTGGCCGCTGGGCGCCGACCTGGACGAGCTCGCCCCGGCACGGCTCGACCTGCCGACCGGGCGCTCCGTCGCCGATCGACTACTCGGGCGAGCAGCCCGTCGGTGTCGGTGCGGGTGCAGGACCTCTTCGGCGTCACGGTGCATCCGGTGGCGGCGGCGTCGCCGGTCGTGCTGCACCTGCTGTCGCCGGCCGATCGGCCGATCCAGGTGACGTCGGACCTGCCCGGTTTCTGGGCCGGGTCGTGGAGCGACGTCCGCAAGGACCTGGCCGGCCGGTATCCGAAGCACCAGTGGCCGATCGGATCCCGCGACCGCCGCGCCCAAGCGCCTCAAGGACCGCTGAGTGCTCGGGTCTGTCGCTCGGCGCCGCCGCCGCGTGTCTGCTCGCCGTCTACGTCGGCGCCACGCGTGCAGGCGTCGATCGGCATCGGCGTCGGGATGATCGCCTCGCCGGTCCTCGCGTTCGTCGACCCCGACTTCATCCCGGCGGCGATCCTCATCTGCATCCTGCCGATGACGTTCACGGTCGCCTGGGTCGACCGGGCCCACGTCGAGCGGCGCGGCGTCGGCATCGCCCTCCTCGGGCGGGTGCCCGGCATCGTCATCGGTGCCTACGTCGCGGCGTCGCTGTCCGACACGGTGCTCGCCGTACTGGTCGCGATGTCGGTGCTGTTCGCCGTCGTGGTGTCGCTGACCGCCAAGCGGTTCCGTCCCGACGATCGATCGCTGATGCTGGCCGGAATGGCGTCGGGCTTCACCGGGACCACGACGGGCGTCGGCGGGCCGCCGATGGCGCTGACCTACCAGCACAGCGATGCCGCCACGATGCGCTCGACGATGTCGGCGTACTTCTCGATCGGCTCGCTGCTGTCGATCGCCGCCCTGGCCGTCGCCGGTGAGATCGGCACCCGGCAGTGGCAACTGGCGGCGATGCTGCTTCCCGCGGTCGGGCTCGGGGTGCTGACGTCGCGCCGCTACCAGGACCGGCTCGATCCGGCGACGATCCGGCCCGCCGTGCTCGTCATCTGCACGATCGCCTCGGTGGCGCTGCTGCTCGAAGCGTTCTGAGGCACACAGCGGGCGGGCCACGAGTTCGCCGGAGAGCGATCGACCTGCCACAGTGCGCAGCGATGATTTCGCCCACTCGCCAGCATCGTCGTCTCCGTACCCTCGCCGTGCTGCTGGTCGGAGCCTCGATCGCCTCCGCCTGTTCCGGTTCCGACGACACCGGTTCCGACGCCACCGGTGCGCCGGTGGTCTCCGACGCCGACCCGACCGACACGCGGCCGACACGTCCGTCACCAGCGACGCCGGCCGGCCACCGCGGCGCCGAACGAGACCGCGGTGCCCGACACCGAGGCAACGGTCGCGTCCCGACGGCCGAACTCCCCGAGCTGGAGACGATCGGGCGCGGCCCGTACGACGTGGGCGTGCAGACGATCACGATCACCGACGTGGCGAGGGACCGGCCCCTCACCGTCGACGTGTGGTTCCCGATCGACGACGCCGGCGACCTGCCGCCCCACCAGTACACGCTCATCCCCGGCGCGTACTACGAGTCGCCGACCGCCGTGTCGGCCACCGCCGCCGACATCTCCGCCGACGGGCCGTTCCCGCTCGTCGTGTACTCCCACGGCAGCGGCGGGCTGCGCTTCCTCGCTTCGGACTACACCGAGACGATCGCCAGCTACGGCTACATCGTCGCGGCCCCCGATCACACCGGCAACACGGCGCTCGAACGGCTGAGCAACACCGAGACCGAGTTCGACGTGACGGCGCTCAACCGGCCCGCAGGACATCACCGCCGTGATCAACGAGATGCTCGAATCCGGAGAGCACCGAGACGGTCGGGCTTCGTCGCCAACGTCGATCCGGAGAGCATCGCCGTCACCGGCCACTCGTTCGGTGGCTTCACCGCCTACGCGATGGCGTCGGGCTACGAGAACGCGCCGGGATCGTTCGCCGCCGACCCGCGGGTCGACGCGATCATCCCGCTCGCACCGGCCACCGGCGACGGTGACGGGCGACTGCTCACCGACGAGATCTCGCCGCGGTGACGATCCCGTCGCTCGTGCTCGTGGGCACGAACGACCAGACGACGCCCGCCGACCCCAACGTCGACCGGCCGTGGGAGCTCACCAACAGCACCCCGCGCTACCGGGGCGACCTCGTCGACGCGCAGCACCAGACGTTCACCAACATCTGCGAGTACCAGGCAGACCGTGCCGCTGCTGCCCGACGTGCCGGCGCTGATCCTCGAGACGATCGCCGCGTACGCCCAGCAGGGCTGCATGCCCGACGACATGCCGATCGACCGTGCCCACGCGTTGACCAACACGTTCGCCGTCGCGTTCCTCGAGTCGATCTTCCGCGGCGGCCAGATGATCGACCCGGCGACCACCGCCATCCCCGACGACATCATGTTCGCAGGTCGAGTAGCGCCCGCGTCACCCGTTCTCGTGAACGAACTGCGGCGTGGCGCCGCAGTTTGTTCACGAGAACGGGGCCGGTCGTAGGCTCGGGGCATGGCCAGCACGCCTCCCGATCTCCCCGACTTCGAGTACACCGAGCTGCTCCCGCTGCACGGGGCGGACGGTTCACGGCGCGCCACGACGACACCGAGTACCGGCTCGTGTCGACCGAGGGTGTCTCCACGTTCGAGACGCCGGAGGGCACGTTCCTGAAGGTCGAGCCGGAGGCCATCCGCCGGCTCACCGCCGAAGCGATGCACGACATCGCCCACTACCTGCGCTCGGCCCACCTCCAGCAGCTGCGCAACATCCTCGACGACCCCGAGGCCTCCGACAACGACCGTTTCGTGGCGCTCGACCTGCTCAAGAACGCCTCGATCGCCGCCGGCGGCGTGCTGCCGATGTGCCAGGACACCGGCACGGCGATCGTGAAGGGCAAGAAGGGCCAGTTCGTGTTCACCGGCGGCGGCGACGAAGCGGCGATCGCCCACGGCATCTACGACACGTACCAGACCTCGAACCTGCGCTACAGCCAGATGGCGCCGCTCGACATGTACAACGAGCAGAACACCGGCACGAACCTGCCCGCCGAGATCAAGATCTCCTCGGTCGACGGCGACGCCTACAAGTTCCTGTTCATGGCCAAGGGCGGCGGGTCGGCGAACAAGAGCTACCTGTACCAGGAGACCAAGGCGCTGCTCAACGAGGCGACGCTGCTGCCGTGGATCTTCGACAAGATGCAGGCGCTCGGCACGTCGGCCTGCCCGCCGTACCACCTCGCCGTCGTCATCGGCGGCACGTCGGCCGAGTTCGCCGTCGAGACCGCCAAGCTCGCCTCGACGCACTACCTCGACTCGCTGCCCGACGCACGGCTCGGCCGGCGGGCCACGGATTCCGCGACGTCGAACTCGAGCAGGCCGTGCTGAAGCTCGCCCAGACCACCGGGATCGGCGCCCAGTTCGGCGGCAAGTACTTCTGTCACGACGTGCGGGTCATCCGGCTCCCCCGCCACGGCGCGTCGTGCCCGGTGGCGATCGCCGTGTCGTGCTCGGCCGACCGGCAGGCGCTCGGCAAGATCACCAAGGACGGCATCTTCCTCGAACAGCTCGAGACCGACCCGGCACGATTCCTGCCCGAGGTCACGGCCGACGCCGACGACACCGACGGCCGCCGAGGCGGTGCGCATCGACCTCACCCGCCCGATGGACGAGATCCTCGCCGAACTCGCGAACTACCCGGTGACCACCCGGGTGATGTTGACCGGGCCGATGATCGTCGCCCGCGACATCGCCCACGCCAAGATCAAGGAACGCCTCGACGCCGGCGAGCCGATGCCCCAGTACCTGCGTGACCACGCCGTCTACTACGCCGGACCGGCGAAGACGCCGGAGGGGTACGCGTCGGGTTCGTTCGGCCCGACGACGGCCGGTCGCATGGACAGCTACGTCGAACAGTTCCAGTCCGACGGCGGCTCGATGATCATGCTGGCGAAGGGCAACCGGTCCAAGCAGGTCACCGATTCGTGCGCGGCGCACGGCGGCTTCTACCTCGGTTCGATCGGCGGCCCGGCCGCCCGCCTCGCGCTCGACAACATCCGCAAGGTCGAGGTGCTCGAGTACCCGGAACTCGGCATGGAAGCGATCTGGAAGATCGACGTCGAGGACTTCCCGGCGTTCATCGTCGTCGACGACAAGGGCAACGACTTCTACGCCACGGTGCGGGCCAACGCGTCGATGCCCGTCGTCGATCGGCTGATCAACAGGCGTTGCCGGCGCCGTCGATCGCCGTGGTCGCGTCGGCCGACTCGACGCCGAGCACCACGTGGCTGATCGTCCGGTCGTCAGCGGTGCGCACGATCTCCTGGCCGACGCACGTCGCCGTCGGCGGCGTCGACGCCGTCGCCCTCCAGCACGGAGGCGATCCAGTCGCCGGCGACGGAGCGGTCGTGGGCGAACAGGTCGTCGGCCAGCTCCGCCTCGTCGGTCACCCCGTCGACGAACGAGCACCGCTGTCCGTCGTCGGGCAGTGGCCCGTCGAGCAGCTGGTCGCTGACGATCTGATCGATGCAGCGTGACGACCCGGGGAACGCCGTGTGCCCGACGCCTTCCCAGATGACGTGGAACGGCGTCGCCCAGCGCGGCCGCGAACTCGGCGGCGTGGAAGCCGGGGGTGACCGGATCGAACTCCGTGCCGATCACCAGGATCGGCCGGTCGACGTCGACCGGCTTCGATCGGCGAGATGGTGAACTCGTTGCGCGGCAGCGGATCGCAGAACGTCGAACCCTCGATGCGGTCGGCGAAGTCGGCGCAGTAGATCACGAGGTTGGCGACGAGGAACGACGGACCGGCCCGCTCGGACGAGTCGTCGTCGGACAGCATCGGATCCTCGGCGGCGAGCGCCGCGAGCGCGGACGCGTCGCCGTCGCGAGCGTCGCGCAGCGCGGTGGCGAACAACGGCCAGTCCGACGGCGTACGACAGCGCGCTCTGGAACACGCCGTCGAAGGCGAACGGGTCGACGACCTCCGGCTCGCCCGGGAAGTCGTCGGTCGGCAGTTCGTCGACGGTGGCATCGAGTTCGTCCAGGAGCGCCGCCGTGTCGCCGCCGGTCCGCGAGGCAGGCCTCGCTCGAGATCGCAGAGTTCGACGAACCGTTCCGTGGCGGCGGGCGTGCCGTCGGTCGGCGTAGTACGGGAAGCCGTCCTCCGCCACGCCGTCGTCGCCACCGACCAGCGGGTCGGTCGTGCCGTCGAGCACGAAATGGCCGACCCGGTCCGGCTGATCGGCGGCGTAGGTGGCGCCGATGATCGTGCCGTAGCTGTAGCCGAGGTAGTCGAGCCGGTCCTCGCCGAGCGCAGCTCGGATCGCCTCGAGGTCGGCGGACGAGTAGGGCGCCGACAGGAACGCACCCAGGTCGCCCGTGCCGTCGGCGCACGCCTGGATGAAGTCGCTCGCTGTCGGGATCAGGGTCGGGACCGCAGTCGATCGGCGGGGTCGACGATCCGACGCCGCGGGGATCCCAGCTCACGATGTCGTAGGCCCGCAACACGTCGGCGGGCATGCCGGGCCTGATGCCCCACGCCGCCTCGAGTCCCGACCCGCCAGGACCGCCGGGGTTCATCACCAGCGCGCCCCGACGTTCGCCGGTGGCACGGTGGCGGGTCAGCGCCAACGCGACGGGCGGGAGATCGGGACGAACGTTGAACGGGTCCATCGGGACACCGAGGACGGAGCATTCCCAGCCGGACGTGCCGAGGCGATCCGTCGACGGGATGCCGAACGGGTCACACGAACCCCAGCTGAGCGACGAGCGATCGAGCGTCGCCGTCCCGTGTCGCCGGGAGACGGGTCCTCCCCGGCCGTCGGATCCGTGGGTCGCGACGGGTCGTCGGCGCGCATCGGTGGCGGGAATGGCGTTTCGTTCCTCGACGGCCACGTCGACGCCGGGCGCAGCACGCCGTGGCGACGAGTCCGGCCGCCACGAATCCGGCGATCATGCGCCCGATCAGGACGCGTCGACACGCCCACCGTTTCGCCACGGCGACAGTCTGCCGTGAGAATGTCCGCCCGGGGACTGTCCCCGGGCGGACATTCTCCTCGTGGGTCAGCTCATTGCGAGTTTGACGGCGGCCCGCGTGGCCGCGGCCTCGTCGGGGTTGCCGGGGAACTCGACCGCGGCGAAGTCGGTGACACCGATGTCGGCCAGCGCGGCGATCCGTTCGGCGACCTCGGACTCCGACCCGGTGATCGCGATGTCGGCCGGGCCGGCGGCACCCTCGCGGTCGAGCATGGCCCGATAGCTCGGCAGCGTGCCGTAGATCTCGAACACCTTGGCCGCTCGGCTGGCCGCCGCTTCGGTGTCGGTGGTGACGCACACCGGCAGGGCGGCGATCACCCGCGGAGCCGGACGACCGGCCGCGTCGGCGGCGGCGTTGATCGTCGGGATCGTGTGATCGGCCAGCGTGTTCGGCCCCGTGCACCACGTGAGGGTGCCGTCGGAGAGCTCGGCGGCGACCTTGAGCATCTGCGGTCCGAGCGCGGCGACGACGATGCCGAACGGCGTCGCCCCCTTCACCGTGACCGCACCCATCGAGCTGTACTTCTCGCCGCGGTAGTTGATCGGCTCCTGCCGGGACAGCGGCCCGAGGATGCTCAGGTAGTCGCGCAGGTGACGGACCGGCTTGTCGAAGCTCAGGCCCATCAGTTGTTCGATGACCACCTGGTGGCTCAGCCCGATGCCGAGCGTCAGACGCCCCTCGCACGCGGCGTTGACGGTGAGCGCCTGCTGGGCGAGCATCATCGGGTGGCGGGGGAACGTCGGCACGACCGAGGTTCCGAGTTCGATGCGCGGCACCTCACGGCCGGCGACGGCGAGCGCCGTCGAGCGCATCGTGCCCGAAGATCTGCGGCGCCCAGTAGGTGTCGAAGCCGTCGGCCTCCGCCTGTTTCACGTCGGCGACCAGGTCGTCGATCGTTCCGTCGTTGATGACTCCGCCGAAGTATCCGATGCGCATGCGGCGCACCGTAGTTCGGTGACGCGATCGCGGCGTGCGTCAGGAGATGCTGACGAGGTCGAGCCAGTCTTCGCTGAAGTAGTCGACGTCGCCGTCGGGCATCAGCAGCACCTTCGTCGGTGCCAGCTCGCGCACGAAGTCCTCGTCGTGGCTGACGAGGATGATCGCGCCCGGCCAGTCGACGAGCGCGCTGGCCACGGCATCGCGCGACGGCGGGTCGAGGTTGTTCGTCGGCTCGTCGAGCAGCAGCAGGTTGTTCTTGCCGACCATCAGCATCGCCAGCGCGAGCTTGGTCTTCTCGCCGCCCGACAGCGTTCCCGATTCCTGGAACACCTTGTCGCCCGACAGCCCGAACATGCCGAGCAGGCCGCGCAGCTGGGTCTCGGTCAGCTCGACGCCGGCCGGCACGGCATCGCGGATGTTGTCGAGCAGCGTGTGATCGGTGCGCAGGTTGTCGTGCTCCTGGGCGTAGTAGCCGGCGTGCACCTGGTAGCCGAACTCGAAGTCGCCGAGGTCGGCCTCGGTCTCGCCGGCCAGGATGCGCAGCAGGCTGGTCTTGCCGGCGCCGTTGAGGCCGAGCACGAGCAGCCGCTCGCCGCGACCGAGGTCGAAGCTGATGTCCTCGAAGATGGTCGGGCCGCCGTACGCCTTGCACATCTCCTTGGCCCGGATCACGGTGCTCGCCGCACGGCGGCGGCGGCGGGAACCGGACGTTGAACGTCTTGGTGTTCTTCGGCGCGTGGACGCGCTCGGTCTCGAGGCGGGCGATGCGCTTCTCGACGCTGTGCGCCATCGCCGCCTTGGTCGCCTTGGCGCCGAAGCGGTCGACCACGGTCTGCAGGCGGTCGATCTCCTTGGCCTGCAGCGACGCCTTCTTGGCCCGCCGCGCCTCGTCCTCGGCACGCGAGCGCTTGTACTGGCTGTAGGTGCCCCGGTACTCGATGACCTCGCCGACCGACGTCTCGGTCGGGCGGTCGAGGTGGAGCACGCGGGTGATCGACTCGTCGAGCAGTTCGAGGTCGTGGCTGATCACGAGCAGCGCACCCTTGTACTGGCGCAGGAAGCCGAGCAGCCATTCCTTGGCGTCGACGTCGAGGTGGTTCGTCGGCTCGTCGAGGCACAGCACGTCGGAGCCGGCGAACAGGATGCGGGCCAGCTCGACCCGGCGACGCTGCCCGCCCGACAGCGTGCTGATCGGCTGCTCCAGCCGGGCGTCGGGGATGCCGAGGCCGGCGGCCATCGCCCGCGCCTCGCTCTCGGCCGAGTAGCCGCCGTTCGTGCGGAACGACTCTTCGGCGTCGAGGTACCGCGACACGTTGCGCTCGTCGGGGTTCTCCTCCATGGCGATGCGCAGCTTCTCGATGCGGATCATCTCGTCGTCGATGCCGCGGCCGGACAGCACGTGGGTGACGCAGCTGCGGCCGTCGAGGGCGGTGTCGATCTTGGGGTCCTGCGGCAGGTACCCGAAGCCGCCCTTGCGCATCACCCGGCCGGCCTTGGGTTCGGCCGCGCCGCCGAGCACCTTGAACAGGCTGGTCTTGCCGGCGCCGTTGCGGCCGACGATGCCCACCTTGTCGCGCGGCATCACCGTGAAGCTGGCGGAGTCGACGACGAGTCGTCCCCCCACTTCCACCGAGATCGCCTGGGCCTGGAGCATCCCGTCCAGGCTACGGGTTCACGAGAAACGTGAGCCTGGCCGTCGGTCACGCGCGGCAGTGGCCGACGACCGACCGCCCCGGGCGATCTGGCCCGGAGCGGTCATCCTTCCGACCGGGCACGCCGGTGCTCGGTGTCCGCGGGTCGGTGCCGTCGGCGTCGGGGGCGGTGGGCTGCGTCGGCCCGGTCGGCGGCGGTCGGCGGGGCGCTCCGGTGGTCGGCGGCGCGGTGACCGGCGGAGATGTCGCCGGCGGGCTGGTGGTTCGCCGGCGCCGTCGTCGGGCCGAGCGTTGGTCGCGATCGTCGTGGTGGGTCGCACGGTGGTTGCCGTCGTGCCGCCGCCGGAGCCGGCACCGGTCGGGTTCGACGCCGGGCCGTTCACGCCGCCGCGCCCTGCGGCCGAGTCGTCGGTGAGCTGCGACTTCAAGCACTCACCCTCGCCGAGCGTGGCCGGGCCGAGCGTCTGGGCGACCATGTCGACGAGCACGTGGCGGCCCTCGTCGGTGGGATGCAGCCGGTCGCCGCTGAGCACGCCCGGGTACTTCGAGACCTGCTCCCAGTCGAGCAAGGTGACGTTCTCGAACTCCCCGGCGAGCTTGCGGATGCTCTCGTTGGCCTCCGCGTAGCTGGGCTTGTACTCCGTCACCGTGAACAGCAGCGTCGGGCGCGGCGCCAGGCGGTCGAGGATGGTGCGCAGCTCCTCCTCGAAGCGCTCCTGATCGGAGCCGTAGTTGCTGCCGAGGTGGACGACCGCGGCGTCCCAGTCGTAGTCCTCCCCGCGGTCGGGGTCGAGCCGGCGATCGAGCACGAGGTTGCCGAAGTCGACGGATCGGCTCGGCTCCGCCTCGACCTCGACGGACCACCCGAGCGGCACCAGTTCGTCGCACATGTAGCCGCTGTAACGCGTGGCGGTCGACGCCATGATCGAGTCGCCGATCACCAGGACGCGGTTGCCCGTCACCTGCTCGCCGACGAGCTCGGCGACCGATCCGTCCGAGTTGACCGGGGGCGTCAGCACGACCATGCGCGCCCGTTCGGGCGCGACGACCGCGGGCAACATGCCGACGCCGGCCACGGTGGGCAGCGGCGCGAGCAGCGATTGGTCGACGGACGCCTGGCCCGACCCACCATCGTCGTCACCGGCGCAGGCGGCGAACGCCAACACGCTGCACACCGCGATGGCGGCGACACCGTGCCGCGCTGTCGCCGGCGGCGATCAGCGAGAGGGGGCGGCGGATCACGGACCCATTGAAGCGCCTGTCAGCGCTGGTTTCATGTCGGGTTGTTCGAGCGCAGCTGATCGCGGATCTCGGTGAGCAGGTCGACCTCGGTGACCGCGGCCGCCTCCTCGACGGTCGGGCCCTTGAACCGGTTGTAGGCCTTGATGACGAAGAACAGGATCAGTGCGACGGCGAGGAAGTCGATGATCGCACTGAACACGAAGCCGATCGGGAAGAACGTGTCGCTGATCGAGAAGCCGACGTCGTCGAGGCTCGCCTCGCCGAAGATCAGCGCGATGAGCGGCGTGATGATCGCGGCGATCAACTGGTCGACGATCGCCTTGAAGTAGAGCGCCATCACCAAGCCGACGGCCACGATGATCACATCGCCCTTGTTGATGAACTCCTTGTACTCCAGCAGGAACTTCTTCATCCCGACAGTGAAGCACGCTCGCTGCCAGCGTGCGGCGATCAGCGCGCCGTCCAGCCACCGTCGACGATGATGCTCTGACCGGTGATGAACGAACCGGCCGGGCTGGCGAGCAGCAACAGCGCACCGTCGAGTTCGTGCAGTTCCCCCATGCGCGGAATGGGCGTGTTGGTCTTGATGAACCGGATGCTCCCCTCGTCGCTGTCCATGCCGGCCGTCATCTCGGACGGGAACCAGCCCGGACACAGCGCGTTCACGGTGATCCCCTTGCGCGCCCACTGCAGCGCGAGTTCCCTGGTCAGGTTGACGACGGCACCCTTGCTGGCGCAGTAGTGCGCCTGCTTGACCGGGGTGGCGCCGACATGGCCGAGCATCGACGCGATGTTGACGATCGACCCGCCGCCGTGTTCGATCATCGACGGCGCGACGAGCTTGGACAGGTGCCACAGCGCGGTGACGTTGACCTCCATCGCCAGCCGGAACCGGTCGAGCGACTCGTCCTCGATGGCCATCTTCTCGCCGATGCCGGCGTTGTTGACGAGCACGTCGACCTGGCCGAACCGCTCGATCGATTCGGCGATCAGCCGCTCCCGGTCGGCGTCGTCGGCGACGTCCGCCGCAACGGCGAGCGCGCCGGGCAGCTCGTCGGCGAGACGCTCGAGCCGGTCGAGCCGACGGGCGGTGACCACGACCCGAGCTCCGACCGCGTGGAGGACCCTGGCGAAGTGCTCGCCGAGACCCGACGACGCACCGGTGACGATCACCACGCGCCCGTCGAGCCGGAACCGGTCGAGCGGGGAGACCGTCGCTGTCGCGTCGGGGTGGGTGGCGGACTCGATCGTGCTCGTGGTGGTCATGGGCGCCGACAGTACGCATCGCGCGACTGTGTGTCGATCACGTCGATTCGATGACAACCAGCGCGCAACCCGTTCACGATGTGTATTTCAGGCTGAGCGGGCGACTCTCGGTGTGTATGAATGCACCTCGTGGAACTTCGCCGACGCACATGGGCCGCAGCCCTCCGACTGGCCGTGGTGGTGTCGATCCTCGGCGCGCTGATCGCCGTCGCCGCGTCGACGGTCGGCGACGTCGCACAGGCCGCGATCGTGATCCCGGTGATCGTGGTGGGATTCGCCGCCAGCTGGGTGCAGACCGGTCGGGTACAGCGAGGCGCCGCCGCGCTCCGACGACCCGCCCACTGACCCGCACAGCCGCCCGGACGCCTACGCTGAGCGCGTGAAGGTTCGCATCGGTTTCGGACTCGGTACCCGCACGAACCTCCACGACGAGTCGTACGGCGTGCTCGTCGACGAACTCGAACGGCTCGACTTCGACTCGCTCTGGCTCTCGGAGCGGATCTCCGGTGAAGCGCCCGATCCGCTCGTGGCCATGGCGTACGGCGCCGGGCGGACGACGAACCTCAAGTTCGGGATGTCGGTGATGGTGCTGCCCGGCCGCAATCCGATCGTGCTGGCCAAGGAGCTGGCGACGCTCGGCACGATGTCGGGCGGCCGGCTCCTCCCGGCGTTCGGTCTGGGCGCGGTCGACCCGGTCGAGCAGCAGGCGTTCGGGGTCGCGCGCGAGGAACGGGCCGCGATCTTCAACGAGATGTTGACGGTGATGCGCCTCGCGTGGACCGGCGAGACGTTCTCCCACCACGGCGACCGGTTCCACTACGACGGCGTGCGGGTGCGCCCGGCACCGAAGCGGATGGACGTCTGGCTCGGCGGCCAGGCCCCGTCCGAGCTGCGTCGCATCGGGCGCGTTGCCGACGGTTGGCTGCCGTCGTTCGTGCTGCCGGCAGACGTCGAAGCCGGTCGAGCCGTCATCGAATCGGTGGCGGCCGAGCACGACCGTGAGATCGAGGACGACCATTACGGCGTGTTGATCCCGTACGCGTTCGGGCCGGTTCCGGATCAACTGCGGGCCGTGCTCGCGAGGCGTCGACCCGATCTCGACGACGTGTCCGAGCTGGTGCCGACGTCGTGGGACGAGCTGATCGCGTCGATCAAGCGCTTCATCGATGTCGGTACGTCGAAGTTCGTCGTGCTCCCGGTGGACGAACCGAAGGATGCCGACGCCTGGGTCGCCCACCTCGGCGAAGCCGCCGACGCGCTGTTGCCGCTCGAGTCCGGCTGACGCATTCGGATCGCGCTGCAGCTTGTCGCATCGGTGCCTGACACCGACGTGCAAGTTGCGGGAATGTGCGGCGAGCGGGAACCGAATGTGATCGGGTGACGTCGAACACAGCATGAAGCGTGCACTCCTCAGCCCACTGGTCGTCGCCCTCGGCGCCACCATCGCCTTCACCGCCTGCTCGTCGGACTCGCCCGATGCGTCCGCGGACCCGACCGGACACGAGCACGACCGACACGGCACCGAGGTCGACGGACACCCCGACGACGCTGCCCACGGCCACGCCGACCACCGAACCGGGCACGACCGATCCGGGCACGACGACGGATCCGCGGACCGGGCCGCAGGGATTCGGCTCGGCCAAGCTGTCGTTCTTCGGCGACTGCCCGGCGCTGCTCGACTACATGCAGACCGAGGCGTCGGAGCGGGTGACGGCGTGGGGCCTCGGCGGTGGGTACGCCTACGGCGGCGGCGACATGGTGATGGAGGCCGACGCCGCCGGCACGGAGGCGCCCAGCGCCGAAGAGGGCCGCGACTCGGCAGCACCGACCGACATCGCCGCTGTCCCCGAGCCGTCCGGCCGAACCAGTACTCCGAGACCAACACGCAGGAGGTCGGCGTCGACGAGGGTGACATCGTCGAGACCGACGGCGAGTACGTCTACGTCGCCAACAACGACGGGCTGCGGATCGTCTCGGTCGCGGACGCCGACGTCGTCGACGAACCCGAACTGCCCGAGGGCAGCCACCAGCTGCTGCTCTCCGGCGATCGCCTCGTCGTCGTGACCTCGTCGTGGACCGGCTCGGCCGACACGATCGTGTCGCTGTTCGACGTGTCGGACCCGAACGAGGCCGCGCTCCTGCGCCGCTCCCACCTCGAAGGTTCCGTCGTCGCCACCCGCTCGGTCGACGACGTCGCCCGGCTCGTGATCACCACCTCGTTCGACCAACGCCTCCCGTTCGTGCAGCCGAGCGAGTTCGGCCTCGACGAGGATCGGGCGCTCGAGCGCAACCAGCAGATCATCGAGGAGTCGACGGTCGAGGACTGGCTGCCACGCTGGTTCGACGAGGCCGGCGACGGGACGTTCGGCCCGATGGCGCCGATCCTCGACTGCAACACGGTCGCCGCACCCGACGAGTTCGCCGGGCTCGGCCTCACCTGGATCGCCTCGGTCGACATGCTCGCCGACGGCACACCGGTCGGCTCGGCCGGCATCGTCTCGACCGGCGACACCGTGTACTCCTCGCAGGGCAACCTGTACATCAGCACGATGAACTGGGAATGGCAGACCGGCGTGCCGGTCGACGGCGGCGGCCGCGTGGTCGCCCCCGACGAGCCGGTCGCCGAGACCTCCCCGCCGACGCTCATCCACCAGTTCGCCCTCGGTGAGGGGACGGCGGCGAACTACGTCGCTTCGGGCGGCGTGCCCGGCCGCCTGCTCAACCAGTTCGCGATGAGCGAACACAACGGCGACCTTCGGGTGGCGACCACGACGGAGGGCTGGGACTTCGGCGAGCAGAGCGAATCGGCCGTGTACGTGCTGCGGCCGAACGGTGAGTCGCTGGACGTGATCGGTTCGGTCGGCGGCCTCGGCAAGACCGAGCAGATCCGTGCGGTCCGGTTCCTCGGCGACACCGGGTACGTCGTCACGTTCCGTCAGACCGACCCGCTGTACGTGATCGACCTGACGGACCCCGCCAGCCCGGTGCTCGACGGCGAGCTGAAGATTCCCGGCTACTCGGCCTACCTGCACCCGGTGGGCGACGGCCTGCTGCTCGGTGTCGGCCAGGATGCGACCGAGGACGGCCGCACGCTCGGCACACAGCTGAGCCTGTTCGACGTCAGCGATCCGACCAACCCGCAGCAGATCGACACGCTGGAGATCGGCGGATCGAGCGAGGTCGAATGGGACCACAAGGCGTTCCTCTACTGGCCGGAGGACGGCACGATCGTGCTGCCGGTGTCACCGGGTTGGAACGACTGCAGCTTCGACGGGCCGTGCCTGGCCAAAGAGATCGAGAACTCGGCCGGTGGCGTGATCGTCGCCCAACTGGCCGGCCGCGAGCTGACCGCCCGGGGCACGATCGGTCACAGCATCGAACGGCCAGAGCGGTTGCTGGAACCCGTTGCAGCGCTCGATGGTGATCGGCCCGGAGATCGTGACGATCGGCCTCGACCAGATGAAGTTCTCCGACCGGGCGACCCTCGAGCCCCGCGACGGCGTCTCGTGGGGCGACCCCGAGCAGTACGGCTGCTACTACTACCTCGACTGAGCCCCTGACCGGCGAAGGCGTGAACAATGTGCGCACCAGTGGCGCACATTGTTCACGCCTTGCCCGGTTTCGGGGGGATCGGGTCAGCTCGTGCGCTTCTGGATGTTCGCCCACTCGTCGCGCAGCCCCACCGTGCGGTGGAACAGCATCGGCCTGGTCACCGTCGGCCGCGAAGTAGCCGATGCGCTCGAACTGCACGACGCCGCCCATCGGGGCATCGGCGAGCGCCGGCTCGACCTTGCACCGCTCGAGGACCTCGCGGGAGTTGGGCGCCAGGTCGTCGAACACGTCGCCGGTCGCGTTCGCCCGGCACCTCCGCGTCGAAGAGCCGCTCGTAGAGCACCACCGTGGCATCGACCGCGTGGGCAGCCGACACCCAGTGCATGGTCGACTTCACCTTGCGTCCGTCGGGCGCATTCCCTCCGCGTGTTCGGGATCGAACGTCGCGTAGACCTTGGTGACCGCGCCGGTCGCATCCGTGTCGAAGCTGGTGGCGGTGATGAAGTACGCGCCGCGCAGGCGCACCTCCTTGCCCGGTGACAGGCGGAAGTACTTCGGTGCCGGCTCGGCCATGAAGTCGTCCTGCTCGATGAACAGCCGCCCGCTGAACGGGACCGAGCGCACCCCGTCGTCGCGCATTCTCCGGGTTGTTCACGATCTCGACGTGTTCGACGATCGGTGCGCCCGCCTCGTCGACCGGCCAGTTGGTGATCTCCACCTCGAGCGGCCGCAGCACCGCCATCCGCCGCTGCGCCGAGCGGTTCAGCTCGGTGCGCACGAACGACTCGAGCAACTCGATCTCGTGACGGCTGTTCGTCCGCGCCACACCGATGAAGTTGCAGAACTCCCGGATCGCCGACGACGGGTACCCGCGCCGGCGCAGTCCGCGCAGCGTCGGCATGCGCGGATCGTCCCAGCCGTCGACCGTGCCGTCGAGCACGAGCTTCATCAGCTTGCGCTTCGACGTCACCGTGTGGGTCAGCTCGAGTCGGGCGAACTCGGTCTGACGGGGCGCCTCGAACGGGAGGGGAAGGTGGCTCAGGTACCAGTCGTACAACGCCCGGTGGCTGTCGAACTCCAGCGTGCACAACGAGTGCGTGATGCCCTCGATCGCATCGCTCTGACCGTGCGCCCAGTCGTACGTCGGATAGATCTTCCAGGCGTCACCGGTGCGGTGATGGTGTTCGTCGCGGATGCGGTACATCACCGGGTCGCGCATCTGCATGTTGTCGTGCTGCATGTCGATCCTGGCCCGCAGCACGCAGGAGCCCTCGCTGAACTCACCGGCCCGCATGCGCCGGAACCGATCGAGGTTCTCCTCGACCGACCGGTCGCGGAACGGGCTCTCGATCCCGGGGCGCCCGTATCCGCCGCGCTG
Source organism: Ilumatobacteraceae bacterium (assembly GCA_963772085.1). Taxonomy (GTDB): domain Bacteria; phylum Actinomycetota; class Acidimicrobiia; order Acidimicrobiales; family Ilumatobacteraceae; genus Sva-07. Next base: position 87,371 of record CAVYWH010000008.1, read on the forward strand.
CTCGGAGATCGTCTCGCCCGTCTGATCGTCGACGTAGGCCAGGTTCTTGCCGATCAGCACCTCCGCCCAGCCGTACAGCGTCTCGAAGTAGTCGCTGGCGTACAGCACCTCGCCGTCGATCGGGAACCCGAGCCACCCCAGGTCTTCGATGATCCCATCGACGTAGGTGGTCTCCTCCGTGTCCGGATTCGTGTCGTCGAAGCGCAGGTTGCAGGTGCCACCGAACTCCGCGGCGATGCCGAAGTCGAGCGAGATGGCCTTGGCATGGCCGATGTGCAGGTATCCGTTCGGCTCGGGAGGGAACCGGGTCTGGACCCGTCCGCCGAAGGTCCCCTGCTCGACGTCGGCGACGACGAGGTCGCGGATGAAGTTGGAGGCGATGGGGCTGTCGTGCGGTTCGTTCATGGCGGTCACCAGTATGGACGGAACACCCCGAACCAGGCAGGCGTCAGGCGACGAGGTCACGTCGGCGCAGCGACGTTCGATCAGCAGACGGCGCGGACGTAGGGGTACGGGTTGACCGCAGCCCCGCCACCGGGGTGCACCTCGAAGTGCAGGTGGTTGGCCGTCGTGTTGCCGGTCGACCCCACGTAGCCGATGACCTCGCCCTGCGACACGTTCCGGCTCGACCCCTCCCACGCGCTGAGGTGGGCGTAGAAGTAGCGGGTGCCGCTGGCGCCGTTGACCCAGATCGAGTTGCCACCGAGGCTCGTCGTCTTGAACTGCGCGTAGCCGGACTCGACGGCCACCAGCGGGGTGCCCCCGGCGACATCATGTCGACGCCTTCGTGGCTGCGGCCGCCTGAGCGGCCGGCGCCCCAGGTGTCGCTGAACGAATCGCGGTCCGGCGATCGGGCAGACGATGCCGCTGCCGGCGTTCGACGGCGGAGCGACCTCGACGGGCCGCTGGACCGGTGCCTGGTGCCGGCGGCGCGGCGGCGGCCGCCGCCGACGCGTTGGAGTTCGAGCCGTTCGAGTTCGCGCCGGAACCACCCGAGGAGCCAGAGCCGGACCCCGACTGCAGCCTGGGCCGGGGCCGGTGCGGCAGCGGCATCGGCCCTGGCGCTGCATCGGCTGGGCGGCGGCTTGGGCGGTCGCCTCGGCGGCTGCGGCCGCGGCGGCCGCCGCTTCTTCGGCAGCGATGCGCTGCCTTGCGCTGGCGTTCGAGCTCCTGCTGCACCAGTTCGTCCTTGACCCGGTCCTTCTCGACCTCGGCGAGGTCGGACGACTTCGGCCTCGGCCTGCGTCTTCAATTCGGCGAAACGGTCCTGCGCCGCGACCGCATCCTCACGTTGCTGCTCGAGGTCTTCGCGGGCTTCGGCGAGTTCGTCGACCACCGCGTCGTAGTCGTCGAGTTCGACCGCGGCGTTGCCGTACGCGACATCGACGAACACATCGGCGGCGAGTTCGTCGTTCGTCGCATCGAGGTCGATCAGGAGGGGGAACGAGCCGGAACCGCCGTCGACGAAGCTGTAGACGCGCGCCGTCCTGCAGCCCGGACCGCATCTCGGCGGCTTCGGCCTCGATGACCGCGAGTTCGGCTTCGGCCTCGCTGATGTCGACGGTGAGGGTGTCGAACTCCGACTCGGCGTCGAACATCGCCTGCGCCGCGGCATTGGCCCGATCGCGAGCGGCCTGGATCTCGCGGGCGGCCTTCTCGGCCGGGGTCTCGCTCTGCTGGGCGAGCACCTGGGCGGGGGCGAACACCGATGCGAGCACGACCGCGCACGAGACGACGACGACGCCCGGCGCGGCGGCCGCGAGCGGACGCGACGGGCGCGGCAAGCGTCCGCGTGCGAAGGGTCCGCTCGCTTCAGGCATCGCGCAACGTTACAGTTTGATGGCGAACACGCAGACAGCACCGTGACGCGTGGCCGATCCGGCGCCCGATCGGCAACGTCAGGACGACCGGCAGTCCGAGGCCGCGAGCGAGCACGAGCCGCTGGATCTCGCTCGTGCCCTCGCCGATCTCGAGGATCTTCGCATCGCGGTAGAACCGCACGATCGGCGTCTCCTCGATGAAGCCCGGCGCCGCCGAACACCTGCGTCGCGATCCGGGTCGCTTGCACGGCGGTCTCGGTCGAGTAGAGCTTGGCCATCGCCGCCGCCTGGCCGATCGGGTCGACCCTGATCCTTCAACCACGCCGCCTTGTACGTCAGGTTGTGCGAGTTCTCGACCGCCACCGCGAGGTCGGACAGCTGGAACGCCAGACCCTGGAACCGGCCGATCGGCCCGCCGAACGCGTGGCGCTGCTTCGCGTACTCCACCGACGTGTTCGAGGCACGCCCGCGCACAGCCGAGCGCCAGCGCCGAGATGGCGATGCGCCCGTCGTCGAGGATGGCGAGGAAGTTGCGGAACCCCTGGCCCGGCTTGCCGAGCAGGTTCTCGGCCGGGACCCGGCAGTTGTCGAGCGTGATGCCGTGGGTGTCGCTGGCGTGCCAGCCGAGCTTGTCGTACGCCGGTTCGATGATCATCCCCGGCGTGCCGGCAGGGATGACGAAGGCGGAGATGCCGTCGTCGGTGCGGGCGGTGACGGTGACGATCGAGGTGATCGACGTGCCGCAGTTGGTGATGAACGCCTTGCTCCCGTCGATCACCCATTCGTCGCCGTCGAGGCGGGCCCGGGTGCGGGTGGCGCCGGCGTCGCTGCCGCCGTCGGGCTCGGTCAGGCCGAACGCGCCGAGCGCCCGGCCGGCCACGAGATCGGGCAGCCAACGGTCCTGCTGCTGCTCGTCGCCGAACTGGTGGATCGGGTTGGCCCCGAGGCCGACGCCGGCCGACAGCGTGATGCCCATCGACTGGTCGACGCGGCCGAGTTCCTCGATCGCCACGCACAGCGAGGCGAAGTCGCCGCTCGCTGCCGCCCCACTGCTCGGGGAAGACGAGGCCGAACAACCCGAGATCGCCCATCGCCGTGACGACGTCGACCGGGAAGTGGTGGTCACGGTCCCATTGCGCGGCGTGCGGCCCGATCTCGGCCTCGGCGAAGTCGCGCACGACCTTGCGGAACGCCTCGTGCTCGTCGCTCAGTTCCCAGTTGCTCATGCTCGCTCCGTACTCCCGTCACGCCATCTCCCGTCATTCCGTGGCATCCCGTGATCCGTGCGCACGGCGATCACCGTGTCATGGCGCGGGTCGACGAACAGACTCTGGACGCTACGTCCGAGCCGGCCGTGGGCGTCGTACAGCGCCGACTCGGCCATGCCTGCGCCCGTCGACCGGTCGTCGACACCGTAGTAGGAGGCGGTGCGCATTCCGATCCACTCCCCGACGGGCTGACGGATGAGATGCACCGTGAGATCGGGGTTGATGAAGAGGAAGCGTTCGGCGTCGAGACCGCGGCTGACGCCGTTGCCGAAGTCGGCGGCGGCGACGGCCCGCTGCACACCGGACGGCTCCTCGCCGTCGACGACGGGCTTGGTGATCCGGATCCACACCGCCACCGGGCCCGGCTCGTCCCAGCTGCCCTCGACGAAGCGGTGGTCGCAGGCGTGCGTGTGGAACGCGATGCCGCTCTCCGGTGCCCCAACTGGATGCGATCGTGCGTCCGTCACCGGGCGATCCGGGCGGATCGGCCGGCCGGCTGCACCGTGTCGGCCGGCAGGTCGACGTCGACCGTGCGGATCCGGAGCGCGCGAGCCCTGGCGACCTCGGTCTCGCCGTCGGACAGCACGACGGCGACCAGCGACACCTTCCGCCCCGGCCGCTCGACGTGGGTGACCAACGTCAGCGGCACGCCGATGGGCACCGGCCGGGTGAGCTCCACCGAGAGCCGAGCGACCTGCCAGTCGGTCGCGGCCTGGCCGGCGTCGGGCCCGTCTCGACGTGTTCCACGGCGCGGGCGAGCAGCGCGCTGACCGGACCGCCGTGACAGTGGCGCGGGTCCCACGGTCCCCGAGCCAGCTCGGTGGCCATCCACCCGTCGGCGCCGACCGGCTCGAACAACGCGGTCGGAGGGCTCGCGTCCGCGGCGGTCATCGCGATGCCTCCGCCTGCGGCCGGCCCGGCCGGACGTGGCGAGACCGGCGAGGATGTCGGCGAGTTCGTCGACGGCGCTGAGCATCGGCGAGTGGTCGGTGTCGAGATCGACCCGGGTCCCGCACCGCTGCGGCCAGGTGCGCCTGGTGATGTGGGTGGATCGCCTCGTCGCGGGCACAGAACACGTACGTGGACGGGATCGTCGAACTCGCCGCCCGCACCGGCTGGGTGAACGTGGACATCGGCTGCGCGCCGAGTCGGGCGACGGCGGCTGCGGCGACGGCGGCGGGCACTCGGCGTAGAACGCGGCGACGGCGCCGGCCGGGTCGATCGTGAACGTGCCGTCGTCGTCGCCCTGCATGCACGCCTGCAACGCCGTCGGTCTCGGGCGGGAGCGAGCCCAGCGGGTCCATCACCGATTCGCCGTCGAGCAGGGCGAACGCGGTGAGGTACACGAGGTGGGCGAGATCGGTTCGGCCGGCTGCGGCATCGGTGATCACGGCGCCGCCGTAGCTGTGGCCGACCAGCACCACGTCGGTCAGCGCCAACCGGTCGAGCACGGCGCCGACGTGGTCGGCGTCACCGTGGAGGTCGGCGAGCGGGAGTGTCGGAGGCTCCATGGCCGGGCAGGTCGATCGCGTAGGACGCCACCCCTCGTCGGTCGAGCGCCGACTGCACGCGCCGCCCAGCACCAGGCGCCGTGCCACGCTCCGTGGACGAGGACGATCGGCCGGCATGCTCCGGGGTTCGAGTTCATGTGCCCGATCGTGTCAGGTGCGGCCGGTCCGGCGAACACCCTGCGCCGCCACCGTCACGGCGAACAGGGCGATCGCCAGCAACACGATCGTCCCGCCCGAGGGCGTGTCGATGTAGTACGAGAGCACGACGCCGCCGAGCGCGACGACGAATCCGATCGCCAGCCCGACCACGTACGTCGCCCGGAAGCTCGCCGTCACGAGCTGCGCCGTTGCCACGGGCACGACCATCAGCGCGCTCACGAGCAGCACGCCGACCACGCGCATCGAGATGACCACCGTGCACGCCGTCAGCACGGCGAGCAACACGTTCAGCGTCATCACCGGCAGGCCGCTCGCCCTCGCGAACTCGTCGTCGTTGCTCACCGTGAACAGCGCCGGCCCGAGCCAGATCGTCACGGCCAGGATCGCCGCGGCCAGCACCGAGAACGTGATGAGATCGCCGGTCGAGGTCGTGGTGATGCTGCCGAACAGGTACTGGTTGAGGTTGCGCGCACCCGACGGCGCCCGGCTGACGAGCACGACACCGCCGGCGATGCCGCCGTAGAAGAGCATGGCCAACGCGATCTCGCCGAACGCCTCGCGCCGGGCACGGATCAGCTCGATCGCGATCGCACCGGCGATGGCGGTCACGCAGCGCGATGAGCAAGGGCGCACGCCCGACGACGAGGCCGAGCGCGACGCCGGTCACCGCGATGTGTCCGAGGCCGTCGCCGATCAGGGCGAGCCGGCGCTGCACGAGGAAGATGCCGACGGCCGGCGCGCTGAGGCCGATCAGCATCGCCGCGAGCAGCGCGCGGCGCATGAAGTCGTAGTCGAGGAACTCGAGCGCGGCGATCATCGGCCGAACAGCCCAAGTCCGCCGGGCGGCTCGTAGTCGCCGCTGTGTGGATCGTCGCCGTGCGGATCGTCGTCGTGTTCGACGTGCAGCAGGGCCATCGGTGCCTCGGCGAGCGGACCGTCGAACGACACTGCCCCGGCGCTCATGTGGACGATCCTGGTGACGAGCGGAGAGATCGGCCCGAGTTCGTGGAGCACGATGACGATGGTCGTGCCGGCCGCGGCGAGCGTGCCGAGCGTGTCGGCGAGGGCGGTCTGGCTGGCCGCATCGACCCCGGCGAGCGGCTCGTCGAGCATCAGCACGTCGGCGCCGCTCGACAGGCCGCGGGCGACCATCGCCCGCCGTTGCTGGCCACCCGAGAGCTGGCTGACCGGGGTGCGCGCATCGTCGCGTCAGGCCCACGACGTCGATCGCCGCGCTCACGGCGGCACGGTCGGCTGCGCCGTGGCGGCGCCACCAACCACCCGACGCGACCCGTCCCGACTGGACCAGTTCGCTGACCGTGACCGGGATCGGCCCGGCCGCCGACTGGCGCTGCGGCACGTAGCCGACGCGCGCCCGATCGGCTTGATGGAGGGGCTGGCCGAACCATTCGACGTCGCCGCCGAGCCGGTCGACGAGGCCGAGCACCCCTTCACGAGCGTGGACTTGCCCGAGCCGTTCGGGCCGAGCACGGCGACGAACTCACCGGCATCGATCGCGAGGTCGACGTGCGCGGCGACGGTGGTGCCGTAGCCGAACTCGCCGTCGCGGATGCGGATGACCGGTTCGGTCACACGGCGATCCTCGTGGCTGCGGTCACGAGCAGCCCTGGCCGGCGCGCAGGGTCTCGAGGTTGGCGCGCATCACCGCAAGGTAGTCACCGCCGGCGGAGTCACGGTGCCTCGGGGTTGAGCCCTTCGAGCGGATCGAGCACGGCGGTCGATGCCCCGGTCTCCGAGGCGACCGTTTCGGCGATCGACGGGTCGACGAGGGTTTCGAAGTAGATGGTCCGCACGTCGTTGGCGTTGACGAAGTCGGTCACCTCGGCGAGCCGGGCGGGCGACGGTTCCTCGTCCGGCGACAGGCCGGTGATGCCGATCTGGGTGAGCCCGTACCGCTGTGCGAGGTAGCCGAACGACTCGTGGCTGGTCACCAGGTCGGTGCTCGCGCAGTCGTCGAGCCCGGCCTGGAACTCGGCGTCGAGCTGCCTCCAGCTGCGATCGCAGCGCGGTGGCGTTCTGGGCCAACGTCTCGGCGTTCTCCGGCGACAGCTCCGTCAGCCGCTCGGCGACCGCATCGCCGACGTCGGCGAGACGCAGTGGATCGAGCCAGAAGTGCGGGTCGATGCCGGCGTCCTCGTCGGTGTGCTCGTCGACGTGTGCCGCACCGGCGAGGTCCATGTCGGCGGCCGGAGCGACGTCGAGGGCGGGGGCGCCGACGGCGTCGATCGCCGTCATCGACCGCTGGGGCGAAGCCGCCGAGGTACACGGTCAGGTCGGAGTCCTGCAGCGCGGCCGTGTCGCGGGCCGTCAGCTCGAGGTCGTGCGGTTCGGCCCCGGCCGGGGTGATGTTGGTGACCGCCACCAGGTTGCCGCCGACCTGCTCGGCCACGAACTGCAGCGGATAGAACGACGCCACGACGTCGAGCACCGCACCGGAGGAATCGGGGTCGGACGGCGTCGGACTCGGACGAAACGCCGTCGGAGCCGCATCCCGCGACGCAGCAGCGCCGCCGCGCCGATCAAGGCGGCAGCGGCCGACCGCAGAGCAGCCGGACGGCGGAGTGCGACTCGTCGAATCTCACCCCTTCACGGTAACAGGAACGATTCCCATAATCGGCTGCCTGAGAAACGTTTGCGTCGCGGAAATTGTGGCGCAGGCGCGCATTTTTCGCGACGCAAACGTTGATTGTGGGTCGTGGTTCGCGGCGTCAGAGGGCGATGGTGCCGCTCTGGCCGGAGTCGGCGGGATCACCGAGCTTCGCCTTGACCATCGAGATCAGGCTGCCGATGCGTCCCGACGGCGTGGACCAGTAGGCGCCGGCGTCGCCCTCGATCCGCAGCACGGTGATGCCGGGGGTCTCGCGACCGTCGTCGAAGTAGGCGTCGGCGGCCGGTGACCAGAGTTCGTCGATGGCGGCGGCGTCGGTCGTGGTGCTCACACGTCCGTCGAGCGACAGCCACGTGTTCTTGCGGGTGTCGCTCATCGTGACGTAGGCCCGGGCGCCGTCAGCGAGGTGCTGGGTCCACGGAGCGCTGGTGTCGACCAGGATGTCGATGCGGTCTGCCGTGACCCCGGAGGCGGTGAGCGGACGGAACTCGAGCGCTCCGAACGTGCTCTCGGTGCCGACCATCAGCGTCGAGCCGGGCTCGACCAGGTCGACGAGGGACTTGGGGGCGTCGTCGTGGTTCATGGCCCGGAGGTACCCGGTTCACCGGCGTTCAACCGCGGCCGGCGTCAGGCCGTCGGTGTCCAGGTCCCCTGCACGTTGACGGTGAGGTTGATCGCACCGCGGCTCGACGTCGGCTCCGCGAGGCCGAGCCAGGCCAGGAGCATGTCCTGGTGCTCGACGCGCAGGCGGGCGCACCCCTTGCTCTGCGGTGACGTCGGAACGTTGTTGGCACCGTGGATCGCCTGGCCGCGATCGAAGTAGAGCGGCTTGTACATGTTGCCGTTCAGGGGGTTGTCCTCGGCGACCGGGTACACCGAGCTGTTGTGCCACCCGCCGTTGTCGAGGGCGGGATTGAACCGGAAGACCGGCGACCGATCCTGATCGCGCGTGTCGTGACCCGGTTCGCCGGTGGACGTGGGGAAGACGAACGCCAGCTCGCCGGGACCGGCGCCGACGAACATCACCTGGCAGGTCCGGTCGATGAGGATCCAGCGCTCGGACAGGGCCGCCGACGTGAAGGGCACGGCCAACGCAGGTGCCGCCATCATCCACAGCTCCTCATCGCTGCCGGGCACCATGTCGGCGGTGCTCACCGGCAGGCCGAGCGCCAGCCGCGCGGCGCACAACCGCTGGCGGGTGACGGGGCCCGAGACGCCGTCGACCAGCAGTTCCCGGATGCCCAGCCCGGCGAAGAGCTCGTTCAACCTGGTCTGCTGCTCCTGCACGTCGATCGACAACAGCGCCGCGTTCCGTTCGGTGATCGCCTCGCCGGTGATGTCGTTCACCCCGTTGTCGACGCACACGTCGAGCAGCTGCTCGGGCTGGATCGGTTCCTCGAGGATCAGCCCGTTCTCGGCGGCCACGCTCTCCGCGTCAGCGTCTCGTCGTCGAACCGCTCGGCGATCAGCTCCAGCGAATCGCCGCCGGCCACCCGCACCACGCACGCCGCGTCGTAGACGTCGAGCGGAGGCAGGGGGTGGTCGTGGTCGTGGTCGGACGTGGTGGTGGACGACGTGGACGAGGTCGTACTGGACGAGACGGTGCTCGACGGGGAGCTGTCGTTCGTCGCGTCGCTCGGTTCGGCGTTCGGCTCGGCGCTGGACGGCGGAGCGTCAGTCGGCGGCGCCGCGCACCGAGCTGAGGGTCGTGCCCGATGGGGCGTCGTCCGGCGACGACAGTCCGCCGCTCTCCGTCGTCGGGCTGCACGCCAACAGCGCCGGAACCAACGCGGCGACCCAGATCGACCTTCGCCGCGTCACGGCGCCCACGGTATCCACCGCGGTCGCCCGCGTCTGTCATTCGAGCACCGACGCCGCCGGTCGTTCCGTCCGCGTCGGCTGTTCACGCGTTGCCGGCCGAGCCGTTACATCTGTGCGTCGAGCTGGGCGATGCTGCGCTTGGGGGCGGTGAGCCGGTAGGAGGCGTCGAGCAGCTCCGCGATCTCCCTCCAATCGGTGGTCGTGTCGAGGTCGACGCCGACCCATCCCGACGGCCCGAGGTACGCCGGCACGTACGTGCGCGCCTCCTCGAGCAGCGCCCGACGATCGCTCGGGTCCGGCTGGACGACCACCGAGTGGGGATGCTGCTCCCACTCGCCCGCCTGCTTGAGCGAGCCGCCGTAGTAGGCGAACACCTTCACCGTGTGGAACGCAGGTCGCCCGTGCGAGATCTTCTCCGCGCTGTCCGGGAGTTCGGCCGCCAGTTCTCGGACACGGGCCAGGTACGGGTCGTCGTCATCGAACATCTGCGGATGCGCCACGCCGGAATCGTAGGTCGCGCGGCCACGCGAGTGACGCGTTCTCGCTTGACATAGTTCACCGAATCGTGAACTATTCATCTGTCAGTGGATGCATTCGAAGTGCTCGCCGACCCGACCCGGCGGCAGGTGATCCAGCTGCTGGGCGCACCGGCCGCGCCGTGCCGGCGAGCTCGCCGACGAGGTCGGCACGTCGGCACCCGCGATGAGCAGGCACCTCCGGCTGCTGCTCGACGCCTCGATCATCGACGACGAGCGCATCCCCGAGGACGCCCGCGTGCGGCTGTTCAGGCTCCGCCCGGACGCACTCGTCGCCGTGCAGGCGTACCTCGACCAGCTGCAGGCCGAGTGGAACGAACAGCTCGGCTCGTTCAAACGACACGTGGAGGCACGAGCGCAATGAGCACCATGACCGCAGACGATCGATGTCGACGTCGACCCGACGACGGCGTTCGACGTCTTCACCGACGAGTACGACCAGTGGTGGGGCAACGGCCCGATCGACGCGTTCGAGTCGTGGCGGCTCGTCGAGCGACGCATCGAACCCGGCGTCGGCGGGCGCGTCGTCGAGGACTACGGCAGCGAGGAACGCATCCTCGGCACCATCACCATCTGGGAGCCAGGCGCACGGCTGGCGTGGACGACCCGCAACGACGTGACGATCGAGGTCACGTTCGCCGCCCACGGTGAGCGGCACGCGCGTCACGGTCACCGGGCTGGTGCCCGACGGCGTCGACGGCACCGCCCAGCTCTCCATGGTCCGCATGGCCCCGCAGTGGTTCCCCCGCCACCTCGCCCGGCGCGCCGCCGGCCGGCACGCGGCCCGAGATCGGGCGTCTCGGACCTCGCACTGCGCTCGGCCACGCCCGCCGCCACCGCCCGCTGGCTGGCCGACGCGTTCCAGCTCGAGTGCGCCGGCGACATCCCCGACACCGAAGGCGACCCCGACTACACGTGGATCGAGTTCCGCGTCGGCAACGGGATCCTCGTGCTGTGGGGCGGGGGCGGCGCCGTCGGCACCGACACGCCGATCGTGTACGTCGACGACCTCGACGCCCACCTGCGCCACGCCGAGTCTGCCGGGGCGACGCATCGTCACGCCGATCACCGAACACGGCCTGCGCTCGTACACGGCCGCGGACTGCGAAGGGCGCCACTGGCTGTTCGCCCAGGCCGGGCCCCGCGTCGGCGTCTGACCGGCCGCCGAGCGATCAGCGGTTTGCCCGGCGCCGAGTCGGGTACAAGCGTCGACGCGATGAGCGAGCGGCCCGACTGGTCGGGCCATTCGCTCATCGCGTCGATGAACCGACCTGACCTCCGTCGGAGGCTGTCTGCGTTGGAGCCGGTCGATGAGCGACACGGAGTTCGGAGATCAGGCGGCGCAGATCGCCGCGCGGTCTCCGGGACCTGCGCCTCGAGGACCAGATCGCCGCCGCCTGCCGCGGTTCGGGCAACCCGGTCGCCCTGGCGTGGATCGCAGAGAACCTGCGACTGAACGACACGTCGACCGTCGTCGACCTCGGTGCCGGACTCGGCGGGCCGAGCGCCTGGATGCGGTCGAGATACGGCTGCGACGTGGTCGCCGTCGAGCCGGAGGAACAGGCGGCGCGAGCGGCGGCGTCGACGTTCGGGCTGACCGACCGTCGTCGCCGCCGCCGACACGGCGCCGTTCGCCGCCGACGCGTTCGGCGTCGCGCTGCTGCTCGGCGTCGTGTCGGTCGTGGCCCGATCCCCACACGGTGCTCGGCGAAGCGCGGCGCGTCGCCGGTGCCCTCGGCCTGATGGACTACTGCTCGACGGGTCACCGAGCCGGTCTGCGCCGGCGGCAGCACGTTCCTCACGCGAGCACCGGCTGCGCGAGATGGTCGTCGTCGTACTGGCGTCTCGAGCAGTTCGCCGCCGTCTCCGTGGAGGCCACCGCGGACGTGGGTCAGACGCCAGCGACGACGTCCAGGCCGTGCCGAACCCCGACGAGACCGAGGTCATGCAGGCCATCGACGACGGCCGCATCGCCCCGATCATGCTCGTGGCGAGCCGGTGACGACCGGGAACCGCGACCGACACCTGTCCGAAGGCGATGACCTTCGGGCCGTGCGGCGGAGCGCGCCACGACGGTTCGTGCGAGGTCGACGCCCGGCCCTGCCCGTTCCTGGGGGCGACACGTCGTCCCGCCGGTGGCGCAGGCGGCGGACCCGCCGGTGCTCCGACTTGCCGAGCCGACGATCCTCGTCGACGTCCGGGCCCCTGCCGGGTGGCGCGGTGATCACGAGCGGCTGTGGCGTGCCACGGCGGAGATGCTGCACGGGTGTGTCGCCCTGCTCGGCGAGCACGTCGACAACCCGGTCCGCCACGACGATTCGGGAGCGCTCGCCGCCGACTCGGGTCATCACGATCCTGCGGCGAGGCGGGCGTGCCGGTGATCGCCACCGTCACCGGCCGCGATCGTGATCTCGCAGCAGCGGGCACGCTGATCGCGCGAATACCGGGACGCCGGGGCGGCCGCCGATCCACTGCGTCACCGGCGACCACCCGGCGGCGGTCGGCATCGACCGGCCGACCCGCTTCGGCGCCGAATCGATGACGTTGATCGCCGCCGCGGTCGACGCGGGCGTTCCCGCCACCGTCGGTGAATCCCCGGCCAGTCCCGGTCGCCGATCGGAACGGGTCGCCGCCAAACAGACCGCCGGCGCCGCGCTGTGCGTGCTCAACCATGCCGGGGAGGCCGACGACCTGATCGCCTTCGCCGACGCGTGCCACGCCGCCGGGGCGACGTTGCCGCTGATCGCCCCGGTGCCGATGGTGGCCGATCGGCACGCCGCGCTCGGGCTCGCCGCCTTTCCGGGACTCCGACTCCCCCACGGGTTCCTCGACGCCATCATCGACGCCGACGATCCGGCGAGCGCCGGGCTCACGGCCGGCCGCGGATTCGTCCGGCGGTGGGCGAGCAGCGGCCGCTTCGCCGGGATCAATCTGTCCGGCGGCGCCGGCGGCGTCGACCCATGGGCCGGCTTGCAGCTCACGAGCGAGTTCATCGAGCACGCCCGACGCGAACTGACCAGCACCGCTCCGCCCGGGACGGGACCGCCGCGAGATGAGCCCGCCGTGAACACGCCCCGCCGCGGATCGACGGCGTCCGACCGGCGTGCGAAACTGGTCGACGTGACATCGACCTCACTGCTGTGGGCTGGCAGCGTCCCTCCCCGCCGGCCCCGGGCAGGTCGGCGAGCACGGTCGCGAGCTGCTCGTCGAAGCTCACCATCCCGCCGAGCGCCACGCTTTCCGGGAGCGGGTTCTCGTAGCTCCACGCGACGTCGGCCAGGGTCACGCCGCTCACCGTGACGTTCCACCAGGTGGCGTGTCCCTTGTACGAGCACCAGCTCGTCGTCGTCGGGTTGACGGTCAGCAGCTCCATGCGGATGGCGTCCTTCGAGACGTACAACCTCGGCGCCAGCGCGGTCTCGTACACACCGAGGGTGTCGGTCGTGTCGACCAGCACGACGCCGTCGACCTCGACCCGCAGTCGGCGCGAGCCCGCGAGGCAGTCGACCCGGTGGTACGGATTCTTCGGGTACCGCTGGAACGCGAGGTGGACGTCCTCCTCGTACCAGCGCGTCGACACCGCCCCATGGAACCGACACGTGCCCCGGCACGATCGGCTCGGGCTCGGCCAACGCCGTCGGCACGTCGTCGACCGGGAACGCATACGACGTGGGCAGGCCAGGGCGGTGCACCAGTTGTGCCCGCTCGGTGTCGATCACCGTGCGATCTCCGATGCGTGCCCGGATCCGCCGCGGGTACGGTTCGACGTAGACGACGCCCGTCGGGATCGGAGCGCTGAACCTGCCGGAGGGTTCGGGACCGAGGGGCCCGCTCCCGGTCGTGAGGCTCACAACGAACTCCGATAGTCGCCGGTGGTCGACCCCGCGAACGCACGAACCATCGCGTCGACGCTGAACGACGCGAGCGAGGTCACCGTCCACGGCGTGGACCCGGCACTCCGAATGCGTCATGCCGCCGGCGGCCGACGTCGACAGGTGGTGATAGAGCATCCACTCGTCGGCGCGCACGTCGCGATGGAAGCTGATGTTGATGGCGTTGATCCCGGTCGACAGCGTCACGTGGGCCTGCTGTTCGCCGACGCCGTCGTGGGCACGCAGCGCGGCGCCGATCGACAGGTGGCCGGTGAACTGGGCCAGGAGTCCGGCGTGCAGCGCGGGATCATCGGGCACGTCGGCGAAGCGGACCCAGGCGTCGAGCACGGGCGGGCCGACCGGAGCGTGCGGATCACCGGTGTACGCGGCATCGACGATCCGGAGGTCGCGGCCGGTCACGCCCATGTCGTAGCGAGGGCGTGTCGTCGGGCCGTGGGACGTCAGGCATGGGCGCCGCGTGACGGATCACCTCGGGCGCGGTGCTGTCGAGGAGCAGCGTGCCCGCCGCGCACAGCACGATCGTTCTGCTCCACACGGGCGGAGAACGACGAGAACGTCCTGCCGTTGGACAACACGTCGAGCACGAAGGTCAGTGGGACTCTGGCGTCGGCGGCGCGGATCAGCACGATCGACGCCGACACCGCCCGCCGGCCATCCGTCTCGCGCATCGCGGCGACGATCATCTGGCCGAGCATCTGGCTCCCCTCGACCACGGGGCGCCGCCAGTCGGCGCGTGGCACGCTGACGTAGCGGCCGTCACCGGTCGGGCGCACGTCCATCATGTCGATCAGATCGGCGGCGTCGCCCCAGTTCGGGAACTCCACGACCGGGCTGTCGTCGCTCCCGCGGTCGGCGCAGTTGACCAGTCCGAGCCGTGACCCGCTCGTCATCGAGGGCGATCGTACCCGTCGAGTTCGCCGCCACCCGCGCGTCACCGCGTCACCGAGGTCGGCAAGCACATCGAGATGCACGTCGGCGACGGGGAACCACAGCACCGGAGCGCGGTCGGGCCCCTCGTCGCGCAGCGGCGGCGGTCGAGTCGGCGACGAGGCGGTCGCCGCACCACGCTCTGGCGCGGTACGCACACGGGGTCAACGCCATGGTGCGAATCCTCCCATCCCCGACACGTTCGGGCTCAGAGCGCGAACGAACTTCCACCGTTGACGGGGTAGGTCTGGCCGGTGATCCACGACGCCGCCGGGGAACAGAGGAACGTGACCAGTCCGGCGACGTCCTCCGGCGTGCCCGGCCGACGGATTGCATATCGGCGCAGGATCGCCTGCTGACGGTCCTGGTCACCCTCCGCCCACAGCGGCTCGGTCATCGGCGTGCGCATCGTGCCCAGTGACACCGCGTTCGCCGTCACCCCGTGCCGACCGACCTCGGCGGCGATCGCCCGGGTGAATCCTGCCGCGCCGGCCTTCGCCGCGCCGTAGGCGGCCATCCCCGACTCGCCGACGCGGCCGGCATCGGACACGATCGTGACGATCCGCCCCCAACCCTGCTCGATCATCGCCGGCAGGGCGGCCCGCGCGCAGTGCATCACACCGAGCAGGTTCACCTGGAGATAGGGCTGCCACTCGGTGGGGTCGGTGTCGACGAACGAGCGCATCGCCATCCCGCCCTCGCCGCCCGCGTTACCGGCGTTGTTGACCAACACGTCGACACCGGCGCGACGACGAGCGCGGCGTTGACTGTCTCGTAGTCGGTCACGTCGAACGGGGCAGCGTCGGCGCTTCCGCCGGCCACGCGGATCTCGTCGACGACGGCGGCAGCACGCTCCTCGACCAGATCGTTGACCAGGACCTCGGCGCCGGCGCCGGCAAGCTCGAGGGCGATACCGCGGCCCGACGCCTTGACCCGCTCCCGTCACGACCGCCCGTCGATCCATGCGAGTTCGCTCATCCAGCGCTCCCGTCATCGATCCCGATCGCGGCGAGTGAGTCGAGGTCGCGGATGGCCGCACAGGAGCGTCGGGCCATGGCGAGGAACATCTCGTCGGCGTCCGCGGATCGTCGACCGGTCGCGTACGCGCAGCCGATCGTGGTGACCATCGGACCCTGCAGCTGGCCGAGGCGGTAGTCGTCGAAGCACTGACCGGCGGCGTAGCCGGTCACCCCGCGCCGCGCACAGCGCCGCGTGGTAGTCGTCGACGAGGTCACGCTCGGCCGCTCGTCGATCGTCGACGGTCGAGGCTCGTGCCGAGGAAGTATGCGAGGTCGCGCGTGGGAGGGCCGACCGACAGCGTCTGCCAGTCGACGACGACCACGTCGCGCACCGGCCGGGTCGAAGAGCAGGTTGTCGAGGCGGTAGTCGCCGTGCATGACGGCAAAGGGCGACGGTCGGGCCATCTGCCAATGCGTCATCGCGGCCGCCGCGGCCCGCAGCGTCACCACATCGGCCTCGTCGAGCTGCTCGGCGAACCGGTCGACGAAGACTTCGGTCGCGGCCGCCACCACCGTTCCGAGGAACTCCGCACCGGCCGTGGTCGGTCGTGCCACGAACGGCAGATCGAAGACGGACTCGTCGTTCCAGCGGCCTGCGTGCAGCGCGGCGAGGTTCGTCACGGCGAGGCGGGCCTGCTCGATCGTGCACGCTTGCACTTGGACGCCGGGCACCCGCGGCGACAGGTCGTCGAGCAGCAGCGTGAACGCCAGCGAGTCGTCGGTGATCGCGCCGTACCAGCAGTTCGGTGTGCGCGACGTCGACCGTCGGCGCGATGTCGCGGTAGAACCCGACCTCGCTGCGGTAGCCGTCGCGCACGCGCCGCCGAGCGGCCGTGTCGCCGGCCGCGACCTTGGCGATCAAGGTCAGCGGACCGTCGCCGGTGACGATCGAGAGACGGTAGGCCGCACCGGTCTGGCCGGTGCCGATCCGCTCGGCGCTCACCGACGACACGTCCCGGTCGAGCGCTCGCGGTCAGCCAGGCGGCATTCAGCTCGTCGGGGCCATCGGCGACCGGTGACCACACGCCCTCGTGCGGCGGGTGCAGTGCGGCGGTCACGCGCCAGACCATAATCGACGTCGATGTCAGAAACCCCCGGCGGCGTCGAGGCGCTGTTCCTCCCCGATGGCGACGCGACGTTCGTCCCGACGGTCGGCGCGATCGGCCCGTGGAACCCCGACGTGCTCCACGGTGCAGCCGTCGCGGCGCTGTTCGCCGGCCAGCTGACACCCGCCGACCGCACGCTGGGGCGTCTCACGGTGGAGCTGCTCGCCCCCGTTCCGTTCGCTCCGCTCCGGCTGGAGGTCAGCGCCGTCGAGGGCGGGCGGCGAATCCAGCGCCGGCAGGCCGTGCTGACCGCCGACGGCACGCGCGTCGCGAGTGCGATGTCGGTCACCGTTTTGCGCACCGAGCTCGACGTGCCCACCGATGCGCTCGATCACGACGATCCGTTCCGAGATGTGCCGACCCCGGACCTCTCCACCGTTCCCCCGGGGCTGGCCGCGGTGATCGGGTGGGAGAACTTCCACAGCACCGCGGTCGCCACCAAACGCCTGCGCCTCGCGAGCGACCCGGCGCACTCGCATCAATGGGTGGCGCTCACCGTTCCGGTGGTCGCCGGTGACGAGATCCGCGGCACCGAGATCGCCGCGGCGGCGGCCGACTTCGCCTCCGAAGCGATGCACCGCCGCCTGCCGTTCACCGAGTGGTCGTTCATGAACGCCGACCTCACCCTGCACCTCGCGCGCCCGCCGGTCGGCACGTGGATCGGGATGAACACGAGCGCCGTCATCGAACGCGTCGGTACGGGCATCGCGTCGACCCAACTGTTCGACGCGGCCGGCCGTGTCGGTCAGTCCGTGTCGACCCTCGTCGTCGAGCGCCGCCGCTGACGATCATGACGATCTCGGTCGGATCTACGTCGCTTACCGAACCGATCGCGACCGAGATCGCCGCCCATCACGATCTCGGTCGGAATCGCACCGCTGACGATCTCGGTCGGATTCTCGGTCGGAAACCGAACCGATTGCGACCGAGATCGCCGCGCATCACGATCTCGGTCGGATCTCGGCCGGAAACCGAACCGATTGCGACCGAGATCGCCGGGTGTCGTCGATCTCGGTTCGCGGTCATCGAAGCAGCGCAGCCAGCTTGGAGCGGTCGGCGTCGGTCAGCGGGCGCAATGCCTCGCCCTTCGCCGGCCGCCAGAAGACCGTGCCGTCGGTCCACGCCTCGCGGCGCAGGCGCATCTTGTCGACCTTCATGCTGGCCAGCTTCGGCAGTTCTTCGGTGACGCGCACGAACGCCGGGCGCCACTTGGTGCCGAGGTCGGGCTGCTCGTCGAGGAACCGGTCGAACGCGACGCCGTCGAACTCCGCGCCGGTCACCAGTTCGAGCGCCACCATCACGCGGTCGCCCACCGGATCGTCCGGCACGGCATACACGGCGAGGCTGCGCACGTCCGGGTGGCGGGCAACGATCGCTTCGACGGGAGCGGCAGCGAAGTTCTCACCGTCGACGCGCAACCACTCGTTCGATCGCCCGGCGAAGTACAACCAGCCATCCGCATCCCGATAGGCGAGATCACCCGACCAGTACCAGCCATCGCGGAACCGGGCCTGCGTCGCCTCCTCGTTCTTGTAGTACCCCTCGAAACCGCTCGTCGGCTCGGTCTCGACGATCTCGCCGATCGCCACCTCGAGATTCGCCGGCCGCCCGTCTGAGCCGAACTCGACCGGCGGACACTCCTCGCCCGTCTCAGGGTCGATCACCTTGACCGACGCGTTCGCGGAGCCGAGCGAGCCGTTCGGCATCGACGGGTCACGGCGGATGATGATGATCCCCTCGGTCGAGCCATAGCTGTCGCGGACGTTGCACCCGAACCGACGGGAGAACTCGCGGATGTCGCGATCGGACGCCTCGTTGCCGATGGCGATGCGCAGCGGGTTGTCGGCGTCGTCGGGCTGTTCGGGCGTGGCGACGATGTAGTTGAGCACCTTGCCGGTGTACGTGAGCATCGTCGCACCCCAGCGGCGGATGTCGGTCAGGGTGCCCGACGCCGAGAAGCGGGCCCGCGTCGCGACCGGGATGCCGGCGGTGATCGCCGACGCCCAACCCGTGAACAGCGAGCTCGAGTGGAAGAACGGCAGCGGCGTGTAGATCACGTCCCGCTCGGTCAGCTCGGCGATCGTCGCCACGTGCGCGCCCGTGCGGGCGTAGCGGCCCTGCGTACAGCGCACGGCCTTCGGCATCCCGGTGGAGCCGGAGGTGAAGATCAACAGCAGCAGGTCGTCGGCCGTGACGTCGTTCGTGGGCAACTCGGCCGGCTGCGCGGCGACGCGTTCGAGGTACTCGGCGCTGTCGACATCGAGCACGCGATCGTCGGGCACACCCGTGTCGACACCGTGGAGCAGGCTTCGTTGGCCGGCGTTGGTGACGATCAGCTGGCAGTCCGTGTGGCGGATCAGCTGGCCGAGCTGGTCGCCGCGGTAGGTCGAGTTGATGCCGACGACCACACTGCCCGACAGCGCCGCCGCCGCCAGCCAGAACAGGTACTCCGGCTCGTTGTCGAGCAGCACGCCGATGTGCGGCGGACGGTCGGGATCGGTCAGCGACGACAGCAACGCCGCGCGGCGACACGCCTCGGCGATCAGCTCCCGATACGTCCACGACCGGTCCTCGAAGAACAGTGCCGCTGTGTCACGCGTTGCGTGACTTCGCAAGATGTCAGCGGTGGTCGTCATCGCGATCCCCCCGATGGGCCACTCGGTTCGCGCGGGGACGGGTCCGGATGAACAGGGTCGTCGGTTCGCGCGGGGACGGGTCCTGGTGAACGGGGTTGCACGACGACGCCGGGGCGGGGCCACTGCGCTTCGACGAGACGACCCGGAGCGGGACAGCGTGACCACCGCGCGCCGACCGTCGGCCCCGCCGAAGGCGAGGTTGGTCGTGACGTCGCCGGGGATCGGGTGGACGTCGATCTCGCGGCCGTCGGGCGTCACCACGACGATGCCGTCGGCGATCGCGCCGATGGCGATCCGGCCGTCCTCCTCGATCGCCAGCGAGTCGAACGAGAACGGTGTCGCCGCGACGCACACCCCACCGTGCCGGATCGCCAGCGAGCCGGCGGCCGGACGCACGACGCCCGGCGACTCGAGATCCCACGCCCAGAGCCGTCCCGTGTGCGTCTCGGCCACGTACACACGCCGACCGTCCGGCGACAGACCGACGCCGTTCGGGCCGAGCAACGGGAAGGCGACCTCGCGCACGGAGCCATCTCCCGGCGTCGCGCCGGGCGGGATGTAGTAGAGCCCGCCGCGGTCGACGCTCGCCCGCCGGCCCTTGCCGTGGTCGGTGAACCACACGCCACCGACCTCGTCGACGACCAGATCGTTCGGCCCGCGCAGCAGCCGTCCGTCGCACTCGCGGTGCAACACGGTCACCGCGCCGGTGACCAGGTCGATCCGCTCGATCCACCCGCCGGCGAAGCCGGGCGGCTCGTTGGTGTGCGTCGGATGGTCGATCGGGATGCGCACGCCGTTGACCTCCGACCACAGGAAGCCACCGTTGTTCGCCACGAGCACCGTCGTCGCCGACTCGGCCGCCATCCCGTTCGGTCCACCACCGGGCGTCGCCACGACCGTCGACGTGCCGTCGCGCACGCGCGACACCCGTCCGCTGTCGATGTCGACCACCAGCACCGAGCCGTCGGCGGCGACGACAGGGCCCTCGGGAAACCCGAGGCCGTCGGCCAGCACCTCGAACTCGAGCGGGTCGTGAACCCGCGTCGTCGTCACGTGATGTCCGTGCGGAGACGGGTGAGACGGGTGGAGGCGATCCGCCAGGAGCCGTCACCGGACTTCCGATACGTGTCGTGATAGTGGCCGAACCCGTGCAGCGTCGAGATCGGCGCGTCGTCGGCGAACCGGAGCCGGTCCTCCATCGCCCAGATGCCCATTGCCGAGGTGGGCGACGTGATCTCGATCTCGGGCATGTGGCCGTGGTGCACGGTCTCCACGTTCGACAGCGCGGGCAGCAGCATCGCGAGGAATGCATCGACACCCTCGTAGATCCCACTGGCGTCGCCGCTGACGTCGACGACCACATCGGACGTGAACAGTTCACGGAACGCGTCCCAGTCCTTGGTGTCCATCAGTCGGAAGTACCGCGCCTTCAGCTGCTTGATCGCTTCGATGTCGTCCATTCGCACTCCTGTCGTGTCGTGGTTCAGGCGCCGTCGAGGCCGAGCACCCGGCGGGCGTTGTCACGCAGGAACGCCGGGAACACGTCGTCGTGGAACGGCACGTCGTCGAGTTCGGTCATGATCCGCTCGAGCGGCAGGCCCATCGGGAAGTACCCGCCGTACATGACGCGGCTGGCGCCGCGGGTGTTGGCGTACTCGATGATCTCCGGCGGGTAGTAGCGCGGGGCGAACGCCGAGGTCGAGTAGTGGAGGTTCGGCCACTTGATCATCAGCTTCACCGCCAGGTCGACCCACGGCTCGGCACCGTGGCGCATCACCACCACCAGGTCGGGGAAGTCGTACATCACCTGGTCGAGCAGCTCGACCTTCTGGCAGAGCGACGGCACGCGCGGGCCGGCGATGCCGACGGTCATGAACAGCGGCAGGCCGAGCTCGACGCACTTGGCGTACAGCGGGTACATGCGCGGCGCGTCGATGGCGACCTGTGGCGACAGCCCGTGGGGGAAGACCGACACCGCGCGGACACCCCAGGCGGCGTGCGCGGCCACGAGGTCGCGGATGTCGTCCATCCCGCGGTTGGGATCGGACGTGTACGAAGCGACGAAACGATGCGGGTGGTCGGTGAGCGCACGTTCGGCCGCCTCGGGAGCGGCGGTGAGGCTGACGAGGCCGACCTCGACGCCGAAGCGGTCCATCTCGGTGAGCGTCACCGCGACCGGATCCGCGTCGGCGACGTGTTCGGGCACCTCGTGGAACATGTACGACGCCGGCATCGTGAGCGATCGCTTCGATTCCTCGTCGCGCAGCAGCTGCTGGCGCATCGTCGCGTACAGCTGTTCCGGATCGACGGGGAACCCGATCATGGTGTCGACGATGCCGACCGCTGGCTTCATACCGTCACTCCTCCCCCACGTCCCACCACGGTCACCCTAGCGAGGTCTGCCATACTGATCTTGACATCAATGTCGAATCGTGACCGCTCAGGTCACGTCACCAACGATCGTCCGGCTCAGGACGCAGAAGGTCCCTGCATCATGCCCCGAAGCACCCAGATCATCGACGCTCAGCCGGAGGCGCCGCGCTCGCGGAAGGGTGCCGCCACCCGCGCCCGACTCGTCGACTCCGCGAAGGAGGAGTTCGAGGCGACGGGCTTCCTCGAGACACGCATCTCCGACATCGCCACGCGTGCGGGGATGTCGCACGGAACCTTCTACCACTACTTCGATTCGAAGGAGCAGATCTTCCGGGAGGTCGCCGAGGCACAGGAAGCGCTGCTCACCGCCCCGACGACGACGGCGACAACGCCGCGGCCGCGACCGAGTTCGACCGCATCCTGCGTGCCAACCGTCGCTACCTCGAGCGCTACCGGGCCAACGGCAGGATCATGGGCGTCATCGAGGAGGTGTCTCGTTACGACAGCTTCGTGAACGAGGCGCGCATGCGGCGCCAGAAGCACTTCGCCGAACGTGCCGAGGCCTCGGTGCGACGACTCCAAGCCGAGGGGGCAGCCGACCTCGAGATCGATCCGGAGATCGCCGCCGTCGCGCTCGGATCGATGATCGCCCGTTTCGCGGAGCTCTGGCTGGTCGAGAACTGGGGGAACTACGAGTTCGACCACGCCGCCGAGCAGGTCACCAAGCTCTGGGCGAACGCCATCGGACTGCGCAAGCCGCCCGCCAAGCGCAAGCGCTGATCCGGTCGCCTCGCCGGGGACGGTGCGCGCGAGTCGCGGTTCAGGGAAGCGAGATCCGGAGCAGGTCGAGCGCGTTCTGGCGAGCGATCAGCTGCACCGTCGAATCGGGCAGGCCGGCCAACGATTCGGCGACGAAGTCGACCGGCTGCCGAGTCCCCTCGGCGTGCGGCCAGTCCGATCCGAGCAGCAGCCGGTCGGCGCGCACGTCGTCGAGCAGACGCGTGACGTCGTCCTCCCAGAACGGCGTGATCCAGACGTGCTCGCCGAACTGCTTCGCGCGGGTGCTCGGCGAAGAAGCCCGGGTTGCGATTGGCGGCGTCGTCGAGACGATGGAGCATCTCGGGGACCCACGACGCGCCGTTCTCGACGCTGGCGAGGCGCAGCCCCGGGAATCGGTCGAAAAGCTTGTGGCACAGCGCCGCCGCGTAGAAGTCGCTCACGCCGCGACCCTTGGTGACGATTCCCCGCAGCGGCGACCGGAAGAGTGAACTCTCGGCGCCGCCGGGCTCCCACATCTGGACGAGTGAGTCGTAGGCGTCGATGCCGGCATGGGTCGCCACGACGATGCCGGCCTCCGCGGCGAGTCCCCACATCTCGTCGTACGCCGGATCGAACGGCGACCGGCGGCCACCGGGTACGGCGACCGGAGCCGCACGGACGTTGACGGCGACGGCACCGGCGTCGATGACCCTGCGGAGCTCCGCGACTGCGGCGGTCGGGTCGACGAGGGCGATGTAGGGCACCGCGAAGATCCGCCCCTCGAAGCGGTAGCCCCAGTCCTCCTCCAGCCAACGGTTGAAGGCTTCGAACGACTTGGCGCACGCCTCGGGGTCGTGCTCGAGCGCGTCCTCGATCCCGACGCCGAGCGTCGGGAACAGGAGCATCCCGTCGACGCCTTGTTCGTCCATCACCCGCAGCCGTGCCGCCCGGTCGCGGTACTCGGGTCGGATCGGTTCGAGCTCACCGAACGCGTCGACGATCCCCTGCTGGCGCGGGTTGCCGCGATACCAGTCGTAGAGCGCGCCGGGTTTGGCCACGGGGTCGAACGTGGGGTTGGCGATGTAGCTGTTGACGGTGCCGCCGACGAGCAGGCGCCGCCGGCCGTCGATCTCGGCCCACCGGATCCCGCGGTTGCGCAGCGACCGGTCGGCGTGACGGGTGAACGCGTCCTCCGCCTCGTAGTAGTGGTTGTCGAAGTCGAAGATCCCGACCTGGGTCGACTCGTTCGTCACCATGTCGCTCGCAAGCGGGTCTCGTTCGGCGTGTGTCTCCACGGCCCGACAATATTCGACAGCCGGCGCGATCACGCGAGCGATGAGCGAACGGGCCGACTATCGGGCCGTTCGCTCATCGCTCGGAATGTCAGGTTCGATCGAGGTGGGACCGGAGCCAGTCGACGATGTCCGCGGTGACCTCGTCGCGATTGGTCTCGTTGAGGAGTTCGTGCCGTGCGCCTTCGTACAGCGTGAGGTCGACGGGGACGCCCGCCGCGGCGAGCGCCTCGGCGAGGCCGGTGGCGTTGGCACCCATCGCGGCGGCCGGGTCCTGATCCCCGGCGATCACCAACACCGGACACGAGATGGCCGCGAGCTGCTCCCCCGCCGGTGCGACGACGTCGAACAGGTCGATGAGGTAGCCGTAGGTGAGCGGGTTGCCGTCACCGCACAACGGGTCCGCGACGTATCGATCGACCTCCGCAGGATCCCTGCTCAACCAGTCGAACGGTGTCCGGGCCGGCTCGAACGCCGCGTTGTTGCTGGCCAGCAGGTCGGCGGCCGGCTCATCGCGCATGCCGGCGTCGGCGAAGCCTTGGAGCAGTGCGCCGAGTGCACCGACGTTCTGCACATCGGCAGCGAAGCCACACAGCACGCCGCCGGCCAGGCCCTCGGCGTGCTGGGTGAGGTAGGCCAGGCCGATCAGGGAACCCATCGAGTGGCCGAACAGGAACACCGGCGTGCCGGGCTCGATCGACGACTCGGTGAGTGCGCGCAACTCGTGCAGGTCGTCGATCACCGCCTGGCCGCCTCCCGGGCCCATCAGCCCCGGGCCCGTCGACTGCCCGGTTCGTCCGTGCCCGCGGTGATCGATCGCCACCGCGGCAAAGCCGGCCTCGTTGAGCGCACGGGCGAACCGGTCGTACCGCCCCGAATGCTCGGAGGCGCCGTGCGCGATGAGCACGACCCCCGCCGGCGAATCGATCGGCCACGATCGGCTGAACACCTCGACGCCAGACGCGTCGACCATCGTCTGCTCGTTCATCAGCACACCTCCGCCCGTGACGATAGATGCGGGAAGCCCGCCGACCTGCGCCGGGTGATCCGCCAGGGCCCGGGGTCAGTTCGAGCGGTGCGGTCGCACACCGGCCCAGTCGAGCACGGCACGGCGTTCCCACAGGCGAGGGCGGCCGCGACCGAGGTCGAGGACCGGACGTGGCATGTCGGGATAGCGGCGTTGGTACAGGCTCACACTGTTGGCGTGGGAGAGCCCGAGGATCGCCGCCAGCTCGTGGGCGTCGGCGAGGTCGTCGGTGTTCACCATCGGTGCCATGACCCGAGCATACGCGACGCGGTCTCCACCTGTAGACACGTCGCTGTCTTGACCCATAGACTGCGTCGATGCGTCCACCGCGATCCAACGACCCCTGCTGGTGCGGATCGGCGATGAAGTTCAAGCGCTGCCACGGCGACAAGGCCCGACTCCGCCGGCAGCCGGTGCGGAGCGCCGCGGTGTCCCCCGTGCGCGCCGTCCCGGAGTCGATCGTCCGTCCCGACTACGTCCTCGCCGACGGTGCGATCTCCACGCCGACGGGCCGCCAGATGCACACCGACGAGTCGCTGGAGCGGATGCGCCGGGCATGCGCAGTCGCCGCGGAGGTGCTGTTGCGGGCCGGCGATGCCGTCGCTCCCGGTGTGACCACCGACGAACTCGACGCCATCGCCCACCAGGCGTACGTCGACCTGGGTGCCTACCCGAGCGACCTGCTGTACCGCGGCCCGTCCGGCCGTTCGAAGCCGTATCCGAAGTCGATCTGCACGTCGGTCAACGGCGTGATCTGCCACGGCATCCCCAACGCACGCCCGCTGGAGGACGGCGACATCGTCAACATCGACGTCACCGCCTTCATCGACGGGATGCACGGCGACACGTCGGCGACGTTCGCGGTCGGCACGGTCGACCAGGCGGTGGCCGGGTTCGTCGAGTCGACGCGCCTCGCGACACTCCTCGGCATCGCCGCGATCGCGCCGGGTGAACCGCTGTTCCGGATCGGCGAAGCGGTCGAAGACTTCGCCCGGTCACGCGGCTACGGCGTGGTGCGCGAGTACGGCGGCCACGGCATCGGCTCGACGTTCCACGCCCGCCCGCACATCAACCACTACCTGGAGCGCTCCGACACCGACACGTTCGAGGTCGGCATGACATTCACCGTCGAGCCGATGTTGACCACCGGCGACCCGCGCTTCCGGCGGGCCGACGACGGGTGGGCGGAACAGGTCGACGACGCGATGCCGTCGGCCCAGTTCGAGCACACCGTCCTCGTCACCGCCACCGGCGCCGAGATCCTGACCCACACGGCCGCTGGAATCTCGGCCGTGGGTGACCTCGAGCACCTGGCGCGCGCCGGCGTGGGCTGAGCCGCCCGGCTCGACGGCGCCGGGTCAGCGCTGGGCGACAGCCTGACGGCCGACCGCGGTGAAGTAGCGGTCGAGCGAGACGTCCACGCACCTCCGTGCGTCGCCGATGATGTTGAGCCCCCACGTGAACCCGTACAGGTCGTCGAAGTCCACCCCGTCGAGTCGGCGCCGGATCCGCTCGACCTCGTCGGGATGCGACGGCACATGGTTCGGCACGCTGTACATGAACGCCACGTGGCGGCGGTCCTGGGCGACGTGCAGCGCGTCACCGGCGAGCAGGATCGGCCGTCCCGACGGACCGTGCTTCCAGTGGAGCACGGTGCTGCCGGGGAAATGTCCCGGGCAGCGGTACAGGGTGACGTCGGCCGACAGGACGTGCTCGTCGCCGCTCCAGTGCACGATCCGCTCGGCCGGTCGCGCCACCCACTCCCGGTCGGCGTCGTGGAGGAGGATCGGCACGCCGCCGAACGCGTCGCTCCACTCCACCATCGCGGCGTAGAAGTGGGGATGGGAGATGGCGATCAGGTCGATCCCGCCGCGGGCGTTCAGCGCGTCGACCGCCTCCGGCGTGACGAGGCTGACCGTCTCCCACAGGATGTTGCCGGCGTCGGTCGGCAGCAGCAGGGCGCGCTGGGGGATCCCGAACCCGGGCGTGATGCCGATGCCGAGCAGCTCGCCGTCGGTCTCCAGCCGGAGTTCGTGGTGGGCGAGCAGTGCCTCGTGGGTGGTCCAGTGCTGCCCGCCCCACCCGACGTACTGGCGGTCGTCGGTGCAGATCGCACACTCGGCCGGCGGGGTCTCGGCGTCGGCGTACTGGGTGCCACAGGTGGCGCAGATGAATCGGGTCACGATGGATCTCCTTCGATCGGGCGCCGCCTCGCAGGCACGACGCCACATGGTGTCGATGCGTCGACGGCCGGAACGCTGGTCAGGTCGATGTGGAACGTGTCGGTGAGCAGGCCGATCCAGTCGGTCGCGGTCGTCGACGGTGCGGGTCGCCGTACCCGTCCGGTCGCGGCGGGCGTAACTGCCGGCCCTTGAGGGTGGTGGTGCCCTCTGCGTCGCGGAGCTGCGCGGTGACCGTGCGGGCGAACGGCGAGTCGGGCGATGTCGACAGGAACTCGTGGCGCGGCTCGAACACATCGAGGTCCGTCGCTTCGGTCCGGAAGCTCATGCCGGCGAACGAGCCAGTCGGATCATGGGTGAGGTGCCAGTCGCCGACGCCGCCGGGCGTGCGCTGCAGGCGGAACGTGAGCGGGCCCTGCTGCACCGTGCCGTCGCGCAGCGGCAGCGGTTCGTGGAGCGCGTCGCCGAGTCCGGCATCGACGTACCACGTGCCGTCGGGTGATCGTCGGAGGGCAGGTCGTGGACGAGCAGCACGAGGTGATTGCGCAGGTCGGCGGCGTCGGGCTCGCCGCGGTGCACACCGCCCACGTGCAGGGTGACGTCGTAGCCGAGCTGCGGCGAGCAGCATCGACAGCGCTCCGTTCAGGTGGAAGCAGTAGCCGCCGCGTCCGGCGGTGGCGATGCGCTCCAGCGGCGTCCGCAGCGTCGATCCCCCAGTGCTCACCGAGGTGGATCCACGTCGTCTCGTACGTGACGAGTTCCACGTGGCGGCGGTGGATGGCGAACAGTGCGTCGACGCTCGGACCTGCCGTCGTCGAGTTCGGTCCGGTCGAGGCCGAGGCGTCGAGGTAGGCATCGATCGACGGCGCTGAGGGTCGTGTGTGCTGCATGGAGACGAACGGTACGGAACATGTTGGGATGGCACCATGACCAAATTCGACGACTTGCACCAGACCAAACGGTCGGCCGGACCGACCGCCATCGCCGATCACCGGACGGCCTCGCGCGAGCAACGCCCGCAGCTCGGGCAGCGCCCGCCGCAGCTCGGCATTCCGACGCCATCCCGAAACCGATCAGCAGGCCACGCTGGCGTCGTCGGGAGCGTGCAGCACTCGGCGAAGCTGCTGAGCGCGATGTCGCCGCGCCGCGCCCCGTCGAGGATCACGCCTTCGTCGACGCCGACGCGGGAGCGCGCGCGGACACGTGCAGGCCGGCGTGGTTGTCCGGGCCGGCCAGGAGCAGCCCGTCGGCGACCGCCGAGTCGACGAAGTCGCGCACGAGCGCCGTGGCGGGAGCGATGGAGCTTGCGCACCCGGCGCAGATGCCGTTCGAGATGCCCGTCCCGGATGAACTCGTGCAGCGCCGAGCTGGCTCATGCTCGGCGGCTGCACGTCGATCAGCCGCCGCCACTCGACGGCGGTCTCCACCAGTGCGTCGGGGAGCGCGGCAAAGCCGAGCCGCAGCGAGGGCGACAGCGTCTTGGAGAACGTGCCGACGTAGGCCACCCGACCCGAGCGATCGAGCCGGTGGAGCGGATCGAGCGGTCGGTCGGTGTGGCGGAACTCGGAGTCGTAGTCGTCCTCGATGATCGCCGCGTCGTGCTGCTCGGCGAACGCCAGCAGCTGCTGCCGCCGCGCGAGGCTCATCGTGGCGCCCGTCGGCGACTGGTGCGACGGCGTCGTGTACACCACGCGCACGTCGGTCGGCAGGGCGTCGACGATCAACCCTTCGCCGTCGACCGGCACCGGCACGACGCGCGAGCCCGATGCGCGGTGAACAGCGCCGCGCACGGGCGGGTAGCCCGGTTCCTCGACGGCGATCGTGTCGTTCGGGCGGAGCATCGATCGGGCGATCAGGTGAATGGCTTGCTGCGCCCCGGACGTGATCACGATGTGGCCGGCGTCGACGTCGACGCCGCGGGAGCGCCCGACCCAGGCCGCCAACTCGGCCGCGCAGCTCTTCGGCGCCGGCGGGGTCGGAGTATCCGGGCGGCGGTCGGCGGAGGGCCGACGTCGTGCACCGCCGCCATGTCTGCACCGGGAAGAGGGCCGGGTCCGATTGTCCGAGCCGCAGGTCGACGCCGCCCGCGGCTGGCGGCGCGCGTCGCCGTGGCCGACGCGTTCGACAGGCACGGGGCGCAGGACCGACGGTGGCCGGTGGCCGGCTCGCCGGAGCACGGGAGCGGCGGCGCTGACGAACGTTCCGCCGCCGCTGCGCCCGGCGAGATAGCCCTCGGCGACGAGCAACCCGTAGACCGTCGTGACCGTGTGCCGGGACACTCCGAGCTCCTGGGCCAGTTCCCGCGACGGTGGCAGGCGATCGCCCGCCGCGAGCCGGCCGGACACGATGGCCTCGCGGAGTTGCTCGAGCAGCGACCTGGTCGCACCACGCTGCGGTCGAGTAGCCGGTGTCGGACGGTACCAAGTCGCGTGCCACGGGTAGACCACCTAACGACCTCCCAGCCGTCCATCCGATGATCGTGCGGCGTCCGGACGTCGCGAACGACCGCAGCGTCCGGCTCGGCGTCGATGACGCCGGGCGGCCGGGCGGCCCCACCATCCGGTCCGTGTGGTTCTCCGCACTCGAGTGCGCGCGATCCCACTCGGCGAGGTCGGCGGCGGCGGCGTGGGTGCTCTCGAAGAAGGCGAGCAGCGTCCGCGTCAGGATCGGCCGACGACGCGACCGCGGCGTACGGGAGCGCGAACTCTCCGAGTTCGGCGAGCCAGAACGCGGCCTCGGGTTCGACCGTCGCCGAGGCGAACTCCGCCGGCGTCGGATACGCGTAGGCGTAGAAGATCGGCTCCGGGGATGCCCTCGTGCCGGGCCAGAACCCGACGCTCGTCACCTCGTGCGAGTAGGCCTCACGAGCGACATCGTCGGGGAAGTTGGGAATGCCACCGCCGTGTGGCGGCGCGAGCCGACCGGAGAACCTGGTCACCGCCAGGTCGAAGCTCCCCCAGAAGAAGTGCACGGGACTCGCCTTGCCGCGGAAGCCGGCGCGGAAGCGTTGCATCACCCGTTCGGCCTGGAGCAGCGCCGACCACAGCGCTCGGGCGTGCTCGGGATCGTACGGACGCTCGACATGGTCGTCCGCGAAGGCGACCGCATCGGGGATCTCGTTCGGGACGGGATGGATCTCGACCGGCATGCCGACCTCGGTCAGCATCGCGAGGACGTCGGCGTGGAAGTCGGACACGGTCCGGGTGGTGAGCGGTGTGTCGCGCCGGTCGCCCCGAGAGGTACTGAGGATCAGCCGGCTGTCGATCAGATCGAATTCCAGTTCGAATGCGGCGTCGTCGAACGGCACGAGCCCGGTTCGAAGTCCCCTCGGCGAGACGGTCAGCGTGACGTTCCACGAGTGGTTCAGCCACGGCGAGCGCACCATGCGCACCTTGCCGATCACCTGTGTCCAAAGATGCAGCGCCTCCAGCGTGTCGGCCCAGTCGGACGACGGAAGGGTCGGCC
Organism: Ilumatobacteraceae bacterium; assembly: GCA_963772085.1. GTDB lineage: Bacteria > Actinomycetota > Acidimicrobiia > Acidimicrobiales > Ilumatobacteraceae > Sva-07. Next base: position 117,792 of record CAVYWH010000008.1, read on the forward strand.
AGTGTCGTGTGGTCATCTCCATCGCTCCCATGGCCGAGCTCGGAACCCGTGCCCTCGCAGGGTAGGGCGGCGAACGAGTGCCGTCCACTCGCGCCTGACCCTCGCCTGCGATGAGCACGGTCCGTTCCACCGAATGCGACCGCCAACGGCCTCGGCGGGGTCGCGGTTGTTCTACCGTGACAGCGTGGATGACGCTGCGCTGTGCGCGATCTCGGATCGATGGTGGACCGAGATCTGGCGTGACGGCAATCTCGATGCCGTCGACGAAGTGCTTGCTGACCCGTTCGTGCGGCACTCGAGTGTCGGGTACGTCGGTGTCACCGCGCCAGGAGTACAAGAAGATGCTGGCCGAGTTCCAGCGGACGCTGTGCCGGCCCGAAACGACCATCGACGATCGGGTGGTCGACGGCGACCGGGTGTGGACACGCGCGACGAGCAACGGTCTGAACCGGGAGACCGGCGAGAACACGGTCGTGACGTGGATGCTGGTGCAGCGAATCGCCGATGGTCGGATCGCGGAGCACTGGGTGCTGACGGTCCGCGGCGTCGACTGGACCGTCTGAGCGTCCGGCGAGCCGGTCAACCGATCTCGATGCCGGTCAACCGATCTCGATGCCGGTCGCACGAGCACGGAGGCGGAATCGGCCGGCGGCGAACAGCGCCGAGATGGCGAGCACGGCGACACCCATCGCGGCGAGCGTGATCCGCGAGCGTCAGGGTGTCGGCCATGAGTCCGAGCGGGAGGGCCATCAGCCCGAACCCGCTGAATCCGAGGATCACCAAGCTCTGCAGGCGTCCGTGGTATTCGAGCGCCGAGACCCGCAGGAGCAGCGCCTGCGTCGTGGTCTGGAACACCAGTCCGCTCCCGCCGATGAACGCCAGTGCCAGCAGCGCCAGCCAGTAGGTGTCGGCGACACCGAGCGCGATCAACGCGACGCCGAAGGCACCCCCGACCACGCGATCGTGGCCCACGGGCGCAGGCCCTTGCTGCGGGCCGCGGTGAACGAGCCCCGCGACGACCGCCCCGAGTCCGGCGACGCCCGACATCACGCCGTAGCCGAGCGCGCCGACGTCGAAGCGCTCATCGGCCAGCGTCGGCAGGAACGTCAGATAGGGGAACCCGATCATCACCACGCCGACGGTGACCAGCGCGATCAATCCGACCTCGCTGATTGGCGCGCACGTAGCGGACGGCATCGAGGATCTCACCGAACGGAGACCGGCCGAAGTCGGTTCGTCGCGGCGTTCGTGGAAGCTTGGCGATGAACACCGCGGCCACCGCACTCGCGACCCCGCTGAAGATGAAGACGCCGCCGACGCCGAACCACGTCACGCCGATGAGCACGCCGGCGAGTGCGGGGGCGAACACCCGCATCGCTTCCTGCGACATCTGCGCGAGCACCACGGCGTTCTGCAGCAAGTCGGGACTCACGACTTCGGAGATCAGCGTGATCCGGGCCGGGAGATAGAACGCGAAGGCGGCCGCCTGCACACCACTGGCGACGAGCAACATCCAGTACTCGATGACGTCGGCGAGCACCGCGATCCCGATCAGCAGCGACGACGCCATGAGCGCGAGCACGGCGAGCATGAGCACCAACCGCTTCGGGTACCGGTCGGCCGCGACGCCGCCGAGCGGTGTGGCCACCAGCATCGATGCGCCGAACACCAGCATCACCCCACCGAGGCCGGCGTTGCTGCCCGTCAGCTCGCGGGCCAGCCATCCCCGGGCGACCGCTTGGCCCATCACGCCGAAGATCACGATCGCCGCGCTGTAGAACAACAGGCGGTAGGCCGGCACCGACATCGCCGCCCAGGTCGTGCCGTCGTTCGGAGTCACAGGAGGAACGTACGCCGCGCGCACTGCTCGGTCTTGTCCAGCGGGACAGGCGTTCTCGTCGAAAGCTTGATGCGATCTTGCTCTCAGTCCACCGACTGGGTGGCTGGGACCCAGCGTTCGCTGCACCGGGCGGTCAGCCGACCGGGGCGTAGTGCGCGAGCCCGGCGTCGAATGTGCAGACGACCTCGCCGAGCTGACGCAGGTGTTCGAGGTGGGCGTACGTCTCGCTCTCGGCCATCTCACCCCACGACCGTTCCCTGAACAGCACCCGCATGAAGTCGGCGACGGTGCCGTTCGGAAGGTCGACCTGGGCGGTGCGGATGATGTCCAAGCGCTCCTCGTGATGCTCGATGATGTGCTCGGCCCGGCCGCTGAGGTCGGCGAATGGGATGGCCGTGCGCCGGGAGGGCGATCGACACATCGCTGATCGCTGCGACCCGCCGCAAGGACTGGAAGAACAGCGCGAGCGGATCCTCGTGCGGTGACGTTCCGCTGATGTGCGGGGTGATCGTCGGGAGCACGTGATCGCCGGTCAGCACGACGCCGAACTCGGGGTCGAACAAGCAGAGATGGTCGTAGGTGTGGCCCGGTGTGTGCATCGCGATCCACTCACGCCGTGCCAGCTTGATCGTCTGGCCGTCGACGAGCGTGTGCGTCGGCTTGGGCGTCCCGAAGACGGCTCCTGCGCCGCCGCCCGACGAGCGCATCCGCTCCAGGAACTCCGCCGGTGGCCCGGCCCGCCTCCCTCCCCATGGCGTCGGCTTGGAGAAGTACCGCTCCATGGCGGCCTCGCGGTCCTCGGCCGAGTTGAGGTCGAGCGCACCGGAATCCTCCTGATCGTCCAACTCGGCGCTGTCGAACATGGTGCGGAACGTGTCGTGGGCGACGATCTCGGCACCGGCCTCGTGCTGCAGCCGCATGGCGCCACCGAAGTGGTCGGGGTGCGAGTGCGTGACGACCACGGTGTGGACGTCGTCGACGCCGAAGCCGGCACGTCCGATCCGATCGACCAGATGGTTCCACGACTCCTCGCCGGGCAGGCCGGGGTCGACGACCGCGATGCCGCGCTCATCTTCGAGGACGTAGCAGTTCACGTGCCCGAGCCCGGGCATGCTGATCGGCAGCTGGGTACGCAGGACGCCGGGCGCGACCTCGGTGACCTCGGTCGTCGCGTCCTCCTGTTCCTGCTTCGGCGGGCGCGGCACGTCGTCGGCACTCGCCGGAGGATTCGGATGGTGCTCGTGTCGATGTTCCATGAAGTGTCCGACCTCCGCCGGCGCAGTCTGTCGGGGGACCGCTCGATCATGCTGCCCGATCGGAGGCACGCGCGTCGTATCAGACGCTTTCGCCGCCCGACATCGTGAGGAACATCGCACCGCTGGTGCCTCGAGCACATCATCGTTCCGTGCCGTCGGACGGCCCCGACGCAACGTCCGAAACCCGCTAGCACGGCACGTCGGCGAACGGCAGAATCGTCGGCATGAACCTCATCGTGAGCGCGTTGGACCAGACAGTGGACCGAGTCGTGCATCGGGAATGGGTCGCGGAGGATGCTGGCGAGCCCCTCCGCTGCTGCCTCCGCGATCATCGCGTCGGTGAGCGCGTGGCTCTCGTTTCGGTGACTCCACCCGGACCAGCAGGCGCGTACGCCGAGCGCGGCCCCGTGTTCGTCCACGCCGATCCATGCGGTGGTCCTGCACACACGGGTTACCCCGACGAATGGCGCGCACGCGCCCAGATCTTCCGCGCCTACGACGCTGATGGCCGCATCTGCGGAGGTGAAATCGTCCCGCCGGGCAACCAGCAAGAGGCGACTGCTGAGCGACTGCTCACCCGCCCGGACGTCGCCTTTCTCCACAGCCGCAATGTCGTCTACGGCTGTTACATGCTCACCATACGAAGCGCCGGTCGATAGGGACTTCGTCGTCGAGCTGCCCGACCCGCTACAACACGACTTCGATCAGTCGCGGCCCGCGTCTGCGACATCGCTGAAGCAAACGCTGCGCCGAACTCGTCGATCGTTTCCACCTTGACCGCCTCGACCCCCATCCCGTTGGCGAGCATCGTCCAATCGAGCGTGGGATTACCGAGGTCGAGCATCGACAACGCTTGCGGACCGGGCTCGGCACCGACGCGCTGGAGTTCGATGTTGAGGATCGCGTAGGAGCGATTGGCGAAGATCACGACGGTCACGTCGAGTTGTTCGCGGGCGATCGTCCACAGCGTTTGCACCGTGTACATGGCGCCGCCGTCGCCATGGAGGCAGACGACCTTGCGTTCGGGGCAGGCAACGGCGGCTCCGGCGGCAACCGGCAGGCCTTGGCCGATCGCGCCGCCCGTGAGCGAGAGCCAGTCGTGCGGTGCGGCCGTGGCAGTGGCGAGCGCCGGGCCGAGGCCGGACGTCGCAGCCTCGTCCGACACGACGGCACCCTCGGGGAGCAGACGCGCGATCACCCTGCCGACGGTGAACTGATCGAGCGGCCCAGTGACCTGACCCGGGAGGTCGAGCACGGCGACGGCACCCGGCCCGTCAGCCGCTTCACTTCGGTTCGAGCCGGAACCGCCGACCAGCGTGTCGGCCACCTCCATGAGCGCCGCGACACCGTCCTCGTGCGGGTGGGCGAGCTGGGTGATGGCAACGCCTTCGGGCGAGCACCAACTCTGCTTGCCCGGATAGGCGAAGAACGCGACGGGAGGCGTCGATCCGACCAGGATCAGTTGCTCCACCGGTGCGAGCGCGGCGACGAGCTGTTCGGCGAAATACGGGAGCCGCTCGATGAGAACCCGGCCGGCTCCTCGCTCGAGCCGAGGTGCGAACGTGTCGCAGAGCAGGCGGGCGCCGGTGGCCGCGGCGATGCGTCCCGCGGCGGCCAAACCGTCCCCGCGCAGCGACGCTCCACGAAGCAGGAGCGCCGTCCGCTTCCCGTTTCGCAGGGCCTCGACGGCGTCGCTGACGGCCCCCGACGACACGGGGGCGGGCGGCGCCACGTGGAGCGCCGCAGCCTCACGTTCCGCGTCTGACCAAGCGACGTCAGCGGGAACGATCAGCGTCGCGATCTGGCCCGGAGCCTGACGTGCGGCTTGGACCGCTCGAGCGCCGTCGGCCGCGACAGATCTGGCACTGGTCGATGCATGCAGCCAACCGGACACGGGACGCGCGAACCGGGAATGTCAGAAGCGAGAGGCGCGTCGTACTGGGCGTGATAGGTCGCGTGGTCGCCAACAATGTTGACGATCGGCGTGGCGGCGCGGCGGGCATTGTGCAGATTGGCGAGCCCGTTGGCCAAGCCCGGCCCGAGGTGGAGGAGGGTCGCAGCTGGGCGCTCGGCCATGCGCCCGTACCCGTCGGCCATTCCGGTGACGACGCCCTCGAACAGGGCGAGCACGGGCCGCATCCCCTCGACCCGATCGACCGCCGAGACGAAATGCATCTCGGACGTGCCGGGATTGGCAAAACACACATCGACGTCACTTGCGACGAGTGTCCGCAGCAGGCTCTCAGCACCGTTCATGGCATCCCTTCCCCTGCTGCGACACCGTACGGGTTGGGGCATCGACCGCGGGCTTTCGATGATGCGAACCATAAAGCACCAGACAGATCGTGCCCGCGGCGGGGATCGAAACCCGCATGGATCACGCGATCCAGGGGGTTTCAAGCCCAGGCTTTACCGTCCGTACGCTGCGGTTCTTCCCGGATGTTCACGTTTCATGCGGTCTTCGCGTCCCGCCGTCCGGCCCGCCTCGTCGGCGAGGCCGACCAGCAGCTCGAGGTCGGCGATTTTCTCGTCGAAGGCGCCGTCGACGGAGACCCGCAGGGTGGTGACCCCGCTGCGCTCGTACTCGGCCAAGCGGTCCCTGATCGTCGCGGGTGGCCCGATGAGGTTGGTGCCGAGGCCGATCTCGACCGGCACACGTGCCGCCGCCGCGTCACGGTCGCCCGCCGCCCAGAGGCGTTGCACCTCGGCGACGTCGTCGCCATAGCCCTGGCGGGCGAACGCGTCGTTGTAGAAGTTCTTCGTCGCCGAGCCCATGGCGCCGAACGTGAAGGCGTACCCGTCGGCGTGGCGGCGCCCGGCGGCGGCGATCGCGTCCGGGTCGTCGTCGGTGACGTCGACGCTGACCGCGACGACACGATCGACGTCGTCGAGCGAGCGTCCCGCGCTGACCGCACCCTCACGGATCGGGTCGAAGAACACGTCGGCCGTCGCCGGGAAGAATGAGTTGCCGATCCAGCCATCGGCGAGCTCGCCGGTGAGGCGCAGGTTGGCCGGCCCAGCGACGCCACGTACACCGGGATCGGCGCCGTGTCGGCGCGCGACCGGATCGCCCGGCCCGCCCCGCCCGGCAGCGGCAACTGGTACACCGAGCCGTCGTACGACAAGCGTTCACCAGCGGTGATCATCTTGACGATCTCGATCGTCTCCCGGGTGCGCTGCACCGGTCGATCGAACGGCACGCCGTGCCATCCCTCCATCACCTGCGGGCCGCTCGCCCCGATCCCCAGGATCAACCGACCGTCCGACACCGCCTGGACCCCCTGCGCCGTCATCGCCAGCATCGCCGGCGTGCGCGCCCAAGCTGGGCGATGCCGGTGGCCAACCGCAGACGCTCGGTGACCGCGGCGATCGCCGCGAGCGGCGTGAACGCGTCGCAGGCCCAGTACTCGGCCACCCACACCGAGTCGACCCCGACGCGCTCGGCCTCCCGGGCGAGCTCCAAGAAGCGAGGCATCGCCGGGTCGATCGACAGCCCGATCTTGATCGTCATTCAGCGCCCTCCCGCTGCATCGCATTCAACCCTGGTCCCGGCACGTTCACCAGATCGCGTGCCTCGACCGGCTCGCCGGTCTCATCGTCGACGAGTTGCAGCCGCACTCGGTGCCCCGTCGTGCGGTCGACCAGTCGCAACGGCTCGTTGCCCGCACCCAGCACGTGGCGATCGCCCCACTCGCGCAGCGCGATCAGCACGTGCTGCAGGTCCCACCCGCGTGCGCTCAACCGGTACTCGGTACGCGTCCGGCCTCGCCCGGAGTCGTACTCGGCCGTCACGAGGATGCCTGCAGCGGTGAGGCGTCGCAGCCGGTCCGCCAGCGTCGCCCGGCTGATGCCGAGCCTGGCGACGAGGTCGTCGAAGCGGCGCACGCCGTTCAAGACGTCACGGATGATGAGCATGCTCCATCGGTCGCCGAACAGGTCGAGCGACTCGGCGACCGGACAGGGCCGCGCTGGCAACTGATTCCAGTCGATGCGTGCGGGCCGCCCGTCCAACCCGGTCACGGCCCGACCCCCGCAGACTCGGCGAGCTCCTTGACCCCGGCCACGACGCGTTCCATGTTGAGCCGGTGCTCCTTCATGCGTCGGTCGATGATGCGCTCCTCCTTGTCGGGCATGCGCTCGATCGCGTAGTTCAAGCCGCCGCGCCCGGGACCCATCTGGAACCAGAACTCCAGATCGACGCTTCCGTCACCCCGGTCGGTCATCGTGTAGCGCCAGATCGACGACACGTCGTCGTCGCGGCCGATCACGCTCCACTCGAAGACGCGGTCGGGCTCGAACGCCGTCACGATGCACGTCGTGGACCAGTCGCCGATGGCGTCGTGGGCGCTGTGACCGACGAAGCGGGCGCCGAGGGCCGGCCCGCGGGCGCCGTCGAGCCACTCGGTGCGGCTCACCTCGGTCGAGAAGCGTGACGACAGCCCGATGTCCGACACCAGCGCCCACACCAACGCAGGCGGCGCTGCCACGTCGATCGACACGGTGGCGGTCGGACAGTCGGCGTACTTCATCGGTCGATCCGACGGTGCATCCGTACAGCCGAGAGCGATCCTGGCAGGGCTGAGTTCATCATCTGAACGATGAACTTACACTTCTCCTCGCCGCGGTGCAACCGCACCGACCGAGGCGCCGTCGGGGCACGGCGCCGCTTGAGCCGTCCACGCGGCAACCACTTGGCTCCGGGCGGAATCCGGCGATCGTTGGATTGATGAGCCCGTGGTCGGCATCGTTGGCTCAGACGCCAGCGGGTCCGGGGCCGCCGTGGATGTAGAGGTCTGTCCGGAGCAGAAGCTGGACGCGTCGGAGGCGAAGAACAAAGCGCCGTAGCCATTCCTTCGGGTTCGCCGAGCCCGGCCCTCGTGATCCACGGATCAGCCGACCGGCTGTCGACAGCACGCTCGACCGAACAACTCCGACACACGCTCGCCCAGCCAACCGTCGAGATAATCCAGGGAGTCGGGGACCTCCCCATGCTCGAAGCCCGGGCCGAGTTCGAGACTTCGTCAGCACGTTCGGCCATCGCCTCACCACCTGACGGTCACGGATCTCACACCTTGCGGGTGATGCCACCGTCTACGCGGATGATCGCGCCGGTCGTGAAACTCGATGCCGCCGACGCCAAATGGACCGCGAGCGGTGCAACTTCGCTCGTGTCGCCGATTCGCCCGAGCGGAACGAACGAGGTGTCGAGGTCGTCGGGGGCCCACCCCTTGCTCGAGTCGGTGCGGAACGGGCCCGGCAGTATCGCGTTGACGCGCACCTTCGGCGCGAAGGCTTCGGCGAGCCCGATCGTGAGCGCGTTGAGGCCCGCCTTGGCGCAGGCGTAGGGGAGCTGGTTGACACTCGCCACGAGCGAGCCGGCGGTGCCGATGTTGATGATCGACCCACCGTCGTGGGCGGCCATGTACGTGCCTGCCAGAACACCCAGCCGGAACGGGCCTTTGAGGTTGACCGCCTGGGTCTTGTCGTAGAGCTCCTCGGTGACCGTGTCGAGGCTGTCGTACACCGGCGACATCCCGGCGTTGCTCACCAAGACGTCGAGTCGGCCGAAGTGGTCGAGCGTGGCGGACATCAGGTCATCACAATCATCCCAGTGACCGACATGGGCAGCGATCGCGATGGCACGACGACCGGTCGATTCGTTGATCTCAGCTGCGGCGACCTCACAGGAGTCGAGTTTTCGGGAGGCCACGACCACGTCGGCGCCCGCTTCGGCGAGCCCCTGTGCGATCGCCCGGCCGATGCCTCGCGACCCGCCTGTGACGAGCGCAACCTTGCCAGTGAGGTCGTGGAGAGCAGCCAGTTTGTCGTTGCGATGTGTCAGAGTCATGTGCGAGAATGCTCCTCTCTATTTTGAATAGGATGATACTCGCAGGCAGATAGTCGAAGGACAAGTGGCAGTCGTGACGGGCGTGCACTGGCGGCGCGACTGGCGGCGGCAGAGGACCTCTTGGTCGTTGAGCACGAACGTGTCGACCACGCCGGGAGGCGACCATCGAAGAAACGCATCAATCAGCAACTAGACCCACCGTGCCGAATCCTCTATTGTAACAGGTGTTCAAATTTCCGATTCGATGCGAGGTTGAAATGGCAGCACCGTCAGCAGGGCGAGTAGCAGGAAAGGTCGCGTTCATCACGGGCGCGGCGCGGGGACAGGGTCGAAGCCACGCCGTGCGCCTGGCCGAGGAGGGCGCCGACATCATCGCCATCGACATCTGCAAGAAGTTCGAGGACCCCCGGCAGCCGGTTCGACACCGGAGGACCTCGAGGAGACCGCCGCGCTGGTCGAGAAAATCGGCCGGCGGATCGTCACCGCGATCGTCGACGTGCGCGACTGCGACCACATGAAAGCGGTGCTCGACGACGGGGTCGAACAGCTCGGCCGACTCGACATCGTCGTCGCCAACGCCGGCATCGGCAACCGCCGGGCATCAAGCTGCACAAGATGGACGAAGACCCTGGCAGGAAATCATCGACATCAACCTGACCGGTGTCTGGCAAGACCGTCAAGGCCGCCGTTCCGCACATGCTCGCCGACGGGCGGGGGCTCGATCATCATGACCAGCTCGGTCGGCGGGCATCAAGCCGTACCCGAACGTCGGCAACTACGTGTCGGCCAAGCACGGCGTGGTCGGCCTGATGCGTTCCTTCGCGGTCGAACTGGGCGCCGCTCGATCCGGGTCAACATCGATCCATCCGACCCATGTCAACACGCCGATGCTGATGAACGACGACGACCTACCGGCTGTTCCGCCCCGAGCTCGAGAACCCCGGCCCGCGAGGATCTCAAGCCCGTCTGCCAGTCGTTCCACTTCCTGCCGATGCCCTGGGTCGAGCCGATAGACATCAGCAACGCAGTGCTGTTCCTCGCCTCCGACGAGGCCCGCTACATCACCGGCATCACCCTGCCCGTCGACGCCGGCAGCCTGCTCAAGTAGCGCAACTCGATCTCGAAGGACGACGGGTCCTCGTGACGGGCGCCGGCCAGGGTGTCGGGCGCGCCATGGTCCTCGCCTTTGCTGCGGCGGGCGCGGAAGTCGTGGTCAACGATGTGAGTAGCGATCGGGCCGAATCCGTGGTGTCCGAGGTCGGAGTGCTCGGTGGAAGCGCTCTCCCTGCGGTCTTCGATGTCACCGACCATGCGGCGGTCATGCACGCCGTGGCGACCATCGGAGACATCGACGTGCTGGTGAACAACGCCGGCAACGGTGGTCCTGCGGAACTACATCGTCCGTCGGCCTGGGCTGCCCGACGAGGTCGCTCCACTGGCGGTGTTCCTAGCGAGCCCATATCGGCGCATGGATCACCGGGCAGACCTACCCGGTGAACGGTGGCTTCTCGCTCGCACTTTGACTCTCCACGCACCGGCGCGCCGACACGCGCCGTGACGACGGAGAGCCTCAAGGCTGGATCGGCACGGCGAGTCCAGTGGTCAGCCCGCTGCCGTTGAACGCGTCGACCGCCACCCAGTAGTCGGCGCCCGCCGAGAGGGTCGAGATGAGCAGGTCATCGCGGCCGTACACGAGCCACGAGTGATAGAGCTTGTCGGGTGCCCGTCCGTACCTGACGTTCACGCCGTCGGCGCCGGCGGTTGTCGTCCATGTGACGCGAGCGGATCGATCGTCGAGTCGGACCGCATCGGCGTCCGGGGCGACCGGCGGACTGCCGACCCGCTCGCCGAACACCCGCACCCCACGCAGGGCGAACGCACTCCCCCACGCCCCCGGGCCGCCCGTCACCCGTACGTAGCGAGCTGCAGTCCCGGCCACGATCACCACCAGCCGGTGCGGTGAATCCGCCCCGCCCTCGTCGCCGACCCGTTCCCAGACGACACCGTCGTCCGACACCTCCACCACGTACGGAACGGGACGATCGATCGTCAACAGGTTCCGCCGCGCAAATTCATCAGGTGCGAGTTCGTCCTGCACGCGGTGCGAGGGAGGTGACGTCATGGTCGGCGAGGTTGACCTGCACGGCCCGGATCGTGCATCCGTCACCGATGTCGACGGTCACTCCTTCGCCGGGCCCGGCAGTCGCGGCCACCCACACGCTGCGGATGTCCTCGTCGACGACCGCCTGCCGCTGACGAGCCGTCGAGCGACGACGTCGCGACCACCGGACGCTGGAACGACGAGAGGCGCCAGCCGGTCGGTACCTCGGTCCACGGGTCGACCCGACGCTGGGGGACGACGATCGGGTGATCGGCGAATTCCTGGTTGCAGAACAGGACGCCGTCGGCGTCGAATCCGGCCGGGTAGATGCCGATCCGTCGTTCGAAGACGTGGCCGACCGAGATCCGGATGGTTCCGACGTGCCACCAGTTCCCGAACCGGTCCTCCACCGTGCTTCCATGTCCCGCCCCTGGCGCGAACCCACCGGGCACCGACGAGAAGGGGCTGTCGGGCGAGTACGTGAACGGACCGAGTGGCGAGCTGGACGTGTAGTACCCGTCGCCGTAGGTGTTGAGCTCGGTCCCCGGCGCGGCGTACTGGAGGTAGTAGGTGCCGCCGAACTTGGTCATCCAGGCGCCCTCGACGAACGGACGCGGATCCTTCCCCGACTCGGTCGTCACCGCCTCCGGGGCGACGACGCCGTCGCCTGGGCCCTTCCACTCCCACCCGTGCCCGATGTGGTCACCGTGGATCAGGTCGACGGGGTCGCCCAACGGGTGGAACGTCGTACGGTCGAGCTCGACGCCGTAGATCGGCGTCTCGTTCGAACACCCCCAGTAGAGGTACACCCGGCCGTCGTCGTCCTGGAACAGGTTCGGATCCCAGAACGGGAACGTCCCGGGCAACTCCTCGAAGACCCCGCGACAGGGGATCGGTCGTGCGCCAGAACGAGCACGGCTGGTCGTACTTCGACGCCGAGAAGACCAGCGCGCCGTCGATCTCGCGCACATCTGGCGCATAGTCGAGGATCGGGAGATCCGGGGTGGGGACGAACTGCCACGACGCGAGATCGTCGGAGTGCCAGAAGCCACCGCTCATCGACACGAAGAGGTAGTAGCGGTCGCGGTACCGGATCAGCGACGGGTCGGCGCCCTCGCGCCAGACCATCGACGGGTATCCCTGCACCTGCTGGTACGAGTAGGCATACGGGAGGTCCACGGGGTTGCAGACGATTGGGTCGGTCACCTCGTTGTCACTCCGATCCGGTCGGCGACGGCCCAGAGGCCAAGGGCGGGGTTGGCGATGAAATGGAAGGGCAGGCCGTCTCGGTCGCGGCGTGGGCCGGACGTGCCGCGGTCGTCGACGAGCCCGAGCCGTTCGAGTTCTTCCGGCAGCGGCCGCCACTCATAGCCGACCGATTTGATCTCGTCGGCGGACAGCCCTCCGCTCGCCGGGTCCGTGCAGTACACGATCCGGAAGCGCCCTTCCGAGCTGCCATGGATCAGGTGCGCCGCTGCACCGAGGTTCGCCGCGACATCAGCGTCGTCTCGCACCGCGTCGAGCGCGGCGGTGGTCCCCCGGTAGCCGTGACGGCGGATCAGATCGTCCACCACGTCGTCCTCGCCGAAGCGAACGACGCCAGGAGCGAGCACGATCAGTTCGCCACCATCGGCGATTGCCATCCGGGTCCGATACACCGCCTTGTTGCCGAGCCAGGTACTGCGGAACTCGCGAGGATCGAGCCAGCACGCCACGCGTCCGAACGCCTCGTCCACGATGTCGACGTTCACATCGAGCGACAACGCCGCAGCGGAGCGGAATGCAGCACCTCCCGACGAGCCCGTTCCGCCTTCGCCGGCAAACAGCCCGCGGGTGATCATCGCTGCGCCGGTGTCCTCGACGACGGTCAGGACCCACCAGACGCGGACCAGCGGGTCGACGAATCGGTCGAAGGCGGCGTCGATCACGTCCCGGACGGGGCTCGTCGCGCGCCCCATGATCCGCTCCATGCCGGCGACCGCACCGATGAAGTGGCTGCGGTGGATGGTCTGTGCTCCTCCGAGCCCGATCACGACGTTCTTCGTGAAGTTCGCCATCCCGATGACTTCGTGCGGGACCACCTGACCGATCGACACGACGAGGTCCCACCTGTCGAAGACCTGCTCGTCGAGTTGGATCTCAACGGGTTGCGCGTACCGGCCATCGGTCACGACGTCGATCTCCTCGGCGCCGATCGAGCCCAGGTGACGAAGACCGGTTCGCCAGTCGTGCCTGAGCAACTCCCCCGACGAAATGGCTCCGTCGAACAGCAGGCTCGCATCCTCCTGGGTCATCGTCGCATGCGTGCCGAGGGCGGGGAGCACGCCGACATCACACCCGCGGGCCCGCAGTTCGTCACGGAGGCAAACCGTCAACGCTCCGGCGCCCGAGTGAAGCCGGGTGTGGTCCGGCGGTACCAACAGGACTCGGCGGGCGCCACTGTCCACGGCGCGCTCGGCGAGATCCCGGGCGTGCCCGGCGAGCTCGGCGGCGGTGAGCACCGATCTGGGGCGCCGTCGGCAATCATCGAACGCGTGGCGGTGCCGGGCTCGATTGCGTCGAGCGACCGCACGACCGCAGCCACCACGTCGTCGAGCGTTCCTCGGGCATCGACCACGGCGATGTCGGTTTCGTCGAGGTCAGGCCGCTCGAGCGTCGCGAACTGGCTGGCGATCATCCCCACGCCCATGTAGTGGTCGTCGCGACGCTCCGACCTCCCCACCGCCGTCGCTTCGTCGAGGTCGAGGAGGACGAACCGCACATCGCCGGCGGCACGAAGGACGTCACGATAGGAACGTCGCAGTGCGGAGCAGGCCACGACGACATCGTCACGCTCTCGTAGCACCTTGCGGATACGAGCGAGCCACGGCCAGCGATCGGCGTCGGTGAGCGGTTCGCCTGCCGACATCTTGGCGACGCTGTGCGACGAGTGGAAGTCGTCGGCGTCGAGATACTCGAGGTGCAGCCGGCGAGCGAGCGCCTCGGCCACGGTCGACTTGCCCGCGCCACTCACCCCCATGACGACCACGCGGGTCGCCCCGATCGTCGTCGTGTTCGCGGTCGATCATGGCCTGGCAGTGTGGCGGGACCAGATCGCTGAAGGCGTGCTCGAACCGTTCGAACGTCGCTTCGCCGCTCGTTCGGGCTCATGCCGA
>CAVYWH010000009.1:0-206721 GCA_963772085.1 Ilumatobacteraceae bacterium
CATGATCGGCAATGGCGCAGGCCCTATGAGCGCAGATGGTATTCCCGGCGGTCGTCGTCAAACGAGTGACGCTCTATCGGCCTTCGCTCTTGGCGTTGGATGATCAGCAGGGAGCACGATGCGTGTTCATTCAGGTTGGGCACGGCGACGCCGATGCGGTGGGTTCCGGGTGAAAGCACATGAAATCCTCCTCAGGTGGTGGTGGCTTGCTGGGGCCCGACGGGGGCGGCGCTGCTCGATGGACGTGGCGTGACGTGACATACACCGGCACCTTTTCCTCGATGCCTTTGAAGCTGCGCTGGTATGGCCCATCGAACGCGACGCCGGGGAGGTCGCCGACTGCGGCTCGTACGTGGTCGGTGACGATCAGCTGACCTCCTGCGGCAGATCCGGCGACACGCGCGGCCAGATTGACGACGTGTCCGAAGACGTCGTCGCTGGTCACTATCACGTGGCCGACGTGGATGCCGGCGCGCAATCGCAGCGGCGCCGCTTCGCCCAATTCGAGGCAGGCGAGCACGGCCGCCTCCGGTACCGGAAAGGTGAGCATCAGGCCGTCGCCGAGCCGCTTGAGCACTCGGCCACCGCGGGCCCGGACGATCGCCGCCGACTCACGGTGGTGACCGATCAACAGCCGACTCGCAACGTCGTCGCCCTCAGCTTCGGTGTACGACGTGAAGTCCTCGAGATCGGTGAACGCGACCGTGAGCTCCGCCGGCGCGCAGCACTCGACCTCCGCCGTGTCGCGCCGCCGTGGCGGGCACATCGACCGTGGTCATGACCACTCGCCGCCGGTTGCCCGGTAGGAACATCTCGGCGGCCTGTCCGAGAGGCCACCGGCGGCGGGGTCAGACACGGTCGAGTCCGTCCCACTGTCCGGCCGTGAGATCGGCGAGCAACATCGCCACCCGGGTCTCGATCTCGTGCGGCGACCTGTTGGAACGCCGGGTACGTCGACTCGTCGCTGGCGCCTTCGGCGGCGGGATCGGCGATACTCCAGTGAGCGGCGATCGGCGCTCCTGGAAACTCCGGACAGATCTCGCGCACCTTGTCGCACAGCGTGATGACACGGTCGAATCGGTTGCGGGCGAAGCGAGTGAGCGACTTCGTCGGCCGACCGGCAATGTCGACACCGCGCTCCGCCATGACCCGCACCGCGTTCGGGTGCAGTGGCTTGGGGTGGCTGCCCGCGCTGCGTGCCTGGACGGTGCCCGCCGACGTGTGCTCGAGCAGGGCCTCGGCGATCTGGGAACGGGCGCTGTTGCCAGTACACAGGAACAGAACCCGAGCGCTGGTCCGTCCCGGCGCGACCTGGCCGGAGGGCGTCGATGCGAGCGAGAGCCCGGGATGCAGCGAGCGCCCGGCTTCGCCGAGGAGGTCCCGGCAGTGAAAGAGATCGGCCCTGTAGTAGACGTCGCGACCGTCGGCGGAGCTTCGGCGGGCGCTGACGACGCCGCCACGTCGAAGCTCGGCCAAGTGGTACGACACAAGGTTCGGCGGCTTCCCGACGAGCTGCACGAGCTCTCCGACACGGCGATCGCTGCGAGCGAGCTCGCCGAGCAGCTGCCATCGCAGCGGATCGCTGAGCAGACCGAGGATCGCGGGTGGCTGCGGCGCCTGCACCATGACGCCATTACATCAGTCTGGATTGATTCAATGCAAGTCGATAGAAGTGCCGCTTGTCACCACCTCGAAGCGGGCAAGTTCCGGTTCAGGTCCGCGACCACGTCGCCGCGAACACGTCGATCCCGGCAAACCGACATGGTCGGCTCGACCGCGGTCGCTTCCGGGGTGGATCCGGACACTGCCGACGAGTGGCGGCGTCGTCATTTCGTCCTGTTGCGTCACGCTGTGGCGGAGGTTGCGGGGTCGAGGTGAAGTCACTGGGTGACGGACTGATGGTGGTGTTTGGTGCGGCGTCGCGTGCGTTGTCGTGTTCGGTGGCGATGCAGCAGTACATCGAGCGTGACAATGAAGCGACCGGTCAGCAGGTGGGGCAGCCGATGTTCGACTGGGTGTGCGCCTCTCGCGGTCGCTCCGCACGCAGATTTCCGGCGACCTCGACGCAGCAGACGACAACGCGGCACAAGCGCAGACGATCGCCCTCCGTATGGGGGAGCCCGACGCGATGTTGGTGTACTACGGACTGGACATGTCATCCGCTATCAGCGCGGGACGATGACGGAATGGATCACGGACCTCGAGGCGTTCAGCGACCCCAATGCCGACGTGAGGGCGGTCGTCTCGAGCTGGTTGGCTCTGGCGTACACCCAGGAAGGTCGCATCGACGACAGCAGGCGACTACTCGAAGCGTTCGTCTCCACCGGGTTGCAGGCGACAGATCCAGGGGGGGGGGTCGCTTCATCGTGCGATTCGCCGAAGTCGCGACGATCTGTGAGCATCGGGAGTCTTCACGGGTCTTGTTCGATCTGGCCGCGCCGTTTGCCGACCAGATGCCGCACTCCGGATCGATCACCGACGGACCGGTCAGTCACTCCGCGGCCACGCTGGCGGCAACCCTCGGTGACTATGAGGTGTCCGATGGATACTTCGCGAGGGCGCCCGCGTTCAACCACCGTGCCCGCGCCAAGTTCTACGGCGCTCGAACGAACCTCTGGTGGGCCAAGACGTTCATCGCACGCGAGCGCCGGGGACACAGACCGTGCCCGCACGTTGCTGAAGGCGGCCCACACGGCCGCCTGTTTACACGGCTACAAGGACATCGAACGTCGGAGCGCGGAAGCGCTGGTGAACCTCACCTGACGTTGCTCCACTACTCATCCGTCGCTCGGAGACGCTTCCCACGCTGATCGATCAGCCGGAGCTGTGCTCGGGCCTGGCAGGTGGGGGCGGATTTGGTCTGCGATCGCATCCGTCTGGGCCACCGTGAGCGCAGGGACATCGCCCCACTCGGTGCCGCCGTCGGGCAGGGTGCCGGCGACGTGGAAGTGGAGGTGAGGCACCGACTCGTGTGCGGGGAGTTGTTCTGCCACACTGCTACACCTTCGGGATCGAACGCCCCGACGATGGCTGCGGTCGCTCAGACGACGCCGGACATGACGGCGGCCTGTTCGTCGCGGTTCAGTTCGAGAATGGTCTCGCGGTGGTGGACCGGGATGACGAGAAGGTGGCCGCGGCCGCGTCGTTCGTAGGTGACGAGCAGTGCGGTGACGTCGTTTCGATCGAGGAACGTGTACGGCCGCTCGCCGGAGATACTCGCAGAACGCAAACGGACTCGACGGCGGGAGCAGCAGCGGCATCTGCAATCTTCACCCATCGCATGTTGCGCATTCGGTGTTGTGGGGCACGCGGCGCGCACCGTTCTCGTTACGTCTGGGCGGTGTGGTCGACGGCGAAGACGGTCCAGGCGTCTGGAACACCTTTGAGTTGATGTGCGCCGCGCTGTTCGAAGCGAAGCCCGGAGCCGGCGACGAGGTCGCGCACCGTGCTCGTGACGAGTACCTCGCCTGGTGCGGCGAGGCTTGCGACGCGTGAACCGATGTGAACGGCGATCCCCGCGAGGTCGTCGCCGCGTGCCTCGCATTCGCCGGTGTGTACCCCGACCCGCACCTCGACGCCGAGTCGCCGCACTGCCTTGGTGATCGCGACGCCGCAGCGGACCGCCCGCGCCGGGCCGTCGAACGAGGCGAAGAACCCATCACCGGTGGTGCTGATCTCCCGACCCCGGTACTGACTCAACTCGGCACGCACGACCTGGTCGTGATCATCGAGCACGTGCCGCCAGTGGCGATCTCCAAAATCCGCGGCCTGCGCGGTCGAACCGACGATGTCGCTGAACAAGACGGTGGTGAGCACGCGATCCGAGCGGTCCTCGACAACACGGGTCCCAGTGACGAACTCTTCGATATGACCGAAGAGTTCGTCGTAGTCGTCAGGACGCCAACTGGCGTGGAAGTCACCGTCCATCTCGATGAACCTCGATCGTGGGATCCCGTCAGCGACGATGCGGGAAGCCGCGATGGGTATGAACGGATCGTCGCGATTGTGCAGCACGAGGGTCGGAATGTCGACGACACCGAGCACACCGCGCACATCGAGCGCAGCGTCTGACCGCCACTTCTCGGCGGCCATGCTCGGCGTGCACGCGTAACGCTCGAACCGGGCCATCGCCGCGTGCGCCGCCTCGTCGACATGCTGCACGGCCCGACCGGCCATAAATCCCGTCCCCCATCCTTCCTCGATCGCGGACGCGTAGGCAGAGGTCTCGTCCGGGGTCCGACTACTATTCGCATACGTGCTGTACAGCACCAGGTGGTCGACCCGCTCCGGGTAGGTGGCAGCAAACAGGACCGCCAGTGGACCCCCCTCAGAGGTCGCGACGATGCTCGCACGGTGGAGGCCGCAGGCGTCGTACACGGCTCGAATGTCATCCATCCGGTCTTCGAGTGTGCCGACTCCCAGCGATCGGTCCGACAGGCCAGTGCCGCGCTTGTCGAACGTGATCAGCCGAGCAAACCGTTCGAACCGTTCGATGAGCCCGTAAAAGCAGGGCAGCTCACGCTGAATCTCGACATGCGACACAAATCCCGGCACCCACACCACCGGCACCCCATCGCCGCCGCCGTCGTGGTACGCGATGACGAGGTGGCCGCTCTTCGCGTACCTGGTCTCCGGTGCCACGCCCACGATGTTCCAGCATGCCACCTCACTCGAAGCCGCTCGTACGAGACACACGCAGAAGAACGGGTGGAGCGATCGTCAGGGTCGGACACGCTGCGGGGGGCACTGGGCGTTGGCCGGTCGAGCGGCGGGCGATGACCTTCAGTGCGAGGAGCTCCTCGGCGCCTTCGAATCGACAGCACACGCGCGGTCGGCGAAATATCGGCTCACCGGGTATTCCCCGCCGTCAAGATGCTGCCGATCGTGGCCGGTCGTGCGGCGGCGAACTCGCATTTCGCCTCCCAGTAACGCCTGCGGGGTGGTCACGGCGAGGTGTTCGTAGAGGCCCGTCGAGGTGATCGGCGCGACGCCGATGCAACGGGTGATGGGCGAGGTCTGATCGCGTTGTTGGCCTGTGCTATCTTTCAACGCCTGGCGTGATTGGGACGGGTCAGCGGGAGGAAGACACATGGGCGAGGCGACTCGGCGGTGGTCATGGTTGGTCGCGGGAGCGGTGACGGTCGGGGCGATCGGTGTGCTCCCGGCGGCCGCGAACGCGACCGGAGCTGCGGTCGAGAACGGGCCGGCATCGTGTGACGTCTATCCGATCGGTGTGCGCTCGTCCGTGCTGGCCTCGGCCCGCGCCGGCGATCCGATCGCCGACCTCACGCTCGGCGCCCCGACGGGCCACGAGGGGTGGCTGACGTGGGCCGGTGCGGTCGACGAGCCGACGCTCGGCAGGAGCCTCACGCCTCCCGGTGACAGCGAGCGGTACGTCAACCCTGACGATCCGACGGACCACGTGGTGTCGGTGGGAGACTGGGTGACGGGTCGGCCGGGCTCGGTGTCGAGCGGTGGTGTGCGCAAGGCGCTCGACAAGCTGATCGGCAAGCCCATCGTCGTGCCCGACCTGGGTTGCGACCCGCCAAGTCGGCCGCAACGTCGCGTATCGCGTCGCCGGGTTCGCCACCGTGCAGATCACGTCGTACCGCCTGCCCAACGACAATCGGATCGCGGCCAACTACCTCGGTCCCTCGTCCTGCGCGACCCCGCAAGCGGGTCCCGTGGCGCAGCCGACGAGCGCGGCCACGTCCGAGGACCAGCCGGTGACGATCACGCTGACCGGGACGAACCAGCGATCGGCGGCGGACCTCACCTACCGGCTCGACCTCCCCGCAACACGGGACGACGACGCTCGGCGGAGACCCCGTGTGCGAGCGCGATGCCGCCGACCGCGTCTCGTGCACGCAGACCGTCACGTACACGCCGGCGGCGGACTACGTCGGAGCTGACGAGTTCACGTTCACCGTGTCCGACGGCGCCTCGGACTCGCTCCCCGCGAAGGTGGCGATCACCGTCAGCGAGGTCAACGATCCGCCGGTCGCGGGCGCCGACAGCGCCGCGGCGGGCAGCGAGCCGTTGTCGCTGGACGTGGCCACGCTCGTGGCCAACGACATCGCCGGCCCGGCCAACGAGGCCGACCAGAAGCTGACGGTCACCGCCGCGTCGGCTGGGCAGGATGCGCACGGGACGCGTCGAGCTCGCGGCCGGCGTGGTCACCTACGTCGCCGAGGCCGGCTTCGCCGGGACCGCCACGTTCACGTACAGGGTCTGCGACGACGGCACCACGGCGGGCACGCCGGATCCACAGTGCGACGACGGCGTCGTGACGGTGACGGTCGCGCCTGCGCCGAACGAGCCGCCGGTCGCCGCGCCGGCGACGGTCGACGGGGTGGAGGACACCCCGCTCGCGATCACGCTCGCCGGCAGCGACCCCGACGATGACCCGTTGACGTTCGCCGTGGTCGCCGCGCCTGCCCACGGGACGCTGTCGGGCACCGCGCCCGATCTGACCTACACGCCGGCCGCCGACTACTTCGGGCCGGACGAGCTCAGCTTCACGGTGTCGGACGGGAACGCCACCTCGGCTCCCGCCGTCGTGGCGATCTCGTCGGCGAGGTCAACGACTCCGCCGGTCGCCGGCGCCGACAGCGTGACGGCGGCAGCCGCGGCAGACCGTCGCCATCGACGTGGCGGATCTGCTCGCCAACGACGTCGCCGGGCCCGCCGAACGAGGCCGGGCAGGTGCTGACCGCTCGACGCGGTGGCGACGGGTGCGGACACCCACGGCACGCGTCAGCCTCGGCGACGAGGCGATCACGTACATGCCCGATCCCGGATTCTCCGGGACGGCGTCGTTCACCTACACCGTGTGCGACGACGGCACGACCGCGGGCGAGGCCGATCCGCAGTGCGCGGCCGACGGGCACGGTGACGATCAACATCGACGCGCCGAACCAACCGCCGGTCGCGGATCCGGCCGCGATCGCGACCGTCGAGGACACCGCGATCCCGGTGACGCTGACGGGC
Source organism: Ilumatobacteraceae bacterium (assembly GCA_963772085.1). Taxonomy (GTDB): domain Bacteria; phylum Actinomycetota; class Acidimicrobiia; order Acidimicrobiales; family Ilumatobacteraceae; genus Sva-07. The sequence goes on from CAVYWH010000009.1 coordinate 6,991, forward strand.
AGCGATCCCGACGGCGATCCGCTGACGTTCGCCATCTCCGTGCCCGGCAACGGCACGCTGTCCGGCACCGGCGCCCGATCTCGTCTACACGCCGCGCGCCGACTTCTTCGGCGACGGACACGTTCACGTTCACCGTCTCCGACGGCCAGGCGACCTCGCTGCCGGCGACCGTGACCGTCGACGGTCAGCGAGGTCAACGACCCGGCGTTGGCCGGAGCCGACAGCATGCCGGCGCCCGGACACCAGCCCACCGCCGATCAGCCCGGCGTCGTTGCTCGCCAACGACCTGCCCGGCCCCTCGAACGAGGCCACGCAGACGCTGGCCGTCACCGCCGCCGACTGCCGGTCCCGACACGCACGGCACGGTCGCCCTCGGCGCGCGGCACGATCACCTACATCCCCGACGCGGCGTTCGCCGGACCGGCTTCGTTCACCTACACCGTCGTGCGACAACGGGACGACCGCCGGTCAGCCCGATCCGCTGTGCGTCGACGGTGTCGTGGCGCTGACCGTCGTCTCCGGCGCCCAACGCGGCGCCGACCGGCGAGCCGGCGAGCGGTCGACGGCGTCGAGGACACGGCCTCTGCCGATGACGCTCGTCGGCGACGACGCCGACGGTGACCCGCTCACGTTCGCCGTGGCCTCGGCGCCGTCGCACGGGACGCTGATCGGGCACCGCCCCCGACCTCGTCTACACCCCGGCGCCGGACTACTTCGGGCCGGACGAGCTGCGCTTCACGGTGTTCGACGGGCAGGCCGACGTCGGTTCCCGTCGACGGTCACGATCACGGTCAGCGAGGTCAACGATCCGCCGATCGCCGGCGCCGACGCGGTCACGGCGACCGGTGGGCAGCCGTTCACGATGGATCCGTCGGCGCTGCTGGCCAACGACGCCGCCGGCCCGCCGAACGAGTCCGGTCAGGTGCTCGCGGTCACGGCCGTGGCCGGCGGCGCCGACACCCACGGCACCGTCTCCCTCGCCGACGGCACGATCACCTACACGCCCGATGCCGGGTTCGCCGGCACGCGCGTCGTTCACGTACACCGTGTGCGACAACGGCACGACCGACGCCGCCGCCGACCCGCGGTGCGCGACCACCGGCACGGTGACCGTCGACGGTCGTCGCACCCGACCAGCCGCCCGTCGCCGACGCCCAGAGCCTCACGGTCGCCGAGGACCACGCAGCTGCCGATCACCCTGTCCGGCATCCGACCCCGACGGCGACCCGCTGACGTTCGCGATCGCCGCAGCCGCCGGCGCACGGCACGCTCAGCGGCACGGCGCCAGCGCTGATCTACACGCCGGCGGCCGACTACTTCGGGCCCGACAGCTTCACGTTCACGGCCTACGACGGCGCGTCCGACCTCGGCGCCGGCGACCGGTCTCGATCACGGTCACCGAGGTCAACGACCCGCCGGTGCTCGGCACCGACGTCGTCACGCTCGGCGGCGGCGGCACGCTGCCGCCGCCGCCGCCGGCACCCTGCCTGCGGCGACCCGTGCGGCGTGATCTTCGGCGACCCGCACCTGCTCACGTTCGACGGCGCCGACTACGACGCCCAGGCGGTCGGCGAGGTGATCGCCGCCAAGTCGACCACCGACGACTTCGAGGTGCAGGCCCGCTTCGCGCCGGTGCTCGGCGACCGCACCGTGTCGATCGCCACCGGCGGTCGCCGATGCGCGTCGCCGGCCACCGCGTGACGATGTACCGCACGCCGACCGGCATGGACACGCGGATCGACGGCGCGTCGATGACGCCGCCGGCGACCCCGCAGCCGCTGCCCGGCGGCGGCACGATCGGCACGTACGGCCTCGCCGACACCGTCATCGTCGTCTGGCCCGACGGCTCGCTGGCGATCGTGCGCGCCGTCGGCGTGTTCCCCGAGTACTTCCGCTTCACCGTCGACCTCGGCCTCGCCCCGGCCCGTCTCGGCCACATGGTCGGCCTGCTCGGCGACGCCGACGGCGGCATCGGCAACCACGTCGACGACCTCGTCACCCGCGGCGGCACAGCCGGTGACGTTCCCCGACACGCCGTTCGCCGAGCTGTACGGCACGTACGTCAACAGCTGGCGGATCAGCAACGCCGAGTCGCTGTTCGACTACGGCGCCGGGCCAGACCACCGAGACGTTCACCGACCTGACCTACCCGGACGCGCCCGGCGACGCCGTCGACGCTGCCGGCCGCAGCCCGTGCCGCGGCGACCGCCGACGTGCAACCTGTTCGGCCTCGACCACCCCGGCGCTGCTCGACGCGTGCATCCTCGACGTCGGCCTGACCGGCGACGCCGACTTCGCCACGACCGCGGCCGACGCCCAGGAGGCCGGGCTCGGCATCCCCACGAACGCCGGCTCGACGACGCTCGGCACGGAGACGACCGTCGTGACGCACCGCCGCCGGCGAGACCGCCGTGCGCACGTTCCCGGCGCACGGCCGGGCAGCAGATGGCGCATGCGGATCACCGGCAACACGTTCACCCGAGGTCGACGTGACGATCCGCAACGCCCAGCGGTGCGCACCGTGCGGCTCGTTGTTCGCTGACGACGCCGACGGAGTTCCTCGACACGTTCACGCTGCCGGCGACCGGGACGTACACGATCACGGTCGACCCGCGCGGCACCGAGACCGGCTCGTTGACGTTCGCAACTCGATCGCCGTCCCCGACAACACCGGGCACGACGGCGATCGGCACGCCGACGACGGTGACGACGACGACGATCGGTGAGGACGCGGACGCGGACGTTCACGGCGACGGCCGGTCAGAAGTTGACGTTCTACGGTGTCGGGCAACACGTTCGCCGCGATGGCGTCGACTTCGTCGGTGCGTCGACCCGACCGGCGTCGTCGGCGGCGTCGTTGTTCGTCGTCGGCGGCGACCGGGTTCCGCGACATGTTCACGCTGCCCGACACGGGGACGTACACGATCGTGGTCGACCCGCGCGATCAGCAGACCGGCACGCGTGACGTTCCTGCTGTCGCCGGTCGCCGGACAACACGGGCACGACGGCGATCGGGACGCCGACGACGGTCACGACGACGACGATCGGTGAGAACGCCGAGCGGACGTTCACCGGGCACGGCCGGGCAGAAGTTGACGTTCTACGGTGTCGGGCAACACGTTCACCGCGATGGCGTCGACTTCATGCGTGCGTCAGCCCGGACCGGCGTCGTCGGCGGCGTCGTCTGTGGTCGCTCGGCGGCGACCGGGTTCCGCGACATGTTCACGCTGCCGGTCACCGGGACCTACACGTCGTGGTCGACCCGCGCGATCAGCAGACCGGCACGCGTGACGTTCCTGCTGTCGCCGGTGCCGGACAACACGGGCACGACGGCGATCGGCACGCCGACGACGGTGACGACGACGACGATCGGTGAGAACGCCGACGCGGACGTTCGCCGGCACGGCCGGTCAGAAGTTGACGTCCTCGGTGTCGGGGCAACACGTTCACCGGCGGTGGCGTCGACTTCATGCGTGCGTCAGCCCGAGCCGGCGTCGTCGGCGGCGTCGTTGTTCGTGCTCGGCGGCGACCGGGTTCCGCGACATGTTCACGCTGCCCGTCACCGGGACCTACACCGTTCGTCGATCGACCCGCGCGACCAGCAGACCGGCACGCGTGACGTTCCTGCTGTCGCCGGTGCGCGGACAACACGGGCACGACGGCGATCGGGACGCCGACGACGGTCACGACCACGACGATCGGTGAGAACGCCGACGCGGACGTTCGCCGGCACGGCCGGCCAGAAGTTGACGTTCTACGTGTCGGGCAACACGTTCACCGCCGGTGGCGTCGAGTTCGTGGGTCGTCGACCCGGCTCGGCGTCGTCGGCGGCGTCGTTGGTCGTGTCCGGCGGCGACCGGGTTCCGGCGACATGTTCACGCTGCCGGCCACGGGGACCTACACGTTCGTCGATCGACCCGCGCGACCAGCAGACCGGCACGCGTGACGTTCCTGCTTGTCGCCGGTGCCGGACAACACGGGCACGACGGCGATCGGCACGCCGACGACGGTGACGACCACGACGATCGGTGAGAACGCGGAGCGGACGTTCACCGGCACCGCCGGCCAGAAGATGACGTTGACGGTGTCGGGCAACACGTTCAGCGGTGGCGTCGAGTTCGTCGTGCGTCCGACCGGGCTCGACGTCGTCGGCGGCGTCGCTGTTCGGTGTTCGGCGCGACCGGGTTCCGCGACACGTTCACCCTGCCCGTCACCGGGCACGTACACGTTCATGATCGATCCGCGCGACCAGCAGACCGGCAGCGTCACGTTCCTGCTGGCCGACGCACCCGCGGCCTGGCGCGCGGCGGCGCAGCTCGCGGCGACCGACGACCCGGCGCCGACGACGCGCGAAGGCGCCGTCGACCGACGAGGCCGACGAGCTCGCCGGCCGACGCGGCCGCCGCCGCTGCGCGGCGGCGATCGAGCCGCTGACGATCACCGTCGCCGAGCTGCTGGCCAACGACCGTCCGGGGCCGGACAACGAGTCCGACGCAGTCGCTGACCGTCACCGACGGTCGTGGCCGGGCCGTTCACCCACGGCACCGTGACGTTCGCCGGCGGTGTCGTGACCTACCTGCCCGACGCGGACTTCGTCGGCAACGCCACGATCCCCTACACGGTGTGCGACAACGGCACGACCAACGGCGCTGCCCGATCCGCGCTGTGCAGCACCGGGGCGATCAGCGTCAAGGTCACCGCCAACCACCCGCCGGTGGTCGACCCGCAGAGCGCTGACGACGGCCGAGGACACGCCGGTCGCGCTGACGCTGACGGGCAGCGACCCCGACGGCGAGCCGATCACGTTCGTGGTCACGCCGCACCCGGCGCGCGGCACGCTCACCGGCACGCCGCCCGGCGCTGACCTACACGCCGGCGCCCGACGCCAACGGCGCCGACTCGTTCACGTTCACGGCGCAACGACGGCAACGACCAGTCGCTGCCGGCGACGGTCACGATCGACCGTCACCGCGGTCAACGACCCGCCCGTGCCGCAACCCGACACGGTGACGGCTCGCGCCGGCAGCCGGTGACGCGTGCCGGTCGACGACGCTCGACGGCGAACGACGAGGCCGGCCCGTTCGACGAGCGCGACGCAGACGCTGACCGTCACCGCCGTCACGGCCGGGCCGCGACACCCACGGCACGGTCGTGCTCGCCGCCGGGACCGTCACGTTCACGCCCGACGCCGGCTTCATCGGCACGCGCGTGATCGGCTACACGGTCTGCGACGACGGCACGACCGAACGGCGCCGCGGATCCCGCGCTGCGCCGACTCGACGCTGTCGATCACGGCCAACCGCCCACCGGTCGCCAACGACCAGTCGGCGCAGACGTCGCTGACCAGCGCCGGTCGCCGATCACGCTCGAGCGCCACCGATCCCGACGGCGACGCCCTGACCTTCGCCATCGCCGCCGCGCCCGCCCACGGCACGCTCACCGGCACCGCCCCGAACCTGACGTACACGGCGGCCGCCGGGTTCGTCGGCACCGACAGCTTCACGTTCACCGCCTCCGACGCCTACGGCGCGTCGAGCCCGGCGACCGTGATCGATCACCGTCAGCCGACGTGCCGGCGCCGACGCTCGGCGCCGACTCGGCGATCGGTGCGCTCCGGACAGTCGGTCGCTCGTCGACGTCCTCGCCAACGACACGCCGGGCAGCGGCACGATCGACCCCAGCCACGCTGGCGATCACGCGCCGCGCCGACCAAGGGCACCGCCGTCGCGCTCGTCAACCGGCCGCATCCGCTACACCGCGAACGCCGGCACGAGCGGCGCCGACACGTTCTCGTACACCGTGTGCGACACCGGCGGCGGCTGCGCCACCGCGATCGTCACCGTCACGATCACCGAGAACACGCGCGCCGGTCGCCACCGACGACACGCTACGACATCGACGGCCGGCGACACGCTGCGGCCCGGCCGCGCCGGGCGTGCTCGCGCAACGACGCCGACCCCGACAGCCGGCGACGCGCTGCAGGCCCGCCTCGTGACCGGGGTCGAGCAACGGCCGCCTGCTGCTGAACGGCAACGGCTCGTTCACGTACGTGCCGAACGGCCCGGGCATCGACACGTTCACCTACCGCGTCGTCGACTCGTCGGGTGCGGCGTCGAACGCGGCCACGGTCACGATCTACGTCACCGGGCCCGCCGGTCCGCCGATCGTCGGCAACGACCTGTTCGAGGTGCAGCAGGGCCGCGAGCTGGCGGTCGCCGCCCCCGGCGTGCTGACCAACGACACGAGCCCGAACCCCCGCCTGGGCCTGACGGTGCTGCTGCAGCGAGACACCGCCAAGGGCACGCTGCTGCTGCAGCCCGACGGTTCGTTCGTCTACACCCCGCTGCCCGGCTTCACCGGCATCGACCAGTTCAGCTACCGGTGCGCGACTCCGAGGGCCGCGTGTCCGCCGGAGGCCCACGTCGGGATCACCGTCACCGGCCGGCGGTCCGCCGACGGCGACGATCGGCGCCACGTCACCCGGCGCGACGGCGCGACGATCCTCGGGCCGACGCACGTTCACCGCGACCCTCGTCGCCGCCAGCCGGCGAGACCGTCACCGAGTGGACCGTGTCGTACCGCCGACCGGGCAGCTCGACGCTCGTGCCGCTGGCCGCCGGCGCCGGCACCGGTCGTGGCGGCCGACTTCGACCCGACCCTGGTGCGCAACGGCACCTACTCGATCGTGATCCGCGCCGTGACCTCGGGCGGCGGGGTGCTCGTCAGCGAGACCGGCGTCAGCGTCGAGGGCGACTACAAGCCCGGCCGCTACACGACGACGTTCCGCGACGTGGCGCTCAACTCGTCGAACATCCCGATCGAGCTGCTCCGCACCTACGACAGCACGAACAAGGCGTCCGGCGAGCTCGGCGCCGGGTGGAGCCTCGAGCTCGCCAACTTCCGGGTCGAGTCGAACGGGCCGCTCGGCGGCGGCGGGTGGTCGCGATTCACGTGTGGAACGTTCCCGTTCCTCGCGACCTGCTACGAGTCGTCGCAAGCCGCACTTCGTCACCGTCACGTGGCCCGACGGGCACGTCGAGCGCTTCCGCTTCGCCCCCGACCGAGGGCTCGCAGCTGGTGCCGAACGCTCACGACCGCCGGCTTCGTCGCCGAGCCCGGGACGACCTCGACGCTCGAGCCGGTCGGCAACGGCCTGCTGCTGAGCGGCGTCGGACTTCCTGCTCGGCGACTTCTTCAGCGCCGACGGCATCTACGACCCGATCCAGTTCGTGCTCACCGACAAGTCCGGCACCCAGCTACCGCATCGACCGGCGCGCCGGCCTGCTCGGGATCACCGACCGCAACGGCAACACCGTCAGCCTCGGCAGCGACGGCGTCGGCTCGTCGTCGGGGCTCTCGATGACGTTCGTCCGCGACGCCGACGGACCGGATCACCAGCATCGTCGGCCCGCAGCGGGAGCATCGACTACACGTACGACGCCGGCCGGCGACCTCGTCGGCGTCGACTACCCCGACGGCACGACGCAGACGTTCACCTACGACGACGAGCACAACCTCCTGACGGTGAGCGGCGGCGGCCAGCTCGTGCGCACCGTGCACTACGACGACGCCGGCCGGGTCACGCGCGATCACCGACGGCAACGGCGCACGACGGCGACCATCAGCTCCGACGTCGACCGGCCACCAGCAGGTGACCACCGATGCGACCGGGCGGCTGACGACGGTGCTCACCTCGACGACCGGGGCAAGGTGATCCGCCGTGACGACACGTTCGACGGGTCGCACGGTCACCACGTCGGCGACGTTCGACGAGTTCGGGCGGCAGCGCTCGGCGACCGACGGCAACGGGAACACGTCGTTCACCACGTACGACGAGGACGGCAACGTGCTCACCAAGACCGACGGCAACGGTCACACGACGAGGTACACCTACAACGACTTCGGGCAGGTGCTCACGGTCACCGACCCGACCTCACGCGTCACGACCTACACCTACGACGACCGGGGCAACGTCCTCACCGAGGAGGCGCCGGGCGGGGCGACGGTCACCGTACGACTACGACGACCGCGGCCTGCTCATCTCCAAGACCGACGACGCGGGCACGACGACGTACACCAACGACGACGCCGGACATCCCGCGAGCGCCACCGACCCCGAGGGCAACACGGTGAGCCAGGTCGTCGATCCGGCGACGGGATGGGTCACTCGAGCGCACGGACGGCGAGCAGGCGACCACGACGTACGAGTACGACGACAGCGGGATGATCACCCACATCCGCGACGATGACGGCGACCGCCGCAGCTTCGACTACGACGAGTTCGGGAGGGTGACGACGTTCACCGACTCGACCGGGAGATCGTTCACCCGCACGTACGACGGGAACGGCAACATCGTGTCGGTCACCGATCGCAACGGCACGCAGGCCACCTACGACTACGACGAGGTCAACCGGCTCGTCGAGAAGTCGGTGCCCGGCACCGGGACGGCGACGTACACCTACGACCCGCTCGGGCGCGTGATCACGGCGACCAACAGCACCGCCACGCTGTCGTTCACCTACGACGACGCGGGCAACGTGCTGACGGCGTCGTCGACGCTGCCGGCAGCGACGTTCACGTACAACTACGACGACGGCAACCGGCGGATCAGTGCGTCCGGCCCCGGCGGCACCACCACCTACGCCTACGACGACGCCGACCGCGTCACGTCGGTGACCGATCCGGCCGGTGGCGTGTTCGACATGACGTACACCCCGCAGGGGGTTGCTCGAGACGTTGGAGCGGCCCAACGGTGTCGACGACACGTGGACGTACGACGAGACCGGCGAGATCACCGCGATCGAGTCACGGCTCGGGGCCGCCGTCGTCGGCGAGATCAGCTACGCCTACGACGGCGCCGGGCAGCGGACCTCGATGACGAGCTCGGCCGGCACGACGGCGTTCGAGTACGACCACAACCTGCAGCTCACCGCCGCCGATCATCCGGTGGCTTCCGGCCTCACCGACGAGTCCTACGACTACGACGCGCTCGGCAATCGCACGGCAGCGACGGGCGTGCCGGCGGGGTCGTTCGACGTACGACGCCGGCAACCGGCTGCTCAGTGACGCCGGCACCGACTACGCCTACGACAACGAGGGCAACGTCCTGTCGCGTACCGTCCGGTCGACCGGGGCGACCACGTCGTACACCTGGTCGGCGGAGCACGAGCTGCTCGGCATCCGCTACCCGGACGGGTCGCACGACGTCGTTCCGATACGACCCGTTCGGGCGGCGCGTCGAGAGCACCGACGCCGGCACGATCACCCGCTACGCGTTCGACCGCGATGCCATCTCGGCGATCTACGACGGTGCCGGTGCGGTGGTCGCAACGTTCACACGGGACGGGACCGACCCGACACGCACGCTCGAGATGACGCGCGGTTCGGCACGCTCGTTCATCCTCGTCGACGGGCTCGGGAGCACCGTCGCGCTGACCGACATCAGCGGCAACGTCGTCGGTTCGTACGCCTACGACGCGTTCGGCAACACCACGCACAGCGGCGCCGTGGCCAGCCCGTTCACGTTCACGGGCCAGCTCGCGCACGACCCGTCGGGCCTGCTGCTGTTCCCGGCCGGGCCGTACGACCCGACGCTCGGCAGGTTCCTCAGCGAGGATCCCGTCTTCGCCCTCAACCTCTACCACTACGGGGCCAACGATCCTGTGAACGCCGTCGACCCGACGGGCAGGAACACGGTCGAGTACCACTCGCAGGGCGGCGACGCGGCGTGGAAGGACCTGGTGCGGCGGGCCCTCGTCGAGGGCGAGGCCAACTCCGTCCGGTGGATCCGACCGCGGGTGCCGACGACGAGATACGGCCTGGGCTCCAAGCTGCGCCAGGCGGCCTGGGAGCTGGCGTCACCGCAGCACTGGTTGTGATGCAGGCCGGCAGTCCATCGCCGCTCAACGGTCGGGCTAGGTTGGCGACCCTGTGGGGGCGGGGACAAGGTGGGAGGCCGAAGGGACATCGACGATGATGCGCTGTCGCGTTCGGACCGGGAGATCATCGACGAGCGTTGGTAGCGACCGGTCGCGGTCATGACGATCGACCTCGGCATCGTCGATCGTGTGGCTGCGTTGCACAAGGTGGATCTGTTCGCTTCCACTCCAGGACGCGTCCTCGTTGCCGTCGCCCGCGCGGCGAACGAGACCACGGTCGAGGCGGGCGACATCGTCATCCGCGAGGGCGACGTCGACGACAACCTGTACGCAATCATCGAGGGCCGTGTTCGCGTGGAGCGTGCCGGGCACTCGCTGGTCGAGGTCGGGCCCGGCTTCACGGTCGGTGAACTCGCCGCGCTCGTGCCCGATCCACGCGCTGCTTCGGTCATCGCCGTCGAGCACACGCGGATGCTGTCGATCACCAAGCCAGTGCTCGACGAGTTGTTGGCCGATTGGCCGGAGTTGGCGACAGGCGTGATTCATGCCCTCGTCGCTCGCCTGCGCGCATCGGCGGTCCATGTCGATGTTGCCGACCGGGCACCGTGAAGGAATCGACCTCGACTCGCGCCGCAGTCGTTCTGCTCAGCGCGCAGACGCTGGCATTCGGTGTTGCGGTCGCGTTGTTGGTGATCCCGGCCACGTCGATCTTCCTGCATGCCTACGGGTCGGAATGGCTACCCGTGACGTACATCGCCGTCGCGATCGTCGGCGGAACCACGTCATGGCTGATGGCTCGTGCCGTTCGGCGATTCCGCTTGGTGGCAGTCGCCACGGTCGCGCTCGGCGCCCAAGTGGTGCTCTTCGCCGCGGGCTGGGTCGCGCTCGAATACGGGGGCCAATGGGTCTCGGCCCCGTTGCTCGTGATGTTCCCGCTGGCGCTGCAGATGGGTTTCGTCTTCGTCGGTGGCCAAGCCGGCCGCGTCCTCGACGTTCGCCAACTCAAGGAGCTCTTCCCCCGCATCGTCTCCGGTTTCGTGATCGGTTTCTTCGTCGGTGGATTGGCTGGCGCCCCGCTGCTCGCACTCCGCGAGGAGCCTCAGGACCTCCTCCTCGGCGCGGCCGCGGCGCAGTTCGTCTTCGTCGCCTTGCTGATCGTGACCGATCGACGATTCCCGAGCGTGCGCGAGACGAGCGCACCTGACGCCGGCGACGCCGATGGATCCGTCCCGCGCAGAGTTCCCTTGCGTGCGGTGCTCGCCAGTCGGCTCATCGCCGTCATCTTCGCCTATCAGTTGCTCTCGGCCTTGGGGAGCCAATTCGTCGACTACCTCATGTTCGACCGCGCTGCCTACCGCTATCCCGACGAGGCTGACCTCACCCGTTGGGTGACCCTGTTCACTGCCATCGTCAACCTGGTCGACATCCTCGTGCTGGTGTTGGTGGCCGGATATCTCCTCAAGCGGTTCGGGTTGCGGTTCGGACTGATCGCCAACCCGGCGGCAGTAGGCCTCGCGTTCGTGGCCTTGCTCGTCGTCGGCGTCGGTCCAGGAACCGCCTCGCTCGGTTTCCTCACGTTGACGGCGGTGACTCGAATCATCGACATCGTCCTGACCGACAGCGCCACGCGGACCTCGATCAACGCGACCTACCAAGTGATTCCGCTCGAGGAACGTCTCGCGGTGCAGACGACGATCGAGGGCATTGGCGTGCCCGCCGCGATCGGCGTCGCCGGTGTGATCCTGCTCGTCCTCCAAGCCCTTCCAGGAGGCACGATGGCCGTCGTCATCGTGTCGATCGTCGTGGCGATCCTGTGGACGGCGGCCGGTTGGATCGCCACCCGCGAGTACGCCGCAGGCCTTCGCCGAGTCATCGTCGAGCGCACTCTCGTCGACGCGCCGATCGACCTCACCGACGTGCAAGAGGCGGACGCCCTCGACCGATTGTTGCGCAGCGATGACGGCCGCCAGGTGGCGCTCGGCTTGGATCTGCTCGCGGGTCTGACCTCGCCGGCCCCCGATTCCGAGCTGCGACGACTGCTGGATGATGACGAACCGGAAGTGCAGCTCGGCGCACTCGCCGAGCTGACGGGCAACGAACGCTTGTCGACGTTGAGCCGCACCGATGCCGCCATCGTGATGGCCGAACTCGACGGTGATCGCGACCTCAGATCACCGGTCACCTTGGGTGTGATCCGGGCGTGTCGTGATCTTCCTCCTGACCTCGCCGTTGAACGATTGACCAGGCACATCGGGGATTCCGATCGCGCCGTCGGAGCGGTGGTGCTCGCCGCGCTGGCGGACGCCGATGCCGGCGAGTCGCCGGAGCTCGTCGAAGCGATACGCGCGACGATGCGCGCGGATGGCGAGCACGCTGTTCGCATCATCGCAGTTGGCCGGGCGCTCGCACTCGATCCGGGCGAACCGCTCCGGCGTGCGCTCGACGACGAGTTCGAACTGCTGCAGTCCCGAGCATTGTCGATCCTGATCATCCGCCACGGTGACGTCGCCCGGCGTGCCGTTCGCGCCTTTGCCGGCCGCGGCGATGACGGCAAGCGACGCGCGCTCGCGATCGAAACCCTGGAGGTGACCGCCGGTCGCGACGACGTGGTGGCGCTCACCCTCGTGCGGCCGGATCTCGACGACGACGGGAGGCTGCGCGCACTCGGCGGCTCCGATCGCGTTCTCTCGGTTGCGGACGTCACGGCCGACCTGATCGATGACCCGAATCGCGTGTGGAGGAGTGAATGGATCGCCGCCTGCGCGGCCCATCACCAAGAGCACTCGCGACTGGGTGGGGAAATTCGGCGCTGACCGCGCAAGCCTTCCCAAGCTCGTCAACTGATACTGGACAATCCGGCGGCCACCGCAAAGCCGAGCACGGTGGCAAGACCGGCTACCTTGCCGGCTTGGCGGGCAGCGTCAGGGATCATGGAGTCGATGAGCATGACCAGCAGGGCCCCAGCCGCGAAACCGTTGATGGTGGCTTGGAGGTCGCCGGAGGCCCGATCGGCGATGACGTAGCCAACGACCGTGGCGAGGGTGCAGATCAGTGCGACGATGATCCAGAGCCGAAGAATCACCGCCTGTGTTCGCCCGGCGGCGCGCATTTCGGTGGCTGAGCCCGACGGCTTCGGGAAGGTTGGAGATGAAGATTGCGGCGAGCAGTCCGACGCTGACGCCATCACCCGCGACCAGGCCGATGCCGAGCACCATCTGTTCGGGGATTCCGTCGAGGAACGCACCGAGGGCGAGCCCCGCCCCGCCGTCTCCGGACGGCGGGGGACCACCGGAGGGCCCGGTGGGACCAGGCTGGTCGTAGTGTTCGATGGCACGGTCGGCGAGGTAATAGGTCAGCGCCCCGAGGGCGAGGCCAAGGGCGACGGAGTCGCCGCCGCCGAGTTCGAGGCCCTCCTCGGCGAGGTCAAAACTGACGGCACTGATCAGCGCTCCGGCACCGAAGGCGAGCACGACACCGACCGTGCGGTCCGGCCACCGCCGGAGGAGTCCGAGCAGTGCGCCGATGATCAGCGAAGATGCGGCGAGTGCTCCCCACCCCAGCGCCGCCGTCAATTGTTCAATCCGCTCGGCCCACGCAACGGCGACTCACGAATCCCATCGTAGGACCCACCGCACCGGGGCCGGCGTCCGGTGACATCGCCAAGGAACCACGAGCGCGCGGGGAAGCGTTGATCTAGCGTTGCCAGAAGGCGGTGAGGTCACCCTTCGTCGCCGCCCGGGTGACGTGTCCGGGTCACAGCGGGGCAGTGGTCTACGCCAGCAGTCAGTTGATGGAGTGGCCGTGAACGATGATGATGCGGCGCCCAGCGACCGCTCGTTCGAAGGGTCAGCGAGCACGCAGGGGCCCGCGGAGCAGCAGGGGGCCGGCAGGATCGCCCGGCGCCCGGCGACTCGCTTCGAGTTGTCGCCGTCACGCGATCGCACCCTGCTCGAGGCCGTCGCGGGCACCGCACCGGGCATCGGCGTGTTGCGGCACTATCGACGCAGCTGGCTGCGATCCGACGTGTTTGCCGGGATCTCGGTCGTCGCCTACATGGTGCCGCAGGTGATGGCCTACACGGCGCTCGTCGGCGTGCCGCCGGTGGCCGGGCTGTGGACTGCGCTGGCGGCGCTGATCGTCTACGCCGCGCTGGGTTCGTCGCGGGTGTTGTCGGTCGGTCCAGAGTCGACGATCGCCCTGATGGCCGGCACGGCGATCGCGCCGCTGGCGGCAGGCGATCCCGACCGGGCGGTGGCGTTGGCCGCAGCGCTGAGCCTGATCGTGGGCGGGTGGTGCCTGATCGGCCGACTGGCTCGGCTCGGCGTGATTTCCGATCTGCTCTCCCAGCCGCTCCTGGTCGGCTACCTCGCCGGTGCGGCGGTGCTGATGGTCGTCGGACAGTTGGGCAAGATGACCGGGACGACCGTCGAGGGCGACAACCTCGTCGCTCAGCTCCGGTCCTTTGCCGGGGTCGTCGACGACACGGACCTGCTGACCCTCGCGGTCGGCGCCGGGACGCTGGGCTTGCTGCTGCTGGTCCACGTCCTGCGGCCGCGCTGGCCGGCGACCCTGATCGCCGTCGCCGCGGCCACCGTCGTGTGCGTCGCGGCCGACCTGGCAGACCACGGGGTCGCGGTGGTCGGCGCGGTCCCGACCGGGCTGCCGACCCCCGGCCTCCCCGACGTGACGTGGGAGGAGTTCCGGACCCTGATACTGGCCGGACTCGGCATTGCGGTGATCGGCTACAGCGACTGCATGCTCATCGCCCGCGCCTTCCCCGCCCCGGTCGAGCAGGGTGAGACGGCCCGCGAGTCGGTCGACCCCCAACAGGAACTCACCGCCCTCGCCGGCGTGCAGGCCGCAGCCGGCCTGATGAGCGGCTTCCCGGTGTCGTCGTCGGGGTCCCGCACCGCACTGGCCATCGCGGCCCGGGCCCACAGCCAGCTCTACTCACTGGTCGCCGCGGCGGTCGTGCTCCTCGTCCTGTTCGTCGCCGGGCCACTGATCGAGAACCTGCCCCAAGCCTCGCTCGCCGCGGTCGTCTTCTACGCAGCCAGCACGCTCGTCTCATGGCAGGAGGTCGTGCGACTCGCCCGGTTCCGCACCACCGAACTACTGCTGGCCATCACCGCCACGCTCGGAACGGTCCTCTTCGGCGTGCTCGTCGGCGTCGGCGTGGCGATCGCGCTCAGCCTGGCCGAAATCCTCTTGCGGCTGGCTCGACCCCACGAAGGCGTGCTCGGCCGGGTGCCAGGGCTGGCCGGGATGCACGACGTCGACGACTACCCCGACGCCGAGACCCTGCCGGGCCTCGTCGTCTACCGCTACGACGCCCCGCTGTTCTTCGCCAACGTCGCCGACATGCGCCGGCGCGCCCTGCTCGCCGTGGACCAGGAGAACGCCGCCCGCCCCGAGCACCCCGTGCGATGGTTCATCCTCAACGTCGAAGCCAACGTCGAAGTCGACATCACCGCAGCCGACGGCCTGCGCGACCTCCACAGCGACCTCGCCGCCCGAGGTGTCCGCCTCGCCCTGGCGCGGGTCAAGACCGACCTGCGGATACCGCTCGAGCGGGCCGGGCTGGCCGACCTGATCGGACAGGACATGCTGTTCCCCACCCTCCCCGTCGCCGAGGAGGCCTACCTGTCGTGGGCCACGTCGAACCCCGAGCCGCCACCTGCGGCGTCGCCCCGAACCGACGAGTGACACCGAACAGGGCCACGTCACGTGATGTCGACGTCGGCGTACTCGAACTCGAGCGACTCGGTGATGACGGTTGCCACCAGGGCGTCGAGCGGGGAGTGCGAGAGCTGGACGACGCGACACCCGCGGAACGTCCATGTCAACAACGGCGCTCCCGACCCCGGGTCGATGAGCTCGACCACCACCGTTCGGGCGGCCGACCGCTTCGGCGCACGCTCGATGCGCCACCAGTCGGCGAGGTCGGTCGTGCCGGTCACCCCGCGGCTCAGCAGCACGTGACGGGCCGGCAACCCGTCACCGGTCCCGAGCGCGGGTGTCGTGGGCACGTCACTCTGGGCGACGGGGAATGGGCCCCATTCGACACGCGCGACCGGGAGTCCCGCTGCTCGGCGCGCCGATGCCGTACCGGAGATTCGCACACGAAACGTCGCTCCGAGATACGGCCCCTCGTCGTCGCGGGCGGGCGGTGCATCAGCTTTCGGCACGATCAGCCGCCGTCACTCGACGTCGATGCCCTCGCACGTCAGCACGAGCTCCTCGATGGCAACGTCACTCGACGTCGCGTTGAGCGAGGGCACCACGTACTTCACGGGCCAGGCTCGTACCAGCCGCCACATGAACACGACGCCGGTGCGGTCCTCGTTCAGCAACCGGATCGTGACATCGCGCCGGTCGGCTTGACCCAGCGTTCCCGCCCGGAACCATGCGAACAGGGTGGTCGACCCGATGACGCCACGCTTCAGCGTCACATCGTGCACGCGGTGCAAACCGGGCAACTTGCGAAAGGTGTTCACCTTGTCGTTGCCGGCTCGGTACTCGATCACGTCGATGCCAGCCGAGATCGGACCAACCTCCTCGAAGCCGCCGTCGACGCTGTCGGGGTCGCCCGCCCCGAAGTCGACCTGGAAGACGAATCGGCCGTACGGATGATCACGAAACGTCGCCACGACATGTCCTCCTGTTGGGGCACCAGGTTCTGTGCCGTTCCCAGACCGTACCGATCGCGAGGGGTGCCGCGCGCCGATGTGCTGCGCTGTCAGTCGCCGATGCGGGGGAACTGCGGCGGACGGTGCTCGACGAAGGAGCGCACGCCTTCCTTGAAGTCCGGTCGCCCGAAGCTCGCCAGCATCAGCCGCTGCGCGTCGCGTTCGGCGGGGCCCAGCCCGGCATGAAGTTGCTCGTACACCTGGCGCTTCATGACCGCCATCGAGGCCGGTGAGCACTTCGTCGCCAGGTCGACGATGTAGTTGCGGCAGAAGTCGAGCAGCTCCTCCGGTTGCACGATGTAGTTGGCGAGGCCGAGCGCGAGCGCCTCCTCGCCCTTCACCCGCCGCGACGACAACAGCAGATCGAGCGCCACCGCCGGCCCGACGAGGCGGGGGAGCACCCAGCTGAGACCCCACTCGGCGATCAGACCGCGCTGAGCGAACGCGGTGAGGAACAGCGCGTCGGGCGTGACGACTCGGAGGTCGCAGCACAACGCGAACGGGTAGGCCATCCCGGCGACCGCGCCGTTCACCGCGGCGATGATCGGTTTGTCGATGGTCATCAGGTACGGGAATCGTCCGGCGAAGTCGCCTTCAGGATCGCCGCCGGGCTCCGCCTCCGGCGGCCGCGGCACGGTCCGGCGCCGCCGCCACGCCACCACCGTCGCCACCGGCAGCGATGCCACTGAGCAGGTTCATGTCGGCGCCCGCGCAGAACGCGCGACCGGCACCTGTCACCACGATGCCCACGACCGACTTGTCGGCTGCGGCACGCTGCATCGCATCGGTGATCTCGCCGCCCATCGTGTCGGTCCATGCGTTGAGGGAGTCGGGACGGTTCAGCGTGATGACGGCTACCGGGTCGTTCACCTCGTAGAGGATCTCGTCGTACATCGACTCATCATGACACCGCCGTGCTTCGGCACGGTCCACCGCCGGTGCTGGGTCGCCGCGTGCGGGCCGTCTCAAGTCCTCGACCGATTCGTTGCACCGTTCGCCACGACCGTGTCGTGATCTGTTTGCCGTAGACCTTTTCCATCAGGCCCATGACTTCAGGGGTCTTCGATCGGGTGCTGTCGACAACGAGGAACACCGTGCCTCGTCGCACACCCAGTACTCGGTACCCGTCGCCGATGGCGGGGAGCCGCTCGTTTCCTGAAGGACGCCGCTGGAGGAACGTGACGTGGCAGCGGTCGGTCGGGCCGTCGCCATAGTCATCGAACGCATCCACACGGCAGAGGCCCTCGATCTGACGACGGCTGCGCACGATCGCCGAGCACGATGTGCCCAGGTGGTCGTGCAACGCCGCCTCGATGAGTTCCTGCGAGCACGGACCGATCTCGCTCGCCGCTGTCGAAGATGAAGTTGCCGCTGGAGATGACGGCCGTCACGTCGCGGAGCCCGACGCTGCTCAGCACCCTGACGAGTTCCGCGTTTCGCATCTTCGGGTTGCCCGGACCGATGCCCCGCAGGAGAGCGACATGCCGCACGACCGGAACGCTACGACACGCGACGCCGCAGGTCAGCCCTTTTCGGGCCCTTCGGGAGCAATGCATCGACAGTGGTGCGCTCCACGGAATCTCCATCGGCGTCGGCCACGATGACCCGCACCCTGGCCCCCCGAGTTCCAATGCGACTTGCAAGCACGCGCCGCACGGATATGTCAAGCGGCCGTCCGTTCTCGGGGCGACCAATGCCAACCCGATTGGTCGCGCATCACCGGCGGAGATCGAACCGAACAGGGCGACCCGTTCGGCGCACATGGCGAGGCCGAGCGACACATTCTCGACAACGGCTCCGGGTAGAACTGATCCGTCCTCGGTCCGCACCGACGCGCCCATGCGGAATCCCGAGTACGGCACATACGAACGCTCACGTGCCCGACGGGCATCGTCGATGAGTTCTTGGTCGTCGTGTTCGAGCTGATCCATGCGTCACTAGTTCCCGATCGCACGAATCTGAAGCGGCGCCCGCCGCGGCGCGCTCTGGCGTTCGGTGGCACTCGAGACTGGTTCCGACGAGCGAGTTTCTGGTCCAGTGCCTGGTTCGAAACTCCCGGCCGACGTCGTTCGAGGTGCGACGATGGGAACGTGTCGGGCTGCTGGTGCACCATTTCAGCGAGGCGCCGTGACATCACCCATTTGAGCCGCACGTGGCGGCGACCAAGACCCATCAGCGAGGCGTCGTGGGCTCATCGACAGCGCTCATGCGCCGCTGTACTGGTTTCCGGATGGAGTCCACGGGCACCGTGGCGGGGCACGGTGCGAGGAATTCGCCGTAGAGGCGGAACATGGTGTGCGGACAGTCCGGCGTTGTTCGTCGAACTCGGGACAGGCCACCGCATTCGCGAGCACCGGGACCGCGTCGTCGCTACCGGCCATCGCGACGGTCGAGGATGTTCGGCGAGTCAGGGCGCCGGCGATCGCGTCTGAATGGTCGGTCTGCACGTGCGCCGACCTGACGCGCGTCGCGGAAGGCCTCGACGAGCACCGACTCGGTGGGATCAGTCGAGCTCGCGGCCAGTCGACCAGAGGCGCCGTCGTGGCGGCTGCGGTGCTGAACTCGGTATGAGCTCGCCCGGTCGACTTCGGCATACTCGGTACTGCTGATGAAGTCACGATACGACTACGCGCGTCCGAGCGGAGTGTCCGCAGCAATGGCCCGACGGTCGCCCAACGGTTCAGCGAGCAAGCCGTTCGGAGCTCGTGCGACGATCTGGTCCAACTCGTCGGCACCATGTGGGAAGCCGAGCACGGCATCGCGCCGAAGCGAGATGCGGGCGCTGCCGTCAATGTGCCGCCGCTGACCTCGAACCGTGCAGCGACGTCGGCGATCTCAGCTCGTGCCGACGTTCGGATGACGCTCGCGCAGGACGACGTGGCGATCCTGCAAGCCGACCGTCGATGACGCACCGGCGATCGGGGACGCTGCGACCGGTATCCGATCTGCCGGCTACACCTTAGACGAGATCAGACAGGAGTCGCGGGAGAGGTATCCTCCGACGCTCACCGACGCGATCGTTGGTGGTACCGCTAAGGGTGAAGGAGCGTGAGATGTCGACCGACACGGAGGCCGCGTCCCAACCGGACGTGCAGAACGATCACCGGCTCGACCCGCGGGTCAAGCGGGCGCTGCGCAGCGTCCCGTCGCGCCCGTTGAACGACATCGACAGCCGCGAGCGATTGGTCGAGATCTCGAATTCCGAGTCGGCCCTGGCAATGGCGGCCAAGCTCGAGAACCTCTACGCACGCTTCGACACCGCCGACGTGGCGCCGTTCGACGGTCTGCGAATCGAGACCCGGGAGTTCGCGTCGTCGCCGGACGGCAACACCGTCAAGGTCCAGTTCATCCGTCCCGACAGCGACCACGTCGTCCCCGGCGTCGTGTACCTCCATGGCGGAGGCATGCAAACCGGCTCGTGCTTCAACGCGATGTACCGGATGTGGGGCCGCGTGCTGGCCCATCAGGGCCTGGCGGTGGCGATGATCGACTTCCGCAACTGCCTCACGCCGTCGTCGGCGCCCGAGATCGAGCCGTTCCCAGCTGGCCTGAACGACTGCGTGGCAGGGGTGCGTTGGACGGTCGACCATGCCGTCGAGCTCGGCATCGACCCAGATCGTGTCATCGTCGCTGGTGAGAGCGGCGGCGGCAACCTGACCCTGGCGACCGGCATGCGGCTGTTGCGCGACGGCGACATGGGACTCGTCCGTGGCCTGTACGCGCTGTGCCCGTACATCGCCGGCCGGTGGCCGCAGGAGCGGTTCCCGTCATCGATCGAGAACGAAGGCATCCTCCTCAACCTGCACCACAATCGCGGCGCGGTCGCCTACGGCATCGAGCAGCTCGACGCCGGGAATCCCTTGGCGTGGCCGTCGTTCGCCACCGACGACGATGTGCATGGCTTGGCGCCCACGTTCATCAGCGTCAACGAAGCGGACCCGCTGCGCGACGAGGGCATCGAGTTCTACCGGCTGCTGCTGCGCGCCGGGGTCGGCGCGCAGTGCCGCGTCGTGATGGGCACGTCGCACGGCATGGACGTGTTCGCCGCGGTGCTGCCCGATATCGCCGCCCAAACGGCGGCCAGCATCGCCCTGTTCGCCCGCACCTGAGACAGCGCCGGCGAGCAGCCGGCGCGCCGAGGTCGAATGATGTGTGGCCATCGCTCGCGGATTGCAGATGAGCCCAAAGTTCGCTGACCTTCGATTCTGATTCGGACCGAGACGGGACGCGGCATTGTTTTGTCAGGATTTCGTCAAGTTTGTCGATGTTGCCCCTTGCCACGGAGAGCGCGATTGAGCTTCACTAGGAGCGAGCAGTTCGGCGTGCCGACTTGCGGGTGGTGATTCGGCTCGTGTCTCCGGGGCAACAGGGGCGCGACCTTCTGGGGCAAGGGGTCGTTGACATGTCGAATCGGAAGACCGGACTCTCCGGTCTTCGTGGCGCTCGCCACCGTTGCGGGCGCGCTCGTCGTCGCACCGCCCAACACCGCCGCTGCGGCGCCGGCCTACGACGACGAGGTCGCGCAGGAACTCGCGGCGACAGCCGTGTCGCTCGCGCAGGGATCGATGCTGCCCGATCTCCTCCCGGTCATTCCCGGGCTCGAGGCCAACGCGGCGATGTTGCTCGGCTTCCACGAGATGTTCATCGGCAACGCCGACGAGGGCATCCCCGGACTCATCGGCATCCTCTCGAGCACCGACCTGGCGGCCGATCTGCCGGCCCTCAGCGACGGGGGCCTGACGTTCGGGGACTACGCCGACGAGTTGGCGTCGGGCGGTTTGCGACGCATCTCGTTCACGGTCGCGGTCGACCGCACGATCTCGGTGCCGGTCACGATCGTGGAGGACAACGTCCAGATTCTCGGTGCGCCCGTCACCATCGACGTCGACATGCCGGCGACCACCATCACCGCCGAGTTCGACCCGGCCGATGTCGCCGGGACGTTCGCGCTCGTCGATCTCCCGACCTTCGCCGTCACCGTGGCGCTCGACACCGACCAGGAGATCCCCATCCAGTTCGGCTTTGCCGAGGCGACGGCCGCGGGCAGCCTCGACGTCAACTTCACGGTGGAGCTCGCACTGACCGACCCGGACGGACTCGATCGGATCACGAAGGACGAACTCACGACGCTCGCCGTCGACGACCTGATCCAACTCGCGTTTCCCGACAATGGCACGAACGACCTCGACGTCGACCTGTCGTTGTCGGCCGACGTGTTCGGCACGACGTTCGGCGGGCAGCTCACGATCACCGACGAGAACCTGTTCCAGGGCGATCCGGCCGACATCGGTTTCGAAGCGACGGGCGACAACCCGATCGACCTGCTCACCAACATCAGCGCCGACACCGCGATCACCGCACTCGCGCAGCTCGTCTCGAGCTTCGGCGCGGCGATGCTCGCCGGCGACGTCGATCTCCCGTTCCTCTCCGACGGCGTCTTCATCCCGGGAGATCTGGGTGTGGCCGACGCCGCCGATTTCGATCGGGTCTTCCAGGCGATCCAACCGTTGATCGACTACGTGGAACCCCGATCGTCGGGCCAGATCGTCTGCGGGACCGAGGTCGGTCCCGATCCGGACGGCGAAGGCGTGGGGGTCGAGGGGCTGCCGACCGGCGCGCTCATCGACCTCGCGGCCGGCCAGTCGGTGTTCTGCCGCACGTACACGTCGGTCGACGGCTCCGCCCAATGGCGGGTCGGCGGCGCGGCCGTGGGTGGCGCGAGCACCACGAGTGTCGGCACCGCACCGAGCACGAACGTCGAACTCGAGGCAGGCGCCGGCGGCGCGTTCGCGGTGTCGCTCGACTTCACACCCGGCGACGGCTCGGGAACGATCCCGATCCTGCCCCGCCCGGCGACGGTGCAGGCACTGCTCCTGGAGCTGGCCGATGCCGGCCTGATCCCATCGCCCGGCGGTGTTCCCGACTTCGGCTACGAGTCCGACGTCGAAGCATTCACGTTCCCCTTCGAGTTCGGGGTCACCGACCCGATCGAACGGACGGCGACGATCAACGCCGGCAACTCGCTGGTCGCCGACACCGGGATCACCGGATTGTCGGCGGGCGCGACCGCCACGGCGAGCTACTCGATCGACGACATCACCGCCGGGGCGACCCTCGGCCTGATCGTCACGGAAGGCACCGACGCCGACCCGATCAGCCCGCTCGACCGCTTCTACCTGTCCGGGGTCGACTCGCTCCTCGAGGTCGGCACTGTCACACTCGACGGCAACTTCGACATGGTCGGCCGGCTCGGTTTCCTGGAGGTCGAGGCGAACGTCGCCGGTGAACTCTCCAAGCCGGTCGGCGCCGACTCCGCCCTCAAGGTCGGACTCGATGGGTCGGACATCACGGTCAACGGCACGACGGTCCCCGACGCGATCCTCGTGGCCGACGTGCTCAGCCCCACCCTCGTCAGCCACGTCTCGGCCGACGTCAACCTCGCGTTCAACGGTTCGGCGACCGTGAGTGCCGACGCCGCCGGACTGGGTGCGTCGGGCGGATTCAACATTGCCTGGGACCTCGACGATCCGGCGCCGACGATCAGCGGCTTCGACGCCGGATTCACGAACACGTTGCTGCCCTTCGGTGGATCGCTCAGCCTGGTCCACGACGGCCCCCCGGCCGCGGACCCGACGCTGTTCACGGGCACGAGCGCGGTCAACCTGCTCGCCACGCCCGGTCTCGTCGGATCGCAATTGGTCGACGACGACGGCAACGTCTGCAACATCACCGCCGTGCTGTCGGCGACGCAATTGAACTGCTCCAGCCCCGACGGTGACGTGCTCAATCCGATCACGTTCGCGGCGGGTGCGAGCTACGACGTCGAGGGCAACACACTTTCGGGTCTCGCCCAGATCCTGGCGGCACTCGACGCGCTCGTGGAGTACCTCGAGGTCGCCGTCGGCAGCGATGCGTTCGACACGCCGATCGACCTCATCGGTGTGAGTCCCGCCGACATCGTGGCCCAGGTCGGCGAGCTGCGGAGGATGGTCGACGAGTTCCGCGGCATCCAGGACGCCACCATCCAGTGTGCGGTCGTAGGCGATGCGGCCGCCGACATCCGGGCCATCCCGCTCGACCTGACGCCACTGAGTGAGGAACCGCCGGGAACCGTCGCCGATGTCGCCATCAAGTGTGCGGCCGAGGCGTTCGTCACGAATCCGAGCGGGGTCCAGTGGCGTCTCGTTCCGGCGGGCAGCGATCCCGGGGCCTTCGTGGCCGATGCGGACCAGAGCAGCCTGTCGGGCACACCCGATCCGGCCGTTTCGGGCGAGCAACTCGCCGTCGCCGCCTCCCTCGACACGGACGGAGACGGATTCGTCTCCATCGGGTCGGAGTACAGCGTCGAGGTCGAGTGGAGCGACGCCACCGGCGATCACCAGGCCGCCTTCCCACCGCGGATTCCGCAGAGCCTGCAGAAACTCGAAACATTGATCAACGAGACGCTCGGACTCCCCGAAGGGCTCGTGCACTTCGAACTCGACACAGGCGCCGAGGCCCCGGCCGACCCGACGTTGAAGATCGAGATCGGATACGGGATCTGCTCGACCGAGTCGTTCATCGACGAGTGCGATGGCCTGCCGACCGGCCCGCGTCCCTCGGCCAACCTGAACTTCGATCTGTCCGGCGCCGGGCTCGGCGACCTCGTCGGTCTCGACGTCACCGGGACGATCGACGTCGACTACGCGGCACTCGGTCAGTTCGACATCGGTGTGCCGCTCGACGGCTCCGCCCCCGTGCTCTACGGCTCGACCGGGATCGAGGCCCGCCTGCAGGCCGAGGGCAGCGCCGACCTCGCGGTCGATGCCAGCATCGGTCCGGTGTCGGCGCTCGTGGGCGCCAGTGCAACCGGTGTCTCCGGGTCGGCCGAGGCCGACAGCGCCGACGGCACGCTCCATGCGACCGGGGCCTTCACGACCGCCAACGTCTCGGTGGGCATGGTGATCACCCGCACCGGAGACGGCGGGGCCTGCGTGGTCACCGCGAGAACCGACGACGACCACGTCCAGTGTGATCTCGAATGGACCGAGGGTGACGCGTTCCGTCTCGGCGGACGTAACGACCTCAGCGCCGGCCTCGCGCTGGAACTGCAACTGACCGACGCCGCCGACGCGGTTGTCGGCGACAACGACTTCGTGACGTTCGGCGACGCCGGCGTCGACGTGACGGACCCCGGTGAGATTCTCAGCGGCGGTTCGTGCGGCCCGATCGTCGAGAGCACGATGGACCAGATCTCGGGTTCGACGGTGACCGCTGACGAGCGCAATCTCGGTGGCTTCGCCTGCGCCCAGCTCTCGCTCGCCGCGGATCTCGCCGGAACGACCACGTACCTCGGCGAGCTCGACGTCGAGCTCCTCGCCGCGGCCGATCCGGTCCGTGCGTGGGCTCCTGGCGACCTGGGCACCCGACTCGAGGCCGCGCTGTTGAACCCGGCCTTCCTGCTGCAGCTCCTCCCCGACCTGCTCGAGGCGATCGAGGGCGGCATGCGCGACGCCGCCGATTCTGGGCTTCCGGCCACGGTGGCCGACCCGCTGCGCACCGGCGCCGACGGGATCGAGGCGACCCGTCTGGTCGTGGAAGGTGCGCTCGACAGCTTCGCCGCGGAGCTCGCCGGCCTCACGCCGGGCGGTACGCTCGAGGCCAAGATCGACACGGAGCTGACCGAACTCCTCGGTCTGGCGGGAGACGACGCCGTCGTCGTGACGGCGCAGTGTGACCACGCCGGAACCGTGGAGGACTGCGTCGACGGCGATGCGCTCTTGAGCCTGCGAGATGTCCGCGCCGTGGTGAACCTCGGCAAGATGGTCAGCCGCGACCACGGGTGTCAACCTCGGGCTGGAGGGTCTCCCGCTGAACGTGCAGGGCGGCGTGAGCGCTTCGCCAACTGGGACATCACCGTCGGTCTCGGCGTGAACATGACCGATGGCCCCTACGTGGCGCTCGAACGAGAGCGGCCCGGAGTTCCTCGTCGCCGCCGGCGTGACGCTGGCAGGAGGCGACCCGAGTTGTGAGGCGCCGCTGGGCTTGCTCAACGGCCAGTACACGACGGATCGCTGCGTCTCGGCCAGCCTCGGCTTCCTCGACGTGCGAGGCACTCGACAGCGATCCAGGTTCGAGCATCGGCGCCGCACTCGGCCTCGACATCGCCGGGAGCAGCGCCGACAAGCTGACGCTCGGCGACATGGTCAGCGGCGACATCAACCTCACGCCACAGGTCGCGGCCGGCATCGACCTCGACCTGCACATCCGCACGGGGATTGCCGGGGCCGGGCCCGATCTCCCGTCCATCATCGGGACCTTCGAGCTCGGCTGGGGCATCGGCACGTTCAACGCCGACGATTCCCTCGGCGAGCACGTTCGTCGCCCTGGCCGACGCCACGATCCCCACACCGACCGTCGGCTTCGACAATCTGCACCTCGACCTCGGCGACGTCGTCGACCAGTTCATGGAACCGGTGACCAAGGAGATCAAGAAGATCACCGGTCCGCTCCAGCCGATCGTCGACGTGATCACCGCACCGATCCCGGTCGTCAGCGACCTGTCGGAGTTGGTCGGCGGGGAGCAGATCACGATGCTGTCCGTCCTCGAGGATGCGACGGGCGCCGACCTGTCGTTGATCAAGGCGTTGGCCGCCTTCATCACGTTCGTCAACAGCATCCCTGACGGCGGCAGCCTCAGTGAGATTCCGCTGGGCGGCGTTGGTCGGCGGAAGTCGGGAAGTTGGCGCCTTCACCGTCGACGCGAGCAAGGCGGCGACGACGGTCTCGCCGACCGAGGCGGGCGCGCTGATCAAGCAGGACGCGACGCTCAAGGGCGGCAAGAACTTCACGGAGGATGTCGGCGAGGCCGGCGACGGGAACCTGAACGACGCGGCTGTCGCCGGACCCGGATCGGCCGTCGACGTTCGGCGTCCCTGGGCTGAGCTTCCCCTTCCTCGACGACGCCAGCCAGATCTTCGGCATTCTCGTCGGCCGTGACGCGACCCTGATCCGCTGGGATGCGGGGACGTTGAAGGCGAACGCCGGCATGTCGTACGACTTCGGTCCGATCATGGTCGGGCCCGTGCCGATCACGATCACGCTCGGCGGCGAGATCGGCATCGAAGGGCGGTTCGCCATCGGGTACGACACCAGCGGCATCCGCAAGGTGCTCGACGGTGGCTCGGGTGTCGCGCTGTTCGACGGCATCTTCATCGACGACCTCGACGCGCAGGGCAACGATGTGCCCGAGATCGTGTTCAAGGGCCGGGTGTTCGCCGGAGCGTCGGTCGATCTGGTGATCATCTCCGCCGGTGTTCGCGGCGGCATCGAGCTGACGTTCTCGCTCGATCTCGACGATCGTCCGGACCCGGACGGCAAGCTGCGGATCGAGGAGATCGTCGACAAGCTCGCCAATCCGATCTGTCTGTTCGAGGTCAGCGGAAAGATCGAGGCCTTCCTCGAGGCGTTCGTGGAGATCGACCTGTTCTTCTACAGCGAGGAGTTCAGCTTCGAACTCGTCCGGATCACGCTGCTCGAGTGGTCGTCCGCCTGTGAGCCGCCGACGCCGAAGCCGGCCACCCAGGCCGGCAACGTCCTCTACCTCAACATCGGGTCACGGGCGGGTGAACGCAACATCCAAGAGGACGTCACCGACGAGAAGATCGAGGTGCGCCAACTCGCACCGGGCAAGGTCAGGGTGACCGCGTTCGGCTTCGAGGAGGTGTTCGAAGGCGTCGGGCTGATCGTCGCCGACGGCGGCACGCGATGACGACGAGATCCTGATGTTGCCCGGCGCCGACGAGGGCCTCGACGACACGAACGCGGTCGCAACCGCAGTGCAGCCGTTCACGATTCCGACCGTCATCTCCGGCGGGTCCGGCAACGACATCATCAAGGGCGGAAACGGTCCGGACCTGATCCTCGGCGACGCGAGCGTCGTCGGCGGTACCTGGGAAGGCGATCGTCTACGCGGCGATCACCGCCCAGGGCGGCACCGACGGTGACGACACGATCAACGCCGGCGCCGGCGACGACCTCGTCAGGTCAGGCGGCGGCAACGACCAGGTCGAGGGTGAAGCCGGACGCGACACGCTCGAAGGCGGTGACGGCGACGACACCGTCAACGGCGGACCTGGCGGCGATGCCGTACTGGGTCAGGGCGGCAACGACTCCGTGCACGGTGGACCGATCCCGCAACCGGCCGCCAATGCGACCGACGCGACCATCGACGACGACGATGCACTCGCCGGTGGCAGCGGCATCGACACCGTGTCGGGTGACTTCGGCAGCGACGTGCTGTTCGGTGACGACGAGGCAGCTGGCTACCTGACTGCCGACGGCGCTGGGCGCCGCATCCCGATCTCGAAGCCGGACCTCGCCACATGGCGCGGCTGGTGCGACGTCGCGGCAACCGGCGATCCGGACCTGATGGTCGGCAATGCCGGCAATGACATCATGCTCGGCGGCGGCGGGGACGACCAGATGGACGGCGACGAGGGCAGCGACTGGGCCTGCGGTGGCGACGGAGCCGACCAGGTGGTCGGCGACCTCGGCGCCGACGAGTTGCGCGGCAACGCGGACAACGACGTGCTCACGGGCAACGACGGTCATGACGTCATCTTCGGCGGCGGCGGCCACGACGTCGCCAACGGCAACGAGGGCAACGACGACATCTTCGGCGACGCCGGATCCGACGTGCTCAACGGCGACGCCGGCGACGACATCGTCGTCGGCGACACCGGCAGTGCCGCGACAGGCCATCCTCACGGCGTCGCCGCTGGCGCGTCCGTGCTCGACTCGGCGGTGCTGGCGATGGACACCGCCGTCGTGCGCGACAGCACGACGGCCGCCACGCCCCTGCGCAGTTGCGATCCTGCCGGGGCTCCGGCGGGTGACTCCGACTGCCTCCTCGGCGGCTCGGGGTCCGATGCACTCTTCGGTGGCTCGGACGCCGACGTCATCCAGGGTCAGGCCGGCGTCGACCTCATCGAGGGCAACGACGGTCCGGACAACGTGCGCGGTGGTACGGACAACGACCTGTTGTTCGGCAACGAGGACGGCGACGAGATGTACGGCGACGGCAATGACGACGAGATGTACGGCGACCGCGACATTGCGCACTGGGCGATCGACACCCCGTTCGGTGCCGCCGCCGACAAGATGTACGGCGGTCCCGGCGAGGACCACATGTACGGCGACGGCGCCGATGACCTCATGTTCGGTGGCGCCGACCCCGACTACATGCAGGGCAACGAGGCGGCCGACACGATGCGCGGTGAAGGCGGTCAGGACCGCCTGATCGGTGGCACGCCGACCCAGGACACGTCGGACGGATCCGACACGATCTACGGCGGCGCGCAGCCGGACGTGATACTCGGAGACAACGGCAACATCAACGTCGATGGAACGGTCGTCATGACGTCCTCCGCCGTGGCAGGCACCTTCGGGGACGACGTCGTCCACGGCGATGCCGGTCAAGATCGGATCTACGGCCAGTTGGGTGGTGACGACCTGTTCGGCGATGCCGACCAGGACTACATCGTCGGCGACCTCGGCTTCATCACACCCGGCTCGCCCAACGGCTTCTGGCCCGGGGGCGCGCCGAAGTACAAGGTCGCACTCTCCCTCGCTCCCGAGGTCGGTGGGCCCGACGACATCGAGGGCGGCAGCCACGACGACCATCTGTTCGGTGTCGCCGGCGACGACGTCATGCAGGGCGGAGCCGGCGACGACTACATGGAGGGCAACGGCGGCGTCGACTCGATGTTCGGCTACGCCCCGGACGGCACGACCACCGAGTCCGACCAAGACGACATGATCGGAGGATCGTCGAGCTGGACTCGCCCGACCGGTCCGCGCGAGGACGAGGGCGAGACCCTGATGCAGGGCAACTCCGACCACGACGTGATGACCGGCGACAACGCCGACATCGCCCGCATCGAGGACGGCTGCCGAGTGGGCGGCCGACGAGGTGATCAGCGGAGCCCGCAAGCGGGTCGTCACCCTGCTCGACCGTGAGAAGCTCAACGGCGCACTCGCTGATGTCAGCGGCGACGACCGGATGCAGGGCAACGACGGCAGCGACCGGATGTTCGGCGAAGGCGGCGCTGATCTCGTCCAGGGCAACGCCGCCGACGACCTCATCGAGGGCAACCAGGCAGGCGACTACCTGGAGGGCAACGCCGGCGAGGACGACGTGATCGGTGGCTCGAGCCTGCTCGCCAGCGCTGGAGGACTTGCGCTGCCCGGATCCGGCGCCGACCTGGGCGATCCGGACGGAGACGACGCGATCTTCGGCGGTGACGGCGCCGACGTCACGATCGGTGACAACGCCGTGGTCATCCGCAAGACGACGACCAACAGCGCGGCGTACACCGCCGGCCTCGCCTCGGCGTACTTCACGCTCCGATCCGGACGACAACGTTCCCGGCTGGTGGATCGGCGCGGCGACGCCCCGCCTCGTGCGCCTGCTCGACCGTTCGACCGTCAACTTCGGTCGGTTCGGTGCCGACGTGATCTCCGGCGGGGCCGGTTCCGACGTGGCCTTCGGCCAGGACGGCGCCGATCTCGTGACCGGTGGCGCCGAGGACGACACGATCGAGGGCAACGGCGGCCCCGACCAGGCCTACGGTGACCGCGCTCCGGAGTCGGCACAGACTCCGGTGGCGCTGTCGGCCGGCGCCCAGCAGTGGGTCACCGCAGGCCTCGTCAGCCCGATCGCCGAGCGCGACGGGGTGTCGACGGCCGCAGGCGAGGACGACATCGTCGGCGGCTCGAACGTGGTGCACCGAGACGTCAACGACCGGGTCGAGGGTGACGGCGAGGACGACTTCATCCTCGGCGACAACGGGACCCTGCGACGTCAGATCTCCGGTTCCAGCTACGTCAACGCCCCGGGCGACGGCGCAGCGCATGTCCGGATCTTCCGTCAGGCGACGCGGCTCGGTGTGAACTCGGGCAGCGGCGTGTCGGGCGGCGACATCCTGTGGGGCAACGATGGCGACGACGCCATCTGGGGCCAGGAGGGCAACGACGACATCCGACGGACAGCAGCGGCGACGACGACCTGCTCGGTGAGCTCGGCGACGACCTCATCTACGGCGGGCTGGGTGAGGACGCGATGGTCGGTGACCGCGGTTCGATCAGGAACACGTCGCTGGGCGATGCCGGTGCCCTGTTCGCCCAGGCACCGAGCCAGCAGAGCTACAACGGGCCGCCGTTCTTCAGCCGACCCGGTGAAGTACTTCACGACCGGTCGCTACGACCGTCGCGTCGACCTCAAGCTCGAGCGCCCAGGCGCCGTCGGCGGACCGTTCCCGGACGCCGCCAACATCGACGATCGCCTCCGACGGTGTCAGCACCGGCGGCCTCGACACGATGCGGGGCGGACCGGATCACGACTCGATGCACGGCGGCGCCAACGACGACCTGATCAACGGTGACAGCGGCGGCGACTTCGTGTTCGGCGACAACGGATCCGACGTGCTGTGGGGCGGCCGTGGCAACGACGACGGTTCCGCCGATCAGGGAACCGATCGGTCGTTGATCGACCGGGTGTTCGGCGGCCGAGGCGGCAACGCGAACCAGGGCGCCGGGATCGTCACGGGCGGCGCCGACATCATCGACTACAAGCCGCGGACGAGCGGAGACCGATCATCGATCCGCAGTCATGGGTCGACGGCCACTGCCCCGTACGACGACGGGGCTGCCGGCGGGTCGTGCTGTCACGCAGCATCACCACGGAACCGACTGGCTGTACGGCGGTTGGGACCGCGACGTGATGGAGGCAGATCAGGCGGCACCTGGTCCGAACGTGGGCGACCGCCTGTGGGACTGGACGGGCGCGTACAACCTGTACACGCACTGCAACGCCAACTACGGCGGGTACAACGACATCCGCACGATCTCACCGCAGATGATCGAGTTCCTGCAGTTGCTCGCCTACGACTCCGGCGCCGGCGCGACCATTGCCGACGTGCTGGACTCGACCTCGTCGGCGTACAACGAGCTGGCGCTCGTCTACAACCCGGACGTGAAGTCCAACAGCGGCAAGGCGTATCCGACGACACCCGGCCACTTCGACGAACCGGCGGCGTGCGACGCGACGTGATCGGGCGGGCGGTGGTCGGCGCTCACCAGCGATCCGTCCGGCCCCGTGATCGGCGAGCGAGTCATCCGCTCAGGTGATCAATTGGAAATGACGATGTCGCCTTCGAATTGCTCGCCGTGGCTGTCGGTCGCGGTCACCGTGAACGTGAGTTCGGTGTTGGCGAAGGCGTGAAGGAAGCCGACAGATCCGCTGGGCGGCACGTAGGTCCCGTCGTCTTCGATCTGAAGGATGAAGGAGTTCTCCTCGGGCCCGACCACCTGGACTTCCGATCCAGGAGCAAGTCCGCTTGCGCTGAACGTGATCGCGCCATTCGACTCGTCAGCGCACACATCGCCGACATCGTTGGACACGCACACCGCCGACTCGTTCGAGCTGCACGCGGTCACCGTGGCGGCGACGACCCAGGTCGACATGACGCACCGCCTCCATCCCACGGGGCGATACTGGCAGACGGGAACGTAGACGCACATGGCGAGGCCGAGCGACACACGCTCGGCATCGGCATCGGCATCGGGGTCGATGGTCCGTTGGGTTGTCCAGGCGGCGCGCTCGGGCCCAGCGGTGTCTGCTACGGGGCGGCGAGCGTCATCGTCCGATGGTCGATCGCGCGGCGTTCGACGTCGAGATCTCGGCGTCGACCGGCAGGACGTAGCCGGCCGCCACGTTCGCCTCGTTCACCTTGACGACTCGTGAGACGTAGCGCCCATGATTCGGGTACAGGCGGGCCAGCTGCGTGTCGGCGAACGGGATGTGCGCGCCGAACAGACCGCAGAACAGGCCGCCCGTGTTGTTCGGCACGGTCGGGTCGAGGGCGTTGACAGCCGAGTTCTCGGCCGTGGCGATGTCGTGCTCCGACAGTTGAATCCCGCCCAGCGCGTTGCCGTACTCGTCGCGGGCGACGACCGCGCCGGTGAATGCGATCCTCGGCGACACGGGCGGCAGCACGCCGTTGCGGATCCAGGCGTCGAAATGGTCGAAGGCGGCGTCGTACGCGTACTTCTTCGGCACCCGGCTCGGCGCAGGCCTCAGGCATACGGTCGTGGCAGTGACCACCTGGTCACGCTCGAGGAGGGGCACGATGTTGTCGAGGAAGCCGGCCCCGGCGTGCGATGCACCCGCCACCTCCCAGTGGCGGTAGTTCGCAGCGTCCGCTGGTGAGAAGTTGGAGCGCACGTCCACCTCGGAGAGGAAACGGAACACCGGGACGGACTGATCCGTACGGATCGCCCCGCGGGACTCTCCGATGAAGAACCCGTCGACGACAGGCTCCGTCAACGGATAGATCGAGTTGTGATAGGCGGCCAGGTTGCTGCCCGACTGCGACGTGCCGATCGCGATGACGACTTCGGGATCGAGCGGACCGAGTGGGTCGATGCCGGCCGGCTCCCGGAGCGCCTGGACAGCCTGCGAGTAGATGTCGAAGCGAAGCGCGTCGTCGAGGATCAGCCCGCCGTTGGTCACGTCGAGCGCGGCGTACCGCGTCGGGTTCCACGCCTTCAGCGTGTTGGCGCCGGCCGCCGGAATGCTCGGAAGTGGCTGGATGCCGGCACGTTGGGCGGAGATGCCGACCCAGGCGTACCCCGCCCGCAGCAGATGCTCCGATGACTCGTGCCAGTAGTGGTCGACCTCGTACTGGGCCGTCACGTTCTGCCACTCGGCGAGCACGGTGCCGTTGAACGCCTCGGGCGACGACGGTCGACGGACGATGATCCGAGTGGTGTAAGGCGCACACGCGCCCTGCGTGGCGTTCCCCGCACCGACTCCGGTGTAGCGGCAGGCGCTGCCGGATACGAAGAACTCCTCTTCCACGTAGCCGCGTGCCGCCAGGTCGATCGGCGTGGCGAGGAAGGGATAGCCCTTGGATGCGTCGCCGGGAGCCGCGGTGGCGGCAATCGGCCCCTCGACGTGGGGTGACGGCACCGCCGGGAGCACGGCACCAGCGGATCCGCCGGACACGGCCAACGTCGTGGCGAGTACGGACGACGCCACCAGCACGATGGCCGATCGACGGGTGATGAACCTCATCTTGAATACCCCACTCTCGATGTGTGCACGACCCCCCAGCCGTGCAGGTAGCAGGCAACGTACCGGCCCATCCGCAGGTCCCACGAGCCGGGGGAGGTGTCGGGCGTCGAACGCCGGACTCTCGATGCACCGCTACCTTCGTGGTCTGCAGTTGGGTTACGACTTGGACGAGGGGTGTCAGATGCTGGACTGGACCGACGAACACGCACAGATGCGCGACGCGGTGCGCGACTTCGTGGAACGAGAGGTCGTGCCGCTTCGCGACGAGCTCGAGCACGGAGGTCTGGCGCCGTACGAGATCCTCCGGTCGTACGTGCGGACCTTCGGCATCGACGAGCTGGCACTCGAACGTCTCGATCGTGAAACCAATGCCGGTCCGCCGTTCACCCACGAGGAGCGTTACGAACGAGCGGTCCTGACGCTGATGCCGATGATCGAGTTCTGTCGGTACTGCCCCGGCCTCGTCACCGCGATGGGGGTGTCGATGAACCTGGCAGGCAATGCCGTCAAGCGCGGCACACCCGATCAACGCGAACGTTGGGCGAAGGATCTGCTCACGCTCAACAAGGTGGGGGCGTGGGCGATCACCGAACCCGACAGCGGGTCGGACACGTTCGGCGGGATGCGTTCCACGGCGGTGCGCGATGGCGACGAGTTCGTCCTCAACGGTGCGAAGACGTTCATCACCAACGGTCCCTTCGCCGACACGACGGTGTTCATCTGCAAGCTCGACGACGCGGTGACGCCTCCGCGTGAGCGCAAGGTGTTGTCGTTCATCCTCGACAAGGGAATGCCGGGCTTCGAGCAGACACCTCCGCTGCGGAAGATGGGTCTCCATTCGTCGCCGACCGGACAGCTGTTCCTGACCGACGTTCGGGTCGGAATCGGATCGCCTGATCGGCGGCGAAGCGACACTGGGCGGCGGCGAACGGGAGTCTTCGAAGGCGACCGGCGATGCCCGATCGGCGAGCCCGCGCGGCGTTCGCGTCGGAGCGGGCGAGCGTCGCCGCGATGGCGCTCGGGATCATCGAGCAGTGCCTCGACGTGGCCGTCGAGTACGCCCGCACCAGGGTGCAGTTCGGACGCACGATCGGGGAGTTCCAGCTGATCCAGTCGAAGCTCGCGGGGATGGAAGTGGCCCGGGTGAACGTCCGCAACATGCTGTTCCGCTATCTCGAAACCACTCGGGCAGGCGAGACGCTGTCGTTTGCCGAAGCGTCAGCCATCAAGCTGTACTCGGCCCGATCGGCGACCGAGGTCGCGCTCGACGCCGTGCAGGTTCTCGGTGGCAACGGGTACATGACCGAGTTCCACGTCGAGCAGCTGGCCCGCGACGCGAAGGTGCTGCAGATCTACGCAGGGACCGACGAACTCCAGATCACGGCGATCGCGAAGGATCTGCTCCGACGGCCGTCGACCTGACCTCGCTCATCACGGCTCGGTCGGAGCGGAACTCGTCGGCTCCTCGGCCGAGAGCTGATCGACCGTGTTGAACACGGTCCCGGGCGCGGGCGACACGAACCCGTCGAGCAACGGATCGTCGGTGCGGACCATCCACTCGTGCAGGCGGTTCCGGAGGTCGTCGGCGACATCGGCCAGCCGGGGATCGTCGATCCGGTTCGAACCTTCGGTCGGGTCGAGCCACAGGTCGTAGAGCGCCTCCTCCGGAGCCTCCACCTCGGCCCAGCCCACCTCGAGCAGCACGTCCTTGGTCAGCCCGTCGTCGACGTTGGCGCGGACCCTGCCCGGCGTCGATCGGTCGAAGTGGCGGGCGTACTTGTAGCGGCTGGTGCGCACCGCGCGCTGTGGTTCGTAGGCCGCGTGGTAGGTGAGCTCCGCGAAGATCTCGTCGTTGACCTCCGTCGCCTCGCCGCGAACGAGCGGCAGCAGCGACGTGCCCTCGAGCCAGTCGGGACGGTCGACCCCACCGAGTTCACAGATGGTCGGATACAGGTCGAGTTGGCTGACCAGCGAGTCGTTGACCTGGCCGCCCGTGAAGCCGCCCGGACCGCGCATCAGCAGCAGCACGCCGATGCCGCGGTCGAACATCGTCGCCTTGGCATCGGGGAACGCGAGACCGTGATCGGTCGTCATGATCACGAGCGTGTTGTCGACGAGCCCGTGCTCCTCGAGCGCATTCAGCACGGCGCCGACGCCTTGGTCGAGCGAGCGCGCACTCGACTTGAACGCCGCCATGTCGCGGCGCGTGCGCGGGGTGTCGACGATGTTCTCCGGAGGGCGTGAGTAGCGCGCATCACGGAGCGAGACCGGCTCGAAGTACTCGCGATGGGTCTCGAAGAAACCGACCGACATGAAGAACGGCTGGTCGATCGTCGCCCGTTCCGCGAGCAGGGCTGTCGCCGCCGGCACCACATCGTGCACCCGGTTGCTCTCGACGTTGACGACCACGTCGTACCCGACGTCGATCGGGTCGACCGACACGTGCTGCTCGCCGATGAGCCCGGACCAGTACCCGGCGTCGCGCAGCACGTGCACGATGTGCCGCTCGGGATGTTGGAGCCGGTATCCCCGATGGGCGAGGCCGAGCATGCCGCTGGCATGTGGGCACTGCCCGGTGAGCAGGGCGGCGCGCGAACCGGAGCACACGGGCGCGGCGCTGAAGGCTTGACGGAACAGCACGCCCTGATCGGCGAGATGCTGGATGTTCGGCGTCGGCACCGGGTAGCCGTACGGCTGGACGTACCTCCCGGTGTCGTGGGAGTGCAGGTAGACGATGTTGGGACCTGCCATAGGCACGGAACACTCTACGTGCTGAAATCATGACTGTTAGAGTCGGAATTCCATGGATCGGCACACTCCCCGAGCGAACGGTCTCTCGTATCTCGTCTGCGCGACCCAGCGCAGCGGCAGCACGCTCCTGTGCGAACTCCTCAAGGGCACCGAGGTCGCCGGCGTTCCGGACGAGTTCTTCGAGGCGGTGCGCTCGACGGGCAGGCCGCGCCAGCCCCGGCAGTACTTCCAGGATCCCTCCGTCGCCGACATCGCCGACCGGCTCGCGCCGCTCGATCCGGGCGAGCCGGAAGAACCCGGAGATTTCGAGGGATGGTTCCACTACGCGTTGCAGCGGGGCACGACCGGCAACGGGGTCTTCGGGGCGAAGATGATGTGGAACTACTTCGACGACTTTCGTGACCGCATTCGCGAGCTGCCCGGTCTCGCCGATTCGACCTTCAACGAGGCGCTCGACGTCGTCTTCCCCCATCTCCGCATCATCTTCGTACGCCGACGCGACAAGGTCGCGCAGGCGGTGTCGTTGTGGAAGGCCGATCCAGACCCAGCAATGGCGCGACGAATCGGACGAAGAACTCCGACAACCCGCCGAGTACGACTACCGGGCGCTCAAGTTCCTCGTCGGCGAACTGCACCGCTGGGATGCCAAGTGGGAGGACTGGTTCCACGCCACTGGCCGTGTGCCGATCCGGGTGATCTACGAGGATTTCGTCGGTGCCCGTGCGGCGACGGTCGGCAGGGTCCTCGACGAACTTGGCGTCGATCCGCCGGAGCCGGAGCGCGATCGTCGACCGATGCGACGCCAGGCCGACGAACTGTCATCGACGTGGGTGGCGCGCTTCCGCGAGGACGACGCCGAGCATCAATTCGCCGTCTGAGCCAACGGGGTTCACAGGCTCCGCAAGAAGTCGACGAGCGCCGTGTTGACCTCGTCGGGGCGTTCCTGTTGGGTCCAGTGGCCGCACCCTTCGAGCATGATCGAACGGTGCAGCTGCGGCAGGGTCTGGGCGAACGCGGCGATGGCCGGCGCCCCCCACACGGTGGGGCCGTCGCGGTCGCCACCGATGAACAGCGACGGCACGTCGATGCGGGCACCACGGAACGCGGCGAGGTCCTCCCAGTCGCGGTCGACGTTGCGGTAGCGGTTGAGCGGGCCGCGCAGGCCGCTGTGCTCGAACTCGCCGGCGTACACGTCGAGGTCGGCCTCGGTGAGCCAGGTGGGCATCGGGTCGGGCCGGTGGAAGCGGTCCTTCATCAGCCCGCCGCGACGGACGGTCGCCACGGTGCCCTTGCTCATGTCGGGCGGCGGGGCGTCGCCCGAGGCGGTGAACATGAACCCGAGCAGCCAGTCGCGCACGTCGGCTTCGATCTCGGCTTCGGCCCGGCCGGGTTCCTGGAAGTACTCGACGTAGAACTCCTCGTCGCCGGCCATCGCCCGCATCGGCGGTGGTGGGTCGCACCTCCGACGGCGGGGCGAACGGCACCGACAGCCCGGCCACCGCGGTGAACACGTCGGGCCGCAGCATCGCCGAGTTCCACGCGATGGGTGCTCCCCAGTCGTGGCCGACGATGACGGCCGTCTCGAACCCCAACGCGCCGACGAGGCCGACGTTGTCGGCGACGAGGCGCACCATGCGGTAGTCCTCGACGGCGAGCGGCTTCGACGAACGGCCGTAGCCGCGCACGTCGATGGCCACGGCCCGGTAACCGGCCTCGGCGATCGCCGGGATCTGGTGGCGCCACGAGTACCACGACTCGGGGAAGCCGTGCACGAGCAGCACCAGCGGGCCGTCGCCGGCCTCGACGCAGTGGACGCGCGCGTCGCCCACGGTCACCACGTGCGACCGGCAACCGGCGGGCAGTTCGCTCACGGGCGGGTGGCGATCTGCCCGGCGCGCGCGTCGGCCACGTAGCCGCCGTCGTTGCTCCAGGTGACCTCGCCGTTCACCACCACGGTGTCGACGCCCTCCTGCCGGCGGATCCAACGGACGCCGTCGCCGGGGAAGTCGTCGGAGGCGATCTCCGGCCCGCGGCCGATGTTGTCGGCGTCGAACACCACCACGTCGGCGGCGTTCCCGGCGGCCAGCAGGCCGCGGCCCTTGAGCCCCCAGATCGTGGCCGGGTCGAGGGTGATCTTCTTCACGGCCGCCTCGAGGGTGAGCGACTTGGTGCCGCGCACGAACTCCGAGAACAGGAACCCGGTGTCGCCGAACGTGGAGAACGAGCCGACGTGGGCGCCGCCGTCGGATGCGCCGACATGCACGTACGGATGCGCCAGGAGCTCGCCCACCACGGGGGAGTTGTTGTGGCCGATCGACTCGCGGATGAACCACGTGCCCAGATCCTCCTCGAGGGCCAGGTCGACCACGGTCTCGCCGCTCGACGAGCCGCGCTCGCGAGCGATCTCGTCGATGCTGCGGCCGACGAGGTCGTTGTTGTGCTCGTTGAC
This sequence comes from Ilumatobacteraceae bacterium, assembly GCA_963772085.1. Taxonomy (GTDB): domain Bacteria; phylum Actinomycetota; class Acidimicrobiia; order Acidimicrobiales; family Ilumatobacteraceae; genus Sva-07. Next base: position 45,875 of record CAVYWH010000009.1, read on the forward strand.
GACGTCGCGTACGACGAAGCCGCCGGCACCGAGGCCGCCGCCGGGCCGCTTGGCGAGCGAGTCCATCTCGTCGATCAGCGCCTGGCGACCGTCGGTCACCGCGGCCAGCTTCTCGGAGCGGTCACGGATCGAGGCGACCTTCCACCAGGCGGGCATGCTCAGCAGCATCAGGCTGCGCTGGTCGAGGGTGAAGCTGATGTCGATCGGGCGGGTCTGCACCTGCGGCCACACCGCGGCGCCACGCTCCCGTGCGGTCTCCACCGCGGCCATGATCCGGTTCACGCCTTGGTTGTTGGCGTCGGAGTGGAACAGCGGCGACAGCGTGGTGGTGATGCCGTGGCGCAGCGACAGGTCGGCCAGCTGCTCGATGCGGGCGATGGTCAGCTCGGTGTCGTAGAACTCGTGGACGATCTGCAGGACGGCGTCGCGCTCGCCGAGCACCGCCGACAGCGCGTCGAGCTCGCCCGGTCCGGCCCAGCGGCTGGGCACCGGGCGGTAGGACTCGTCGACGTCGACGAAGCTCGTGCTCAGACCCGAGCGCGCCGGCGTCGAGGCACGTCCGCAGCAGGTCGGCCATGGCGGCGATCTCTCCGGCGTCGGCCGCCCGCACCTGGGCCTCGGGGCCCATCACGAACATGCGCAACACCGAGTGACCGACGAGCGGAGCGACGTTCAGGGCGATGTTCTCCGCGAGCGCGTCGAGCCAGCCACCGAACCCTTCACCCCAGCGCCAGTCGACTCCGGCGTCGAAGGCCGCTTCGGGCATCTCCTCGATCAGGCGGAACATGCTGCTGAAGGCGGCTCGCTGCTCGGTCCGCAGGGGTGCGAGCGACAGCGAACAGTTGCCCGGCACCACGGTGGTGATCCCGTGCTCGATGGCCGGGAAGGCGTACGGGTCGAAGCACAGCTGGGCGTCGTAGTGGGTGTGCGGGTCGATGAACCCGGGGGCGACCACCCGGCCGGTGGCGTCGAGCACCCGGTGCGCGTCGCCGGCCCGGCCGCCGACGGCGACGACCTTGCCGCCCTGGATCGAGATGTCGCCGTGGCGGCCGGGGAGCCCCGAGCCGTCGACGATCAGTCCGTTACGGATGACGAGATCGAGCATTGTGCTTCTCCATTCGAGCGTGGATGTGGTTGTTCGAGTGCGGGGAGCACGATGCTCCAAGGTTGTCCGAGCAGATCGTCGAGCGAGCCGACTCCGGCTCCGTCGAGCGAGGCGGTGCACGCCTCCTCGTCGAGCGAGATCGTCGAGGTGCCGCCGTTGTCGTAGGTGAGCTCCACCTCGATCTCGGCACGTCCGTCGTGGCCGCCGATGACGGTGGCACGCGTGATGATGGCGGTCATCGAGCCGGCGGTGGCTCGGTGAACACGATGTCGCTCGGCAGGAGCCCGATCGTCCGCCGCGCCGCCAGGTGGAGGTTCCACGACAGCAGCTGCTGGTCGGCGCCGTCGACGCCCGGCAGTTCGCGAGCTGCGATCGCCGCGAGGTCGTCACCGGCCTGGGGGAACACGTGCTGTCGAACCGTCATGCACCGAGCGTAGGTGGGGCGCCCGCCGCCGCTCGGGTCGGAGCGACAAACCGCGCGCAGGTCGGGCCGATCGTGGGTACCGTCGCCGACATGACCACCTTGCGCGTCGGTGTCCAACTCCACCCCCAGGCGACCACGGTCGACGAACTGCGTCGGGCGTGGCGCACCGCCGACGAGATGGGTGCCGATTCGATCTGGACGTGGGATCACTTCTTCCCGTTGTACGGCGACCCCGACGCGGAGCACTTCGAAGGATGGACGCTGCTGTCGGTGATGGCCGCCGACACGAGTCGGGCCAAGCTCGGCATGCTCGTGTCCGGCAACAACTATCGCAATCCCGAGCTGCTGGCCGACATGGCGCGCACGCTCGATCACGTGTCGCACGGGCGGATGTACCTCGGCGTGGGCGCCGGCTGGTTCGAGCGTGACTATGACGAGTACGGCTACGAGTTCGGTACGGCCCCGGGCCGCTTGCGCCAGCTCGGCCAGGATCTCCCGCGGATGAAGGCCCGCCTCGCGGCGCTCAACCCGGCGGCGGTCGGCGAACTGCCGATCCTGATCGGTGGCGGTGGCGAGAAGGTCACGCTCCGTCTCGTCGCCGAGTACGCCGACGCGTGGAACACGTTCGGGCCTCCCGCCAACTTCGCGCACAAGTCGGCGGTGCTCGACGACTGGTGCCACAGGCTCGGCCGCGACCCGTCGACGATCGAGCGGACGGTGGCGGTCGATCCGGGCGACGTCGGTGACGTCGAGCGGTACATCGAGGCCGGAGCGACCCACGTGATCGTGATGGTGGGCAGCCCGTTCGACCTGTCGTCCCTCGAAACGCTGATCGAACAGCGCGACGCGCTCCGCTGACCCGCCGGTCGCGGGCCGGCACGGTCAGCGGTTGCGGGCGAGGAGCGCGAGCAGCTTGAGGATCGAGATGTACAGCCAGACGAGCGTGACCATCAGCCCGAACGCCAGGTACCACTCGAACTCCTTCGGCGCGCCCACCTGCACGCCGCGTTCGATGGTGCCGAAGTCGAGCACGAGGCTCAGTGCGGCGAGGACGATCGCGAAGGTGGTGACGACGACGCCGATCGTGCGGAAGTTGTCGCTGTAGAGCCACGCCCAGTTGAAGATCGAGACGATGAACACGAAGAAGTACAGCAAGCACAGTCCACCGATCCCGGCGCAGACCGCGAACGCGAGCTTCTGTGTCGGCTTGATGATGCGCGTGATGTAGAGGAACAACGAGACGACGAACACGCACATCGTGGACAGGATCGCGGCGCCGACGATGCCCTCGGTCTGGGCGTCGAACATGGCGGAGATCGCGCCGAGGCAGAAGCCCTCGCACAATGCGTACAACGCAGCGAACAGCGCGGCGCGGCGGGGCTGGACGACGACGAGGATGCCGAGGAAGAACGCACCGAAGCTGGCCAGCCAGAATCCGCCCGGGATGGTGACGGTGGTGGTGGCGTAGCCGCTGCCGAGGTCCACGCTGACCGGTTCGGTGGCCGATGCCCACCCCCACGCGCCGCCCGCGACGAGCACCGCCAACAGCAACAGTGTCTTGATGCTGACGCCGGCGACCGACATCGACCGTGCGCCGGACAACGTGAGGTTCGACTCGACGAACTTCTCGCTCAGAGCCGGATTGCCGGAGTGCAGCCCGCTGGATGTGGTGGTCGCTGTTGACATGGTCTCCTCGGCTGATGCGGTGCGGCGCGGTGCGATGCGGTCGAATCCTCGCACACCGCGGTCGCGCCGCGACGGGACCTTGGACCCTGGTCGTCGACGCCCGCAGCCGTGATCCTGGGGGCATGCGACCCGAGGGTGTCGAATCGTGGGACGTCTGATGTCGGCGGTCGTGGCCGCGCGTGACCACGACGTGCGCGCCCCCTGGCGTTCGGTCGCGATCCCGAGTGAGCACGGTGGCTGGGGGCTGACCCTCGAACCGGTGCTCCTGGGGTTGCTCGTCGCACCGTCGGGAGCCGGCGTGGCCTTGGGGGTCGCCGCGTTCACCGCCTTCCTGCTGCGGACGCCGGCCAAGCTCATCGCGGTCGACGTCCGGCGCGGCCGCTGGCTCGATCGAACCGATCGTGCCCGACGGGTGGTGATCGCCGAGACGGCCCTGCTGGTGTCCAGCGTCGCGCTCGGCGGCTGCACTCGCGGGCTGGTCGTGGCTGGTCCCCGTGCTCCTCGCCGGTCCGCTCATCGCCATCGAGTTCTCCTTCGACGTTCGCAGTCGCGGTCGCCGGCTGGTCCCCGAGCTGTGTGGTGCGATCGGGATCTCCGCCGTCGCCGCATCGATCGTCCTCGCCGCGGGACAGGGCGGCGGGCTCGCAGCCGGTGTCTGGCTCGTGCTCGCCGCCCGCGCGGTCGGTGCGATCCCCTTCGTGCGGGTACAGATCGTGCGTCTGCGCCGCGGACATGGGCCGGTGTGGCAGAGCGATCTCGCCCAGGCCGTCAGTCTCGCCGTCGCCGTGGGAGCGGTCGTCGCCGATCAGCGGATGCTGGTCGGCGGGCTCGGTGTGGCCGTCCTGGCCGGCGCACAGTGCGTCTGGGTCCGTCGCCCGCCGATGCCGGCGAAACAGATCGGTCTGCGGCAGATGGGCATGGGGTTGGCGCTGGTCGCGGTGACGGCGGCGGGTGTCTTGGCGTGAAGCGATGAATCAGTACTCAGACAGGAGTAATTGCGAATGATGAAGATCGATGTGACGACGACATTGGCCGAGGCCGTCGACGCGTTCCCGCAGTTGGCACGTGAATTCGAGCGGCAAGGGCTGGACTACTGCTGCGGAGGGCAGCGCACCATCGGCGACGCGTGCACGTCGATCGGCTTGGACCCCGGGATGGTCGTTGCCGAGTTGTCGCGGGTGGGCGCGTCGTCGGTCGCCGCGGAGTGGACGACGATGACCGCCGACGCGCTCGTCGATCACATCGAGACGACGCACCATCGGTACCTGTGGGACGAGCTGCCGAGGGTGACGGCGCTGGTCGGCAAGATCGTGTCGGTGCACGGTGAGCGACATCCCGAATTGACGGAGATCGCGACCTGTTTCGCCGAGGTGCGCGCCGATCTCGAACCCCACATGACGAAGGAGGAGCGCGTCCTGTTCCCGATGATCCGGCAGCTCGCGACGTCGAGCGATCTCCCGACGTTCCACTGCGGCTCGCTGCGCAACCCCATCGCCGTGATGCTGAGCGAACACGACGCGGTCGGGGACCTGCTCGCCCGGCTTCGCCGCCTGACCGACGGCTACACGCCGCCGGCGGATGGGTGCGCGACGTACGTCGCGTGCTTCTCGGCGATGGCGGAGCTGGAGGCGGACACCCACCTGCACATCCACAAGGAGAACAACGTGCTGTTTCCCCTGGTCGTCCGGCTCGAAGCTGCGCACGAGGCAGCGCTGATCTGATGGACGCCACGCAGCCGGAGACCTGCGACGAGGGCGGCGATGCGCCGTGCTGGAGTCACCTGTTCGAGGATGCTCGCGTCGACATCGCCGATCGGCACGACATCGAAGTGCTGGTGCGCAACTTCTACCGGGATGCGGCGATGGACGATCTGCTCGGCCCGGTGTTCGAAGCCGCCAGGGTGAATTGGAACGCGCACATCGCGACGCTGATCGACTTCTGGGCGTGGCAGCTGCTCGGTGAGCCTGGCTACGACGGTCATCCGCTTCGGGCGCACGAACCCGTCCATGCTCGGACACCGTTCGCCCACTCGTTCTACGAGCGTTGGGTCGAGCTGTTCTGTGGCACGGTCGACGCGTCGTTCCGGGGCCCGATCGCCGAGCTCGCCAAGGGACGCGGACGCAAGATGGCGTCCGCGATGGAACGCCTGCTGTCGGGCGTGTCGGCACATGGCAGCGCACCGACCGAACCGTTGTGGCGGCGCGCCGACGCCTCCTGATCTGGCGGCGCCGGTCCGGGGTCAGGTCGGCGGGGTGTGGCCCACCCACCACCCGGGGAACGCCGGGTTCACGGTGGTTGGGTCGTCGTCGCCGGTCAGTGTGCCGACGGCGCGGAGGATGTCGGCCTCGAGATCCCATCCGAGCGAGTTGGTCTCCTCGTAGTGGTCGTTGGCCTCACCCAGCGCCTGGCCGTACCGGCAGCTGCCGGCGATCGCCGGGGCCGCCGGCCCGTACCCGGCCAGCAGCGACGGATCCTCCGTGATCGCCTTGCACGTGCTCCCGGCGACCGCATCGGGGAACTCGATGGCGCCGGCGTTGTACAGCGCCGCACACGTCCCGGGACCCGCGAGCTCGTCGGCGACGCACAGCACCCGATAGTCGGACAGCGGCACGGCGTACCCGAGCTCGTCGTTGCCGAGCCCGACCACCCAACGGAACTCGTCGTCCATCCGGTTCTTGACGTACCCCGACGGGACGTAGTCCGTGCCCGACGCATGCAGCGACAGGTCGTCCAGATGCCACGTACCGGGCTCGTCGTGGTAGCCGGCCGGCAGGCCGATCGTCGACTCGGCGAGCATCTCGGCCGGCAACCACATCATCCCGACCGGTCCGATCCGCAGGTACGCGACCTGCGACCGGCCGTGGTCGCCGAGGCGGATGTCACCGAGCAGCGGGTCGGACTCGGTGGCAAACCCGTCCGGAACGCAGGAGCTGTCGTCCTTGGGGTCCGTCGCCGGGCACGTGTACAGCATCGGCGGCGTGTGTCCCAACGCGGTCAGCCCGTCGTCGCCGGGTGCCAGGAGCAGGCGGAAGCCGATGTTCGACATCCTGGTGTAGAACGTTTCGACCGAGTAGTCGACGGTGGGCCGAGTGACGGCGGTCGACGATTCCAGTGCGTCGAGCGCGGCGGTGGCGAGTTCCCGTCCGATGAGGTAGGCCCGCCGGAAGTTGCGCTCCTGGAACGTGCTCGCACCGAGTGGTGGCTCGGCGCCGTCGGGCGGGACGAGACCGAGCCCCAACGGGGCGTCGCTGTCCACCTCCCACACGTTGGCGCCGAGCGGAGTGATCAGGCCGCCGATCGCACCGTTGAAGTAGAGCGCCTCGCCGCCGAGTTCGTCCTCGACGATCCGGGTCGCCCAGCCCGGGAAGTCGGCGGTGAAATAGCGATCCCGGAAGGTGCACGGCACCAGATCGATCGCCGCGCAGTCGTCGGTGATCATGTCGTTCGGGGGATTCCAGAACAGCGTGGTCTCCGGGTGGTTGGCCCAGAAGATCATCGTGGCGATGGTGCTGCCGTTCGTGGCGGTCGCGCGGAGCACGCCGAGTGTCGGGTCGAGTACCTGTGGATCGCGGGAGTCGCGCAGGCCGAAGTAGTGGTCGGTCTGGGCGACGTCGAGGCGTGCCGGACGCATCTCGGCGATCGACTCGACGATCGCCGATGCGGTCTGGTCGATCATCAGCTCGTACCACTCGTGGTTGACGTCGAAGGCAGTGTCCGGCCCGTGGTGCACGTGGTCGGCAGAGATCGCAATGTCGAGACGATCCGCAACCGTCGGGCCCACACGGTCGGCGACCCGCTGCGCGGATGACGTCGGCGTCGGCGCCGAAGATCATGTAGAGGTTCGACGCGACGACCACGGTGATGTGCTTGCCCTGCTGCTCCTCGAACGCGACGGCGGTCACCTCCATGTCGTCGTGCACCCAGTACGAATCCGGATCGCCGTTGCCGACAGCCACGCGACCTTGGTCCCACTCGGGCACGAACAGGCCCGGCGAGAACGGGTCGTTCGGATCGGGTACGACGCCGTCGAGATAGTCGTGCGACCCGTCGACGGTCGGCAGGATCGACCGCGACGCCGCGCCGACCTTGATCACCGGCGGTCCGCTCTGTGGTGCCTTGCCGGCGGACGCCCGGTCGGCCGCTCCGCTCGCTCCCGCGGCGATCACCATGGTCGCCAGAGCGACCGCGAGCATCTTGCGCTTCCTCATCCCCACACCCCCCTCGAGTTGGTCTTGCGGACTGTACGACAACGACGCGGTCGACGTCGACGGAGGTTCCCGAATCGTGCATCGCGGCGGCACGTGATCCGTTCGCGCGTTGTTCACTTCGGCGCGGTCCCAGCCGTCGGCGACGCGTGTTACGTTCGGCTCGCGGGCGTCGCGCGAAGGGTGGTTGCGGTGAGAATCAATGTTGCGAGGTTGCTCTGTTCGGCCGTCGTGTTGGCGTGCGTGCCCGTCGTGGCGACGCCGGCGGCGCGGGTCCAGGCGGTGTCACCGGACGTCGTGATCAGCCAGGTGTACGGCGCCGGCGGCAACGCCGGCGCGGTGCTGCGCAACGACTACATCGAATTGTTCAACCGGGGGACGACGACCGTGTCGCTCGACGGATGGTCCGTGCAGTACGCGAGCGCAACAGGAACCGGCAACTTCGCCGCCAACCCTGTGACAAACCTGCGTGGATCCCTCGCGCCGGGCCAGTACTACCTCGTGCAACAGGCGACGGGCGGGAGCGAACGGCAACCTGCTCCCGACGCCGGACGCGTCCGGCGTGGTCAACATGGCGGGCGGCGCCGGCAAGGTGATCCTGGCGAACACGACCACGGGCCTGGCTGTGCAACGGTTCGACGCACGCCGTGTTCGGCAGCGCAGTTGGCGCAGATCGTCGATCTCGTCGGCTACGGAGGCGCCAACTTCTTCGAAGGCACCGGCGGCGCCGATGATCTCGACCACGTCGGCCGACTTCCGCGCCGGCAACGGCTGCATCGACACCGACAACAACAGCGCGGACTTCGCCGCTGCCACCCCCACCCCCGCAACACCGCCGCCCCGCTGCTCCCGTGTGGTGGTGTGACCGTGCCTGGACTGTCGATCGGCGACGCCTCGACCGTCGAGGGCAACGACGGCACCACGACCTTGGTCTTCGATGTCGCGCTCTCCGGGGCGGCCGGTGAGGGCGGGGTCACGTTCGACATCGCCACCGCCGACGGGACCGCCCAGGACGCGAGCGCCGCCGGCGAGGACGCCGACTACGTGGCACAGTCGCTCACCGGTCAGGTGATCCCGGCCGGTGGCTCCGGTCCGTACTCGTTCAGCGTGACGGTGAACGGCGACACCGCGGTCGAGACCGACGAGACGTTCCTCGTCGCGGTCACGAACGTCGTGGGCGCGAACGTCGCCGACGGCCAGGCGACCGGGACGATCGAGGACGACGATCTACCGCCCTGTGACGCCTCGATCACGCCGATCTACCGATCCAGGGCCCTGGACTGGCGGCGGCGATGACCGGCACGGTCACGACACGCGGCGTCGTCGTCGGCGATTTCGAAGGCACGGCCGCAGCGTCCGGTTTCTACCTCCAGGATGCGATCGGGGACAGCAACCCGGCCACGTCCGACGGCATCTTCGTGTTCACCGGCGCCGCCGACCTCGTGTCCCTCGGCGACGTCGTCACGGTCACCGGGTTCGCCCGTGAACGGTTCAACCAGACGACGATCAACGGCGCCAACAGCAACACCGCCGCCGTCCCGCGGCCGACGTCGCAATTGCGGCACGGGTTCGGTCGCCCCGACCGACGTCGCGCTGCCCTTCGCCAACGCAGGATCCCCCGAGCGCTACGAGGGCATGTCGGTCCGGTTCCCGCAACCGCTCGTGATCTCCGAGTACTTCAACTACGACCAGTTCGGTGAGGTCGTCCTGGCGCTGCCGTTGGACGGAGAGACGCGCCCGTTCACCGGCACCGCGATCGAGGAACCCGGCGCGGCCGCCAATGCTCGCACGCTGGCGAACAACCTGCGGCGCATCACGCTCGACGACGCCCAGAGCGCCCAGAACCCGGCGACGCTGCGGCACCCCAACGGGGCTCCGTTCTCGCTGAGCAACCGGTTCCGCGGCGGCGACACGGTGCAGGACGCGGTCGGCGTGCTCGGCTTCGACTTCAGTCAGTACCGGATCATCCCGACCGGGCCCGCCACGTATACCGCGGTCAACCCGCGCCCGGCGGCGCCGGATCCCGTCGGCGGCGACATCCGCGTGGCCGCGATGAACACGCTCAACTTCTTCGTCACGCTTGACGGCATGGACGACCCGTCGTCGCCCGACAACCCCATCGACAATGTGTGCGGCGGCAATGCCAACCTCGACTGTCGGGGCGCCGACCTCAGCCAACCGTTGGAGTTCGATCGCCAACGGAACAAGCTGCTGGCAGCGCTGACGGGCCTGGACGCCGACGTCATCGGCTTGAACGAACTCGAGAACACGCCGGGCGTGGAGCCGTTGGAGAGCATCACGAACGGGATGTCGGGATACGCCTACGTCGACACGGGCACGATCGGCACCGACGCGATCAAGGTCGGCCTGATCTATCGCCCTGCCGTCGTCACCCCGGTCGGCGCGTTCCAGACACTCGACTCGGGCGACGATCCCCGCTTCATCGACACCAGGAGTCGGCCGTCGCTGGCCCAGACCTTCGAGGTCAACGCCACCGGAGCGCGGTTCACCGTCGTCGTCAATCACCTCAAGTCGAAGGGCTCGGCCTGCGGTACCGGTGACCCGGATGCCGGTGACGGACAGGGCAACTGCAACGGCACCCGCACCCAGGCGGCCGAAGCTCTCGTCGACTGGATCGCCACCGATCCGACCGGCAGCGGGGACCCCGACTTCCTGATCATGGGCGACCTCAACTCGTACGCGATGGAAGATCCGATCGATGCGATCAAGGCCGGTTCCGACGACACGAGCGGACACCGGGGACGACTACACCAACCTGATCGCCGAGTACGAGGGCCCGTACGCCTACTCGTACACGTTCGACGGCCAGGCCGGGTATCTCGATCACGCCCTCGCCAGCTCGACGATCGGCGGCCAGGTGACCGGGGCGGCCGAGTGGCACATCAACTCCGACGAGCCCGACGTGCTCGATTACGACACGAGCTTCAAGCCGCTAGCGCAGGAGGCGTTGTACGCGCCCGACCAGTACCGGACGTCGGATCACGACGCCGTCGTGGTCGGTCTCGACCTCACCCACGCGTCACCGGTCGGCGTCGGCGACGCCTACACCACCGCGGAGGACACCCCGCTCGTGGTGAACGCACCGGGAGTCCTGGCGAACGACAGCGACCCCGAAGGGCGGCCGCTCACGGCCGCGCTCGTCAGCGGTCCGGCACACGGCACGCTGACGTTGAGTGCCGATGGATCGTTCTCCTACGTGCCGGCGCCGAACTACTTCGGCGCCGACAGCTTCACCTATACGGCGAAGCGACGGCGTCCTGTCGAGCGGCGCCGTGACGGTGTCGATCGAGGTCACACCCGTCAACGATGCCCCGCTCGCCCGGCCCGACCGGCTGAACGTGCCGAAGAACGGGTCGGCGACGGTCGACGCGCTGGCCAACGACACCGACGTCGACGGTGACGCGCTGACCGTGATCGCGTTCACGCAGGGCAGCAGCGGCGAGGTCAAGTACAGCCAGAAGAACGACAACTTCCGGTACACGCCGCGCAAGGGCTTCAAGGGAACGGACACGTTCACGTACACGATCAGCGACGGCAAGGGCGGTACCGCCACGGCGGTCGTGACCGTCGTGGTCGGGTGACCGATCGCTGCACCTCGTCGAATCGACCGTCGACGGGCTCGCGCGGATTTCGCTCCGATCCGGATTCGCTATGGTGTGCCCGCGGGCCAGTCGAGAAAGTCGGGGACTTTGATGAGACGAGTTCGGGTTCTGATCGCGACCGCTGCCGTGGTGGGTCTCACCGCAGGGGCCGCAGTATTCGCCGTGCCTCAGGCGCAGGCGTCATCCAAGTGCAACCGCACGAACAACACGGTCAACAAACTCTTGGAGTGCGTCACGGTCGATGGCGTCTTGGCGCATGAGGCGAGATTCCAAGCGATCGCCGACGCGAACGGCGACACGCGCGCATCGGGAACCCCCGGCTACGACGAGTCGGTCGAGTACGTCGCCGACACGCTGCGGACCGCGGGCTACAACGTCACCATCCAACCGTTCGAGTTCAACGCCTTCGTCATCACCGGCCCGGCCACGCTGAAGCGGGTCGCCCCGACACCAGAGGTCACGTACGTCGAGGGCGTCGATTACGGCGTGCTCGAACAGACCGATCCCGGCACCGTCACGAATGCCGCCGTCACCGCGGTCGACATCCAGCTCGGGCTCGGCAACACGTCGACGAGCGGCTGTGAAGCCAGCGATTTCGCTGGGTTCCCCGCCGGCAACATCGCATTGCTGCAACGGGGGGTGTGCACGTTCGAGCAGAAGAGCGAGAACGCGGCGGCGGCCGGAGCGGTCGGAGCGATCCTGTTCAACCAGGGCAACACCGCCGACCCCCGACCGCAACGGCATTCCGGCGGTGACGATGGGCAGCACCTACACGGGGGGCATTCCGAATCTCGGTGCCACGTACGCCCTGGGCGTGGAGTTGGCGAACACACCCGGGTTGCGGATGAGCCATGGACGTCGATGTCCTGCGCGGCCTGGCGACCACCTACAACGTGATCGCCGACTCGCGCTCGGGCAACACCGACAACGTGGTCATGGCGGGAGCGCACCTCGATTCCGTCGGAGTGGGCCCGGGGATCAACGACAACGGCTCGGGTTCTGCGGCGTTGCTCGAAACCGCCGTGCAGATGGCCAAGGTGAATCCGCGTAACGCGGTCCGCTTCGCCTGGTGGGGTGCCGAGGAGGCGGGCCTCGTCGGCTCCACCTTCTACGTCAACGACCTCGACGACGCCGAGTTGGACGACATCGCCCTGTATCTCAACTTCGACATGGTGGCGTCGCCCAACTACGGACTCTTCGTCTACGACGGCGACGGGTCCGGGTTCGGACTCGTCGGTCCGGACGGTTCCGACGACATCGAGGCGTTGTTCGAGCAGTACTACGCCGATCGCGACATCCCGTCGCGCCCGACCGCGTTCAGCGGGAGATCGGACTATCAGGCGTTCATCAACAACGGCATTCCAGCGGGCGGCCTGTTCACCGGAGCGGAAGGGATCAAGACCGCCGAGCAGGTGCTGCTCTGGGGCGGGACCGCCGGGATCTCCTACGATCCCTGCTACCACCAGGCCTGTGACGACCTCACCAATCTGAGCCTCGAAGCGCTCGACATCAACGCCGACGCCATCGCCTACGCGGTGCTGAACTACGCGATGAACACCGAGCCGATCAACGGCGTGCCGGGCAAGGGCAACTTCCGGGCACCAGCCGTCGAGGACAGCCTGGCGACGACCTAGGCGCAGTCGAGATCACCGGCGATCCCGGTCTGGCGTCGGCTCGCGAAGCCGACCGGGATCGCCTGAGGCCAGTTGCTCGAGCACGGCGATCGCCGTCGGTGCACCGACGTCGGGCGCCAGTCGCTCCGCCATCGCGCGGGCGTTCGCGCGGAGCGCCTCGTCCGCAAGTGACGCGGCGCACGGCGGTGGCGAACTTGTCCGGCGACGAACGCTTCGACACCTTGATCCCGACCCCGTGGTGCACCACGCGGGCGGCGTTGTCGGGCTGGTCCCGACTGATGGGCACGACCATCACCGGCACGCCGGCCGCCAGCGATCGGGTCACGGTGCCGTGGCCTCCGTGGGTGATCACCAGGTCGACATGGGGGAGCACGGCGCCGTGCGGGGCGGACTCCACCACATGGACGTTGCTCGGCACCCGCGCGACTGGGTCGCGAACGCATCCCGGGCCCGGTGGTGACCAACGCGTGGCAATCGACCTGGCCGAGCGCATCGACGAGCCGTTGCAGCAGATCCTCCTGCTGCATGTAGGTGGTGCTCAGCGACAGGAGCACGGCCGGGCGACCATCCTCGGGCCACGGCGGCGTCCACGCCGAGGGTGCCCGTTCGTTCGGTGGGATCGGAAGCCCGCCGTACACCACGTCCGGGTCTGGGCTCGTCGGCGTGAAGTCGAACGCCGCGCTGGTGAGGAGGATGACCCGATCTGCACGGCGGACGCTCTGCTCGAGGGAATCGACCGGGACGAGGCCGAGATCGCGGCGGGTGTCGTTGAGTGTGCCCGTCCCCATCAGCACGTCGTTGAGCCGGTGCAGTGCGCCGTCGCGCATCCGGCCGAGGTGGCCGCCGAGCGGGCGCAGACCCGATCCCATCGGCGGCACCCCCGGCGCACGGAGCATGTTCACGTTCGGTGCGACTGCGGCGGTCGGGAGCCCGGAGTGCTCGGCCCCGGCCGAGGCCCCGGTGAGCAGGGCATCCACGATCAGGGCGTCGGGCGAGAATCGGCCGATGGCGTCGGACAGGTCAGCGGCCTGGAGCGATGCCGGCCCGAAGAAGAGGAGCTTGCCGACCTGGCGGACCTGGGCCAACGGGTTCCGCACCTCCCAGTCACGAATGAGGGCACGTTCGGTGTCGCGAGCCCGCGCCTGCGGTGCTCGCTGCCAGGGGATGAACGTGGCACCTGCGGCGAGCGCTTCCTGTTCGACCGTGTCGTCGCTCAACACGACGACCTCGTGGCCACGCCCGACGAGCTCCGCGGCGAGCCCGAGTTCGGGTGGGATCGTGCCGCCGCCGTCCCACGTCGCCAGGAGGAACCGGCTCATCGGGCCACCACCGCTTCGCACAGTTCGGTCATCGCCGCGCCGGTCGCTCGAGCGCTGAGCCCGCGGTCGATGCGGAGAAGCTTCCACGTGTAGACGTCGGTCGTGACGACCAGCAGGTCCTCCAACTGGGTCTTCCCCGCGCGGCTGCGTCCGGCGAGCTGCGGGGCGAAGGCCCAACGCACCCACCGACGGTGGCCGCGTCGGCCGATGTCGAGCAGCTCGGACAGGGCGGGAAATCGGTGCTCCTGGCTCAGCATGTTCATCAGCTGCTGTCCGGCCTCCTCGTAGTCGCCGATCACGATCCGCACCGCCGCCGCGACGTCGCCGGGCTCCATCTTCGTGCGGAGTTCATCGCGTTCGTCATCCTCGTCACCGTGGGCGACCAACGCGGCCAGGAGCGCGTCCTTCGTGCCGAAATGGCGAACGACCGTGGACAGCGACACGTGGGCTTTGGCGGCGACCCGGCGCATCGACAGCGAATCGAAGTCCTCGGTGGCGATGATCTCGCCCGCGGCCTCGAGGATCTGCCGCTCGGTCTCGCTCGACGTGGTCATGGGCACACTGTATCCGCTGCCGCGGGACCTCGAGACGTTCGGGAGTTGACATGGATACGGTGTATCCGTATTGTTCGGATACACCGTATCCACAAGATCCCGAAATGCAGGAGAGACGAGTCATGACAGAGCTACAGATCGACCCGACAGCGACCACCGCACCGAGCGAGTTCGGGTGAAACCGCCCCGGCGGCAAGGCGCCGTGACTGGCAGCGCATGTCGTTGTTCGCCGGCGGAATCATGTTCGCCATCGGCAACCTGCTCCATCCGTTGGAGCACAAAGATGCCGCCTACGAATCCGCCACGTGGGAGGCGGCCCACCTGACGATCTTCTTCTCGTTGCCGCTCCTGGTGCTCGGACTGCCGTACCTCCATCGACGGCTCGCCGCACACACGGATTCGCGCCTCGCCACGTTCGCCGTGGCCGCTTCGATGGCCGGCCTGGTCGGCATCGCGCCGGGGACGATCATCGAGACGTTCGTCGCCCCGATGATCGGGCACGAAGCGATGACCGAACTCGAGTCGGGTGGCATGGGGGCGGTCAACGCGCTCCTGGGCGGCGCGTACCTCGGCGGCACGATCGCCCTCGGGTGGGTGGTCAGGCGTTGCAAGCTGCGGCCGCGAGGCGCCGGGACGTCGCTGATCGCCAGTGCCGTCGTGTTGCTGGGCGTGATGACCGCGACGGGTCCCGTCGCGGGTGTCGTCGTCATCACCGCGACGATGGTCTACGGCATCGCCCTGTCGGCGCTGGCCGTCAAGGCGTGATCGGCGATCCGCATTGCATGAAACCGGTGCGCGTTTGCCAATCTGGCGTACGACCGATGTGATCGGACATCGGCGACGACGAGGAGCATCACGATGACGAGCCTGACGACCGACGACCTGTTCTCCGTGCGTGGGAAGGTGGTGCTCGTGACCGGCGGATCGCGAGGGATCGGCGAGATGATCGCCGCCGGGTTCCTCGCCAACGGCGCCAAGGTGTACATCAGCTCGCGGAAGCGTGACGTGTGCGACGCCACCGCGGCACGCCTGTCGGAGACCTACGGAGCAGAGTGCGTGCCCATCGCCGCTGACCTGTCGGAGCTCGACGGCATCGAGACGCTCGCCGCGGAGCTGACCGGGCGCGAGTCCCGCCTCGACGTGCTGGTCAACAACGCCGGGGTGTCGTGGGGAGCGTCCATCGACGAGTTCCCGGAGAAGGGCTGGGACAAGGTGATGGACACGAACGTCAAAGGCGTGTTCTTCCTGACGCAGCGGCTGCTGCCGCTGCTCGAGGCCGGCGCGAGCGCGGACGATCCCGCACGAGTGATCAACATCGGATCGATCGATGGCATCCGCACGCCGGCATTCGACACGGTGTCGTACGGGCCGTCGAAGGCCGCAGTCCACGCCTTGACGAGCCAGCTCGCCGGCAAACTCGTCAAGCGCAACATCCTCGTGAACGCCATCGCGCCGGGCCCGTTCCCGACCTGGATGTTGAGCACCGGGCGTCGGCACCGGCGGCGACGTCGACGGCACCGATTGGGACGCGCTGGGCCGCACGATGCCGCGCGGTCGCGTCGGCACGCCGGAGGACATCGCCGGACTGGCGATCTTCCTGGCGTCGAGGGCGGAGCGTTCACCGTCGGCGCCGTGATCACGTGCGACGGCGGAATCGTCGTCTCCTGACCAAGCGCCGCTGGTCACGGCTACGTTGAGTCACCGGATGCACGGTGCTGACGGGCTGCCCCCTGACCTCGCACGGCGACTCGCCGACTACGTCTCGCAGCGAGGTGCGTCGGTGCCGCTCGGGAGAACGGCGCGCCCTGGCGAGTTCGCTTCAGGCCTCGCCGCGATCACCGCCGGGGGCATGGATCCGGACGGCGGCCTGGGCGTTGTTCCAGCAGGTGGTGGTGCCGCCGAACGTCGGCCTCCACAGCGAGCGATTCCTCGCGTTCATCCCCGCCGCGCCCACCCCCGCCAGCGTGTGGATGGACGCGGTCGTGTCCGCCTCCAGCTTCAGCGCCGAATCATCGCTGGAGGCAGCGGGCGCCGTCGCCGCCGAGAACGAGGTACTGCGGTGGATGTGCGATCTCGTCGGGCTTCCCCGCCGGTGCCGGCGGGTGCTTCCTGAGCGGAGGCACCATCGGCAACCTGTCGGCGCTGGCGGTCGGCAGATCGGTGGCCGGCGGGCGTGACGTGGTGGTCGTCGCCGACAGCGCCCACGCATCGATCGACAACTCCCTGCGGCTGATGGGGCTGACGCCGCTGGTGGTGCGCGACCGACGACCAACGGCCGGCTGACCGGACCGGCCGTCGCTGACGCCATCGGTGCACGACGCGACGTCGGCATCATCGTGGCGTCGGGTGGCTCCACGAATGCGGGGGTCGTCGATGACCTCGCCGGGATCGGGAGCGTGGCGAGCGAGCTCGACGCGTGGTTCCATGTCGATGCGGCATACGGGGGAGCGGCCTTGCTCGTCGAGGGCACCCGCGACCTGTTCGTCGGCATCGACCGGGCCGACTCGGTGGTGATCGACCCGCACAAGTGGTTGTTCGCTCCGCTCGGATCAGGCGCCGTGCTCTACCGCGACCCGGCGCTCGCCGTCCCGGTGCATCGCCAGGTCGGTCCGTACATCGACGTGTTCCACGACGACGACGCTGGTTGGAATCCGAGCGACTACGGGTTGCAGCTGACCCGCAGGGCGACCGGCCTGCCGCTGTGGTTCTCGCTCGTCGTCCACGGCGTCGATGCCTACGCCGCCGCGGTCGAGAGCGAGCGTGGTGATGGCGCGGCGAGCGGCCGAACTGCTCGCCGAGATCGACGGGGTGTCGGTCGTCGATGCCGCCACAGCTCGGTGTGGTGCTCTTCCGGCGACAGGGCTGGGGACGCGCCGAATGGCGTCGGTGGGCGACCCGGCTGTTGGACGACGGTGTCGCGTTCGTCGCGCCCACCACCGTCCGCGGTGAGGTGGTCGGCCGGCTGGTGTTCCTCCACCCGGACACGCCCTTCTCCGTCGTCGAGGAGATCGCCGCCAGTCTCGGACCGGACATCTCCTGAGATGCCCGCCGACGGTCGTCCCCCGCTCGTAGTCACGCGGCAGCGCTGCGGTACGGTCGATCGACGTGAGCAACAGTGACGCCGGGGCAACGATGGGCATCGACGTACGAGGGGAGCCGGCCGATCTCGACGCCGCGTGGATGACCGCGGTGCTCGACGCCACCGGCGTGGCCGATGGCGCCCAGGTGGTCGATCTGCAGTTCGAGTCGTTCATCGGCACCGGGCAGACCGGCCGCAACGCCCGCTTCTCGCTCACGTGGGACGAGCCCGACGGTCGACCGGCCAGCGTCGTCGGCAAGTTCCCGTCCGGCGACGAGAACGCCCGCACGAGCGCGTTCACCACCGGCACCTACCTCACCGAGGTGTCGTTCTACCGCGAGCTCGCGCCGACGCTCGACATCCGCATTCCCGAATGCCACCTCGCCGGCCTACGACCACGACAAGCCCGACTTCGTGATGATCATGGAGGATCTCGCCGACTCGCGGCAGGGCGACCAGTTCATCGGGCTGTCGGTCGACGAAGCGGCGCTCGCCGTCGAGCAGGCGGTCGGGCTGCACGCGCCGCGCTGGGGTGACCCGACGCTCGCCGAGTTCGGCTCCGCACCGGCCGAAGGGCGACGAGGCGGCCAACGGGCTCGGCATGGTCTACGCGATGTTCGTCGAGCCGTTCCTCGATCGGCTCGGCCCGGGCCTCGACGCCGACATCATCGAACTGATCCGTGCCCTGGCGCCGGACGTGCCGCGAGTGGATCGGGTCGAGCGAGACACCGACCACCGTCGATCCACCTCGACTATCGGCCGGACAACTTCATGTTCGGGGTCACCCCCGACGCGCCGCCGTTGGTGGTCGTCGACTGGCAGACCGTCAACGAAGGCTCGGCGATGTGGGATCTCGCGTACATGATCGGTGGCAGCTTCCAGCCGGCGCAGCGGGCCGACGTCGAGCGCGGCCTGCTCGACGACTACCGCAGCCGCATGCAGCAGCGCCGGCGTCGACTACGACGCCGACACGCTGTGGCACGACTACCGGCTCGGGTCGCTGTGGGGCGTGGTGATGACGGTGATCGCCACCATCCTCGCCGCGCAGACCGAACGCGGTGACGAGATGCTGACGGTGATGGCACAACGCCACGGGCGCCACGCGCTCGACCTCGAAGCTCGCGGGGCGCTGGGGTAGATGACCGCCGGCCCGCCGCTGGGTGTGCGCCGGGCGATCGTCCTCGGCGCGTCCCTGGCGGTGCCGATCGCGCTCGTGTTCGGCCTCGGCCACCGTGGCGTGCACATGATGCGCAGCACGTTGGTGCCGGGCGCCGGCCTGGTGGGAGTCGAGCAACCTGCTCGCCGCCGCTTGTCTCGTCGCCGCCGTCGGGGCCACCGTGGCCTGGGTGCGATGGGGGATGGACTGGCTGCTGGCGACCGTCGTCATCGGCGCCGTCGTCGCCAGCGGCCTCGTGTCGGACGCGCACGATGCGGTCACGGAGTCGATGGCGACGATCACGGCGACCGTCCAGCCGGTGGCGGCCGCCCACGAGTTCCCGCTGGTGCTGCTCGCGGCCGGGCTGATCTCGTGGCTGCGCACGGTGGCCGGTCGCGTGCCCGGGCTGTCGCACGTCGCTCGCCGCCGCGGCCGCAGCTCCGACGGTCTCGGCTCCGTCGAGCGACTGCGCCCCGTCGATCGGTCGCGCACCGCCGCCGTGGTCGCCCTCGGGGGCGACACCGATCTCGCCCGCTCCATCGCCACCGATCCCGCCATCGAGCACCGGCGCACGTCGAGTGGGCATGTGCGCCCGGTTCCGCACCGGCGGCGACCCGCTGCGCACCGATCACGCGCACGCCCGAGCGGCGCTGATCATGTCGGTGTCCGACGAGACGTCGCCGGCGAACGCGGCCCTCGCGTCCCGGTTCGTCACCGACGCCGAGCGAACCGCGATGGGCGTGCCGTGCAGCGAACCGACATGGGTGCGGCCGCTCGACGGCACGCTCGCCGCGATCGCGCTGGAACGGTGTGGTGGGTCCGCCGAGCGGTGGACGCGCGCCCTCGGGCGGGAGTTCGGACTGCGCCGCGGCCACCGCGCCGCCTGGTACTGGACGCCGCTCGGTTGGCCCGCCGGCTCGGCGCCGGCCTGGGAGCACGCCGCGTCGACCGCGCTCGCCCGTGCCATGGGATGGATCGGCGACGACGACTGGCCGGCCCTTCGCGTCCCGGGCGCTCGGTGCCTCCGCCCGCGGCACCGAGCACCCGCACGACGAGCGCCTGATCGCCGCCGCCCGGATCTGGCTGGTGTTCGTCGACGACGCTCGCGCCGCGCCGTTGCTCGCCCGCCCGACCGTCCGGCACGACCCGCTCGCGGTCGCACTCGACCGTGTGGCCACCCGACTCACGGCCGATCCGCTCGCGTTGACCGCCGACCCACAGGCTCACGCCACCAGGCACCCGGAGGTGCACGCATGACCGATACCGCGATCCGACCGCTCGTCGAGGAACTCCCGCCCGCCATCCCGTTGCTGCCGACCGAGCCGCGACGCATGGGCCCGGCGACGCGCTTCCTCGTGCTGCGCATGCTGGCGTGCGTCGCCGCCGTCGAACTGATCGGCACGCTGCTCGTCGTGCTCGGCGGCACCACCGCCCGTGCCGCCGGGCTGTCGCTGGTGTTCCCCGGCGCCGGATTCCTGTACACCGCCCACCCGCTGCTGTTCGTGCTCACCTGGGTGCTGATGAGCCTGGCGCTCGTGCTGTGGTGGGGGATGAGCCTGCACCTCGGCATCCCGGGGGTGTGGGTGCTGAGCGCCGTCGTGAGTGCACTGCTCGCCGACGCCCCCCGGCTGTTCGTCGACCGCGGCACCACATGGGCCTGGGCCGTGCCGGTCGCCTACGTGCTGGCCGCGGCGTGCGTGGCGACGCTCGTGTGGACGTTCGAGTCCCGGTTCCGTCGCAAGCGGGCGCTCGTTCCCGAGCTGAACGAGTATCTGCGCACGGCGGAGGTACCCGAGCCCGCGCACGCGGTCGCGCGAGCCCGACGAGATGGACGCCGAGTTGCTGCGCTGGGCCTACGAGCTCTGCGCTGCAACCGGTCGACCGCTTCGACGGCTTCGAGTGGGGCGACCAGCTCCACGGCGGCACCGTCGTGCGCTACCAACTGAACTACCTCGGCTGGGCGCTCGCGCCCGTACGCGGTCAACTACATCCCGAACGCGCTGGGCACGATCGAGCCGGCGATGCGCAACCTCGTGCTCAAGCAGCTCGACCTGCGGGTGTGGCGCTACTGGCAGCTGCTCAACCGCGTCGGCAACCTCGACTCGAACCCCGACCCGCTGGTGCGCGACAACATCATGTTCTCGGGCTTCACGGGCGACCAGATCAACCTCTACGAGGCGGCGACCGGCAGCACCCGCTTCGACGAGCCGGGCTCGCTGACGTTCGTGTGGGAGGACGGCCGCACGTTCGCGTACGACCACCACAGCTGGATGGAGGCCGTGCAGCGGAACTTCGAGCGCAGCCGCCTCGGGTTCTTCCCCTGCGAACCGGGCTGGGCATTCGCCGCCTGCAACACGATCGGAGCGCAGGCCCTGTTCGGCCACGACCGCCTGCACGGCACGTCGATGTGGTCCGACATCGAGCCGCGGTGGCGCGAGACGCTCGAGCGCGAGTACCTGATGCCCGACGGCAACTACGCCAACATCCGCTCCACCCACACCGGGCTCAGCTGGGACACCGGTGAGACGCCCGGCGGTGAGTACTTCACCACCGGCTCGCACAGCTTCAAGGACGTCGCTCCCGATCTGCACAACCGGGGCCGGGCGCTGTCGCTGCGCGGCGCTGCCGCCGAAGATGGCCGCCTTGCGTGGCCTGATCAGCGACGGCGTGTTGCAGCTCCAACTGCCGGAGGAGTGGGAGCGCAACCGGTCCCGCAAGTCGGCGTCGCCCGGCTGGACCAAGCTGATCGGCGGCGCCCGAGCGGTCGGTGACGACGAGCTCGCCGAGGCGGCGATCCGCGCCCACGATCAGCAGTGCGCCACCGGGGAGCGCTGGCCCGAGCGGCCGCTGGCGACCGGGGTCGGCAACCTCGCGTTGCACATGCTGGTGCGGTGGTCGATGCCGCTCGACAACGCGTCGATCAACGTCCGCGGCTACGTGGCCCCCGTTGGCCCGGTCGTCGAGTCGGCACCGTGGCCGCAGGTGCATGATCACCCTCGCCCGGTCGGCTCGACGGGTCGTCGCTCGACCTGGCCGTGCGCCCCGGGCCGCAGCCGGCCGACGACGCGGTGGAGTTCACGCTCGCCGCGCTCACGCCCGGCGCCGAGTACCGCCTCACGGGCGACGGCGTCGACGTGACCCTCGTCGCCGACGCCGACGGCACGGCCTCGATGGCGCTCGTCGTCGACCGGCCGCTGCGCCTGACACTGCAACCGACGACCGCACGAGACGGGGTCGCCCCGTGATCACGCTCTACCTCAACTGCGCCAAGGTGTGGACCCGTCTCGTGCGCGGCGTCTACCGCCTCACCCGCCGCCCGCAGGTCACCTACGAAGCGCCACCGCTCCACCGCCGAGCGATCACCGACCCGAGGAGTCCACCGATGACCGCCACCATCACCGAGACCGACCGCCACGGTCACGCCCGGGCCGCTGCTGCTGCCCGAGCGACCGCGACGCTTCGGGCCGACGAGCCGCCGGCTGTTGGCGCCGCCTCGTCGTCGCGCTCGCGCTCGTCGAACTCGTCGGCACCGCGCTCGTCGTCGCTCGCCGACAGCGCAGCATGGCGGGCCTTCGGGTTGGGGCTCGTGTACCCGGGAGCCGGGCTGCTCTACGACGCGTCGCCGATCCTGTTCGTCCTCACGCAGGTGCTGGTGCTGATCGCGCTCGTGCTGTGGTGGGGCCTCAGCACCCACTTCTCGATCCCGCTCGTGTGGCTGGGCACCGCGGTCGCTGGCCGCGGTGCTGGCCGACGGGCCGCGACTCTGGGTCGAACGCGGCACCACGTGGAGCTGGGCGATCCCGGTCGCGTACGTCTGTGCGTTCGCGGTGGTGGCGACGATGGTGTGGAAGATCGAGCGCCGGTTCCGGGCGAAGCGGGCCATGGTGCCCGAGCTCAACGCCTACCTCGTCGACGCGCAGATCCCCGCGCGGGTGACCACGCTGCGCGCCGCCCGACGCACATGGACGCCGAGCTCCTGCGCTGGTGCTACTCGTTCGCCGAGCAGCCCGACGACGGCCTCGCCGGGCTGGACTGGGGCGAGCAGTTCCACGGCGGCACCCAGCTGCGCTACCAGCTCAACAGCATCGCCTGGGCGATGTCGCTGTACGCCGCGAACTACCTGCCGAACGCGCCGGGGCGGATGACCGAGGCGCTCGCCAAGGTGGTGCACAAGCACACCGACCTGCGGGTGTGGGGCTACTGGCGCACGCTGAACCTGCTCGGCAACTTCGACCCGAACCCCGACCCGATCCGCCGCGACAACATCATGTTCTCGGCCTTCCTCGGCGACGTCATCAACAGCTTCGAGGCGGCGACCGGCGACCTGCGCTTCGACGAGCCGGCGTCGCTGACGTTCGTGTGGAAGGACGGCCGCACGTTCGAGTACGACCACCACTCGATCACGGCCGCGGTGCGCAAGAACTTCGAGCGCAGCCGGCTCGGGTTCTTCCCGTGCGAGCCGGGCTGGTCGTTCACCGTGTGCAACGTGATGGGCGCGCAGGCGCTGCACGGCCACGACACGATCCACGGCTCCGACGACTGGGCCGCCGTCGGCGACCGCTGGCGGCAGACGCTCGACGAGGAGTACCTCACGCCCGACGGTTCGTACGCGCACATCCGCTCGAACCACATCGGCGTCTCGTGGGACACCGGCGAGGTGCCCGGCGGCCACTACTTCGCCAACGGCACCCACCGCTTCGCCGACATCCTGCCCGGACCATGCCCGCCGGGCCAAGGCGCTCGACCTGCGCGGCGCGGCGCCGAAGATGGCGGTGCTGTCGGGCATGGTCGTCGACGGCACGCTCGCCCTCGAACTGCCGGCCGAGCCCGAGCGCCATCACACCGCGTCGAGCTCGCTGCTGCCGTGGATCAAGGTGATCGGCGGGGCGCGGCATGGTGGGCGACGAGCGGCTGATCGACGCCGCGATCGACGCCTCGGCCCGGCAGTGCGCGACCGGTCAGCAGTGGCCCGAGCGACCGGTCGCGGTCGGCGGCTCCGGGTTCGGTTCGTACATGTTGCTGCGGTGGTCGGCGCCGCTCGACCTCGCCGCAGCTCGCCATCCGGGGCTGGGTCGAGCCGGTGGGGCCGCTCGTCGAGGCGGGCTCCGACGTCCTGATCACGCTGGCCCGCAGCGACGACGGGGTCAGCATGCAACTGGCCCTCGAACCGGCGGGCGCCGGCGGCCGCCGGCGAGGCGACGCTGCACTTCACCCGCCTGACCCCCGGCAGCCACCGACTGCAAGGTCGTGCATCGGTGCCTGGCACGGATGCACGACCTGAGCACGCGGACGGTGACGACGTCAGCCTCACGTTCGATGCTGACGCCGACGGCAACGGCACGGTCACCATCCCGCTCGACGGCCCGATCCGGCTGACCCTGGACGGTGCGTCGTGATCCTCAACTGCGACCGGCTCTGGACGCGCATGGTGACGTTCGTGTTCCGCGTGCGCCGCAAGCCACGCGTCACGCAACCACCGACGCGGCCGTAGGGATCTGTCAACCCGTCACCGCGCGCCGGAAACGGCGCGGCGAATGGGCTCCAAGGCGATGACGTAGTCGGCGAGGCGCGCCGCGGCTTCGATCGCCTCGTCGATGTCGTCGAAGTCCGGTGCTGGCCACACCTCGGAGATCCGGCGCCAGCCGGTGCGGCCGATGAAGTCTCCCGCGACCGCGTCGTCGCCCAGGTCGTCGCGCCACGCCCGACTCGCGAGCGAGCAGTCGTTGGAGTACCTCGTCGTTGAGCGGGGCCTTCGGATACTCGGCGTGGAAGCCGATCTCGAGGACCTCGTCTCCGTCGACGCGGATCAGTTGTGATTCGTAGTGCTCGCGTGTGTCGTCGTCGTACCAGACCTTCAGCCCACGGCTGTGGACGAACACGTGGCGGCGTCCGCCGATCCCCGCGGCGAACCCCTCGAACGCGTCGCGGACCGTCTCGAAGAACCCCGACTCCACCACGCCAGCCTAAATCGCATGGTCAGCCGACCGCTCCTGGACCCGGTCAAGGTGGTGGACGATCTCGGTGCCTCGGTCGGCGGTGTTGACGGTTGTCCAGTGTGTGCCGTCGGGTCGGGTCCAGGTGGCGATCCGTTCGGGGGTCATGGTGAGGGTCCAGCCGCCTTCGTGGACGAGGTGGTGGTGGGTTTCACACAACGGGAGCAGATTTTCGATGTCGGTGGGGCCGCGGTCTCTGGTCCACCAGCGGATGTGGTGGATGCGACAGGAGTCGAAGCCGACGGTGCATCCGGGGTGGGCGCAGGTGCGGTGCATGGCGCGCAGGGCTCTGCGTTGTTTGCGGGTGACGGTCCGCTTCGTGCGTCCGGCGTCGAGTACCTCGCCGTTGCCGCCGAGCACGACGGGGTAGATGAGGGCGTCGCAGAGCATTCGTCGGAGGCTGGCGGCGGGGATGGGTTGTCCGTCGCTGGTTTCGCACAGCCCGTGGGTGCAGCAGTCGTCGAGGATCCGGTCGATGGTGGCCACGACGCAGATCTCCGGCACGGTCGCCGACGCGTCGGGGAAGTTGGCTTGCACCGGACGTAGCGTTCATCTCGAGATGTCGCCGGCGTTCTTCTTCTGGGTCGTGCTCGCGGTCCTGTTCGTCGCGGCCGAGCTCCACAGCATCGCCTTCTTCGCCGTGTTCGGCGCTGCCGGGTCGGTGGCCGCGGCGATCGTGGCGCTCTTCGCCGAGGATGCCTACGCGTTGCAGATCGCGGTCGCCATCGCGGTCGCCGTCCTCGGCATCGTGCTCGTGCGGCCCTATGTCAGCAAGGCGTTCGAGAGCCACGGTCCGAACGACCGGATCGGTGGGGTCCACGGTGGGCTGATCTCCGCCCGCGGGATCACGATCGACGTCGTCGGCAGTGACACTCCCCGTCGGGCCATGTGCGCATCCTCGGGGAGACCTGGCTCGCCGTGACCGCCATCGGCGAGCCGATCCCGCCCCAGACACCCGTGATCGTCACTGCCATCACCGGCACCACGTTGACGGTCCGTCCCCAACAAGACGGCGAAACAGCAAAGGCGGAGCACTCGTGATCGCACTCAGCAAAGTGTCCATCGGCGGCATCGTGGTCGGCCTGCTGATCCTCGTCATCGTGTTCGCGACCCTGCGGAGCATGGTCAACATCGTCCAACAGGGCGAGGTCGGCGTGCTCCAACGGCTCGGCGAGTACCGCAAGACCCACGAACCGGGCTCGTCATCATCGCCCCGTTCGTCGACCGATTGCAGCACGTCGACATGCGTGAGATCCCGGTGCCGGGCGACCGCCAGGAAGTGATCACCAAGGACAACGTGGTGGTCACGGTGAACGCGACGATCTTCACCCAGATCGTCGACGCGAAGCAGGCGCTGTTCAGCGTGTCGAACTTCAATGTGGCGATCGATGCGCTGGCACGGACAGCGCTGCGATCGGTGATCGGCACGCTGTCGCTCGACGAATCGTTGTCGGAACGCGAACGGATCAACACCGACGTGCAGTCGCAGATGGAAGCGGTGACGGACAAGTGGGGCATCCGTATCGCCCGCATCGAGATCATGGAGATCACGCCGCCGCCGAAGATCCTCGAGGCCCTCGCCCTCAGAAGCAGGCCGATCAGGAGAAGCGGGCGCGGATCCTCCAGTCCGAGGGCGTGCAGCAGTCGGCGATCAACCTCGCCGACGGCGAAGCAAAGGCGGCGATCCGTTCCGCCGAGGGTGAGCGGGAGGCCGCGATCCTGCGGGCGGAGGGCCAGCGCAGGCGTTCATCCTCGAAGCCGAAGGCCGGGCTCAAGCGATCACGAACGTGTACACGGCGATCACTCGGCGAACCCCGACCCGACGCTCGTGGCGATCCTGCAACTCGAGACGCTCAGCAAGTTCGCCGACAGCGACAACACCAAGGTGGTCGTGCCGTACGAGAGCGCGGCGCTCCTGCGGAGCCTGCGCAGGCGCTGAAGACCGTGCTCGACGCGGTGCCGACCGAATAGACCGAGGTAACAACCACGGCCGAGAAGGGATGGGCTTCGAGTCCTTCCCGGCGGAACCGCCTGACTCGAATCGTCACGCCCACGCGGCGATGCTGCACCCATGCGAATCGGATTGAGCGGCGGAGGCCGCGACGTGGAGGCCATCGTCCGCCAGGCTGAACGTGCCGAGGCCGACGGGTTCAGCAGCATGTGGTACCCGAGCGCGGTGACGGGCGATCCGCTCGTGGCGATCGCCATCGCGGGACGGGCGACGACCTCGATCGAGCTCGGCACGGCCGTGCTGCAGACCTACCTGTGCCATCCACTCCTGCAGGCGAATCGGGCGGCGTCGGTCGCCGGCGCGATCGGGTCGGCGGGACGGTTCGCCCTCGGGATCGGTCCGTCGCACGCCCCGGCCATGGAGCCGTTGGGCTTCTCCTTCGCGACGGCGGGTCGCCACACCGACGAATACGTGCAGGTCGTCGCCCCGCTGCTCCGCGGGGAATCGGTCGATTTCCACGGCGACGAGTACCAGGTCACCTCGGGCCCGCCCGCGCTCGCCGATGGCGCCCCGATCCCGGTGCTCGTGAGCGCGCTGGCGCCACGTCTGCTGCGGGTCGCCGGCGAGCACGCCGACGGGACGATCCTGTGGATGGCCAATGCCCGGGCGGTGGGTGAACACGTCGCACCGCGCATCACGAAGGCGGCGACCGATGCCGGCCGGCCGGCGCCCAGGATCGTGGCCGGCCTTCCGGTGGCGGTGCACGACGACGTGGGCGAAGCGCGCGAGACCGCGGCCCGACAGTTCGCCGTCTACGGGACGCTGCCCAACTACCGGCGAATCCTCGACCACGGCGGCGCATCGTCGCCGGGCGACGCGGCGATCGTCGGCGACGAGGCCAGCGTCGCCGCCCAGATCGGTGCCCTCTTCGATGCAGGAGCAACCGACTTCTGGGCCGCGCCGATGGCCGTCGGCTCCGACGGAACCGCCTCCCGGGCGCGCACGCGCGCGCTGCTCATCGAACTCGCCGCACGCTGACCGCCGCGTGAACTTGTCACGTTGGTGCCAGGCACCAACGTGACAAGTTGCGGCGGGGGAGAGGGTGTCGTCAGAGCGACGACATGTGGGCGACGAGCTGATCGAGCGCGGCGCCCCAGCCCTCGAGGAACCCCATCTCGTCGTGGGCCTGTGTGATCCTCGGCGTTGGCGTGCATCACCCGGGCGGTGTACTTGGTGCCGCCGTCGACCGGCTCGAGGGTGAGCACGGCGGTGAACGGGAAACCACCTTCGGAGAAGTCGTTCGGCCGGTACCCGGTCCCAGGGCGCCGGTCCAGACGAGCCGTTCGTTCTCGACGATCTCGAGGTAGCAACCCGAGTTGTCGTTCTCGTCGCCTTCGGGGGAGCGCATCACGGTGCGGAAGATCCCACCGGGACGCAGGTCGACCTCGGCCGACGGTGTCGTCCACGGCGCCGGCGTGAACCACTGGGTGATGTGCTCGGGTCGGGTCCACGCCGCCCAGATGAGCTCGGGGGAGACGGGCACGACGCGCTGGAGGACGAGGTCGTACTGCGGGCTGACGGCGGTGGAGGCGGGTGTCGTGGTGGTTGTGGTGGTCATCGTGGTGCTGCTTTCTGTGGTTGGGAGTTCATGGTCATGAGATGGTCGTCGAGCTGGTCGGCCCGGCGGGTCCAATGGTCTCGTTGGCTGTTCAGCCAGGTGCCCGCTCGTTCGAGGGGCGCCGGCGTCAACCGGTAGGTGCGCACGCGCCCTTGCTTGTAGGAGGTGATCAGCCCCGCGCGCTCCAGTACCTCGAGGTGCTGGAGGAACGACGGCAGGGCCATCTCGAACGGCGTGGCGAGTTCGGACGTGGTCGCCGTGCCGATCCCCAGCCGCTCGATGACCGCCAGCCGCGTCGGGTCGGCCAACGCCTTGAACACGTCGACCGGCGAAGCCGGTTCGTGTACCTGATTCGTCGTCAGGTGGTCGGCGGTCACGCGTTCGAACATACGCTGATCCAATAGTTAGGTCAATACCTAAGTAAGGATATTCGGTCCGGTCCGACGCTCGTGCCGGGTGTAGTACGTTCGCGCGCCGCCGGGGCGTGAGTGCCCGAGGAGGGCTGTGATGGATCGGTACGACGTGGTCATCGTCGGCGGTGGGATCGCCGGGTCAGCGCTCGGTGCCGTGCTGGCGCCGGCGGGGCTCGACGTGCTCGTGTTGGAGCGGCAGACGGTCTACCGCGACAAGGTGCGCGGCGAGTACATGCACCCGTGGGGAGTGGCGGAGGCGATCAAGCTCGGGTTGGAGGAGGCGTTGCTCGCCGCCGGCGGCGGGCACAGCCCGAGCCTCGTCTCGTACTCCGAGGAGACCGACCCGGCGGAGGCGCGCGCCGGTGCCGTGCCGCTGTCGATGCTCCTGCCCGGGGTCGCCGGGGCGCTGTGCGTCGGCCATCCCGAGGCGTCGGAGGCACTCAACACGCTCGCCGGCGAACGCGGCGCGGTGGTGGTGCGCGGCGTCGGCGACGTCGAGGTCGACGTCCGGGGCCGCGCCGACGGTGCGGTACGAGTTCAACGGCGACCTCGTCGAGGCGTCGTGCCGGCTCGTGGTCGGTGCCGACGGCCGCCAGTCGACGGTCCGGCGGGCGCTCGGCATCGAGCTGGACAAGGTCGAGTCGAAGGCGACGCTCGGCGGCATGCTCGTGCGCGCCGATTGGACCGACGACGCGTCGTTCATCGGCAGCGAAGGCGACCAGTACTACCTCGGATTCCCCCGCCCCAACGGGTACGTGCGGCTCTACCGCGCCTGCGCTCCGAGCGACGCGACCGCCGGTCCCGATCGGGCGCAGCGCATGCTCGACGCGTTCCGCTTGACGTCGCTGCCCGACAGCGAGCGTCTCGCCGCCGGCGAGCTGGCCGGGCCGTGTTCGTTCTACATCGGGAGCGATTCGTGGACGGCGCGCCCGCTCGCCGACGGTGTGGTGCTGGTCGGCGACGCCGCCGGGTGGAGCGATCCGATCATCGGCGAGGGCCTGAGCGTGGCGATGCGCGACGCCCGCTCGGTCGCCGACGTCCTCCTCGGCGGCGACGACTGGTCGACCGAGGCGTTCGAGCCGTACGCCATCGAACGGGCCGAGCGGATGAGACGTCTGCGGATCGTGGCCCACGTGACGACCACGAATCGCTGCACGTTCACCGATGCGGGGGTCGCCCAGCGCACAAGCGTTCTCCGCCCAGATGCGGAACGATCCACTGATCCTCGGGCTGATGCTCTCCGAGCCTGATGGGTCCCGAGACCGGGCCGGCCGAGGCGTTCGAGCAAGCAAACATCGACCGCATCCTCGCCCTCGCCTGACGCGGACCGCAGGGAGGGTCTTGCGCCGACACCGTGACGAGGTCCATACTGTAAACGTTCTCGATATCGATTGCAGTTCGGGGGAACGCAGTCGTCAGCATCGTGCACATTCGACGAGGATCGACGGGGGATCGATGCGGGACACCGCAGCAGCGGATTCGACACGGGTGACGATCGGTGACGTTGCCGCCCGCGCCGGCGTGTCGATCGCCACCGTGTCGCGCGTCGTGAACGAGCGCTACGGCGTCGCCAACGCCACGATCGCGAAGGTGCAGAAGGTGATCGACGAGCTCGGGTACGAAGCGAGCCTCGTCGCCCGCAGCCTGCGCAACCAACGGACCAACGTGATCGGGATCCTGGTGGCGGGCATCGAACCGTTCAGCGCCGAGTTGCTCAAGGGCGCCGCCCGTGCGCTGCAGGACACCAGCTACGAACTCGTCGTCTACTCCGGTGGCATGCACGGCGAAGCGGGCTGGGAGCGGCGCTACCTGTCCCGCCTCAGCGGCACCCTCACCGACGGGACGATCCTCGTCGCGCCGACCGTGGTCGAGGTGTCCCAGTCGCACCCGATCGTGGCCGTCGACCCCCACGTCGGCGCGTCGCACCTGCCGACGGTCGACGCGCAGAACTTCGAAGGCGGCGTGCAGGCGACCCGACATCTGATCGATCTCGGTCATCGTCGGATCGGCTTCCTTGCCGGCCGATCCGATCTCGAATCGGCCCGACGCCGCGAGGAGGGCTACCGCGACGCGCTCGCCGAGGCGGGCATTCCCTTCGATCCCGCCCTGATCCAGGTCGGCAGCTTCACCGAGGAGACGGCACAGGCGCCGGCCGAGGCGTTGCTGGCGCTCGACGACCGCCCGACGGCAATCTTCGCCGCCAACGATCTGTCGGCCATCCAGGTCCTGCGCACGGCCCGCGAGCTCGGCATCGCCGTGCCCGACGACCTGTCGATCGTGGGCTTCGACAACATTCCCGAGTCGGCGCTCACCGAACCGCCGCTCACCACGGTCGACCAGTCGATCCAGGACCTCGGGTTCGAAGCGGTCCAGATGCTGCTCGATCTCCTCGACCATCCGGATCGACGCAGCGACCAGGCGTCGATCCACGTCACGTTGCCGACCAAGCTCGTCATCCGCCGCTCGACGAAGGAATTCGGCCTGTGATGCGGTGGCCCACTGCTCGTTGCCGGCCGTCGTCGGCCCGGCATTGAAATCGTTTCCAACAGCTCCAGACAACCACCGCCCGCATCGACGGGCCCGACAGACCACCACCAACCACTTTCAGACTCCAGGGGGGAAGCTGATGACAACCACACCCAAGACATGGCGACGGCGGGGGATCGTTCTCGTCGCCGCACTCGGCCTCGTCGCGACCGCGTGCGGGAGCGACGACGACTCAGGCGCGGCGGACACCGACCCAGCCGTCGACACGGCGGCCGCAGGGGACACCGCCAGCGACGAATCCGGCGAGGCCGTCACCATCGAGTGGTGGCACATCCAGAACAACGACCCGGGCAAGGCCGACTGGCAGGCGATGGCCGACGCCTTCACCGCTGAGCATCCGAACGTGTCGTTCGACATCAACGTGATGGAGAACGAGGCGTTCAAGGCCGCGCTCCAGACGAACCTCCAGGCCGGCGACGTGCCCGATCTCTTCCAATCATGGGGTGGCGGTGGTCTGCGCGAGCAGGTCGACGCCGGGCTCGTGCAGGACATCACCGATGCGTCGTCCGGGTTCATCGGCGATCTGAGTCCCGGCGCGACCGGCCTGTACAACGTCGACGGCGCCCAGTACGGCGTGCCGTTCAACGCCGGAATGGTCGGCATCTGGTACAACAAGGACCTCTTCGAGCAGGCCGGACTCGAGGCCCCCGCCGACACGTGGGAGGGGCTGCTCGAGCAGATCCAGACGTTGAAGGACGCTGGGATCACCCCGATCGCCGTCGGCGCCGGCGACAAGTGGCCGGCACATTTCTGGTACTCGTACCTGATGGTTCGACTGGGTGGGGCCGAGGCGATGAACGGCATCGCCGAGACCAACGACTTCTCGGTCCCGGCCGTGATCGGTGCCGGTGAGAAGATCGCCGAACTCATCGCCCTCGAACCGTTCCAGGACGGGTTCCTCGGAGCCCTTTGGGAAGCCCCCGATGGCGAGTCGGGCACCATGGCCAGCCAGGGGGCGGCGATGGACCTGATGGGCCAATGGGCCCCCGGTGCATTCGCCACCCAGGCCGGTGTCGAGGGAGCGGCCAACCTGCCGTTCAACCTCGGGTGGGCACCGTTCCCGTCCGTCGACGGCGGTGCCGGTGTGGCGACCGATGCGTTCGGTGGCGCCGATGGCTTTGCCGTCGGCAAGGACGCACCGCCCGAGGCGATCGAGTTCCTCGAGTTCATCACCAACCAGGCCAACCAGGAGACGTGGGCGGCCAACAGCGGCCTGCCCGTCAACCCTGCGGCCAAGGGTGCGGTGACCGACCCGAACATGGTCGCCGTGCTCGAGGGGCTGACCAACGCCACGTTCATCCAGCTCTTCCTCGACCAGTTCTTCACGGCCGAGGTCGGTGGCCAGATCAACGATCAGACGGCCCTGCTGTTCGCCGGTGAGACCTCACCGGAGGACGCCGCCGCCGCCATCACCGCCACGGCCGGCGGCTGACGCACACCACCCCGTGACGCCCGGGTGGGACACTGGTCCGCAGTGTCCCACCCGGACGGCGTTCGATCGACGTGACCACACTTCCCACGCCATCCAGCCGGAGGCCCGCGCGCCTCGGCCGCGTCCGGTGGTGGGTGATCCTCGCGTTCCTGATGCCGGCACTGGTCCTCTACGGCCTGTTCGTCGTGTTCCCGATCGTGCAGAGCACCCGCTACAGCATGTACGACTGGAACGGGCTCGAATCGCTCGACGACTTCGTCGGCCTCGACAACTTCAAGCGGGCCTTCAACGACGAACTGTTCCGCGACGCGCTCCGCCACAACGGGATCATCGTGGTGCTCTCGCTCGCCATCCAGATCCCCATCTCCCTCGGCCTGGCGCTGCTGCTCAACTCGCGAATCCGCGGACGCGCACTCCTGCGCACGCTGTTCTTCGCCCCCTACGTCCTGTCCGAGGTCGTCACCGGTGTCGTGTGGCGTCAGATCCTGCGACCCGACGGTCTGCTCGACCGAATGCTGATCAGCGTCGGTGCCGAGGGCATGGTCCACGAATGGCTGGCCGACCCCGACCTCGTGCTCTACAGCCTGTTCTTCGTGATCACGTGGAAGTACTTCGGGTTCCACATGATCCTCCTGCTCGCCGGACTGCAGCAGATTCCGAAGGAACTCCACGAGGCGGCCTCGATCGACGGTGCATCGGCGTGGCAGTCGTTCCGCCACGTGACGCTGCCGCTGCTCGGACCGACGTTGCGCATCTCGATCTTCCTGTCGATCATCGGCGCGCTGCAGCTGTTCGACCTCGTGTGGGTGACCACCAAGGGCGGCCCGATCGGCGCGTCGTCGACGATGGGGACCTACCTGTACGACCAGTTCCGCAAGGGACTGTTCGGCTACGCCAGCGCGGTCTCGATCGTGATCTTCGGGCTCTCGCTCGTGATCGCGCTCTTCTACCAGCGGGTCGCCATGCGGCGCGACCAACAGGGGACTGGTCTCGTTGGCTGACTCGACGATCGGGATGATCGGCGCGCCGGCCAAGGGCGACATCGTGCATCGACGGCGGCGGTTCAACCACATCGGCCTGTACGCCATCGCCGCGTTCGTGCTCGTGCTGATCATCGTGCCGCTCATGTTCTCCGTGCTCGGTGGATTCCGCAGCAACCAGCAACTCGTCGAACACCCGGTCGGCCTGCCCGACCCCTGGGTCACGTCGAACTACACCGACACCCTCGCCAACCCCGACTTCTGGCGGCAGGTCGGCAACAGCATGCTGGTGGCGATCCTGACGACCGCGCTCGTGCTGCCGGCGGCGTCGCTGGCGGCGTTCGTGATCGCCCGCTATCCGTTCCGCGGTCGTGAGTTCGCCTACGGGCTGTTCACCCTCGGCCTGCTCTTCCCGATCGCGGTGGCGATCCTGCCGCTGTTCGTGATGCTGCGCCAGGTCGGTCTCCTGAGCACCCCGCTCGGTGTCGCGCTGCCCCAGGCGGCGTTCGGGCTGCCGATCGCGATCGTGATCATGCGGCCGTTCTTCCGGGCGATCCCCAAGGAACTGCAGGACGCGGCGGCGCTCGACGGATGCGGACCGCTGCGCTTCTACTGGTCGATCATGCTGCCGCTGTCGCGGCCGGTGCTGAGCACGATCGCGGTGCTCTCGATCGTCGGCAGTTGGAACGCGTTCTTCCTTCCCTTGCTCGTCTTGATCGACCCCGACCAACAGACGCTGCCGATCGGCGTCAACAACATCTCCACCCAGTACTCGACCGACTTCGCGCTCGTGCTCGCGTACACGACGCTCTCGATGATCCCCGCGCTCCTCTTCTATGCGCTCGCCGAGCGTCAGATCATCGGTGGCCTGACCGCCGGTGCGGTCAAGGACTGAGCGCGCATGACCTCACGCACGACACCGCGAACCCCCGCCATCTCCCATCGAACGGACCATCGCCTGCCATGACGCTCACCCACTCCGACGCCCTGTATCTCGACTCGACGGCGTCGGTCGACGATCGAGTCGCGGATCTCCTCGACCGCATGACGCTCGACGAGAAACTGGCTCAGCTCGGCAGCGTCTGGGTGTTCCAGATCGCCGGACACGACGGCTTCGACGTGGAGCGGGCGACTCCGCTGATCGGTGCCGGCATCGGTCACGTCACCCGGATGAGCGGGGCGTCGAGCCTCGACTCCGCGGCCGCGGCGCTGGCTCGCCAACGAGGTGCAGCGGTTCCTGCTCGAGACCCGGCTCGGCATCCCGGCCATCGTGCACGAGGAGATCTGTTCGGGCCTGATGGCGCGCGAGGCGACGGTGTTCGCGCAGGCGATCGGTGTGGCCTCGACATTCCGACCAGAGCACAACCACGCGATCGCCGACTCGATCCGCCGGCAGATGCGCTCGATCGGCGCCCACCAGGGCCTGTCGCCGGTGCTCGACGTCTGTCGCGATGCGCGATGGGGCAGGCTCGAGGAGACGTACGGCGAAGACCCGTACCTCGTGTCCCAGATGGGACTTGCGTTCATCCGCGGCTTGCAGGGCGACGACCTTGCCGACGGGGTGATCGCCACGGCCAAGCACTTCGTCGGCTACGGCGCGTCGGAGGGCGGGATGAACTGGGCGCCGGCGCACCTGCCCGAGCGCGAGCTGCGCGATGTCCATCTCCGCCCGTTCGAGGTGGCCGTTCGCGAGGGTGGTCTGGCCTCGGTGATGAACGCGTACCAGGAGCTCGACGGCGTCGTGTGTACCGGCAATCGCTGGTTGTTGACCGATGTGCTCCGTGGTGAGTGGGGATTCGACGGGACCGTGGTGTCGGACTACTTCGCCGTCGACCAGCTGTACCGATACCACCAGGTCGTGCAGTCACGGGCGGACGCCGCCGGGACCGCGCTGCGGGCAGGCATCGACGTCGAGCTGCCCGGTACCGACTGCTACGGCGACCCGTTGAGGGAGGCACTCGACGCCGGAACGGTCTCGATGGCCGACGTCGACCTCGCGGCCGGCCGTGCGCTCGCCGCCAAGTTCCGGCTCGGACTGTTCGAGCAGCCGTACGTCGATGCCGACGCCGTTCACGTCGTGACCCGCACGGCGTCCCAGTCCGAGCTCGCCCGCAACGTCGCCCGCGACAGCCTCATCCTGCTGCGCAACGACGGTGTGCTCCCGTTGGAGCCGCCCCGATCGGTGGCGGTCATCGGCCCCAATGCGGCGAGTGCACGCGCGATGCTGGGCGACTACAGCTATCTCGCGCACCTCGAGTCGCTCCTCGAAGTGCTGAAGAGCGGTCGCAACGTGTTCGCCATGCCGTTGGATCACGGGGCCGACGTGAACGACGACAGCGACATGTCGCACATCGGCATCGTCCGCGACGAACTTCGACTGCGCTGGCCCGAGGCCGACCTCGTGCACGTCGCCGGGTGTGCGGTCAACGACGACGATCGCTCGGGGTTCGACGACGCCGTCGCGGCGGCGGCTGCGAGCGACGTCGCCATCCTCGTGATGGGCGACCGCTCGGGGTTGACCGACGACTGTACGACGGGGGAGAGCCGCGATGTCGCCTCGCTCGATCTGCCGGGTGTGCAGGAGGAGCTCGTGCTCGCGGTGGCCGCCACCGGCACGCCGGTCGTGCTCGTGCTGATCGCCGGCCGGCCGATCGGCTCCGAACGGGTCCACCGAGCGGCCCGTGCCGTCGTCATGGCGTGGTTGCCGGGGGAGGAAGGTGCGTCGGCGATCGCCGACGCACTCACGGGCGTGTTCAGCCCGGGCGGGAAACTGCCCGTCAGCTATCCGCGCAGCTCCGGCCAGGTGCCGGTGTTCTACGGCCACAAGGTGTCCGGCGGTCGGTCGCACTGGAAGGGCGAATACGTCGATCTCTCGAACGAGCCGTTGCACCCGTTCGGCCACGGCCTGTCGTACTCGACCTTCACCGTCGAGGCCGACGACCTCGGAGGGTGCGATGTCACGGTGGGTGACGACGTGGCGGTGCGCGCCGTCGGTCACGAACGTCGGCGCGGTACGAGCGGACGAGGTGGTGCAGATCTACAGCCGAGATCCGGTCGCGTCGGTGACGCGGCCGGTGCTCGAGCTGCAAGGATTCGTGCGGGTCACGCTCGATCCGGGCGAGTCGCAGGTGGTCACCTGCCGTGTTCCGGTCGATGCGCTCGCGTTCACCGGCCCCGATCTCTCGTGCATCGTCGAACCGGGACGCGTCGAGTTCCTCGTCGGCACATCGTCCGCCGACGTGTTCTCCGCCGGTCACGTGAACATCGTCGGACCCGGTCCCGTCCGAACGATCCGCCCCGGCTCCAGCACCGTCACGTGCACCCCAGCCACCTGACCCTTCGGTGGTGGGGCTACCGCGGCTCGGTGATCACGGCGGAGGCGGGCTGGACGACGCGGGGGTCGGCCGGGCGGGCGAGGTCGCGGTCCTTGTGGTGGTAGTCGAGCAACGAGAGGACGTGGCGGATCGATTCGAGCCGCGCCCGCTTCTTCTCGTTGGAGTTGACGATCGTCCACGGTGCATCGGCGTGGTCGGTGCCGGCGAGCATGGCGTCGCGGGCGCGGCCGTACTCGGCGTAGCGGTTCACCGCCTCGACGTCCATCGGCGACAGCTTCCACTGTTTCAGCGGGTCCTTGCTGCGTGACTCGAACCGCTGCTGTTGCTCCTCGGCCGACACGGTGAACCACAGCTTGAACACGTGGATGCCCGACTGGATGAGGCTCCGCTCGAAGCCGGGCGCCTGGCGGAAGAACGTCTCGTACTCGTCGTCGGTGCAGAACCCCATGACGTGTTCGACGCCGGCGCGGTTGTACCACGACCGGTCGAAGAAGGCGATCTCACCATGCGTCGGCAGGTGCTGCACGTAACGCTGGAAGTACCACTGGCCGCGCTCGGTGTCGTTGGGGGCGGCGAGGGCCACGATGCGGGCGGTACGCGGGTTCATGTGTTCGGTGAACCGGCGGATCGCCCCGCCCTTGCCGGCGGCGTCGCGACCCTCGAACAGCACGATGACGCGGGCCCCCGACTCCTTCGCCCACTGCTGCACCTTGAGCAACTCGATCTGCAGCGCGAGCAGTTCGGCTTCGTACTCGTCGGTGTCGAGCTTGTCGCGGTACGGCCGCTCGTCCTCCATCTGCACGATCGTCAGCGGCACCCCGCCCACCTCGTCGCGATCGTTGTCGTGGTGCGTGGTGCTGGTTGGCGTGATCGTTGTGCTTGCACACGCCGCAACCGTAGAGGACGCCCGAGCGGCGGCCGACCCGACGTCAGCGGCTGACGCTGCGGAAGCGGCGAAGGCGCAGACTGTTCGACACGACGAAGACGCTGGACAGGGCCATGGCCAGCCCGGCGAGCATCGGGTTGAGCAGCCGGCAGCGGCGAGCGGGATGGCGGCGACGTTGTAGGCGAAGGCCCAGAACAGGTTGGTCTTGATCGTCCGCAGGGTCGCCCGCGACAGCCGAACGGCGTCGACGGCGGCGCGCAGGTCGCCGCGCACCGAGGTGATGTCGCTGGCCTCGATGGCGGCGTCGGTGCCGGTGCCCATGGCCAGACCGAGGTCGGCCTGGGCCAGCGCGGCGGCGTCGTTGACGCCGTCGCCGACCATCGCGACGACACGCCCTTCGGCTTGCAGGCGACGGATCACGTCGACCTTCTCGGCGGGCAGGACCTCGGCGATCACCTCGTCGATGCCGCACCTGCGCGGCGACGCTCGCGGCCGCCCGTTGGTTGTCACCCGTGAGCAGGACGGGGTGGAGGCCGAGCGCGCGCAGGCCGGCGATCGCCTCCGCCGACGTGGGCTTGGCCGTGTCGGCGACGACCAGCACGGCGCGGGCCTCACCGTCCCACCCGACGTAGATCGGCGTCCGTCCGGCGGCGTGCGCCGCGTCGCGGGCGGCGACGAGTGCGATCGTCGAGATGGAGCGACCAGTCGGCGAGGAACCGCTCGCGACCGGCCACCACGGCGTGGCCGGCGACGACGCCCTGCACACCGAGGCCCTCGACATTGGCGAACGATTCGGTGGGCGCGAGCGTCGACGCCTCGGCCGCGGGCACCGGCGACGATGGCCCGGGCGATCGGGTGCTCGGACGCATCCTCGAGCGAACCGGCGAGTACGCAACGCCTCGGTCGACCGTGGTGGAGGTCGTTGGCGACGACGTCGACGAGTGCCATCTTGCCGGTGGTCACGGTGCCCGTCTTGTCGAGGACGATCGTGTCGACGGCCGTGTCGACTCGAGCACCTCCGGACCCTTGATCAGGATGCCGAGCTGGGCGCCGCGGCCGGTGCCGACCATCAGCGCCGTCGGCGTCGCCAGGCCGAGCGCACACGGACAGGCGATGATCAACACGGCAACGGCGGCGGTGAACGCGTAGGTGGTCGCGTCGGTGGCGGCCGCGGTGATCCAGAAGCCGAGGGTGGCGGTGGCGAGGATGATCACGATCGGAACGAAGACGGCCGACACCCGATCGGCCAGCCGTTGCACGTCGGCCTTGCCGGTCTGGGCCGTCCTCGACCATGCGGCCGATCTGCGCGAGCGCCGTGTCGGCGCCGACGCGGGATGCACGCACGACGAGCGGCCGGTCGTGTTGACGGTGGCGCCCGTGACGATGTCGCCGGGCAACGACGTCGACGGGCACCGGCTCGCCGGTCAGCAGCGAGGCGTCGACGGCCGACGAACCCTGCTCGACGACACCATCGGTGGCGATCTTCTCGCCGGGGCGCACGACGAAGAGGTCGCCGACGACGAGCTGGTCGATGGGGACTCGGACCTCGGCACCGTCCAACTCGCCGCCGCGGAGGACGGCCACGTCCTTGGCGCCCAACTCGAGGAGCGCTTCGAGGGCGGCGCCGGACCGACGCTTGGCACGGGCCTCGAAGTAGCGGCCGGCGAGGATGAAGACGGTGACCCCGGTGGCGACCTCGAGGTAGATCTGCGATGATCCCATCCCGCGTTCGGGCGTGATCGAGAACTCGTGTCGCATCGACAGATCGCCCGCCTCGCCGATGAACAAGGCGTACAGGCTCCAGCCGAACGCAGCGAGCGTGCCCACCGAGATGAGGGTGTCCATGGTGGCTGCGCCGTGGCGCAGATTCATCCACGCCGCACGGTGGAACGGCAACGCACCCCACAGCGACCACGGGCATCGCCAGGGCGAGCGACAACCACTGCCACCCGTCGAACTGCAGGGCGGGAATCATCGACATCGCGACGACGGGCACGGTGAGCACCGCCGAGACGAACGAGCCGGCGGCGGAGGAGCCGGGTCGGATCGTCGGCATCGCGACCGGAGCGCGCCGCGGGTCGAGCGCTTCGGCCGAGGGAGCAACCTGCGCGGTGTAGCCGGTGGCCGCGACCTGCGGCGATGAGATCATCGGACGGTGACGGCGTCGCTGTCGGCGACGTGCACGTTCGCCTTCTCGGTGGCGTAGTTGACGGTGGCGGTCACGCCGTCCATCCGGTTGAGCTTCTTCTCGATCCGCGCTGCGCACGAGGCGCAGGTCATGCCGCCGATGTCGAGTCGGATCTCCGTCGGCCGGGCTCCGGGTTTCGAGGTCGGGCATGTCAGTGTCCGCTCGGAGTGCGCCGGCGGTGGTGGTCCGCCGACGTCGATGGGGCCGGCGACCGCACCGACGGCGGCGCCGGCACCGAAGGCGATGAGCAGGCTGGCGGCGAAGGCGAGAAGTCGGGTGCCGGTGCTCATGAGGCGACCTCGTAGCCCGCTTCGTCGACGGCGTCGGCGAACGCGGTCGGATCGACGGCTCCGTCCGATTCGACGGTGACCGATCCGCTCGAGAGGTCGACGTCGAGGCTGGTGACGCCGTCGATCTTCGTGACTTCCTCGGTGACGGCAGCGACGCAGTGGCTGCACGTCATACCGGTGACGGCGAACGTGGTGGTGATCATCGGGTCTGTCTCCTTTGTTGCTGATCAGTATACCCCATGGGGGTATAATTACGACATGGCAACATGCGACACGAATCGGCACCCACGGCTACAGCCCGGACAAGGACGTGTACATCAAACGCCTGCGGCGCATCGAGGGCCAGATCCGTGGCCTCCAGCGGATGGTCGACGAAGACGTGTACTGCATCGATGTCCTCACCCAGATCAGCGCCGCCACGAAGGCGTTGCAGAGCGTCGCCGTCGGACTGCTCGAACAGCACATCCACCATTGCGTGGCCAACGCCGCCGCCAACGATCCCGAGCATCTCGATGACATGGTCGGTGAGGCGACGAAGGCGATCGAGCGGCTGATCAAGTCCTGAGCGTCATCGCCGACCTGGATTGCGGTGAGCGGTCGATGCGTGCTTGACTCCGTCGATGCACGAACCAGAAGAATCCGCAGACATCGACGTGACCATCGAGACGGAACTCATCGATGTCGACGGCGACGGTGTCGATCGACATCGTGTCGGAGACCACCACCGTTGCGATCGACGTCGACGGCGATGGGATCGTCGACGTCATCCAGCAGACGACGACCACGGCGTACGACGTCGACGGCGACGGCGAACCGGACCTCGTCGAGTCCACCACGATCACCGGCGTCGATGTCGACGGTGACGGCGTCATCAGCGAGGACGAGATCGAGATCGACGAGACCGTGGCCGTCACCGAGGATCTGCTGGAAGAACTGGAAGAACTGGAAGAGCTCGACGAGGCGGCAGCCGCCGACTGAGCTCGTTCTCGTGAACGAACTGCGGCGTCAGGCCG
Source organism: Ilumatobacteraceae bacterium (assembly GCA_963772085.1). Classification (GTDB taxonomy): domain Bacteria; phylum Actinomycetota; class Acidimicrobiia; order Acidimicrobiales; family Ilumatobacteraceae; genus Sva-07. The sequence goes on from CAVYWH010000009.1 coordinate 87,306, forward strand.
CAGTTCGTTCACGAGATGGCCGGTGGATCGGCGCGACGACATGGGATCGACCTACCGGGTGTCGTTGGCAGGGCGCTCGTACGAGTTCGCTGACCTGCGCACGTTGATGGCCAAGGCGTCGCCCCGGCGGTCGGGCGACGAACTCGCCGGCATCGCCGCCGAATCGCAGGAGGAGCGTGTCGCCGCGCAGATCTGCCTGGCCGATGTCGAGCTGAGCCGGTTCCTCGACGAGCCGCTCATCGCGTGGGAACTCGACGACGTCACGCGGCTCATCCACGAGCAGCACGACGTCGAGGCGTTCGCGCCGATTCGTTCGATGTCGGTCGGTGAGTTGCGTGACTGGCTGCTGGCGTACGAGACCACGACGCAGACGTTGCGCGACGTGGCGTGGGGCCTCAGCGCCCGAGATGGTGGCCGCGGTCAGCAAGATCATGGGCAACCAGGACCTCGTGCTCGCCGCCAGCAAGTGTTCGAACGTCACGGCGTTCCGCTCGACGGTCGGACTGCCGGGCCGGCTCTCGGTGCGGCTGCAGCCGAATCACCCCACCGACGACGAGCGCGGGATCCTGGCGTCGGTCGTCGACGGCCTGCTGCTCGGCTGCGGCGACGCGGTGATCGGCATCAACCCGGCGCTCGACTCGCCTCAGCACTGTCGACGGCTGCTGGAGATGCTCGACCGGCTGATCGACCGGTACGACATCCCGACGCAATCGTGCGTCCTCGCGCACGTCACCACCACGCTGCAGTGCATCGAGGACGGGGCGCCGGTCGACCTCGTGTTCCAGTCGATCGGTGGGACGGAGGTGACCAATCGATCGTTCGGCGTGTCGCTCGACCTGCTCGCCGAGGCGCGTGCGGCGGCGGTGTCGTTGGGGCGCGGCACGGTCGGATCGCAGGTGATGTACTTCGAGACCGGACAGGGATCGTGCCTGTCCGCGGGCGGTGCCCACGGTGTCGATCAGCAGACCCTCGAGGCTCGCGCCTATGCGGTGGCTCGCCAGTTCGACCCGTTCCTCGTGAACACCGTCGTCGGGCTTCATCGGCCCGGAGTACCTGCTCGACGGCAAGCAGGTGATCCGCGCCGGGCTGGAGGACCACTTCTGCGGCAAGCTGCTCGGCCTGCCGATGGGCTGCGACGTCTGCTACACGAACCACATGGACGTCGACCAGGACGACATGGACGTGCTGCTGACCCTGCTCGGCGCGGCCGGCTGCAACTTCATCATGGGGGTCCCCGGGGCCGACGACGTGATGCTCGGCTATCAGTCGAGCTCGTTCCACGACGCGCAGTACCTCCGCCAGGTCCTCGGTCTGCGCCCGGCGCCCGAGTTCGAGGCCTGGCTGGCGCGGATGGAGATCACCGACGAACTCGGCCGGCTGCACCGCCGGGCGCGAGCTGCCGGCGCTGGTTGGCCGCGGCGTTGGACGTGCCGCGGTGAGCGACGTGGACGGCCGTGCGGCGCTCGAGCGTGAGTCGCTCCGCGGTCTGACCCCGGCTCGGGTCGGGCTCGGGCGGGCGGGAGGGAGCGTGCCGACCGGTGCCCATCTGGCGTTCCGAGCCGACCACGCGCGGGCGCGCGACGCCGTCAACCATGCGTTCGACGGACCACGGATCGCAGCCCGGCTGAGCGACGCGGGGCACCGATCGGTCGCGCTCGCCTCGGCGGCCGCGTCGCGGGCCGACTACGTCCGCCGACCCGATCTCGGGCGGACGCTCGCTGACGGGGGTGCGGCGACGTTGCGGGCCCTCGATCCCGACCCGTGCGATCTGGCGATCGTGCTGTGCGACGGACTCTCCCCGCGGGCGATCGAACGCCACGGATCGACGCTCGCCGCGGCGATCGCGTCGAGCGCACAACTGCGTGACTGGTCGATCGGGGTGATGGCGGTGGTCACGAACGGACGAGTGGCAGTCGGCGACGAAGTCGGTGCCGCGCTCCGTGCCCGGTTCGTCGCCGTCCTGATCGGTGAACGCCCCGGCCTGTCGGTGCCCGAGAGCATCGGCCTGTACCTGACGTGTGATCCGGGGCCGGGACGAACCGACGCGCAACGGAACTGCATCTCGAACATCCACGACCGCGGCCTGCCGATGGACGCGGCGGTCCGGCAGATCGTGGGCCTCGCCGTTCGGGCACGGCTCGCCGGGCTCACCGGTGTCGCCCTCAAGGACCAGGACCCGCTGACGACAGACGACCAATCCCGTCGTGAACCCCGCGCTCGAGCAATTTGGCTTGACCAAGGCTCAAATTTGGCTTGACTGACGGTCAAGCATTCGTTAGGGTCAGACCCTAATGAAATCCGAACGCGCCTACACGATGTCGAATCGGGCCGACGCGGTCGCCTCCACGAAGGAGCGCATCGCCACCGCCGCCCTGGAACTCCTGATGGAGCGGCGCTACGACGATGTCACCCTGGCCGACATCGCGTCGGCCGCCGGCGTCTCGCATCAGACGGTCCTCAACCACTTCGAGTCGAAGGAGGGCGTCGCCTTCGCTGCCGCCGAACTCGTGGTCGAGTCGACCGACTCGGCACGATCCGGCGCCGCGGTCGGCGACACGGCGGGTGCGGTTCATCTGCTGGTCGCCGACTACGAGCAGATGGGCGACGCCAACGTCCGGTGGGCCATGGACGTCGAGCGGCTCGGCTCGCTGGCCCCGTTCATCGAGGCCGCCAGACGATCGCACCGGGCCTGGCTCGAGACCGTGTTCGCACCCGACATGCCCGCCGCCGGCAAGGAGCGTCGACGCCTGCTCAACGCGCTCCACGCGGCCACCGACGTCTACACGTGGAAGCTGCTGCGTCGCGACCTCGGCGTCACCCGACCGGAGACCGAACGCACGATGGTGCGTCTGGTCAACGGGGCACTCGGCCGTACCGACGGCCACCTGACCACAACACACCAATCGGCGCGTCGCGCCGCCTCGAACACATGGAGACACCAATGTACCACGGCACCGACAACTCACACCTATCTCTTCGCCCTCGTCGACGGTGGCGGCACCGTGCCGCCCGAACTCGGCGCCGTGCGCCGTCTCGTCGAGCGCGGCCACCACGTGACCGTGCTCGCCGAGGACACCATGGCGGACGAGGTCGCCGCGACCGGCGCCGAGTTCCGGCGATGGGCGACCGCACCCAACCGTCCGTCGCGACAGGCGGCCGACGACCCGTATCGCGACTGGGAATGCAAGAACCCGACTGCAATTGTTCGATCGGCTGCTCGACCTGCAGTTCGTCGGCCCGGCGCCCCGCGTACGCCGCCGATGTCGACGCCGCCATCGCCGAGCGTCGCCCCGATCTCATCGTCTGTTCGATGTTCGTCCCTGGGGCGATGGTCGCCGCCGAGAGCGCCGGCATTCCGTTCGACATGCTGATGCCGAACATCTACCTGCTCCCGGCGAAGGGCCTGCCGCCGATGGGGCTCGGGCTGCAGCCCGCCCGCGGCGTGCTCGGCCGCATCCCGTGATCGCATCATCACGTCGCTGACCGAACGCGCCTGGGCGAAGGGCCTGGGCTCGTTCAACGAGCTGCGCGTCGAGCGCGGTCTCGCACCCCTCGACCGGCTGTGGGACCAGGCCGAGCACGCTCGCCGCAAACTCGTGTTGACCTCTTCGGCGTTCGACTTCCCGGCCGAGTTCCCCGACAACGTCCGCTTCGTCGGAGCGGTCCTCGACGACCCTGCCTGGGCGACCGAGAGCGCCGCCGGCACCCACCGGAGCCGAGCCGTTCGTGTTGGTGGCGATGTCATCGACGTTCCAGGACCAGGGGGAGTCGATCCAACGTGTCGTCGATGCGCTCGGCCGGCTGCCCGTCCGGGCGCTGGTGACGACCGGCCCGACGATCGATCCGGCCACGATCGAACGCCGCTCGAACGTCGAGGTGGTGGCGTCGGCGGCACACGCTGCACTGTTGCCCGGCGCCGACGTGGTCGTGACGCACGGCGGCCACGGCACGGTGGTCAAGGCGCTGGCCGCCGGCGTGCCGCTCGTGGTGATGCCCCACGGGCGCGATCAAGCCGACAATGCGGCGCGGATCGTCGCCCGCCACGCCGGCCTGAAGGTGTCACGCCGGGCGAAGCCGAAGGCGATCGCCGCGGCGATCACCAAGGTGCTGGCAGATCCGGCCTTCGCCGCCGGTGCCCGCCGGCTCGGCCAGGCCATCCGCGAGGACGCTTCGGCCGGCCTCCTCGTGCAGGAACTCGAGGATCTCCCGCTCGTCGCCCTGACCTGAGCGGTTCGGCCACGACGACACGAAACGCTGCGCCGGGAACGGTGGATCCGACAGGGGCAGCGGCTGACCGACCGACCGACGGATCAGGCCGCGCTCGGTACGTCGAGGTCGGCGAACTGGGTCCGGGCGAGGCTGGCGTACAGCCCGTTGCGGGCGAGCAGTTCCGTGTGGGAACCATGCTCGACGACGCGTCCGTCCGTCGACCACCGCGATGGCGTCGGCGGCACGGACCGTGGCGAGCCGGTGGGCGATCACGATCGAGGTCCGGCCGACGAGTGCGGCCGCGAGCGCTTGCTGCACGAGCGCCTCCGACGCCGGCGTCGAGGTGGGCGGTCGCCTCGTCGAGGATCACGACCGACGGGTCCTTGAGGAGCAGCCGGGCGATGGCGATCCGTTGCTTCTCGCCACCCGACATGCGGTGGCCCCGGTCACCGACGACGGTGTCGAGCCCGTCGGGCAGCGCCCGCACGACGTCCCAGACCTGCGCCGCCTGCAAGGCCTCGATGATCTGGTCGTCGGTCGCGTCGCGGCGGGCGTAGCGCAGGTTCGCCCGCAGCGTGTCGTGGAACAGGTGCGAGTCCTGCGACACGACGCCGACGCGGTCGCGGACGGATGCGGTGGTGGCGTCGCGGAGATCGACGCCGCCGACCCGCACCGACCCGGTGGTCGGGTCGTAGAGGCGTGACACCAAACCCGTGATCGTGGTCTTGCCGGCGCCCGATGGCCCGACGAGGGCCAGGGTCTGTCCCGGCTCGACGCGCAGGTCGATGCCGTGCAGGATCGGCTCCGGCACGGTGTCGTCGAGGCGAGCGACGCCTTCGAGCGAAGCGAGCGACACCTCGGCCGCGGTCGGGTAGCGGAACGTCACGCCGGTGAGCTCGACCCCGACGGAACCGCGCGGCAGTTCACGAGCGTCGGCTCGGTCGGTGATCGACGGCTGGAGGTCGAGCACCTCGAGCACACGCTCGAAGCTGACGAGCGTGGTCATCACGTCGACCTGGACGTTGGACAGCGACGTGAGGGGTCCGTACAGACGGTTCAGGTAGGCCGTGAGTGCGACGACCGTGCCGATGGCGATGCTTCCCGAGATCGCCATCACCCCACCCAGGCCGTAGACGAGGGCGGTCGCCAGCGAGGCGAGGAGTCCGAGCGCCGTCATGAGCACCCGTTGGTACATGGCGGTCGTGACGCCGATGTCGCGCACCCGCCCGGCGCGGCGGTCGAACGACGCCGACTCGCGGTCGGGGTCGCCGAACAGCTTCACCAACAGCGCGCCCGACACGTTGAAGCGCTCGGTCATCATCTGGCCCATCTCACCGTTGAGCCGGTAGCGCTCCCTCGTGAGATCGGCGAGGCGTCGGCCGATCCACTTGGCGGGCAACACGAACAGCGGCAACATCACGAGGGCGAGCAACGTGATCTGCCACGACAGCACGAACATCGCCGTCAGCGTCACGGCGACGGTCACGATGTTGCCGACGACGTTGCTGAGCATCGAGGTGAACGCCTGCTGCGCGCCCTGGACGTCGTTGTTGAGGCGGGAGACCAGCGCCCCGGTCTGGGCGCGGGTGAAGAAGCCGATCGGCATGCGCTGGACGTGGTCGAAGACCTGCGTGCGCAGGTCGTGGATCAGACCCTCACCGATCCGTGCGGAGAACCAGCGCTGACCCGAGCCCGAGCAGCGCCGACAGGAAGGCCAGCGCGGCGAGCAGCACGGCAAGGGCGATGACGAGACCAGTCCGTTCGTCGGCGATGCCGGTGTCGATGATCTCGCGGTAGATGAGCGGGATGGCCGCGCCGGCGACCGCGTCGAGGACGATCAACACCAGGAACAGGCCGATCGCGACGCGATACGGGCGGGCGAAGCCCATGATGCGCCGGATGGTGCCGGGCGCGAGCTGGTGGGAGGTGACGGATGGGTCTTGGGAGAACGAGCGCATTTGCCTGGGCATGTGACCGACCTTCTGGTGCCGACGATTCGCAATGTCGACGCCGAACAGTTACTGAGGGGAACTTATGATGAGGTAAACTCACTACATGGCGCGAAAAATTCCTGACGTGCCCGGGGGCACGTCCGACGTGGCATCGGAGGTGGCCGACCTCCTGCAGGCCGTGACGCATCGGCTGCGACGTGAGGCACGCCACGAGATGGGGTCGAACGAGGTGACCTGGGCGCAGATGCGTGCCCTCCGGGCGCTCGACCGGATGGGCGAGTCGACTCGCATGAGCGGGTCTTGCCGACGAGCTGAACATCGCCCGCCGGTCGGCCACCTCGCTCGTGGACGAACTCGAATCCAGACGGCTCGTGCGTCGGGGCCACGATCCGCACGACCGTCGCGCGGTCACCGTGACGGTCACGCCGGCGGGCCGGCGATTGGTCGCCGATCTGAGCGATCGCCGGCGCCGGGCGGCCGTCGGTCTGCTCGGTGAGCTCTCCGCCGAGGAGCTGCGCACGCTGCGCGACCTGCTCGCCCGGGTGGTCGTTCCGGCCTGACATGGGCGGAGCGCTCGACGACCTCCGCTGACCGACGTCACCGAAGTGTGAACTCTCGTGGCCGAAATCGGCCTGCTGAGCTCACACTTCCCGGACGCGGCGCTGGATCAGGTGCCGATCCGGGTCGGCTCGGCCATGGGCCGATTGTGTCACTCTGCTCCGGCGTCGGAACCACGGGTTCGGCGGGCGGCCACGCTCAGCACCACGGCACCCGCGATCGCCGCCACGACCGACGCGATGAGCGTGCCGAGCTTCGCGTCGTCCTGCAGCAGTTCGTCGTCGAACGCCAGGCCGGCGATGAACAACGAGACGGTGAAGCCGATGCCGGCGACGGCGGCGATCCCGTGGATGTGCCCCCACCGCACACCCGGCGGCAGGTGGGCGAATCCGAGCTTGACGGCCACCCAGCTGAACAGGGCGACGCCGACGAACTTGCCCACGACCAGCGCGACCGCCACCCCGACGAGCACCGACGACGGCGACGACAGCGCATCGCTCGAGATGGCGATCCCCGCGTTGGCCAAGGCGAAGACCGGCACGATGAGATAGCTCGTCCATGGGTGCAGCACATTGATCAAGCGATCGCAGGGTGACACGGTGCCGCCGATCACACTCGGCGGTCCGCCGGACGTCGGCGGCGGTGATGTCGTCGTCGCCCTCGAGTACGTGGACGACCTCGTCGGCGTCGAGTTGCGAGTGCATCGGGCGAGCCGGCATGAGCAGACCCATCACGACGCCGGCGATCGTGGCGTGGACGCCGGACTCGTACACCGTCAACCACAGCACGAAGCCCGCCAGCACGAGCAGCGGTGCGTAGGTGATGTGGAACCGGTGCATCGCGGCGACGACGACCGCCACCACCGCGGCAGTGATCAGGAACGAGAACTCGACCTTGTCGGTGTAGAAGACGGCGATCACGAGGATCGCGCCGATGTCGTCGACGATGGCCAGCGTGAGCAGCAGGACCTTCACGGCGGGCGGGACGCGCGAGCCGAGGAGCGCGACCACGCCGAGGGCGAAGGCGATGTCGGTGGCCATCGGGATGCCCCAGCCATCGATGCCATCGCCGCCGGCGTTGAAGGCCAGGTAGATCACGGCGGGCACGATCATCCCGCCGAGCGCGGCCATCGCCGGCAGCGCCACCGCTCGTCGATCGCGCAGTTCGCCGGTGACGAGTTCGCGCTTGATCTCCATCCCGACGACGAAGAAGAACAACGCCATCAACAGGTCGTTGACGACGTGGCCGAGGTTCTCCTCGAACGTGTACGAACCGACTTCGATGTGGATGTTCGTCGACCAGAGCGTGTCGTAGCTCGCCTCCCACGGCGAGTTCGCCCAGATCAAGGCGACCACGGTGGCGACGAGGAGCAGGATTCCGCCGGCCGCCTCGACGTGCAGGAACTTGACCACCGGCTGCATGGCCCGCGCCCCGGCACGGTCGCTCTGCAGGAACGTGGGTGTCGCGCTCGGGATCAGGGCGCGGTCGGCGTCGGCGGAGGGTGGCATCGCAGCAAATGTCTACACGCCGGGAATGAACACCGCCCGAACCCGGCAGCGACCCCCTCCCTCTGTGTCCCTCTGTGTCGCCCTCTGTGTCCATGATCGGTGAGACAGGTTTGGTGTCTGACTGATTGGAGCGGTGATGGTGAGCAAGCAGACGGGGCAGAGCCCGGTGCGGGTCGGCAAGACTGAACCGGATGTGGTCCCATCGCAAATCGTTGCGGTCCCCGAAATCGCCACGCGGGGAGATGCCGATCCGGCGGATCTTCCCCAACGAGTACAAGCTGTCGATCCTGGCCGAGTACGACCGATGCACCGAGTCCGGCGACAAAGGCGCCCTGCTACGCCGCGAAGGCCTGTACTCCTCGATCGTCACCGACTGGCGTCGCCAACACCGCGAAGGAACCCTGGTGGTGAGCGACGGACGCGCCTCCGAAGGCGGTCGCGGGTTGCCGACCCGTACCGAGGTCGACAAGCTCCGCGCCGAGAACGAACGGTTGAAGACCAAGCTCGCCAAGGCCGAAGCGATCATCGAGGTCCAGGGAAAAGTGCAAGCGCTCTTGGAAGAGCTCTCCAAGAGCGCGGACACCGACGACACGTAGACCACATCGTCGACGCCGCCATCGACGAACTCGTCGACCGCGGCATCTCTCGGGTTCGGGCATGCCGAGCGCGTTGGCCGCTCGAGAGCAACCCACTACCGGCACCACCGCACCCCACGCCCGCCGGGCCACCACGGCCACGACCCCGATCGCACCGGGCGTTGAGCGACGACCAAGTCGACGAGATCCTCGCCGTGTTGAACAGCGAACGGTTCTGCGACCAGGCACCCGCCCAGATCTGGGCCACCCTGCTCGACGAAGGCCGCTACCTGGCCTCGGTGTCAACCATGTACCGGATCCTGCGTTCCCAACACCAGGTCCGCGAACGCCGCCGCCAAGCCCGCCACCCCGCCCACGTCAAACCCGAACTCGTCGCCACCGGCCCGAACCAGGTGTGGTCCTGGGACATCACCAAACTCGCCGGCCCACACAAATGGAACTGGTTCCACCTCTACGTCATCTTCGACGTCTACTCCCGCTACGCCGTCGGCTGGCTCGTCGCACCCCGCGAATCCGACCGACTCGCCCACGAACTCATCGCCGCCTGCACCACCGCCGAACACATCCCCGCCGGCCAACTCACCCTGCACGCCGACCGCGGCAGCTCGATGACATCTCGAACCGTCGCCCAACTCCTCGCCGATCTCGGCGTCACCCGCTCCCACTCCCGACCCACGTCTCCAACGACAACCCGTTCTCCGAATCACAGTTCAAGACGTTGAAGAACACACCCCGCTTCCCCGAACGCTTCACCAGCCTCGCCCACGCCCGAGCCTTCGTCGACAAGTTCTTCAACCACTACAACCACCACCACCGCCACTCCGGCATCGGCTACCACACCCCAGCCAGCGTCCACCACGGCCACCACCACGCCATCCGCGCCCACCGCCAAGCCGTCCTCGACCACGCCTACACCCCCGAACCCCACCGCTTCCGCCGACCACCCCATCGCACCCCAAGTCCCCGACATCACCTGGATCAACCAACCCGAACCAAATCTGTCTCAAACCCCTTGACAGCCGGCATGATCACTGTCACACCCCCTCGTCATGATGGTGGGTGACGAGATGCTTCGAGGCCCGCGGGAGGTGACATGCGAGTCGACAGCGACGATGTGGTTGCTTCCACGACGCGGTCGCTTCGTCGGGTGCGGGCAGAGCAGCTCGATCTCGTGCACGCCGCGGTGAGTTCGGGCCGGTGGGACGGTGGCGCCCGCTTCCGGTCGCCGACGGCGTGGTTGGTCGGAGCCACCGGCGAGTCGGCTGGCCAGTGTCGGGTGACGCTGATGTTGGCCGAACGGATCCAGCGCATGGTGCTGGTGAAGGCAGCGTTCGCCGCGGGCGAGCTGGCCGAATCGGCGTTGCGACAGTTGGCCGAAACCTGGTGTCCGCAGGTGGCCGACGCGTTCGGGCGTGACGAGGCGATGCTGTTGCGGTGGGCGCAACGGTTGTCGTTCGACGACCTGCGGATCACGTTGGCGACCTGGCGGTTGCACGTGGACCCGATCGTGAGGAACGCACGGCCCAGGAACGGTTCGATGCGCGCCGACTGCACGTGTCCGAGTTGCTGGACGGGATGGGTCGGCTCGATGGTGTGCTCGATCCGGAGGGCTTCAAGATCGTGCAGGAAGCGATCCGCGACCTGTCCGCGAAATGCGCCGACGACGACCGGCGCATCGAGCAACGCCGCGCCGATGCGCTGGTCACGTTGGCCCGCTTCTACCTCACCAATGCCACGGCCGCAGACGCCGTCTCGCCGCCCGATGTCCAACCCGGCAGGAAGCCGGGAAAGCGTCGTCGGCCGAAGGTGATCGCGGCGATCTCGTACCCGGATCTGCTGTCGGGCGACGGGCGCGGGCACGATCGACACCGGCTCGGGCCGCATCGTGGTGAGCCCCGACACGATTCGTCGTCTGTGCTGCGATGCCGGGATCCACCGGCTCGTGCACGCCGCCGACGGGACGATCCTCGACTTCGGCCGTCAGACCCGCACGATCTCCGATGCGCTGTTCGAGGTGCTCGCCGCTCGCGATCACGGTTGCCGAATCCTCGACTGCCCGGTGCCGCCCGGCGGCTGTGATGCCCATCACGCCGCCCACTGGGCCCACGACGGCGAGACCGAGCCCGACAACCTGCCGCTGTTGTGCTGGTTCCACCACCACCTCGTGCACGACCAGCATTGGAGTATCAAGCCCCTCGGGGCCGGGCACTTCCTCCTGATCGATCCAGATGGTGGCGAACACGAAATGCGCCCACCGATGATCGCCGCCGCCCTCCCTCAGTTCCTCCCCGCCGCCTGAGCCGGCCGGGCCCTGGCAACCGCTCAACGGCCGGCGCGGTACGCCTCGCCGCGGGGCGACAACCGGTAGCCGACCTCCAAGCTCTCGGTGAACCCGAGCTCCTTGAGCTGGCGCACTCGACGCTTGAACGTCGGGCGATCCATCCCGACGTGCTCGGCGAGCTCGGTCGACACGACCCCGGGCGATCCGGCGATCACGTCGAGGACGGCCGCCGTCCACGGCCCGTCGGCAGCCCGGTCCCAGCGGGCGAGTCGGGCGTCGAGCGCGGCGCGTTCGGCGGCATCGATCTCGACGGCGCTGCGCAGTGCGATGCGCGGGTCGTCGCCGATGCGATGGAAGCGGATGCGATAGAGCCGGCGATCGTCGGCGATCAGCGAGCCGGGCGGCATCGATCCAATCGAAGACCTCGGCCACCGAGCCCATGCCGGCGGCCGCCGCGTCGGCCTCCGTGACGTCGTCGCGCTCGATCGGCGTCACCGCGTCGATCCCCAGGAGCCCGCCCGGCGACTTGCAGTGTTCCGCCGGCGACGACCGTCGGCCGTTTCCACGATCGGAAGGCAACGGTGATGGCGCCGGTTCGCAGCCCGTCGTAGTGCTCGGCCGGGAAAGAGCATCGGGCAAGCGTAGATCGGCCAGGATGGACACCTCATGACGCGCTCGTTCTCGTTCCTCGACCGTCCGGTGACGATCGTCGGCATCCTGAACGTGACACCCGATTCGTTCTCCGACGGTGGCCGCTACGTCGAGCACGACCGGGCGATCCGCCACGCGCGGCAACTCGTCGCCGACGGTGCGCACCTGATCGACGTCGGAGGGGAATCGACCAGGCCGGGCGCCGCGCCCGTCTCGGTCGCCGAGGAACTCCGCCGCGTCGTACCCGTGGTCGAGGCACTGGCCGCGAGCGGCGTTCCCGTCAGCATCGACACCCGCCGCTCCTCGGTGGCGTCGGCGGCCATCGCTGCGGGAGCGCTCGTGGTGAACGACGTCAGCGGACTCCGTGACGTCGAGATGATCGACGTGGTCGCCGCGGCGAGCGTGCCGGCCATCGTGATGCACGCGCCATCCGCCGACATGGCAGACGGCGCACCGTTACGCCGGATACACCGACGTGGTCGCGGAGGTGCGTGGCCTTCTTGAGCACGCAGGTCGCGGCCGCGCGCGCTGCGGGCGTGGTCGAGGTGGTCGTCGATCCTGGGATCGGCTTCGGCAAGTCGCTCGACGACAACGTCACGATCCTCCGCCGCCTGCACGAAATCGTCGGTCTCGGTTGCCCGGTGCTCGTCGGTGCGTCACGGAAGCGGTTCCTCGGCACGCTGTCGGGCGTGGGCGAAGCCGCGGATCGCGACGCGGCGTCGATCGCCGCCCACCTCATCGCGGTGCGGCAGGGCGCGACGGCGATCCGGGTGCACGACGTGGCCGGCCACGCGCAGGCGCTCGCCGTGCTGATGGCGATCGAGCCGCGACGCCATACCGACGTAGCCGACCAGGGCGTGTGAACCGCGTCGCCGCGGGGTACCTCGACGGGACAACCGACCGAGGAGGATCCGATGACCGATCTGACCATGCGCGATCCCGCTGCTGCGGGATCGTTCGAACCGCGGCCGTCCGCTCCGGGCCGGCCGGAGCGATCGCGCGCACAACAAGCCGTCGCGGCCGCGATTTTCGCCGTCGCCACCGATCGCGGTCGCCGTGGGCGGCAGCCTCGTCAACAGCGCCGGAATGGACTGGTACGACTCGCTCGAGCAGCCGTCGATCGCGCCGCCGGGGCCGACGTTCGGCATCGTCTGGACCATCCTCTACGTCATGATCGCCGTCTCCGGGTGGCTGGCGTGGCGAGCCAGCACACGGACCGCACCGACCGTCACCTGGGCGGTGCAGATGGCGCTCAACCTGCTGTGGACGGCGGTGTTCTTCGGGCTCGAGTCGATCGGCGGGGGATTGATCGTGATCGCCCTGCTCTTCGTCGCCATCATCGTCTCGGCGGTGGTGGCCGCGCAGGTCTCGCGTCGCTGCCGCTCTGCTGCTGGTGCCCTACATCGCCTGGGTCGGGTTCGCCGCGGTGCTCAACGCGGCCTACGCGCTCGAGAACTTCTCCTGATGACGCTGACGACGGCGGCCTCGACGCCCCGCCCGTCAGCGCGCCGGCGCGGCCCGCTCGGTGTCGCCGTGGCTCGACAAGCTCGCCGCCTATTCATGGCGGCTGCTGGCGGTCGCTCTGGCGATCGTCGCGCTGGTGTGGCTCACGGGTCAGCTGCTGATCGTGGTCGTGCCATGCGCAGTGGCCGGCTTGTTGGCGCGCGGGCTGTGGCCCGTCGCCCGATGGATCAAGGCCCACGGGGTGAGACCGGGCCTCGCTGCGCTGATCACGCTCGTCGTCTTCCTCCTGCTCCTCGGCACCGTGCTCGCCGCCGTCGGCACGTCGATCGCCAGCGAGGCCGACCAGATCGGCCCCACCATCAGCGAAGGCATCGACGAAGGCACCGACTGGCTCGTGGAGGACTCGCCGTTCGACGTCTCGCGGTCCGACGTGGATCGGATCCGTGAGCAGGCCAGGACCGGGCTCCAGTCCGTCGGCGGGCGCCGGCGGAGGCGGCGTCGCGTCGGGAGCGGTGCTCGCAGTGGAGCTGGTGGCCGGGTCACTCCTCTCGGTCATCATCACGTTCTTCCTGCTGAAGGACGGGCACCGTTGGCTCGACCGCTTCGTGCGCACCTTCCCCGAGGAACGGCGTGCCGTCGTCGGACCGATCGTTCCGGCGCGGCTGGGACGCAGCCGGTGGCTACCTGAAGGGCGCGGCGATCCTCGGCGTCGTCGAGGCGTTGACGATCGGGCTCACGCTGCTGCTCGTCGGTTCGAGCCTCGTGCCGCCGGTCATGATCATCACGTTCCTCGCCGCCTTCATCCCGATCGTCGGTGCCGTCTTCGCCGGCGTGATCGCGACGCTGGTGGCGTTCGCGACCGCCGGGACGATCCCCGCCCTGATCGTCGCCGGTGTCGCCATCGTGGTGCAGCAGCTCGACAACGACCTCCTGGCGCCGGTCATCTACGGGCGGCCGATACGACTGCACCCCCTGGTGATCCTCCTCGGGGTCGCCGCTGGTGGAGCGCTGTTCGGGTTCGTCGGCACGTTCTTCGCCGTGCCCTTTCTCGCCGTCACGCTGAACGGGCTCGACGAGGTCAGACGGGACCGGACCGCGGGTTCGTCGCCGTGACAACGCACCAAGCGAGGTCGAGGTTCGCGCTGGTATCGTCGATCGCTGATCTCCAGTGACCGCCGACTCTGACCCTCCGCTCGCCAGCGAAGTACCAGCCAAACCGACCCGTCGCGGCGGGCGAACGCTGTTGGGTCGAGCGCTGGTCGCGGCGTTGCTCGTGCTCGGCTGCATGTTCGCGGGCGACACGGCGACCACGATCGAGTCGTCGCACCTGAACGGGTCGGCGCTGCCAGTCTCCCGTCGACGAACTCCCCGTGCCGATCGCCGGCGAGTCCATCCGCCACCGGATCACCGTCGCTCGACGCAGGTTCGAGCAGGCAGCACGCCGGGTAGGTCGGATGGATGGCACCCGTCGATTCGCTCATTGGCTGCCGGTGCAGTTCCGGCTCATGCCGCCCACCTGGCGCGGCCCCACCGTTCTCCGGCTCTAGAGGCCCCGCGCGCGCTCGTCGCGCCCTCTCGTCCCGTTCGGGCCCCCGTTCGTGGTATCGCGTTTTCGCCATACCCGTGCTGCTCGTGGCCGGTCCTGTTCCCTATCGAAAGCAATCCCGTGATCCGAACGCCCGCATCCCCCATCTCCACATCCCCGGTGCATCACGATGTCTGAGTACCTGCCGCAGATCGCCTTGGTGCTCCTGCTCGTCATCATCAACGCCGCGTTCGCCGGCACCGAACTGGCGCTGGTGTCGCTGCGCGAGGGGCAGCTCCAACGGCTGGAAACGCAGGTCGGGGACCGGCGCGGTGCTCGCCGGCCTCGCCCGCGAACCGAACCGCTTCCTCGCCACCATCCAGATCGGCATCACGCTGGCCGGCTTCCTGGCCTCGGCGGCGGCCGCCGTGTCGCTCGCCGTGCCGCTGGAGGAGCCGCTGAGCTTCCTCGGCGGCGCGGCGGGGCCGGTGTCGATCATCGTGGTCACGCTCGTGCTGTCGTACCTCACGCTCGTGTTCGGTGAGCTGGCGCCCAAGCGCATCGCGATGCAGAAGGCCGAACGCTGGGGGATGGTGATGGCGCGGCCGCTCGCGTTGCTGAACAAGATCACGCGGCCGATCGTGTGGCTGCTGTCGCTGTCGACCGACGTCGCGGTGCGGATGATGGGCGGCGACCCGAACCAGCAGCGCGAGGAGGTCACCGAGGAGGAGCTCCGCGACATGGTCGCGGCCCAGGTCACCTTCACGCCGCACCAGCGGGTGATCATCGACGGCGCATTCGAGATCGCCGATCGAACGCTGGACGAGGTGCTCGTGCCGCGGAGCGAGGTGTTCGTGCTCGACCCCGAACTCACCGCCGACCGGGCGCTCGAGCTGCTCAAGGAATCGGGGCACACCCGTGCACCGGTCGCGGCCGGCCGCAACCTCGACAACGTCATCGGCTTCGTGCACCTGCGCCACCTGCTCGGCGGCGGCGAGGCAGCGATCTGCCACGCTCACGTTCGAGGCGCCGATCTTCCCGGAGGCAGCTCGCGTGCTGACCGCGATGCGCGAGCTCCAGGTGCAGCACGCCCAGATGGCCATCGTGGTCAACGAGCACGGCGGGGTGGCCGGCATCGTCACCATGGAGGACCTGGTCGAGGAACTCGTCGGCGAGATCTACGACGAGACCGACCGCGACCTGACGACCGTGCGCCGCGAGCCCGACGGCACCATCGTGCTGCCGGGCACCTTCCCGATCCACGACCTCCACGACATCGATGTCGAGCTCCCCGACGGCGACTACGCCACCGTCGCCGGCCTCGTGCTCGAACACCTCGGCCGCATCCCGTCGGTCGGCGACACGCGTCACCATCACCGACTGGCAGATCGAGGTGCGCTCGATGGAACGCCACAGCATCACCGAGGTCGCGCTCACCACGGTCGTTCATCCCCACGTCTCAACGGAAACAACTGAGGAGTTGTCATGATCCTGTCCCCGCCCGCCCTGCGCTCAGTCGCCTCGTCACCGCCGACTCGGCGAGCGACGAGAACTTCGCCTCGTTCGACGTGCCCGCGTGGGCCTGGGTCGCGCTCGTCGCGGCGATCACCGCGATGCTCGTCGCCGACCTGTTGCTCGTGCACCGCACCGCCCACGTGATCTCGATCAAGGAAGCGGCCATCGAGTCCGCGGTGTGGATCTCGATCGGCTTGCTGTTCGGGCTCGTGATCCTGGCCTGGCAGGGCGGGCAGGCCGGTGGCGAGTACTACGCCGGCTTCCTGATCGAGAAGAGCCTCTCGATCGACAACGTCTTCGTCTGGGCGGTGATCTTCTCGTTCTTCGCCGTGCCGCGGGAGTACCAGTTCCGGGTGCTGTTCTGGGGCATCTTCGGCGCGCTGGTGATGCGCGCCATCTTCATCTTCGCCGGCGTCGCGCTGATCGAGAACTTCGAATGGGTCCTCTACATCTTCGGTGCCTTCCTGCTGTACACCGCCGTGAAGATCGCCCGTCACGACGAGGACAAGCAGGTCGACTACAACAACAACATCGCCATGCGGCTGGTCCGCAAGATCGTGCCGACGACCGACGAGTACGACGGCCAGAAGCTGTTCACCCGCAAGAACGCGAAGCGCGTCGCCACCCCGCTGTTCGCCGTGCTCGTGCTGATCGAGGCGACCGACGTGGTGTTCGCCGTCGACTCGGTGCCCGCCGTGCTCGCGGTCAGCCGTGAGCCGTTCATCGTGTTCGCCGCCAACGCGTTCGCCATCCTCGGCCTGCGGGCGCTGTACTTCCTGCTCGGCGGGATGCAGGGCAAGTTCCGCTACCTGAACATCGGCCTCGGCGTGATCCTCGGCTTCGTCGGCATCAAGATGCTGCTCATCGGCGACCCGTTCGAGGTCCACCTGCCGACGTACGTCTCGCTCGGGTTCATCGCCGTGGTGCTCACGGTCTCGATCCTCGCCTCGATGCGGGCCGACCGTCTGCATCCCGACGTCGCTCCCCCCGAACTCGACCCGGAGCCGGAGGCGTCACCTGCCCGTCACCCGCTCTTCCGGAGGACGCACATGGCGGAACTGAATGAGCAGCAGCACGTCGTAGAGCGCCTTGAGCGACCCGGCGATGATCAGCGGCCAGCCGAACGTCGACTGGCTGAGCATCCATCCGGCGGCGATCGGCGGCAGCGCTGACGCGAGGCTGCGCGGCACGTTGGTGATGCTGGCCGCCGCCGGGCGCTCGTCGGGGGTGACCACGGCCATCACGTACGAACTGCGTGCCGGGACGTCCATCTGTGACAGGGCGGACCGGCACAGCAGGCAGGCGACCGCCAGCGCCGCGGTGGGCATGAAGGCGGTCAGGATCAGCAGGACGTTGGCCGGCAGGTGGGTGAACACCATCGTGCGGACGAGGCCGATGCGCGAGGCGATGCGCACGGCCACGAGCGCCGAGAACGCGGACAGGATCCCGGCCCAGAAGAACACGACGCCGCTGACCGCGAGCGACAGGTCGAAGCGACGCTGCAGCCAGAGCACGAGCAGGGCCGTGACGACGAAGCCGCCGCCGAAGGCGTCGAGGCTGAACAGCGCGGCGAGGCGGTAGACGGTCGACTTCGACGGTCCGAGCGCGTGGCGCACCGCCGGGGCCCACGCGTCACGTTCGACCGCTGGCGACAGGTGGCGGTAGCGGGTCAGCACGACCACGCCGATCAGCGCGTAGACGACGAACGCGGACCGCAGCGCGGTGACGTCGCCGACGTCGAACCGTCGACTCACCCAGCCGGGAAGGAACGCCAGCGCGGCACCGAACGCGGCGAGCAGTGTGCCGATCAGGCTGTAGCGGGCGAAGAGCGCGGTGCGCTGGGCGTCCGGCACGGTGGCGGGGAGCAGCGCCTGCTCCGTCGGGAGGAACACGCTCACGTCGCCGCCGCTCGGGTTCATCGTGCCGATGAGCCCGACGAGGGCGAACGGCCAGAAGTCGGTGAACACCGCGAAGCCGATGCCCGTCGCCACCATCAGCAGCGACACGAGCTGCAGCAGCCGGCGTCGGGGGTAGGCGTGGGCCCGCAGGCCGACGGCGAGCGTCAGCGCGGCCGATCCGAGCAACGTCGCGGTCACGACGATGCCGATGCGCACGTCGCTGAGGCCGACGGCGGACAGGTAGGCGGCGAGCACGATGCTCACGAACCCGTCACCCAGGGCGCGCAGGCCGCGGGTCTCGAGCAGGAGCGATGCGTCTCGCGTCGCTCGCCGCCGGCATCAACCACGTGCGGATCGCGGCCGCTCGGGTCATTCGTCCAACGTACCGGCGAGGGCGCAGTCGGTCGTCCGACCGCACCCTCGCCGGGTACCGAGCCTCAGCCGATCCTGGTGATGCGCCGGTGGTCACCGGGACGTAATTCAGGATGTGCCCCGAGATAGGCGACGAGGGCGTCGAGATCGTCGGCGCCGGTCGTCGCGCTCGATGCCGGCGTTGAAGGCCGGGAAGTCGTCACCACCCGAGGCCAGGAAGCTGTTCATCGTCACGCGGTACTCGCCGGCCGGATCGAGGGGCGCGCCGTTCAGCACGATCGTCGACGGGTCGACCTTGTCGCCGAGCGGACCGGCGGCGTTCCACGTGTAGGTGAAACCGGCCGACACCTGCAGGATCAAGGTCCGTGTGCCACCGGCGCTGGTGACGAACTGTTGCTCGAGGACCTGCTCGATCTGGGCGCCGGTCATCGTCTTGGTGACGACGATGTTGCTGAACGGCTGCACCCCGAACGCCTCGCCGTAGCGTGATCGGCCCGGCGTCGAGGATTGGCTCGGATGCCGCCGGGGTTCATGAGCGCGAACTGTGCCCCTGCACCGACCGACGACGCGAGCTGCGCATCGGCGATGAGCCGGCCGAGCGTGGACTCGCCGGCCGGTGGTGGCCGTCGCGATCGAGCGCCGCGCTCGTCGAGCCGACCACGACACTGGCGATCGGCGCCGCGAACACGTTGTAGGCGGCGATCAGCTCGGTGAGCTGCGGCGCCTTCGGCACGTCCTGGGTGACGATCTCGTTGTTCACCAGGATGCTCGGTGAAATCGCCGGTGCTGCGGTCGAGCTCGGCGTCGATGTCGGTGATGATGCGGCCCTGCGAGGCGGCGCCGGTGACGACCTTGCCGTCGATGATGCAGTTGACCGCCCAGTTGGTGTGGCCCGTGATGACGATGTCGATCGCGTCGTCCATGGCGGCGACGATCGGCGGGAGCGCGCCCGTCGGCTTGTCGCAGCTGTTGATCAGGCCGGATGGCCGCCGGTCCGGCTCCGGTCGCCACGGAGCCGCCTTCGTGCAGGAGGACGACGAACGCCTCGACGCCCTGGCGCTGCAGGTGGGGGATCAAGGGCGTTGACCGACTCGGCCTCGTCGAGGAAATTGACCGACGCGATGCCGTCGGGCGACACGATCAGCGGCGTGCCTTCGAGGGTCATGCCGATGAACGCGACCTTGACGCCGCCGCGAACATTCTCGATCGCATAGGGCGGGAAGATCGTCTCGCCGGTGTCCTTGTACGCGACGTTGGCGGCGAGGAAGTCGAAGTCGGCGCCGCCGAAGCTCGTGCCGTCGCCGCATCCGTCGACGGGATGACAACCGTCGGGGCTGCGCCGGCTCGTACCCCGTGTTCCGTCCGGTCGCCGTACTGCATCCGGAGCAGCTCGTCGATGCCCTCGTCGAACTCGTGGTTGCCGACGCCGTTGTAGTCGAGGCCCATCAGGTTGAACGCCTCGATCGTCGGCTCGTCGTGGAACAGGGCGGACAGCAGCGGCGTCGCCCCGATCAGGTCACCGGCGGAGACGAAGACGGTGTTCGGGTTCTCGGCCCGCAGATTCTCCACGTGTGTCGCCAGGTACTCGACGCCACCGGCCGGGTAACACAGTGGCGGGTCGGGGCGCAGGTCTGGTTCGGCGACGTCCCTCGTGAGCGGCCCGATGCGGCCGCCGGAACTCGCGATCGGGTTGACGACCTCGAGTTGGCCGTGGAAGTCGTTCAGTCCGAGGATCTGGATCGACACGGGTGGCTTCGGCGGTTTGGGTGGCTTCTTCGCGCTCACGGTCGGCGTGAACGCCAACAACGCGGCGAGACCAACGGTGACCGAGGCGAACACAGCGCCCCGAGATCGAACTTTCATTCGCTGCTCCTGTGTGGATCGAACTGCCATTGAGGGTGCGCATCGTAGGCGCGTTTCGAGAATCGGTGTCGCGCGACCGGCGGACAGACGAGGAGCTCAGCGGCCGGGGCGGTGTGGGTCCCCACGCGTCGGGTTGGGCGGCGAGCTCGGCGATGTCATCGGGCAGCGTGCCGCTCGCGAGGTCGGCGATCGTGACGTGCTCGAGGACCGATCGGAGCGCCCAGCGCACGGCGATCCACATCGAGATGAACGGCTCGTGGCCACCTTCCGCTTGAAGCTCGTGCGGCCGGACGCCGCGCACGGAGGCGAGCGGGCCGTCGAGCGCCCTGATGACATCGGCGACGGTGATGCTGTCGGCGGGACGGGCGAGCAACCACCCGCCATCGCCACCGCGGACGCTGCGGACGAGCTCACCGTTGCGCAGCTGACGCAGGATGTCGAAGAGGAAGCCCGGGGGCACGTCGTTGCGTTCCGCGAGGACGGTGCGGGTGACCGGCCGTCCCGGCTGTTGCTGTTGCTGCTCGGCGATCGTGGCCATCACGCGTACGCCGTAGTCGACCTTGTGCGTGATCCTCACTGGCCGAGACCGTACCACCGGTGAAAGTTGAGTAATTCAGTCGGGTTTGCTGGATGACGCTGCCAGACTCTGCTGATGCGCGCACTCGCCACCGCCGTCGAACTCGACATCGAGCCGCTGGCCGGTCGGATCGGTGCGGAGATCCGCTCGGTCGATCTGGCGCGATCCGTCGAGCCGGAGCTGATCACCGCCATCGCCTCGGCCCTCGTGGCCCACAAGGTGCTGTTCCTGCGGGGTCAGTTCCTCGACCCCGAGGCACAGGTGGCGTTCGCGACATCCCTCGGTACGCCGACGATGGCCCACCCGACCGTGCCGTCACTGACCGGGCACCCGCACGTGTTCGAACTCGATGCGGAGTCGGGCGCGCGAGCGAACGTGTGGCACACGGACGTCACGTTCGTCGCCCGGCCGCCCACGCGCGTCGATCCTGAACGCGGTGGTCATCCCTCCCGTCGGTGGCGACACGATGTGGGCGAACACCGAAGCGGCCTACGACGACCTTCCGGAGCACCTGCGCCTGCTCGCCGACCGGCTGTGGGTGCAGCACTCCAACTCGGCCGACTACGGCGGGATGACGAGCGCCGGCAGCTCGTACACCTCGGCGTTCCACTCGGCGACGTTCGCCGCCCGCCACCCGTTGGTGCGGGTGCATCCCGTGTCGGGCCGCCGGTCGTTGCTGCTCGGTGGGTTCGCCAGCCGCATCGAGGGTGTGTCGTCCCAGGAGTCGTCCGACCTCATCCGGACCTTCCAGTCACACGTGACCCGCCCGGAGAACACCGTCCGTTGGCGCTACCGCGCCGGCGACATCGTGATCTGGGACAACCAGGCCACGCAGCACTATGCGATCGACGACTACGGCGACCAGCCGCGCCGCGTGCAGCGGGTGACGCTCGTCGGTGAGCCGGCCGTCGCGGTCGACGGCCGCACGAGCGAGACCCTCGCCGGCGACCCGGCGGCGTACCTGTCCCTCGGCTGATCGACGAATCCGTCACACCCGCGATCTTTTTCGATTCGCGCGCTGGACATGTGACCAAATGGTCACGTATGCTCACCGCATGGATTCCGACGACGAGCTCGACGGTGCGTTCAAAGCGCTCGCCGATCCGACCCGTCGGTTCCTGCTCGACCTCCTGTTCGTGCGCGATGGGCGCACGCTCACCGAGCTGGAGTCCGAGCTGTCGATGACGCGCTTCGGGGTGATGAAACACCTCAAGGTGCTGGAGGCGGCGAACCTCGTGGTCGCCCGGAAGTCGGGGAGGGAGAAGCACCATTTCCTCAACCCCGTCCCGATCCGCCTGATGCACGATCGCTGGATCGACAAGTACACGGAGCGCAACGTCACCGCGCTCCTCGAACTCAAGGACCGATTGGAGAAATCATCATGACCGCAACACAGGACAGCACCGCGACGCAGACCAGCACCGCACGCGAGGTGCAGGTGTCACGGGTGTACATCAAGGCGTCGGCCGACGCGATCTGGACGGCACTCACCGATCCGGAATGGACGAACCGTTACGGCTACACGGGCTACACGAACTACGACCTGCGTCCGGGCGGGACGTTGAACGTGGTCCCCAGCCCGGAGTTCCGGGCCGAGGTCGAGGCGTCGGGGTACCCGTGCCCCGACCTGCTCATCGACGGCGAGGTCATCGAAGCCGATGCACCCCACAAGCTCGTGACCACCTGGCGGATGCTGATGGACCCGACGACGTCGGCCGAGCCGATGACCACGATCACCTACGAGATCAAACAGTACGAGGGCTTCTGCTCGCTGACCGTGGCGCACGACGTCACCGGCGCACCCGCCACCGCGGCGATGATCCGCGGCGACGGAGATGCCGCACAGGGCGGTGGCGGACACCCGTGGATCCTCAGCGACCTCAAGTCGCTGTTGGAGACCGGGTCCGTCCTGGCTGGCTGATTCGCTCCCCCGGCCCGGGTCGTGCATCGGTGCCTAGGCACCGATGCACGACCCGGGCTTGGTCGCCGGAGTCGCCGACGACATCGTCAAGCAGGCTTGACGGATGGCATCGCGTCAAGTACATACTTGACGCATGCCACTCGGAGATGACGACACAAGCCACTCGCTGCGACCGGCAAGGTCCGCCTCGACGACCTGATCGAGGCGATCAAGAACGTGCACACCGACGAACTCGAACAGCTCACCGATGCCGTGCTCGCCGCCGAGCACCTCGGTGACGTCGCCGACCACCTCGTCGGTCATTTCGTCGACCAGGCGCGTCGATCGGGCGCATCGTGGACCGACATCGGCCGCAGCATGGGGGTGACCAAACAGGCGGTCCAGCAGCGGTTCGTCCCGAAGGATCCCGGGCGTGCCGACGGCACTGGACCCGAGCCAGGGCTTCACCCGCTTCACCGCCGCGGGCGCGCAACGTCGTGGTCGCCTCGCAGAGCGAGGCGCGCGCCGCCGGCAACGACGTGATCACGGTGGATCACCTCGTGCTCGGGCTGCTCAGCGAGCCGGAGTCCGCTCGCCGTCGCGATCATGACCACGGCCGGTGCGACCCGTCGTCCGACGACGTCCGCTGCCGCCGTGCAGCCGCGACATGCCGCGAGTCCCGGCGCCGCCGTTCCCGAGCTGATCCCGTTCGACGCCGGTGCGCGCAAGGCGCTCGAGCTGACGTTCCGCGAAGCCCTGCGCCTCGGCCACAACTACATCGGCACCGAGCACATGCTGCTCGCGCTGCTCGAGGTCGAAGGTGGCAGCGGGTGTGCTCGCCGACGTCGGTCTGCAGAAGGACCAGGTCGAGCGCTCGGTCGTCACGATGCTGACGTCGATCGCACCAGACGCGCACGACCTGAGCTGATCCGGACGGCTGGCCGGGTCGTCAGCGACCCGAACTCCCGCCAGACTTGTCACTCCCCGATGCCATCATCGACGTGACATGAAGATCTTCCACCGCCTCCTCGTCAACGCGCTGATCAGCGGCGTGATGACCAGCTTCCTGTGGTTCGCGGTCACGTTCTGGGTGTACCTCGAGACGCGGTCGGTGCTCGCCACGTCGGTGGTCGGCGGCGCGTTCGCCATCTTCTCCGCGCTGTTCGGCATCCTGTTCGGCACCTTCGTCGACCGCCACCGCAAGTGGACCGCGATGATGGTGGCGTCGGCGACCGGGCTCGTGCTCTACACCATTGCGCTCGTCCAGTACGCGCTGGTGTCGGACGAGTCGCTCCTGTCGTTCAGCTCGGTGCACTTCTGGCTGTTCGTCGCGTTGATCCTCGGCGGTTCCGTGATCGGCAACCTGCGCGCCATCGCCATGTCCACGAGCGTCACGCTGCTCGTGCCGGAGGAGCATCGAGACCGAGCCAACGGCCTGCTCGGCACGGTGATGGGCGTGTCGTTCACGATCACGTCGGTGTTGAGCGGGCTGGTGGTCGGCCAGCTCGGCATGGGCTGGGCGCTCGTGATCGCGGTCTCGCTGACCGCGGTGTCGGTCATCCATCTGCTGACCATCCGGTTCCCCGAGCCGGACCCCGAGCCGTTGGCCGACGGCGAGAAGGAGCCGGTCTTCGACGTCCGGGGCGCGCTGGCAGCGATCTCGGGTGTCGCTGGTCTCTACGGGCTGATCTTCTTCGCCGCGTTCAACAACCTGCTCGGCGGCGTGTTCATGTCGTTGATGGACGCCTACGGGCTGTCGCTGATGTCGGTCGAGGCATGGGGCGTGCTGTTCGCCATCGTCAGCTTCGCGTTCATCGGCGGTGGGCTGTTCGTCGCCAAGCGGGGCCTCGGCTCGCGGCCGATGCGGGTGATCCTGGTCTGCAACTTCGTCAACTGGACGGTCTGCACGGTGTTCACGTTGCAGTCGTCGATCCCCCTGCTGTTCGTCGGCATGCTCGTGTGGATGGCGCTGATGCCCGCGATCGAGGCCGCCGAACAGACCGTGTTGCAACAGGTGGTGCCGTTCGAGAAGCAGGGCCGCGTGTTCGGTTTCGCCCAGACGGTCGAGAACGCCGCCTCGCCGATGACCGCCCTCATGATCGGGCCGTTCGCCCAGTTCGTCGCCATGCCGTTCATGACCGACGGCGCGGGCGTCGACCTCATCGGCGACTGGTTCGGCACCGGCGAGGAACGGGGACTCGCGCTGATCTTCACGGCGGCGGGGCTCATCGGCATCCTGGCCACGCTCGCCGCTCGGGCATCGGGTTGGTACCGCCACCTGTCGAAGCTCACCGACCGGCCACCCGGCGAGGGCGCCACGCCGAGCCCGAGCGAGCCCGACGCGTTTGCCCACTGAGGGCGCGGGGCGGCCTTCCCGGTGGCCGACCGCCTCAGGTGGCGCCCGAGGCGCTGAACGCGGCGATGTCTTCCCAGGTGAAGCCGGCTTCGAGGAGGATCTCCTCGGTGTGTTGGCCGAGCTCCGGGGCGACCTCGCCGGTGCGCGCCGGCGTGTCGCTGAACTTCACGGCCGAGGCGACGACGGTGTCACCGGTGGCCGTCTTCGTGAGGTACCCGTTGGCCCACACGTTGGGATCGGCGACGACCGCCGCATGGTCACGCACGGGTGCGTGGCGCAGTTGGTGCTCGGTGAGCAGTGCGCACCAGTCGGCGGTGCTGCGGGTGACGAACGTGCTCGACAACTCGTCGAACACGGCCTTCTTCGTCTCCCCGAAGTAGAGCGGCTGGGCGAACTGCTCGACGAGTTCGGGACGGCCGATGACCTCGTAGAAGCGGGCGCGGTCGGGGCCGGCGACACCGACGATCGCCAGCCAGCCGTCGCTGGTGGGGAACACGCCGTACACGCCGGGGATCAGTGGATGGCCGCGGTTCGAGCGGCCGGACGCAACGCCTGTGGCCAGTGCCGCGGTCAGCTCCGAGGCCTGGGCCCAGATCTGTCCGCCGAGCAGCGACACGTCGATGCGCTGCCCGCGACCGGTCCGTTCGCGGGCGAACAACGCGGCGCTGATGCCACCGACGAGGTTGAGGCAGGCGATGTGGTCGCAGATCGTGACCGCCACGGGCGTGACGGGGTCGCCGTCGGATCCCGTGGTGCTGATCAGGCCGCCGGACGCCTGGGCGCTCAGGTCGGCTCCCTCCCGGCCGGCATCGGTGCCCTCGGTGCCGAAGCTCGTGCCGGCGGCATAGATGATCCGCGGGTTCCGCGCCGAGACCTCGTCGTAGGACAGACCCCACTCGTCGAGCGTCCCCGACTTGAAGTTCGAGATGAACACGTCGGCGTCTTCGACGAGCTTGAGGAACACGTCTCGACCTTCCGGCTTGCGCAGGTCGATCGTGATGCTGCGCTTGCCCCGGTTGCAGGCGACGAAGTAGGGCGCGACGAACACGGTCGGCGACGACGGGAGCCATCGGCTCTGGTCACCGATGCCGGGCAGTTCGATCTTGACGACGTCGGCCCCCCAGTCGCCGAGCGTCGCCGCTGCCTGTGGCCCCTGCACGAGCAGGCCGGCCTCCAACACCTTGATTCCGTCGAGTGCACCCATGGGCGCCGACCGTAGCCGTGCTCGGCGTGCGATCTTGGCCCCGGGCCGGGGCCTGTTCCGGCGTTTGTGGCAAGATCCCCGAGGACCGGGTCTCGAGAATCTTGTCGCCAACGTGGATTTCGTACCGGACGTACTGGAGGGGCAGTCACTGTGATCATCTCGTTTCCTGAGCGCCTTGCCGGGCTGGCCGCCGAGCGGCCCGATGCTCCTGCGGTCACGTGCGGCGGCACCACCATCACCCGTGGCGAACTCGAGTTGCGCGGCAATCGGCTGGCCCGCGAACTGACGTCGTTCGGCGTCGGATCGGGTGACTTCGTCACGATCGCCGTGCCCAACTCGGTCGACTGGTTCGTCGCCTACCTCGCGTGCTGGAAGGTCGGCGCCATCCCGCAGCCGGTGTCGGCGAAGCTGCCCGGCCGGGAACTGGCGGCGATCGTCGAGCTCGCCGGTTCGAAGGTCGTGATCGGCGCGCCGGACGAAGCGTTCGAGCAACTGTCCGACTCGATCATCCACGTGCCGCTCGGGCATCAACCCGGCCCCGAGTTCAGCGACGAGCCCCTGCCCGACGCGGTGTCGCCGGCGTGGAAGGCGCCGACGTCGGGAGGCTCGACCGGCCGTCCCAAGCTGATCGTGTCGGGCGACCCGGCGCTGTTCGACACCGAAGCGCCGCCGCAACTCGGCGCCCGCGACGATGGCTGCATGCTCGTGCCGGGCCCGCTCTACCACAACGGTCCGGCGGTCTGGTCGTGTCAGGCATGGCTGCGGGGCAACCACGTGGTGGTCCTCCAGCGCTTCGACGCGGAGGAGGTGCTCGCGTCGATCGAGCGGTACGGCGTGGACGTGATCTACCTGGTCCCGACGATGATGAAGCGGATCCTGCGGCTCGACGACGACGTCCGACTGAAGTACGACCTGTCGTCGCTGCGCATCGTGTGGCATCTCGCCGAGCCGTGCCCGCCGTGGCTCAAGGAGGCGTGGATCGACTGGCTCGGACCCGAGCGGATCTACGAGCTGTATGCCGGCACCGAGGCGCAGGCGGCCACGATCATCAAGGGCACCGAATGGTTGGAGCACCGAGGATCGGTCGGCCGGGTGAGCTCGGGTGAGATGAAGATCTGCGACGAGGACGGCAACGAGCTGCCGGTCGGCCAGCAGGGTGAGGTCTGGATGCGGGCGAACCGTGACGCGGCGACGTACCGCTACGTCGGCGCGGATGCCCGCACGCTCGAGGGCGGCTGGGAGTCCCTCGGCGACATGGGCTGGTTCGACGCCGACGGCTACCTGTACCTCGGCGACCGGGTGCAGGACATGATCCTGTGCGGCGGCGCCAACATCTATCCCGCCGAGGTCGAGGCGGCGATCAACGAGCATCCGGCGGTCCATTCGTGCGCCGTCATCGGATTGCCGCACGAGGACCGCGGCAACGATGTCCACGCGATCGTCGAGGCCGACGAGAGCGTCGTGTCGCAGGCCGACCTGCTGGCGTTCCTCGCCGAGCGGCTGACCAAGTACAAGCTGCCCCGCACCATCGAATTCGTCGATGAACCGCTGCGCGACGAGGCCGGCAAGGTGCGCCGCGCCGACCTGCGCGCGCAACGCCTCTCGGCGTCCTGATCCACTCTTTGACCATCCACCAACTCTGGGAGACCCCATGCCCGACGTGCCAACCTCCGAAGCGCCCGCCTCCGGCCTGCAACTGCGCTCACTCGTCACCGCCGCGGGTCAGCTCGAGCTGTCGCTCGTCGACGTCGACGTCCCGGCGCCCCGCGACGATCAGGTGGTCGTGCGGATCGATGCGGCGCCGATCAACCCGTCGGATCTCGGTCTGCTGTTCGGTGGCGCGGACATGGCCGCCGCCACGTCGTCGGGCACCGCCGATCGGCCGGTCGTGACGGCACCGATCGCTCCCGCCGTGATGTCCGCGATGGCCGGCCGCGTCGACGAGTCGATGCCGGTGGGCAACGAGGGCGGCGGTGTCGTGGTCGCGGCCGGCGGGTCGGAGGCGGCGCAGGCGCTCCTCGGCCGGACGGTCGGTGCCCTCGGCGGGGCCATGTATTCGCAGTACCGGGTCCTCGGGGTGTCGCAGGTGCTCGCCCTGCCGGACGGCGTCACGGCCGTCGAGGGCGCATCGTGCTTCGTCAACCCGCTGACCGCGCTCGCGATGATCGGCACGATGCAGCGCGAGGGCCACACGGCGCTCGTCCACACGGCCGCCGCGTCGAACCTCGGTCAGATGCTGAACCGGCTGTGCATCGCCGACGGCATCGAGCTGGTCAACATCGTGCGACGTCCCGAGCAGGCGGCGACGCTGCGCGATCAGGGAGCGGTCCACGTGTGTGACTCGTCGTCGGACTCCTTCATGGACGACCTGACCGACGCGCTCACCGCCACCGGTGCGACCATCGCCTTCGATGCCATCGGGGGCGGCAAGCTCGCCGGTCAGATCCTGACGTGCATGGAGCGGGCGGCGAACGCCAGGGCGACCGAGTACAGCCGCTACGGCTCGTCGGTCCACAAGCAGGTGTACATCTACGGGGGTCTCGACCGCGGCCCGACCGAACTCAGCCGCAACTTCGGCATGGCATGGTCGATCGGTGGCTTCCTGCTCACCCCGTACATGATCGAGGTCGGACCGGAGGAGGTCGAACGAATGCGCCAGCGCGTCGCCGCGGAGATCACCTCCACGTTCGCCAGCGCCTACACCGAGACCGTGTCGCTCGCCGAAGCGCTCGGCCTGGACGCCATCGCCGCCTACGGCAAGCAGGCCACCGGCTCGAAGTACCTGATCACACCCAACACGCACTGAAAAGGAAGAATGAACGCGTGATCATCGACAGCGCCGTGTACATCGACGGTCGGCGCACCGATGCCGACCCGAGGTCGCCGGCGTCGATGTCGGGGTTGACCAGCGTGCCGCGTCGCTTCGAAGACCTCGACGGCGGCGAGGACGTGTCGCCGTGGACTGCGCCGCCTGGCTTCATCTGGGTCGGCCTCGCCCAACCGGACGTGCAGGAACTCGAGTCGTGGTGCGGCGACCCTGCAGCTGTCCCACTTCAACGCCGAGGAGATCCTCACGCCGCACCTGCGGCCGGTGTTGACGGTCGACGACTTCACGTTGCAGCTGGTGTTGCGGACGGTGCAGTACGACGACCAGGCCGAGGTCGCGGAGCTGGGCGAGCTGACGATGCTCGTGCGCCCCCACGCGCTGGTGACGATCCGTCACGGGGACGGCAGCCCGTTGTCGAACCTGCGCGCCGCCCTCGAACGCGACCCGGCCCGGCTGCGGCAGGGCCCGTCGGCGGTGATGGTGTCGATCATCGAGCGGGTGATCGAGGATTACGGCCCGGCGCTCGATGGTTTCGAGATGGACGCCATCCAGGTCGAAGGTGACGTCTTCTCCGATCCGCGCCACCAGCCGGTGCAGCGGCTCTACAAGCTCAAGCGCGAGCTGCGCCACATGGTGGTCGCCATCAGTTCGTTGCAGGATCCGCTCGATCGAATGATCCGCGTGATGGGCCCGCACCTGCAGCGCGAGGTGTTGGCCGATCTGCACGAGGCGGCCGATCAGTTGGGCAGAGCGGTGTCACGGGCCAAGTCGCTGTCGGAGTTGCTCGATTCGGCGCTCACCGCCAGCCTGACGCAGATCTCGGTGCAGCAGAACGACGACATGCGCAAGATCAGCGCCTACGTGGCGATGGCCGCAGTGCCGACGCTCGTGGCGGGCATCTACGGGATGAACTTCGACACGATGCCGGAACTGCGGTGGGAGTATGGCTACCCGTTGGTGCTCGTGGTCATGGCCACGATCGTCGGGTTGCTGTACCGCCAGTTCAAACGCAGCGGCTGGCTCTAGCTGCCGGCCAGCGCCCTCAGCTCCTCCAGGAAGTGGCTGAGCACGGCGAGGTCGTGCAGCTCGCCGGCGTCGTCGTGCACCTGTCGTCGCAGGACGGCTTCGCGTTCGAAGCCGAACGACTCGAACATCCCGATCGGGCCGGCGCGAGTTGCCATCACTTCGACCGTCAGCTTCCGAATGCCGAGCTCCGCTCCGAGCGCGATCCCCGCCTCGACGAGGGAACGGCCGACACCCTGGCCGCGGGCCTCGGGGGCGACGACGAGTCGGAAGTCGGCGACGTGGTCGCTCCAGCCCGATTCCGGCGCCACCGTCACCAGACCGACGAGGTCGTCGTCGATGAAGGCGCCCAACCGTCGCGCCGGAGTGTGCTTGGGTCCAACTCGCCACCGACACCTGGTTCAGCAGGGTGCGGTCGAGGAAGCCGCGCTCGTCGGCAGGGATTCGGCCGGCGAAGGCCTCGGCCTGTGCGCGGTGGTCGAACGTCAGCGGCTTGATCTCCACGGGCACATCATCGCGCGGCTCGGAATCGTGCCGGACCGGTCACCTAGTTTGTCGCGGTGACCGAGGCTTCCACCGAACCGCGCAAGTTCCCCCAACACCGTTTCGCTCCGCCCCCGGGTGCCTGCGAGATCCTGATGCTGCGCCACGGCGAGTCGGCGCCCCATGTGGAGGGTGAGGAGTTCCCGCTCGTCGATGGTCACGGCGATCCCGCGCTGTCTCCCGAAGGGCGGGTGCAAGCCGAGCAGGCGGCGGATCGACTGATCGCGACGGGCGAGCGGATCAGCGCGATCTACGTGACGACCCTCCAGCGAACCCATCAGACGGCGGCCCCGCTCGCCGCCCGGCTCGGTCTCGAACCGATCGTCGAACCCGAGTTGCGCGAGGTGTTCCTCGGTGACTGGGAGGGCGGCGAGGTCCGCAAGCGGCTGGCCGACGGTGACCCGATCGCACTCAAGATGGCCGTGACCGCAGCGCTGGGACGTGATCCCCGGTGCCGAACCCGAGGAGACGTTCGCCGCGCGGGTGCGACGTCGGCATCGAGCGCATCGCCGCCGCACACCCGGACGAACTGGTCGTCGCGGTGGTCCACGGTGGCGTGATCGGCCAGGTCATCGGGCAGGCGACGGGCGCGACAGGGTTCGCGTTCACCGGCGCCGACAACGCCTCGCTCAGCCATCTCGTCGTGACCCCGGACCGCTGGATCGTGCGTTGCTACAACGACACCACGCACCTGCGCACCCGGTTCAGCACGGCGCCCGAACCGCCGGCAGGCTGAAGCGTTCGGAGCCGACTGCGTAACCTGACGCCATGACGTGGCAGATCCTGGTGCTCAACGGGCCGAACCTCAACATGCTCGGCACCCGTGAGCCCGAGGTCTACGGCTCGGACACACTCGCCGACATCGTGGCCGACGTCCGCGCGGTACGCCGTCGAACGCGGCGCGGAGGTTCGCGACGTGCAGTCCAACAGCGAGGGCGCGCTCGTCGATGCGCTGCACGAGGCCAAGGTGTGGGCCGACGGTGTGGTGTTCAACCCCGGTGCATACACGCACACCAGCGTCGCGCTGCGTGACGCGATCGCCTCGATCGATCTCCCGGTCGTGGAGACCCACCTGTCGAACGTGCACGCCCGCGAGGAGTTCCGCCACACGTCGATGATCAGCGCGGTGTGCCTCGGCGTGGTCGGCGGGTTCGGACGCAACAGCTATCTGCTCGCGCTCGACGGACTCGTCCGCCACCTGTCCGCGTAGTTCCGGGCCGGTGTGCCGGAAGACACGGTGGCGGCCCCTCCCGTCCGCGGCCGCGATGCCGATACTGCATCATGTGATCGTCCACCCCCACCTTGCGCGCCCCGTGCGCCTCGTGTGTGGGTTCTCGACTCGTGTCCTGCTCCTGATCTGTCGGTTCGCTGACGATCGCCGTCGCCGTTGCGGTCACCTGTGGACCGGCCTCGGGCCTGGCCCCCTCGACGTGTTCATCGGCGCGGTGCGCACGCACACGGGGCTGCCGTTGAGCCTCTCGGTCTGGCTGGTCGTCGGGTCGTTGATCGCCCTTGCGTGGGCACTCGGGCGCCGACCCGGGTTCGGCACGCTGGCCGGCCCGCTCGTGGTCGGGGTCGTGATGCAGTCGACGCTGTCGCTGCTGGAGACGTTCGAGGCGCCCGAAGCGCTCGTGGTGCGGATGGGGATCCAACTGCTCGCGATCGGAGCGATCGGCGTCGGTGCCGGAGCGCTGATCGTGTCGGGGCTCGGCGCCGGTTCGGGCGAACTGCTGGCGAGCGCCGCCGCTGGACGGTCCGGCCACCCGGAACGCAGGGTGCGGCTCGCCTTCGAGCTGTCGTGGCTCGTGATCGGCGTCGCGCTCGGCGGTCCCGCCGGCCTCGGGACCGTGATGATCGCGTTGACGCTCGGCTTGTCGGTGTCGAACGGACAGCGGATGGCGCACTACGGCTTCGGCCGTCTGCGGGCCGCCACGGCGACCATCGCCGTCGTCCCCGCCGCCGCGGTCGATCCGACGGCCACCGCCGTGCTCGCCGGCGCGGCCGCCTGACCCGTCGCCTGCCAGGTGGCAGGATGGGCGCATGACTGAGTCGACGCCCCATTTCGGTTCGGACCACGACGGCGCACACCCCGATCGCACGGCGGAGTGGGCGCAGCTGCGCGAGCGGTATCTGACGGACAGAGCCGACCGTCCCGCCTCGACGGCGCGTGGCGTGCACCATCAGGCGCTGCTGTCGTCCGACGTCGCCACGACCATCGAGTTCTACCAAGGGCTCCTCGGGTTCCCGTTGACGGAGCTGTTCGAGAACCGCGACTACGTCGGCTCGACACACTTCTTCTTCGACATCGGCAACGGCAACGCGCTGGCCTTCTTCGACTTTCCCGGTCTGGGCCTCGGCCCGTACCAGGAGGTGCTCGGCGGGTCACCACCACTTGGCGATCTCGGTCGATCGCAGCAACTGGGAGCGCCTCAAGGGCAAGCTCGAAGCGGCGGGCGTCGCCACCTTCATCGAGGCTGACACCTCGATCTACTTCGCCGGCCCCGACGGTGAACGGTTGGAGCTGATCTCGGATCGGCTCGGCGAGATGTACGGCATGAGCGTGGTCTGAAAACGCCGAAGGTCGTGCATCGACGTCCGCGCTCAGGGGGCACCGATGCACGACCTTGACGGGGGGACTGGGGGATTCGTGGGGACGATCAGGCGGTGGCGGCGACGAGCTGGACGTCGAGTTCGAGCGCCACCTTGTCGGAGATCATCACCTTGTCGCCACCGAGTGCCATGTTGAACTCGATGCCGAAGTCCTTGCGGGACAGCGAACCGGTCGCCGAGAACCCGGCGCGGGTCGACTGGTCGAGCGGGAACACCGACGTGCCGAAGAACTCGACGTCGAGCTCGACGGGCTTGGTGATGCCGTTGAGCGTCAGCTCGCCGGTGAGCTTGTACTCCTCGCCCTGGCCGGTGATCTCCTTGGAGACGAAGGTCATCTTCGGGTTCTTCTCGGCGCCGAAGAAGTCGGTCCCGGCGAGGTGGGCATCGCGATCGGCGTTGCCGGTCGACACCGACGCCATGTCGATCTCGGCGGTGACTGCGCTCGAGGCGAGGTCGTCACCGACGGTCACCTGGGCGGTGACGCCCTCGAAGCGACCGCGGACCTTGGCGAGGCCGAGGTGGCGAACACTGAAGCCGACGGTCGTGTGTGACGCATCTGCGGTCCAGGTGCCGGTGGAGAGGGGGAGCGTGGTGGGGAGTTCCGTGGTGGTCATGGCAACTACTGTATCAGCAATAGTTGCGAACACAACATGTTTGTGGAACGTCAACCCGTGCGGGCATCGTCTCCCATCGTGAGGATCAGATGGATCCGTCCCCGGCCCAGATCGACCACCGTGCAGCCGAGCGCCGCGCCGATCGCGGCCACGGCCCGACTCCGACGGCTCGACCGGATGAACACCGTCGAGTGTCCGGCCAGCTGGGCCCGCTCGATGGCGGCGCGCAGCAGGGCGCTGGCGACTCCCTGGCCGCGCCAACGCTCGACCACGGCGACCAACGCCTCCCCGTCGGGGCGAATGCACGCCAGCCCGATGATCTCTCCGTCGATCATGGCGGCCAGTCGGGAACCCTCGCCCGGCCAGCAGTGTGGCGATCAACGACGGGAAGGGTTTCGGCGTCGGTGCCGACCGTCCGAAGTAGCGCTGCTCGGCGCGCAGTTCGACGGCGAATCGCTCGCGGGCGTCGATCAGGCTCGGGATGGTCGGCGGCGACGAGCAGCATCGCGTCGGCCGGTCGTGATGGGGTGACGGGTGAATCGTCCATGCAGCAAGCATCGGGACCGAACGTGTCGGCCGCGTTTCGGTGACGTCATCCGTCGGTGACGTCACGCTCCGACGAATCAGGCCGCGCGCAACGCCTCGACGAGCGGCGCCATCTCGTCGAGCGCGGCGAGCACCTCGTCACGATGACCTTGCGGCAGGCCGAACACGGCCCGCCGCACGCCGGTCGCGGCGAGGTCGGTCAGCTTCGACTCGTCGGCCGGTGCGCCGAAGAGCCCCAGCTCGATGCTCGCCGGGTCGCGTCCGATCGCCTCGCACGCCGCCTCGATGGCCGGCCACTTGTCGAGCGCGTGGCGCCCGCCGATCGGCATCCAGCCGTCGCAGAACTCGGCGATGTCGGCGGCCGTCTTCGGCCCGGCGTCGCCGCCGAGCACGATCGGCGGGTTCGGGAACTGCACCGGCTTCGGCCACGCCCAGCTCGACTCGATCGTGACGTGCTCGCCCGCGAAGGCAGCCTCCTCGTCGGTCCACAGCGACTTCATGGCGAGGATGTTCTCCCGCAGGATCGCCCGCCGTTCGCCGTACGCGGTGCCGTGCTGGCCCATCTCCTCCTTGTTCCACCCGTAGCCGACGCCGAAGATGAACCGGCCCTCCGACAGGGCGTCGACGCTGGCGACCTGCTTGGCCGTGTGGATCGGATCGCGCTGGGCGACGAGACAGATCCCCGTCGCCAGCTTCAGGGTGGACGTGACCGCGGCGGCCGCACCGAGCGCCACGAACGGGTCGTACGTGCGGCTGTAGAAGTCGGGCAGTGGCGGCGCACCTTCGCGCCCGCCCCACGGCGTGGCGCGGCTCGTCGGGATGTGGGAGTGCTCGGGGAACCACAGCGACTCGAACCCCCGGTCTTCGACCGCCTTGGCGAGTTCGATCGGACCGATCGTCTGGTCGGTTGGGAAGATCTCGACACCGATGTGCATGTCGTGAACGTACCGCGCCCGCAGGGCCCGGCCGATCAGTCGTCGGAGAGTTCGAGCGCGAGGTGGGCGGGCCGGTGCGCGAGCCAGTCGCCCGAGGGGATCGGTGACAGGTCGAACCCGAACGCATACTCGTACGCCCACACGTCGGCGCCGCCGTGGGTGCGGATCGCGACCCGCCGATATCGCCCACCGGCGATGTCCTCCTCGACGTCGAGCACGGCGAGGCAGTCGTCGAGCATCTCGGGCGCCACCTCGAACGTCCGGCCCAGGATGATCGCGCCGTTGACGGCACCCGCGTCGGCCTCGGGCCCCTCGAACACGGCCGCCGGATAGTCGAAGCCGGTGTCGTACAGCGAGCCGTCGACGGAGTCGGGGGTGCCCTCATCGGCGACGAACTGCTGCCAGGTACCGCCAGCGGACGTCGCCGGGCAGCAACGTGCCGTACACGAAGACGTGGTTGATCATCGGCTCGAGTATGCGCGCGTCAATGCGCGCCGTGCGCCGTGTCGCAGAGACGTTCCTGGTCGGCGGCGATCTGGCCGGCACCGACACCTTCGAGCGCGGCGAACGGCCCGCACTTCTGCGGCACGATCCACACGTGGATCATCGGGGCGGGCGGCGGGTTGACGAGGCCGGCCGGGCATGCGCCGTTCGGGCTGGTCACGCCGGCGACCCGCGGATGATCGGGGAAGCTCGAGTAGCAGAGGTTGTTGTGGATGTGCCACTGCGTGAGCGCACCGCCGAGGTTCGGGACGTCTTCGAGCGCCACCGTCGTCGGCGCCATGTACATCGCGCTCGACGAGCTTCTTGGAGCCGTCGAGCTGCGGCTCGTAGACCAGGCTCTCGGGGAAATCGGGGTCGAGCAGCACGTCGTCGTCGATCCAGTCCCACTGCACGAAGTGCTCGTGGCCCGTTCCGGCGTCGCCGATGCTCTGGAAGCCGGCGGCCTCGGCGACCCGGTAGTCGCTCCACTGCGGCAGGTCGACGAGCGTCACCGCGATCAGGTTCTCGGCCGCGGCCTGCTGCTGCGGCGTGACGCCCGGTGTGCCGCTGAGGTCGATCGGCAGCGCAGGGTCGTACGGTTTGGCCACCGCCGCCGGTTCGGCGGTCGCGCCGTGGCCGTGTTCGGCAGAGCACATGTCGACACGGTCCGCCTCGGCGACCGCCGCGGTACCGGCGCCGATGCCCTCGAGGGCGGCGAACACGCCGCACGGGTGCGGCTTGACCCACACGTGCACCATCGGGTTCTCGCCGCCGGCCCGAACGCCGTTGGCGCAGTTCCCGTCGGCATCGATGATGCCGACCACCTTGGCCACGCCGTCGTCACCGGTCGACCAGCAGAGGTTGTCGTGCTTGTGCCAGGTCATCAGCGGGCCGGCCCAGTCGGTGAGCGACGGGTCGTCGGCGGGGCGGGCACTGGCGATGAACATGGCGCCGGCGAGCGTGCGCTGTCCGTCGACGACGTCGTACACGAGCGACTCGGGTCCGGCAGGGTCGAGCAGGGCGTCGTCCTCGATGAGCGAGCCCTTGATGAAGTGCTCGCTGCCCGGTGCCCGCGTCGCCGATCGAGATGTACCCGGCGGCGATCGCGGCGGCAGGGTCGGCGAACTTCTGCAGCTCGACGAGCGTCTTCGCGACCAGCTCGCTCGCCCTCACCTCCTGCTCGATGGTGACGCCGTCGACGCCCGACAGATCGATCGGACCGGCGGGGTCCCACGGGCGGGGCCAGGCCAGGGCGACGGGCTCGGCGGTGGCGTCGTGGGCGTGCCCATCGGCGGCCGCCATGTCATCGGTGGCCGTCATGTCGGTGGCGGTCTCGTCGTGGCTGTGCGTGTCGGTCGACGTCGTGCCGGTGGTGGCGGTGTCGTCGTGGGCGTGTCCGTCGTCGGCGGTGACGGCGCCGGCGGTTCCGGTGGCCGCCGCGGCCGCCTCGTCACCGTGGGAGTGCCCGCCGTCGGCGTGGGTGTGGGCGGTGGTCCCGGCGGCGAGCATCGTCCAGACGGCGAACAGCCCGATGAGCGCGGCGGGGATGGCGAGGCCGCGGTGGCGTCGACGATCGGCGGGGAGGATCGCACCGGTGTACCCGGCGATCGCCGCGACGACGGCGAGCGCGGCGCACGCGGTGTCGGCGAACCCGGGCGCTTCGCGTACCTCGAGGCCGTCGATCCAGGAGATGCCGGCAAGGCGCGTGGTGAGCCAGCCGGCGAACGCACCGACGCTGACGACGACCACCGCTGACGCGGCGAGGCGTCCCGGGCGGAGCACGGCCCAGATCCCGACGCCGATCTGGAGGACGGCCGTGATCACGAAGATCTGGGCGAGCTGCTTGGTCTCGACGTGGATGCCCGCCGCGGCCGCGTGCACGGCCCCGGCGGCGATCGACATCAGGCCGGCGAACACGATGATCGACATGCCGGCACGCTGCGGAGCCGTCTCCGGCGTCGCCTGCTCGTTCACGTCTGAACTCGATCCAGCATCGCTCGACCCCTCGTCAACCGTCATGTCACCAGGCTAGGCGCGTGACCGTTGTCTCATCGACGCGAGATTCCACGTTTGCGTCGCGAAATTTGCGGACCGGGTCACGAAAATCGCGACGCAAACAGGGATTTGGGGTCCGGACGGCGTGGGAGGATGCCGCCATGACCGGACTGCAGCTGGACCGATTGGACTCGAACTTCATCGGTGGGGCATGGCGGCCGGCGGGGTCGGGGGCGGCCGACGAGGTGCTCGACCCGGCGACGGGCGCGGTGCTCGGGTCGGTGCCGGCCAGCACGGCCGCCGACGTCGATGCGGCAGTGCGGGCGGCGACCGAGGCGTTCGACAGCTGGTCGCGGACGACCCCGCGTCAGCGGTGCGAGATCCTGCAGCAGGTTGCCGATGTGGTGGCGGACAACATCGACGAGCTGTCGCAGATCGAGTGCGTGAACGTCGGCAAGCCGGTCGGCATCGTCGAGTTCGAGATGGATCTGACGCTCGACAACTGGCGGTTCTTCGCCGCCGCGCCGCGGTTCCTCGAGGGCAAGGCGGCAGGCGAGTACATGGAGGGCTACACCTCGATGGTTCGCCGCGAACCGATCGGTGTGATCGGATCGATCGCCCCGTGGAACTACCCGCTCAACATGGCCACCTGGAAGCTCGGCCCCGCGCTCGCCGCCGGCAACACGGTGGTGCTCAAGCCGTCCGAACTCACCCCCTACAGCGCGCTCAGGCTCGCCGAGCTGACCGCCGACATCCTGCCGCCCGGCGTGCTCAACGTCGTGTGTGGCCAGGGCGGGACCACGGGTGTCGCGCTGTGTGAGCATCCGGGGATCGCCATGATCTCGCTGACGGGAAGCGTCGGTGCCGGCAAGTCGGTCGCCCGGATCTCCGCCGAGACGCTGAAGCGGGTGCACCTCGAACTCGGCGGCAAGGCACCGGTCATCGTGTTCGACGACGCCGACATCGAGGCCGTGGTCGCCAACCTCAAGCAGACCGCGTTCTACAACTCCGGCCAGGACTGCACCGCGCCGTGCCGGGTGATCGCCGGGGCCGATGTGTACGACGACTTCGTCGCCGGCCTCACCGACGCCGTCGCTTCGATCGTCGTCGGCGATCCGATGTCGACCGAGACCGAGATGGGTCCGGTGATCTCCGGCGTCCACCGCGAGCGGATCGGCGGATACGTCGAGCGGGCACAGCAAGCCGGTGGCGAGGTGACCGTCGGCGGATCGAATCGCGGCGGCGCCGGGTTCTTCTACGAACCGTCGGTCGTGGTCGGTGTCGACCAGGCGGCCGAGATCATCCAGCGCGAGGTGTTCGGTCCCGTGATCACGGTGCAGCCGGCCGCCGACGAGGAGACGGCGCTCGCGCTCGCCAACGGCGTCGACTACGGGCTCGCGGCGAGCGTGTGGACCTCGGACGTCGGCCGGGCCATGCGGATGAGCAAGGGCCTGCAGTTCGGCACCGTGTGGGTCAACGACCACATCCCGATCGTGTCGGAGATGCCGCACGGCGGGTTCAAGCAGTCCGGCTACGGCAAGGACATGTCGATGTACGCCGTCGAGCACTACACCGAGGTCAAGCACGTCATGATCAAGCACTGACCGGGCGACGGCGCACCACGGCCGCGTTCAGCTCGGCGCTCATCAGCGCGGAGATGGCGAGGAAGCCGAGCCAGGTGACGAGGCCGAGCACAGCGCGAACTGCCCGTACGTGTCGCCGGCGTTGTCGGTGATCCGCTTCACGATGCCCGCGCCGAAGTACTGCAGCAGGCTGAACGCGATGCCCGCCGACAGCGCTCCCGGCCACACGTCGGTCCACGTCGGCGATGCCGCGGTGAGGAACCGGTACATGAACGCGATGACCACGACGTTGACCACCAGGCCGGCGATCAACAGCAGGATCCTGCTGATCCCCGGCAGTCCGGCGGCATTGACGATGGCCGTGAGCACGAGGGTGCCGACCTGGGCGACGCCGATGATCGCCATCCCGAGGATCGCCCGGCCACGTTGCACGTGCATCGGCTCCCGCTCGTCGATGTCGACCTCCCAGATGTCGTCCTGTGCCACCTGCAGGCCGACGAACGCCTTCGTCGCCGACCAGAGGGCGGTGGCGAGACCGACGACGAGCACCCAGATGCTGCCATCGAGCGACGACGGGTCGTCGGCCAGCTGTTGGCCGAGCACCGGGATGTTCTCGAGCGAGCCGTTGACGATGCGCTGCTGCAGGTCGGGGTTGTCCTGCAGCACGAAGCCGAGGATCGTCGTGGCGACGAGGAGCAACGGGAAGATCGACAGGAAGAAGAAGAACGACAGCAACGACGCGTTGCGGCCCGACTGGTGTTTCCGCCAACCGTCGAGCATGTCGACGACCACGTCGACGATGTCGCTCCGTTCCCGCCACGCCATCACGCGTTCGCTCGTCTGCCACGGCATCAGCGGTCGCCCTGCGGGCCGTCGTCGGTGAGGTCCCAGTCGATCGGAGCGAGGCCGGCGGCGACCAGCGCGTCGTTGGTGCGGCTGAACGGCTTCGTGCCGAAGAACCCGTTGTGCGCCGACAACGGCGACGGATGCGCCGACTCGATGATCGTGTGCCGTGCCGTGTCGATCAGTTCCTTCTTGCGGCGGGCGTGGCTGCCCCACAGGATGAACACGACGCGCTCGTCCTTGTCGTTCACGGTGCGGATCACCCGGTCGGTGAACGTCTCCCAACCGTGACCCTGATGGGACGCGGCCTGACCGGCGCGGACGGTGAGCGTGGTGTTCAGCAGGAGCACGCCCTGCCGTGCCCAGTTCTCGAGGTTTCCATGCGCGGGAATCGCAACGCCGAGGTCGGACGCCAGCTCCTTGTGGATGTTGACGAGCGACGGCGGCACCCGCACACCACGCCGAACGGAGAAGCACAGCCCGTGCGCCTGGTTCGGTCCGTGGTACGGATCCTGGCCGAGGATCACGACCCGGGCATCGTGGAAGGCGGTGAGGTGCGAGCGCGGCGAACACCTCCGGCGCCGGCGGGTACACGACGTGCGCGGCGCGCTCGGCCGCGACGAACGCCTGGAGGTCGTGCCAATACGGCTGTTCGAACTCGCCGCGCAACAACGGGTTCCAGTCGGTCCTGGCCATCACCGTGTCTGCCTAGCATGTTCGCAGTGTTCGAACATCTCGACCGGGCCTCGCTGGCCAGCCTCCCGACGCCCCTCGAAGTGGGCGCGCACGGCGTTGCCCGGTGGCGCCCGCCTCTGGATGAAGCGCGACGACCTCACCGGCCTCGGCGGAGGAGGCAACAAGGCGCGCAAGCTCGAGTTCCTGTGCGGGGCGGCGATGGCCGGCGGCGCCCAGGCGCTCGTCACGGTCGGTGCGGCGCAGTCGAACCACTGCCGGATGACCGCGGCCGCCGGCGCCCTGCTCGGCCTCGAAGTGCACCTGGTGGTGTCGGGCGACGAGCCGGCCCGGGGATCGGCGACCGGGAACCTGCTGCTGTCGGGCCTGTTCGGTGCGCAACTCCACTTCACGGGCGCTCCCGATCACCACTGGGGCGAGCTCGAGATCGCCAGGGAATCGGTCACCGACGGCCTCGCCGCCGAGGGCCTGAAGCCCTACTCGATCCCGATCGGCGGGAGCACACCGACGGGTGCGCTCGGGTACGCGGCCGGCTTCGTCGAGTTGCTCGACCAGCTCGATGAACGGCGGTTGCGACCATCGGCGATCGTGTTCACGTCGTCGAGCGGCGGCACCCACGCCGGCCTGCTCGCCGGCCGCGCCGCCGCGCGGGCGGCGGGTCGCGACGTGCCGGCGGTGGTCGCCGTCGGCGTCGCCAAGGGCGTCGTGATCGGCCACCCGGACATCGCCGGACTCGCCAACGACACGCTGGCGCTGATGGGCCTCGATGCAACCGTGACCGCCGACGACGTCGAGGTCGACGATCGGTGGATCGGCGACGACTACGCCGTGCCGACCTCGGCCGGCGACGAGGCCATCCACTGGGCGGCGCGCCATGGTGGTTGGCTGATGGACCGCACCTACTCCGGCAAGGGCTTCTCCGGTCTGCTCGGCGCGGCCGGTGACGGTCGGTTCGGCGCCGCCGACGACGTCGTGTTCATCCACACGGGTGGGTGGCCCGCGCTGTTCACGCCCGATGGTGCACCGCTAGCGTCGTTTCCATGACCAGCCAGACCGTGAGCACCGCCGTCTCCGGGTCGGAGATCCTCGACGTCGATCTGCTCGCCTTCGAACAGGGCAGCGCCCAACAACGTCGCGCCGTCGTCGACGGTGCCACCCGCAGCCTCGCCACGGGATTCGTCTACACGAGCCACGACCTCTCCGAGGATCTGCTCGACACCGCCTACGGCATGTTGCGCGAGTTCTTCGAACTCGATGCGGAGGTCAAGCAGCGCTTCGTCGCGCCGGGCGCCAACGGTCAGACCGGGTACACCGGCCTGCTCGTCGAGACCGCCGCGTCGAGCGACAAGCCCGACTGGAAGGAGATGCTCAACTGGTCGACGCCGATCGAACCGGGGCATCCGCTGAAGCGCAAGTTCGTCCAGGCGTACCCCGACCAGTTGCTGCCCGAGGCAGCCGTGCCAGGCATCACCGAGGTGCTGTACCGGTTCCACGATTCGATCGCCGACCTCCAGCGGCGCTTCCTGCACGTGATCGCCGAGGGCATCGGCTGCCACGAGACGTTCTTCGACGACATGGTGCACGACGGCCCGACGCTCACCCGTGCGATCCGCTACCCGGCCATGGCCCAAGCGATCGAGACGTCGGCGCCGATGGGCACGTCTGGGCGGCGCAGCACGGCGACATCAACCTGATCACCGCGCTGCCGCGCGCGACGGCACCCGGCCTGCAGGTGAAGGTGGGCGACGACTGGGTCGACGCGCTGCCGCCGGACGATTCGCTGATCATCAACACCGGCATCATGCTCGAGCGGTTGACCAACGGGACGATCCCGATCGGGTGGCATCGGGTGGTCGCCGCGCCGGAGTACGAGGGTGAGCGCTACAGCGTCGTGCAGTTCTGCCATCCCCGACCCTGGACGGTGTTGTCGCCGGTGCCCTCGTGCTGCACGCCCGACAACCCGCAGCGGTTCGCGGCGATCTCCGCCGAGGACGCCCTCGACGAGGTGCTCTACGAGATCAACCTCGTCGAGACCGCCCGCCGGGTCAGCTGAGCCACGCCGTCCCGACGGCGGCCGGGCCGAATCGCCAACTGTTCATCGCGCCGACAGACGGCGGTCTCCTGCCGCTACCGTCGGTCGCCGCATGTCCATCGACGGCACCCGCAACGGACCGAACCCGAAAGCCGGTCGGCCGAGCGACGTCGTGCTCGCGATCGACATCGGTGCCGACCGGTTCGAAGCGGCGCTCGTCACGGCGAGCGGGCTGCTCGTCGACCGGTCGAGTTCGATGGCCGAGCGCGACGTCGGCCCGGAATCGCACTACACCACGCTCGCCACGATGGTGACCGAACTGATCGCCGCCGCCGAGGAGCGCGACGAGGTCCGCATCGTCGCCGTCGGCGTCGGTTCCGTGGGCCCGGCCGACCGTCACCTGGAGACGGTGTCGCCGGCCGGCGTCATCTCGTGGCGCAACTTCCCGCTGCGGAGCCGGCTGAAGGAACTCACCGGGTTGCCGGTCTATGGCGACCTCGACGCCAAGGTGCTGGCACTCGCCGAGGGGTGGCTCGGTGCGGCGCAGGGTCATCAGAATTTCTGCACGATCACGGTGTCGGCGTCGGTGGCCGGTGGCCTGGTGCTCGACGACGACCTGCTCGACGGTGCGTCGGGGTTCGCCGGTCAGGTCGGCCACATCATCGTCGAACCGGGCGGCCGCCGCTGCGTGTGCGGCGCCCAGGGGTGTCTCGATGCGGAGGCATCGGGGGTGGCGATCGAATCGATCACCGGCCGCCCGCTCACCGAGCCCACCTACGAGATCATGCAGCGCACCGGCGTGCTCGTCGGGCGGGCGGCGGCGACGGTGTGCAACACCCTCGACCTCACCCTCGTCGTCGTCGGGGGAACGATCGCCCGCAACTTCGCCGCGACGTTCTTCCACTCGGCGCAGGTCGCGCTCGAGGAGCACGCCCACCTTCCGTACAGCCGCGGCGCCCGGATCACCCCGTCGCGCCTCGGCGACAACGGCCAGCTGATCGGCGCCGGTGCGATGGGCTGGCGCGGCCTCCGCCGCGCCGCCCGGCCGTGAATCCCGGCCGTCCGTGGAATCAGCCGCCGAAGGCGCGGTAGACGCGTTCGGCCGGCCCGATGCCGAACCGTCGCTGCCAGGCGGCGGCGGCGATGATCGCCACGATCCAGAACCCGAGGGCGAAGACGAGGGCGAGGTCGAGCCCGGCTGGTTCGATCCAGCCGAGCCAGTGGACGAGGAGGCGGAAGACCAGGACGTGGCAGAGATACAGCGAGAGCGTCAACTGGCCGGCGCGGCGCAACGGGTCGGTCGGCCGGGGGAATCGTTCGGCGACCCAGTCGATCGAGGCATAGGCCACCAACGCCGTGCCGAGCGCGCTGGCCACGTAGACGAGGCTGCCGTCGTGCGACGCGGTCGACAGGAACGAACGCTGGAACGGCGTCGACCCGAACGACTCGGCCATCGTGGCCACGCTGTACGACGCGATGCCCGCGGCGATCGCCGCCGGTCGCCACCACTCGCGGGCGAACAGCCGCCCGAGGACGATGCCGGCGCACAGGAAGGCGAACCACGGCAGCAACGGATGGGTCCCG
Organism: Ilumatobacteraceae bacterium; assembly: GCA_963772085.1. Lineage (GTDB taxonomy): Bacteria > Actinomycetota > Acidimicrobiia > Acidimicrobiales > Ilumatobacteraceae > Sva-07. Next base: position 132,046 of record CAVYWH010000009.1, read on the forward strand.
TTGACGAACATGTCGAACACGTAGCGCCGCACCGAAGACGTTCCCGGGGCCCGTCAGCCAGGTGACGTCGTGGCCGTCCTCGGTCCGCCAGAAGATCCACGCGTTCAGTCCAGCTCCCGCCACGGCGGCAACCGCTCCGATCAGCGCGATCCACACGGTGCGGAGCGTGAAGATGGCTGCGGCGCCCACGAACATGGCCCCGTAGTACGGGATGATGGTGCCGGGCCAGATGTCGTCGAGGACCAGCCCGACGGTGTACAGCAGCACGCCGCGCCGTACGAGTCGCCACCGCATCTCCGTCACACGCGCCCGATCGCCGATCACCGATCGGGTCAGCAGCGTCACGCCCACGCCGGCGACCAGGACGAACGTCGCCGCGAACCGCGTGGACAGTGGGCCGTTCCACGGGTCGAACAGCGCCGCCGCCCAACCGTCACCGATCCGCGAGGCGGCGCTCGAGCTGGTGTGCCGCGATCAGCAGGTAGCCGTGGAAGTTCATCACCACGACCCCGATGAGCGCAACGGCGCGCACCACGTCGGGGCCGGGCAGGCGACGGCGAACGATGTGGCCGCGTCGTGGGCTCGTCCGTCGGCTCGCGGTCGACCTTCACAGCCATTCGAACTCGTCGACCTGGGTCATCGTGAGCGGACGTTGCACGTCGACCCGGTCGCCGATCTGCGGGACGGGCTGTCCGAGCGGGGACGAAACACATCGACGTGTGCATGTGCGGTGACTCGTGGAGATCGATGCGCCGCCGCTGGAAGTGAAAGGGACTGGGCCCGGTGCGACCGTGTCGTCGAGGGCGGCGATGCCGTGCGCGGTGCCGGCGCCGATCATCACGACGTGCCCGTCGGTGGCGATCGTTCCGAGCCGATAGCCCACTCGCGCTCGCCGCGGCGACCTCGCGCACGTCGAGCACGTCGGCGTTGAGCTGCAGCATCGACTTGTTCCCGTGCCACAACAGGGTGCCGAGGCGGAGGCGGTACGTGTGCGTGGCGGGCAGCGCGGCGTACGAGCCGGCGTCGAGGTGGCTGACCCACACCGGCAGCGACGGGTCGACGTCACCGACGAGCGCGGCGATCTCGGCACCGTGGTCGGCCGGCGTGCCGACGAGCGGCGGATGGATGCTGACGCCCACCACGTCGAGTCCGGCGCCGGTGGCGTGGTCGACGAGCGCGTCGAACGTCGGCGCCGGAGCGCCCGTAGCGCTGCATCGACGATGCCAGCTTGACGAGGACCCGGCCGTTCCAGCCGGCGAGCGCGGCGATGTGGGCCGGATTGCCGACCGTGAGGATCGGGCTCACCCCCTGGTGCGCGCGGCGACGACCTCCGCCGCGTTCAGGGTCGGGGTGAGCACGACGGGCGTGACCGCCGACGGGGAGCTGGTCGAGTTCGTGCACGGTGCCGACGGCGATCGTGTCGGCGAACTCGGCGGCCGTCTCGGCGAGCCACGCCCGACCGAACCCGTATCCGTTGCCCTTCACGACGGGGACGAGCCCCTCCACCGAACTGGCAACGCTGGCGACATGGCTGCGCCACAGTGCGGTGCGGATGGTCAGTCTCACGCCCGACGACCGTACTTGCGGTGCGTGGGGCGGGCGGGCCAGGCGGCGAGCCGCGGGACGATCGGGCCGAGCGTGCGATGCCGGCGCATGCCGCGCCAGACGCCCCACCCGTAGGCCACATCGGTCGGGGTGGCGCGGACGTCGGCGAGCACGGCGGCGACCGCGATCCAGCGGAAACGTCTGGACACGAGCGCCGCGAGCGCGACGAGCGGCCACCACTCGCGCCGCACGGCGTGGGCGATCTGCTGGGCGGCGCCGGTGTGGCCGCGCAGGGCCAGCGTGAACGCGACGGCCGGGGGCACGTCGGGCAGCTTGCGGATCAGCGCCGCCGACGACCCGATCGCGAGCGACACGCCGGCGACCGGTCGCCCGGACCCGACGAGCGCCCACGCCGATGCGGTCCAACCGTTGGAGACCATCGGTGCCAGCGCGTGCGGGTGACGCAACGCCAGCGGCGCGGCCGACGTGCCGTATCCGGCGTGTTGTCGCAAACGGGCGGCCAGCGAAGCACGTGGCGCGTGGTGCACGGTCGAGGCCGGTTCGAACCGACAGGCCCATCCGGCGGCGTCGAGTCTCCAGACGAGATCGACGTCCTCGCCGAATCGAAGCTGTTCGTCGAAGCCGCCGATCGCGTCGAACGCGCTCGCGCGCACCACGATCGCCGCACCAGGCACGTAGCTCACCCTGCTGCCGGCGCGGACGCGGGCCGGCTCCGGGCCGAGGTCGAGGGGCGATCCGCGCCTCGCCGGTCACCCGCGGCGCGACCAGCCCGACGCGCGGGTCGTCGAAGTGTCCGAGGAGTGCGTTCCAGCCAGTCGCCGGTCAGGGTCACGTCGGCATCGACGAACGCCACCAGCGATGTGCCGACGAGTTGCCGCCCCGAGTTCCGCGCCGCGGCCGGGCCGCGATTGTCGGCATGGCGGACGGCCGCGCCGACGAGGGCGGGCGCCGAGCCGTCGTCGACCACGAGCCGGCCGTCGTCGACCACGATGCCGCCGAGCTGCGGTGTGATGACGGTGACGTCGTCGATCGTGAACGTGGCCGGGCCGGACTCGGACGGCCGCGGGTGGATCGCGCCACCGTCGAGCAGCCGCTCGACGAGGCTCGACCGGGTGCACGGGTTCGCCCGCCTCGACGGCTCGTGCCACGGCGGCGCCCGCCTCGGTGAGGCGGAAGATCCGCAACGGTGAACCGGCGACGACCACCCTGTCGAAGCGACGCCAGGAACCGTCGACGCGGTAGCGCATCGACGCCATCGCCTGCATCGCGTCAGCCGTTGTTCGAACCGGGCGGTGTCGGATCGATCGGGCGCCATTTCTCGACCTCGTGCACCAGATCCTCGACGAACATCGTGATGAATCGTTCGCCTTCACCGCCGGACGCATCGCGCGGATCTCCGAGCACACCCGACGGGCTGACGGAGCGGACACCGTTGGCCCGGAGTTCATCGATCGACGCATCGGGGCCGGTCTCGGCGAGCTCGAAGCGCACGAGCCCGGGGTCGATGGCGAGCATCAGCGAGGTCTCGATCCGGCCGCGCGTGGAGGTCGCGGGGTCCACCGTCGTTGCGCTGCGGCCACTTCGGCCACCAGGCGAGCGCGTTGCGTCCCTCCGACGTGAGGCGGGTGACGGCCCGGGTGACCGCACTGTGGTTGCCGCCGTGGCCGTTGACGAACACCACACCGGCGGCCCAGTCGGCGCTGCGGGCCAGCTCGAGCACGACGTTGGCCATCACCGTCTCGCCGATCGACAGCGTGCCGGGGAATCCGGCGTGCTCGCCCGACGACGAGATCGCGATCGTCGGGCCGACCATCAGCCCGTCGGTCATGTGGACGGCACGCCCGGCGATCTCCTCGGCGATCAGCGTGTCGGTGGCCAGCGGGAGGTGCGGGCCGTGTTGCTCGGTCGACCCGATCGGGATGAGCAACACCGGGGTGAGCACGCCGTCGATGCTGCGCCCGATGCGTCGTCGCCGCACCGACGTCGGGCCAGGTGGCGTCGCCTAGTCGCACAGGTATCCCCAGCGGTGCAGCTGCTCGACGATGCGGGCGGCGGCCGCGGCGGGGTCGAGCTCGACGGTCTCCACGGTGGTCGAGTCCGATCCACCGACATCGAGGATGTCGCGCACGCGGGACAGCACCGAGCCCGTCGGCGCGGGTCAGCGTGCGGGCGCGCGGCCGGTACGGGGTGACGAGCGCCGCCACCTGGTGATGATCGCCCGACGCGATCGGCGACGCGACGAGTTCGACGGCGGCGGTCTTCGAGCGCACCGTGGCGGCGAGCCCGGCCCGTCGGAGCCGGCGTACCGAGCCCTCGACCGAGAGCACCGCGGGCGCGGCGACGGCGAGCACCTCGCGCCGACCACCGTCGAGCCGGCGCACGACGCGCATCGCGCCGTCGGTCGTGCCGGTCGTGTCGGCGGTCGCGGTGTCGACGGCGACGAGGCCCAACGCCTGCGCGGCGCCGAGTTCGTGGGCGAGGAACGCCGGTACCGAACCGGTGCCGCGGTCCGATGAGTAGTCGCCGCAGATCACGTAGTCGCTCCCCGCGACGACGGCCGCGAGCGCCGTCGCGACCCGATGGCTGTCGGCGTCGGCCGGGGCATCGATGCGCACGGCGCGCGCGCGCGCCCGCGGCGAGCGCGTCCCGGAGCACGTTGTCGGCACCGTCGGGTCCGACACACACCACGGTCACGGCCCCGTGCGTCGACTCCAGTTCGAGCGCGATCTCGAGGGCGGCTTCGTCGGCGTGCGAGACGCCCGCCCACCGCGCGTCGGGGTCGTCGGGGTCCGCCACCGGAGGAGACCCACTTCCAGCAGACGGCGAGCGTCACGATCGAACTCTCACGATCGAGCTCTCACGATCGGGAGAAGACCACGCCGTGGCCGCCCTCGGGGTACGTCCAGGTGATCGCACCCTCCTTGTTGCACACGAGGTAGCACGTCCCACACTCGAAGCACTGCTCGTAGTTGAACAGGATGCCGCCGCTGCTCGTCGGCACGAACAGCTTCGCCGGGCAGGCCACCAGGCACTCGCGGGTCGTGCATCCACCGCAGATCGTGTCGTCGACGGTGATGTGGGCGCGCTCGTGGATGTCGAAGCGCGTCGAGCCGATCAGGTCCTCGAACGAGAGCTCGGGCCAGCGCTCGGTCCCTCCGGCGATGTCGGACAGTCGAGGCTCAGCGCTCATCCGAACGTGCGCAATCCGTCGAGGCCGTCACGGGCGAGGTCCTTGAGCTTCACGCCGGCGCGCTTGCGTTCCTCGTTCAGGATCCGTCGCAGGCCGGGCTTCGGCGACGGGTTGTCGACGCGGAACATGCGCTCGACCGTATTGGCGATCATCCCCGGATAGAGGTGTTGCACGCGGTCGGACAGCACGAGCGCCGGCGCCCGCCGCAGCTTGCGGTGGTCGCGCAGCACGAACGTGGCGCCGAGCCGCCGTTCGTATCCGGCGAGTCCGGCGGTCGAGGTGTCGCCGGCGCGGAGCGCCTCGGTGGCGGCCTCGCCGGCGTAGATCCCGCTCGCCATGGCGAAGTTGACGCCCTCCAACCAGATCCCGGCCGCCAGGCACATCGCCGCCGCATCGCCTGCGATCAGCAGGCCGTCCCCGGTCATCTTCGGCATCATCGCCAGCCCGGCCTCGGGGATCAGGTGCGCCGAGTACTCCTTCACCTCGCCGCCCTCCACGAGCGGGGCGATCGCCGGGTGGTCCTTGAGGTTGGCGATGATCTCCTCGGGGCGACGCTGCTGTGCGGCGAGCTTCGGCAGCTTGAGCACGACGCCGACGGACACCGTGTCGAGGTTCGTGTAGAGGAAACCGCCACCGTTGACCCCGGACGTGCCGCCGAGGATCTCGATGTCGACGCCTTCGCGGTCGCGGACGGCGAAACGCTCGTCGATCACGTCCTTCGGCAGCGCCGATGGTCTCCTTCACGCCGAGCGTGTAGTTGGCGGCGTCCACCTCGCCGTACAGCCCGGCCTCCTTGGCCAGGAAGCTGTTGACGCCGTCGCAGGCGATGACCAGCCGGGCGGTGAGATCGCCGTCGGGACGGTCGGTGGTGACGCCGACCACGCGGCCGCGTTCGTCGCGCAACAGCCCGGTGGCCGTGGTCGAACAGACGAGCTGGGCGCCCTCGGATTCCGCCTTGCCCGCCAGCCAGTGGTCCCAGTCGGGGCGGTACGCGGTGGCCCCGTTGTAGGGCGGCCGCCCCCACTTCCCGGAGCGGAAATCGACGGTCAGCGCCTGGTCGTCGGTGAGGATCATCGTCGAGCGCCGGGTCACCCAGCGCTGGATCGGTGCCTCCTCCCACCACTCGGGGTGGAGCTGATCGAGGATGCGCGGGTACACCACGCCGCCGTACATGTTCTTCGCTCCGGGGAACGCGCCCCGCTCGAGCAGGATCACCGAGTGGCCGGCGCGGGCGAGCACGGTGGCCGCACAGGCACCGGCCGGTCCGGCTCCGACCACCACGACGTCGACGTCGACGGTCACGCGGGTCCTCCCGCCGGGTCGGCCGGGTCCGGGTGGAGGTTCGCCGGCAGGATCGCCAACAGCTCCACGAGCGTCTCGTTGGCGTCGCTGACGATGGCGAGATCGGACATCGCCATCATCGGGCAGTGCGGGTCGGTGTTCACGCTGATGATGTGGTCGGGGGTGCCGAGTCCGCTGGTGTGCTGCACGGCCCCGCTCACGCCGAAGGCCAGGTACAGCGTCGGGTCGACGACGACGCCGGTCGTGCCGATCTGGCGATCGTGGTGGACCCACCCCCGGTCGGTGATGACCCGGGTGGCTCCCATCACGCCGCCGATGCGTCCGGCGAACGTGTCGAGCTGGGCGAATCGCTCCTCGCCGTCGAGCCCGGCGCCGCCGCCGACGATCGTCGCCGCCTCGGTGAGGTCCATCGTGCGCACGTCGGGAGGGAGCACTTCGACGACCCGGGCGTCGGCGACCGGTGCGGTGGCGGCGGGGTCGGCATGCGTGGCATCGACGTCGTGGCGGGTGATCTCGACCTCGGCGGTGAACGGCTCGGCGCCGCGCACGCCGGGCTGCAGCGTCGCGACGAACCGGCCGGCCGGGTGGAGCTCGTGCAGCTCGAGGCCGCCGCGTCGTGCCACGCGCACGAGGTGCGGGCTGACGCTGGTCGCCCCGGCGAGCAGCGGGACGTTCATCGCCGCCGCCAGTCGGGGGGCGAGGTCGCGTCCGTCGGGCGAGTTCGGCAGCACGATCGACTCCGCCCCACCGGCGTCGATCGTGTGGATGATGCGTCGCGAGGGCGGCGCTCCAGCGCCCCGGTTCGACGTCGCCGAGTTCGACGAGGTGGGCGTGCAGGGCGAGGCCGTCGAGCGCCACGTCGTCGAGACCGGAACCGGCGAGGATCGCCACGCCGTCGCACTCCGCGATCGACTCGTCGGCGCCGGCGGGCAGGACGCCGTCACGTACCGGAACCAAGGCGATCATCGACCAGCCAATGTACGGGGACGATCGGACACGTCCGCAATCCGTCGGTCGGGCTCAGGTGCTCTCGATGACATCGTCGATCGCTTCCGCGACCGATGCTTCCGGCTCCGGCCGGCCGCGGTCGCGGGCCCAACGGATCAGTTCGATGAGCGCGGTGATCGACAGGGCGACCCCGAACGCCAGCAGAAAGGCGAGCGTCGAGTTGTCCTCGAACGCATGGCCGAACGCGTAGCCGAGGCAAGCGGCGTAACTCGCCCAGACGGTGGCGGCGATGGCGATCCAGAACGCGAACCAGCGTCGGGGCTGCGCGGTGAGACCGCACGACACGGTCAGCACCGTGCGTCCACCGGGGATGAACCGGGCGGTGATGAGCAGCGGCCCGCCCCGGCGTTTGATCTGATCGGCGGCGCCGGCGAGCCTCGCCAGCCGCTCGGGTTTCTTCGCCGCCCAGCGGGTCACCCGTGGCTTGAACTGGTGGCCGATGGAGTAGGCGATGTTGTCGCCGATGAACGCACCGGCCGCGCCGGCGAGGATGATGATCGCGAGGTTCTGGTTCCCGGCGCCGGCGGCCACCCCACCGGCGATCACGGTCGTCTCGCTCGGCACGATCGGGATCACCGAGTCGAGCAGGGCGATCGCGAACACGATCAGGGGGAACCACCAGTACGACGCGATCTCGTCGATCCAGTCGGTGAGATCGGTGAGGATGTTCGCCACCATGATGGGTGCGACCCTACCGGCGGCGGCCGTTTCGTCCCGGGCGGTCGTGCGTCAGCCGAGCGAGAACCAGGTGGTCGAATCGGCGGCGATCGTCGCCGCTCGCTCGGTCGGTTCCGTGGCGATGATCACCTCGGCGCCGTGCAGCAGTTCGCCGCCGCTCAGGTCGATGTCGGCGTGCGTGACGTTCATCACCACCAGCAGGGATCCCCGCCGCAGCCCGACGAGCCCGGGCCCGAGGTCGACCGTGTGGGCGCCGAGCCCCTGGGGGACGGCGTGGCGGCGCCGCGCCGCGCTGAGCTGCTGATAGAGGTCGAGCATCGTGCCGGGGTGCTGTTGGCCGCTGGCGGCGTGCAGACCCCACGTGCTCGGCTGGGGCAGCCACGGGTCGTTCACCGCTCCGGCTGTCGTCGGGGTCGAGAAACCGAACGACGTCGCGGGGTCCGCCGTCCACGGCAGCGGGATCCGGCACCCGTCGCGGCCGATTCCTGCGCCGTGCGTCAGGTGGAACACGGGGTCTTCCCGCCGGTCGTCGGGGATGTCGAAGACCTCGGGCAGCCCGAGTTCCTCGCCCTGGTAGAGGTAGAGGCTGCCGGGCACCGCGAACGCCAGAGCGCGGTCAGTGCACGCGAGCGCCGGGTGCCGAGTTCGAGGTCGACGTCGGTGCCGGTCTGGCTGAGGTTGTTGCCCGTCCAGCTGTCGGGGTCCTCCGCTTCGGGGCGTCCCAGGCGGGTGACGATGCGTTGGGTGTCGTGGTTGTTCAGCGTCCAGGCGGGCGCGAAGTGCGCCTCGTCGGCGAGACCGATGATGTCCTCGAGCGCCCGTTCGACCGACTCCTTGTGCCAGGGCGACAGCATCAGGTCGAACGCGAACATCTGATGGAACTCGTCGGCGACGCGTGAACGCCCGCACCAGCTCCGGTCGGCGTGTGGCGTACGCCTCGGCGACCATCATCAGGTCACGTTCCGGATGGGCCGCGGCATAGCCGTCGATCACCGTGCGCCACTGACGCCAGACGACGTGGCCCTCCTCGCGGAACACCGTGTACGGGTTGGCCCACGTGATGTCGAGCACGCCGACCTCGGGCCCGACCGGCGGCTGGTCGGGCAGCGCGGGGTCCTTGCCGACCGGCGTGATGGCATCGACCCGGAAACCCTCGACGCCGCGGTCGAACCAGAACCGCAGCACGTCGGCGAACATCGCCTGCACGTCGGCGTTCGTGTGGTCGAAGTCGGGCTGGTGCGGGGTGAACGTGCCGAGGTACCACTGGGTGTCGTTCAGGTCGGAGTCGGCGGTGGCCCGCGTCCACGCGGAGCCGCCGAACGCGGCCTGCCAGTTGTTCGGCGGCTCGCTGCCGTGGGGGCCCTTGCCGTCGCGGAAGTAGAACCGGGCCCGTTCCGGGCTGCCCGGCGCCGCGGCGAGGGCGTCGAGGAACCACCGGTGCTGGCTGCTGCAGTGGTTCGGCACCACGTCCATCAGGATCTTGATGCCGCGCTGCCTGCGCCTCGGCCACCAGGGCGTCGAACGTGGCGAGATCGCCGTACTCGTCGTGGATGTCGAAGTAGTCCGACACGTCGTAGCCATGGTCCTTCTGCGGCGACGGGTAGCACGGGTTGAGCCAGATCGCGTCGGCGCCGAGCGAGGCGATGTGGTCGAGGTGGGTACGGATGCCGTCGAGGTCGCCGACCCCGTCGCCGGTGGTGTCGGCGAACGAGCGGACGTAGACCTGGTAGACGAGCGCGTCCTGCCACCAATGGGTGGCGGGGATCATCGGGGCGGTTGCGGGCTGCTCGTCACGGCCGCCAATGTACGACGCCTGTCGACGGCCAACCTGGCCCCCTCCGGACCCGACCCCGAAGGGACCAGGTTGGGTCAGCGGACCGTGACGCGGACGCGGGACGCGTTCGTCGGCGGCCGAGGCGGCGATGACGAGGTCGTACGCACCGGGATCGATGACCCACTCGGCACCGTCGGGGTCCCAGCGGGCGAACGCGCGGGCGTCGAACGTCAGCGTGGCGGTCGCCGACGCTCCCGGCTCGACGACCAGCTTGGCGAACGCGCGCAGTTCCTTGGGCGGTCGTTCCACCTTCGGATCGACGGCGGCGACGTAGCCCTGCACCGACGGCGGTGGCGCACCGGTCGCCCGTGGCGCTGACCGGCACGGTGACCTGCACGGCCGGATCGGCGACCGTGACGTCGGTGCGGTCGACCGACGGGGAGCCCCAGTCGGCGTCGCCGTAGCTGAGCCCGTGGCCGAACGCGAACCGGGGGATGACACCGCGGTGCTCGTAGCCGCGGTAGCCGACGTTCAGGCCTTCCGCATAGCGCTGCACCGGCCTGCCGTACGGGCCTTCCGTGGTGCCCTCGTTCTCGCGGGCCGGATGATCCTCGAGGCGGGCGGGGATCGTGAGCGGCAACCGGCCGCCGGGGTCGGCCACGCCGAACAGCACGTCGACGAGCGCCTCGGCCTGCTCCTGTCCGGCGAAGAACGACGTCAGCACGGCGGGCGCCGCATCGGCCCCGGCCGCCCAGTCCATCGTGACCGGCGACCCGGCGTTGACGATCACGGCCGTTCTCGGATTGGCCGCACACACCCGGCGCACCAGCTCGTCCTGGCGACCGGGCAGATCCATCGTGGTGCGGTCGAAGCCCTCGGTCTCCCACTCGTCGTTGGTGCCGACCATGACGATGGCGATGTCCGCGTCGGTGGCCGCGGCGACGGCACGGTCCATCAGATCGGCCGGTTCCGGCGAGCGGATGCCGAGGCGCACCGCGGCGAAGCCGTTGCCGGCCGTCGTGCGCCACAGCAGCTCGATCGGCACAGGTACGCCGGCGGTGCACTCGATCGTCTCGACCGCCTCGATGCTGCCGTAGCCGAAGAACTCCTGGCTGCGCGGCAGCTGCGCGTCGGGATCGTCGACGATGACCTGACGGTCCTCGGGCCCGCCGGCCGTCACGATGATCGGTCCGGTCGACACGACGCCGACCTCGTGGACGCCGTCGGTGTCGGGTACGAACTCGCCGGTGATCCGTACGGCGAACGCACGCGGGTCGACGCCGGCCGGGATCGACCCGAAGAATCGCACGAGCGAGCTCGGCGACGTGTCTTCGACCACGACGTCACCGTCCCACGACGTGCCGTTGATGTACTCGAGCCGCAGTCCGTTCTCGCCGTTCGCCTGGCGGAGCTGGCCGCCGTGCAGCACCGGGGTGAGGCGATCGGTGCGCACGCCCGGCTCGAACGTGACGGTCGGCATCGGTCGCCGATCCCGGGCCGAACCGCTCGGTGACGGCGGCGAGCAGCGTGCGGTGGTCGAACGGGGTGAGGCTCGCCGAGCCGCCGCCCATGCACTGGTTCGTGACGGCGTTGGGGCCGATCACGGCGATGCGGGCAGACGGCGCTCGCATCGAACGGGAGGACGGGCGACCCGTCGATCGGCTCGTTGCGCAGCAGCACGGTGCCAGCGATGGCGGCACGCCGGGTCAACGCCCGCTCGGCCGGATCGTCGACCGACTGCTCGACGGCCGCGGCGTCCCGCTCGTCCGCGTGCACCCGGTTCATCATCAGCAGCAGGTCGAGCACGAGCCGGTCGACCTGGGCCTCGGCGACCTCGCCGGCGTTGACCGCGGCGACGAGCTTGTCGCCGTACACGCGCACGGGAGCGGGCATCTCGAGGTTGAGCCCCGCGTTGGCCGCCTCGGTCGTGTGGTGCACGCCGAACCAGTCGGACACGACGAAGCCGTCGAAGCCCCACTCGCCGCGCAGGATGTCGGTGAGGAGTCGCTGGTTCTCGGCGCAGTGCTCACCGCCGAGCCGGTTGTAGGCGCTCATGACCCCCCATGCACCGCCTTCGGTCACGGCCCGCTCGAACGGCCGGAGGTAGATCTCGCGGAAGGGACGGTCGTCGACCTGGACGTCGACCGACATGCGGTCCATCTCGGTGTCGTTGCAGGCGAAGTGCTTCACCGTGACGGCCACGTCCTTCGACTGCACCCCCCGGACGTAGGCCGCGGCGAGCATGCCGGACAGTTCGGGATCCTCGCTGTAGCACTCGAACGTCCGCCCGCCGACCGGCGTGCGGTGGATGTTGACGGTCGGTCCGAGCAGGATGTGGGCGCGCTTGCGTTGCGCCTCCGTGCCGAGCAACTCGCCGATCCGCTCCAGCAGGTCCGGGTCCCACGACGCCCCCAACGTGATCCCCGACGGCACCACCACGCCCGGCGTGCTCGATCCGCCGTGGCCCTCGCCGCGCACGCCGTTGGGTCCGTCGGACATCTTCACCTCGGGGATGCCGGCGTGGGGGAACGCCTTCGTGCGCCAGGTGGTCTTGCCGGCGAGCAGCCGGCACTTGTCCTCGAGCGAGAGAGCGGCGAGCGCAGCATCGGTGTCGATCACGCCCCAAATCCTGCCTCATTCCACGTTTGCGTCGCGCTTTGGAACCCACTGCCGTGGAGAAATCGCGACGCAAACGTGGAATGACGGGCTCAGATGGAGGCGCCGGCGCGTTCGCCTTCGATCACGGCGCTGTGGGCACGGCGGGGGGCGACGCAGTCACCGACGCGCTCGACGCTGACGCCGGCCGTCTTCAGGTCGTGGTAGAGCCACTCGACAGGGTTGGGATGCACGGCGAGCACGACCCAGTCGGGCTGGCGCAGCACGGTGATGCCGGTCGGATGGTGCAACAGGTTGAGCGTGGTGCCGTCCATGCCCATCGGGACGAGGTCGGTCGTCTGGACGATGCCCTTCTCGCCGGCGCGGATCCACCAGTTCTCCATGTCGAGGGTGATGCCGAGGTCCTGCCCGACGACCATGCCGGGCGTGACGATCTCGACGCGACACCCACGGTCGGCGAGCACCTCGGCCACCGACGTGGCGTGGTGGAACCCGATCTCGTCGACGATCACCACGTCGCCGAACGGCTCGGCGGCGCCCGTCAGGACCTCGCGCACGTCGGCCACGTTCGATGCGTCGGCGGCGACCCACCACGGCCTCGTCGGTTCGGCGCCGGTGGCGACGATCACGTGGTCGGGCTTGCGCTCGTCGACGAGCCCCGGCCACACGCCGACGCCGAACTCGAACTCCACGCCGAGCCGCCGGCACTCGGTGAGCTGGTTGCGGATCATGTCGCCGAACTCGGCCCGGTTGGGCACCGACGCGGCGATCTTCACCTGGCCCCCGGCCTCGGGCTGCTGCTCGAAGACCGTCACCCGGTGGCCGTTGCGCCGTGCCGCGATCGCCGCCTGGAGTCCGGCCGGGCCGGCACCGACGACCATCACCGATTTCGGCTTGGGCGTGATCCGGCCAGCCCGACGCCCTCCGACTCGCGGCCGGTGCGCGGGTTCTCGATGCAGCCGAGCCAGCGGTTCAGGCCCATCCGGCCGACGCACTCCTGGTTGCACGACAGGCACAGCCGGGTCTCGTCGGTCGACCCGGCGCGCGCCTTGGCGACGAAGTCGGCGTCGGCGATCTGCCCGCGCACCACGCCGACGAGATCGCAGTGGCCGTCGGCGAGCGCCCGTTCGGCCTGCAGCGGATCCTTGAAACGCCCGACACCGACGACGGGCAGCTCCACGGCCTTGCGGATCGCCGACGGGATGAACATCGCGTAGCCGGGCGGGACGTGCATCGACGCCTCGATCATGAACAGGCTCGCCGTGGCGACGCCGATCGAGGTGTTGATGTAGTCGACGTGACCGGTCGCCTCGACGATCTGGGCGATCCGCACCGCGTCGTCGATCGTGGTGCCGTGCTCGATCAGCTCGTCGCCGCACAGGCGCACGCCGAGCGCCAGCCGGGTGCCGATCACCCGACGCACCGCGGCGACGATCTCGACGAGGATGCGGGCGCGGTTCTCGAGCGAGCCGCCATAGTCGTCGGTGCGGCGGTTGGTGGCGGGGGACAGGAACCCGCGCACGATCGAGGAGTGCGAGCACTGCAACTCGATGCCGTCGAAGCCGCCCTCTGCGCAGTGCTCGGCGACGAGTGCGTAGCCGTCGACGATCTCGTCGATCTCCGAACGGGTGACCGCCTTCGGCACCTCGCGGAACAACGGGTCGGCCACGGCCGACGGCGCCCACACCGGCAGGCGGGAGAACATCGACGAGGCCTGGCCACCGTTGTGGTTGATCTGGGCGAAGATCGGCGTCCGGTGGCGGTGCACGGCATCGGTGATCGCCCGGTAGCCGGGGATCACCTCGCGGTGGAACCCGTGGATCAACTTCTCGTACGGCCAGTCGGTCGGATGGGTCGAATGTTCCTCGGTGATGATCAACCCGGTGCCGCCGGCGGCGCGCGCCGCGTAGTACGCCGCGTGCTGTTCGGTGGGCAGACCGCCGCGGGCGTAGTTGGTCAGGTGCGCGGAGAACACGATGCGGTTCTTGACCTCGACCGGGCCGAGGCGCAACGGGGTCCAGAGGTAGCGGAAGGCCATACCGTTCGCCACGGTAGTGCCCGCTCTAGATTTGTCCCATGTCCGTGATCGTGCCCGGCAACGTCGCAGTGATCACGGGGGGAGCCTCCGGGATCGGGTTGGCGCTCGCCGAACGTTTCATCGCCGAGGGGATGCGCGTCGTGCTCGCCGACATCGACGCGCCGAAGCTGCGCGACGTCGAAGGCCGCCTCACCGAGGCCGGCGCCGATGTCGCCACCACGATCTGCAACACGAGCTCGGAGGCCGCGGTGGCGGAGCTCGCCGAGTTCACGCTCGAGCGGTTCGGGGCCGCCCACGTGCTGTGCAACAACGCGGGCATCCTCGGGTTCGGCGATGCGTGGCGCGACCCGATGGAGCTGTGGGAACGCGTGATCGGCGTCAACCTGTACGGGGTGATCCACGGGATCCGCTCGTTCCTGCCGATCATGGAACAGCAAGGCGTCGGCCACATCGTCAACACCGCATCGATGGCCGGTCTGACCGCCCTCCCGGGCGCCGCGCCGTACAACGTGACCAAGCACGGCGTGGTGGCGCTCAGCGAGGGCCTGTTCATCGAGCTGGCGGCGGTCGGCTCGCCCGTCAAGGTCAGCGCCCTGTGCCCCGGGTTCGTGAAGACCGATCTCGCCGGCAAGGAGCCGTCGCTCGTCGATGCCGACCCGTCGTTGGCCGTGCTCATCGACGGGATGTTGCGCGACGGTGTCGCATCGGGCGTGCCGGCGACCGAGATCGCCGATGCGGTGCTCGATGCGATCGTGGCGGAGCGCTTCTGGATCCTCACCCACAAGGAGATGAACCATCTCCCGGTGGAGCGCATGGAGCGCGCCGAGGCCCAGATCAATCCGCCGAGCTTCGGCGCGGCCTGAGGCGACGGCATGGGAACCTCCACCTCGTCGTTCGGTGTCAGCCGCCGCGAATCGCACGACTCGACCGATTTCTATTCCCGGTTCGCGCCACCCGAGATCAGCGACGACACCGTGGTCGGGGAACCCGGCGAACTCGACGTGATCCATGTCGGCGATGCACGTGACATGAGCGCGATCCCCGACGCCTCGGTGGCCCTCGTCGTGACGTCGCCGCCCTACTTCGCCGGCAAGCAGTACGAAACCGCGCTCGGCGAGGGCCACGTGCCGGCCGACTACATCGCCTACCTCACCATGCTGCGTGACGTGTTGGCCGAATCGGTGCGCACCCTCGAGCCGGGTGGCCGCATCGCGGTGAACGTCGCCAACCTCGGCCGCCGCCCCTACCGCAACCTGGCCGCCGACGTCACGACGATCCTGCAGGACGACCTCCGCCTGCTGCTGCGCGGTGAAGTCGTGTGGCAGAAGCAGCGCGGTGCGAGCGGGTCGTGCGCGTGGGGCTCGTACCAGTCGCCGGCGAACCCGGTGTTGCGCGACACGAGCGAGCGCGTGATCATCGCCAGCAAGGGCCGCTTCGACCGCGTCGGCCGGCCGGCCGGCCCCGCCACGATCCCCGGCGACGAGTTCATGGAAGCGACGCTCGACATCTGGGAGATCGCCGCGGAGAGCGCCACCCGCGTCGGCCATCCTGCGCCGTTCCCGGTGGCCCTCGTCGAGCGGTGTCTCCACCTGCTCACCTACGAGGGAGACATCGTGCTCGACCCGTTCATGGGGTCGGGCACCACGGCGGTCGCCGCGGTCAACACCGGCCGCCGCTACATCGGCTACGACACCGACGAGGGCTACGTGCGACAGGCCCGCGAGCGCGTCGCATCGCTGCCCGCCACGGCATTGCCGGAACGGCGGACGCTCAAGGAGCAGTCGAGGGTGCTGCTCGACGCGGCCGGATACACCGACGTGACCGAGACTGCGAAGGTGTCGCCCGGCGTCACGCTCAGCTTCGCCGCGATCGGGCCCGATGGGCGCCGGCGGCTGTTCGAACTCGGCGGGGTCCACACGCCGGCCCGGCCCGGCCTGTCACGGATCGAGGCGATCTGGCGCACCATCGCCAAGGCGTCGATCGCCCGTCAGGTCGACCCCACCACCGATGTCGTCGTGCTCACGTCCGGCAACGTCCGCGGCGGCCCGCTCGCGGTGGCTGCCGCCGGCGGGGGGCCGATTCGTCTGGTGGTCGACGTCGTGAGCGACGATGCACTCGGTGTGTTGCGCTCCCTCGTGCCGTAGGCCGTCGTGACCGCCAGCAGTGCGCAGAGCGGCCGTGACCAGGTCGGGAGCGAACGCCCGGGCGACCGTCGCGCCCTGCAATCGGTGTCGGTGCAGTTCTTCGCCAACGGGGTGGTCTACGCGTCGTTCATCCCCGAGCTCCCCGAGATCCGTGACCGGGTCGGCATCTCGATCGGCGCCCTCGGGCTCGTCCTCACGCTCGCCAGCATCTCCGGTCTGATCGGCAGCCTGCTCACCGGGCGGGTCATCGCCAAGCTGGGCACGCGCCGGGTCGTGGTCATCGGCACGATCATGTCGATCGGCTCGCTGCCGATCGTCGGATTCGCCACCGCCCCGGCGATGCTGGTCGTCGGCCTCATCGGTCTGCTGTTCTTCGACGTCTTCATCGACGTCGCGATGAACGTGCAGGGGTCGGTGCTCAGCTCGCGCCGCCGCACGCCGGTGATGAACCGCTTGCACGGTCTGTGGAGCCTCGGCGGGGTGACCGGCGGGGTGATCACCGTGCTCGTCAACCGGGCCGACATCAGCGTGCAGGTGCACCTCGCGGTGGTCACGGTGGCGCTGCTCGCCGTGTCGCTGTTCGTGGTGCCCGGTCTGCTGCGCGTCGACGAGCCGCACGAGCCGGACACCGTCGAAGCCTCCATCGCTCCCGTCGGCGAGGGCCTGCACGGCTCCGAGGTGATGGCGACCGGCGAGGTGGAGGACGCGATCCGCCATCGTCGGTTCGGTCCGGCCGCGATCGTGCTCGCCATCGGCGGTGCGACGGCGATGATCCTCGAGGTCGCCAATGGCGACTGGGCGGCGTTCCGGCTCAGCGTCGACTTCGATTCGAGCGCCGGCGTGGCGAGCGCGGCGTTCTTGTTGATGACGGTCGGCATGACCATCGGGCGCCTCGGGGGCGACTGGGTGCAGGTGCGGACGGGGTCGATGCAGCTGCGCCGCCTCGGCATCGTGGTGGCCGGCATCGGATCGGTGCTCGCCACGCTCGTGCCGGTCGAAGCGGTGTCGCTCGTCGGCTTCCTCGTCGCCGGCCTCGGCACCTCGGTGCTGTTCCCGCAGCTCTACGACCAGGCGGCACGACTGCCGGGCCCACCCGGGTCCGGGTTCGCGGCGATGCTGATCGGCCAGCGTTCGACCGGCATCGTGGCCCCGCTCGTGATCGGCACGCTGGCCAACACCGAGATGTTCGGCGTCGGCCAGGCGATGGCGGTGCTGTTGATCCCCGCCGCGATCGTCGGCTTGGCGATCACGTACGTGACGGTCAGACCGTACGTGAAACCCGGCAAACCGTAGGGGTTCCCCACGGATTGGAACATCGTGCGAAAAAGTTTGGCCCGAGGTCTGTTCAGGGCCGAGTTCGACCTCTACAGTCGTCTCATGCGAGTCCACCTCGATGCGGAGAAGTGCCAGGGCCACAATCGTTGTTACGCGTTGGCGCCCGAGTTGTTCGACGTGGATGACTACGGCCAAGCGGTGCTGCTCGGTGACGGCGACGTCCCGACCGGCCTCGAGGACAAGGCCCGCCTCGCAGCCTCGAACTGCCCCGAGTACGCCATCACCATCACCGATTGACCGAGACGGACCGAGCGAGATGACCGACACCCTCGATACCCCCAGCCATCCCGACGCCCAGGACGAGCAGCGGACCCCGACGGCCTACCTCCCGCCGGGCGATCGCCCCGAGGGTTACGAGTTCTGGGAGCGCACGCCCTACGACCCGGCCGATTACGGTCCGGTCACCGATTTCGCCACCGACTTCGACCACGGCAGCGCCGAGTACAACGCCAAGGCGCCCGACGTGTGGAAGGAGCTCCGCGAGGCCGGGTGCCCGGTCGCCCACTCGGAGCGCTACGGCGGCATGTGGGTGCCGCTCACCCACGACACCGTGCACGACGTCGCCTACGACACGGAGAATTTCAGCAGCCGGAGCGTCGTGATCAGCACGACCCGCCCCGGCGACCTTGCGCTCCCTGCGCCGATCGGTGGAGCGCCGCCGATCACGAGCGATCCGCCGTTCCACAACGTCGCCCGCCGTCTGCTGTTGCCGCCGTTCGCGCCGAAGCAGATCGAGCCGTGGGAGGGCGAGGTCCGCGCGCTGTGCCACAAGCTGCTCGACGAGATGGGCGAGATCGTTCCCGGCGAGACGGTGATCGACGCCGCGGTCCAGTACGCGCAGCACATCCCGGTCAACGTGATCGGCCGCATGCTCGGGTTCCCGGCGGAGGACGAAGAGCTGTTCCGCGAGTTCGTGCACACCACCCTCGAGCGCATCAACGATTCACCGGAGGAACGGTCGAAGGCGTTCGAGCGGCTCGACAACTACATCCTCGCCCAGGTGGAGGACCACATCGAGAACCCGCGCGACGATCTCACGGGCTACCTGCTCGACGTCGAGATCGAGGGCAACAAGCTCGCCCCCGAGCACGTGAGCGGGTCGATCATCCTGCTGCTCGTGGCCGGCATCGACACGACGTGGTCGGCGATCGGTTCGTCGCTCTGGCATCTCGCCCAGAACCCCGACGACCGCGCCCGGCTCGTCGAGGACCCCGAGGTCATGACGTTCGCGCTCGAGGAGTTCCTCCGTGCCTACGCGCCGGTCACGATGGCCCGCATGGTGGCCAAGGACGTCGACTTCCACGGATGCCCGATGAAGAAGGACGACTACGTGCTGCTGCCGTTCCCGGCCGCCAATCGCGATCCGCACATGTTCGAGGACCCCGATTCGTTCATCATCGATCGCGAGCAGAACCGGCACTCCGCGTTCGGTCTCGGCATCCACCGGTGCCTCGGCTCGAACCTCGCCCGGTTGGAGCTCAAGGTCGCCATCGAGGAGTTCGTGGCCCGTTTCCCGAGCTTCGAACTCGCCGGTGACGTCCGCTGGAGCATCGGCCAGGTCCGCGGCCCGCGAGTGATGCCCATCCGCATCCTCGAAACCGCCGACTGACACCACCCGACCCAACCCGTGCCACACGACGAAGGCGTGATCAATGTGCGCACCGACAGCGCACATTGTTCACGCCTTCGCTGGTTGACGGCAGCGAACGGGACTCAGGCGAGCCACATGCCGAGGGCGGCGGCGGCGCACGTCGACGTGACCATCGCCGCGGCGTACCCGGCCGCCCGCCCCGTCGGCAGGCGGCGCAGTTCGAGCGCGAAACCGGAGTACGTGGTGAGTGCGCCGCAGAAGCCGACGGCGAGGATCGTCGTGGCCTGGTTCGACAGTTCGGCGTCGACGATCACCCCGATCAACAGGCTGCCGACGATGTTCACGATCAGCAGGGCCCGCCAGTTCGGCTCGAGCTGATGGATCGCGTGACGGGCGAGCGCACCCAGCGATGCGGCGGCGACGAACAGCACGGGGGTCACGGTCGCCAACGTTCCCGGAGCGCGATCCACGTGGCAGCAGTGCCCGCGGTCAACGTGACCGCGATGTAGCCGAGCGCGACGAGGGCGCGATCGGCGGCGAACAGGTCGTCGACCTCGATCGCGAACGACGAGAACGTCGTGAACCCACCGAGCACACCGGTGACGACGAACGCCCACCCGAGCGTGCCGAGCCGGAGCCGGCGGGCGGCGACGCCGATCGCCACACAGCCGATGACGTTGACCACGAGCGTCGACCACGGCCACGCTCCACGGTCGTGCACCCACGCCGCGCCGACCGCCCACCGCAGACCGGCACCGACCGCGCCGCCGACTGCAACGGCGGCGAGCGTGCGCGCCGACGCCGGCCCACCGTGCTCGTCGATGTGCAGGCGTTCCACCTCCTGTTCGTACCAGAGCCGGTTCACGCTCCACTCACACCTGGCTCACACCCGGCTCACACGCGAACCAGCGCAGCCCGTCCGCCAGAATGGCGCGATGCCGGGTGAGTCGAACGTCGAGGTCTTGATCGCCGAGGACGACCGGGCGGTGCGCGAGTCGCTCGCCAGGGCCCTCGTGCTCGAGGGCTACCGGGTGACCGCGGTGTCGAACGGTGCCGAGGCGCTCGACGCGGTGCGCCTGGCGCCGCCCGACATCATCCTGCTCGACGTGTCGATGCCGCTCGTCGACGGCTTGACCGTCAGCCGCGTCCTGCGCGCCGAGCAGAACCACGTGCCCGTGCTGATGCTCACCGCGCGCACCGAGACGAGCGACCGCGTGGCCGGCCTCGACGCCGGGGCCGACGACTATCTGCCGAAACCGTACGACCTCGACGAACTCCTGGCCCGGGTCCGGGCCCTGCTGCGTCGCGCGACCTACGACGACGACATCACCTCGTCGGGCGAGTTCACCGTCGGCGACCTGCGGATCGACACGGCCGCCCGGCGGGCGTTCCGCGGTGCTCGTGAGATCGACCTGTCGAAGACCGAGTTCGACCTGCTCGAACTGCTCGTGCGCAACAAGGACATCGTGCTCGACCACTCGACCATCTACGACCGGATCTGGCACTACGACTTCGGTCCGGACTCGAAGAACCTCGCCGTCTACATCGGCTACCTCCGGCGCAAGACCGAACTCGACGGTGAACCGCGGATCGTCCACACGGTGCGCGGCGTCGGGTACACCGCCCGGCTCGACGGATCATGAACCTGCGCTGGAAGATCGCGCTCGGCGCTCGCCGCGATCTCGTTGACCGCGACGACGGCCGTGGGGATCATCAGCTACCGGTCGACCAGCGAACGTCTCGTCGACGAGGTCGACCGATCGATCGCGACCGCCGCCGCCCAACTCGCCGGCCGACCCGGCCGAGACGTGCCGACCCGGGACATCCTCGACGTGTACGCGGTGCGCCTGCTGGACGCGCAAGGCGAGACCATCGCCTCGTCGTTCGGCGGCGACGTGCCGGTGACCGATTCCGCCCGCGCGCTGATCGGACAACCGCGTTCCGGTGAATGGGCGACGACCTCGTTCGACGACGACCGATATCGCGTGTACACGATCGGCGCCCAGAACGGGGCGGTGCAGATCGCTCGCTCGCTCGACGAGGTCGACGCCGTGCTCGACGATGTCCGACGACGGACGTTGATCCTCGTGGTGTCGGTGTCGCTCGCCGCGGCCGCGCTCGGGTGGCTGATCGCCGGAACCGTCACGGCACCGGTGCGCCGACTGACCAAGGCGGCCGAGGTCGTCGGGACCTCGGGGCGGCTCGACGTGGAGGTGCCGGGTACCGGGCACGACGAGGTCGGTCGCCTCGGGGCGGCGTTCCGCGGGATGCTCGGTGCGCTCGCCCGTTCCCGGGCCGAACAGCAGCGACTCGTGGAGGATGCGGGCCACGAACTGCGAACACCGCTGACCAGCCTGCGCACGAACCTGTCCGTCATGCGGCGCCACCCGGACATGGCGGCGGACATGCGCGGCCAGATCCTCGACGATCTCGATGTGGAGGTCACCGAGCTCACCGAACTCGTCAACGAGCTCGTCGCGGTGGCCTCCGGTGAGCTGACCGATCAACCGTCCGAGCGACTCGACCTGGTCGAGTTGGCCGCCGAAGCCGCGCAGCGAGTCGGTCGTCGACGGTCGCGCACCGTCAACGTGACCGGCGCGCCGTCGTCGATGGTCGACGCGCCGCGTGCCGGGCTCGACCGGGCGATCTCGAACCTCATCGACAATGCCTGCAAGTTCGATCAGACGGCGGGCCCGATCGACGTGGTCATCGAAGGTGGGTCGCTGACGGTGCTCGATCGCGGGCAGGGCATCCCGCCGACCGACATCCCCAAGGTGTTCGACCGGTTCCATCGTGCCCAGACGGCGCGCACCATGCCGGGGTCGGGTCTCGGCCTCGCGATCGTGCGCGAGGTCGTCGAGCGGCTCGGCGGTTCGGTGCACGCCGCGAATCGTGACGGCGGAGGCGCGGCCATCGGTTTCAGTCTGCCGACACCCTCGGTTCCGGTGACGACGCCGGATTCCGCGCTGCCTTCGTCGGGTTGAACTCGTCGCCCTCGCGACCGAGGATGATCGACAGCGATCCGAACCGTCCCGCGCCGAGTTCGTCGAACAGCGCCGCGAGCTCGATCGTCGGTGCGCGCCGGTGCATGATGGAACAACACGAGTTGCCGAACGCCGGCCTGGACCGACAGTTCGATCGCCTGCTCCTGCGTCGAGTGACCGTACTGCTCGGCGAGCACGTGTTCGGCGGTGACGAACTGGCTGTCGTGGATCAGCAGGTCGGCGTCGTGGGCGAGGTCGAGCGCCGCCTGTCTCGTCGGCCCGTCGGCCGCCGGGAGGTGGTCGGGCATGTACACGACGGTGCCGTCGCCGTCGCTGATCCGGTAGCCGAACGTGCGGCCCCCCTTGTGCGGGATCGCTCTCGCGACGACCGTCAACCCCTCCAGCTCGAACGATCCCTCATCGATGAAGTCGAACCGCCACGAGCCGTTCAACCCCTCCGGCCCGATCGGGAAGTGGGGCGGCGACATCGCCCGCCGAAGCACGGCGGCCGCGTCGTCCCCGCTCGGATCGTCGGGGTCGTTCGGGATGACGAGCCGAACGTTGGACCCGCGCCGGTCGGCCGCACCGAAGAACGGGATCCCCTGGACGTGATCCCAGTGGAGGTGGCTCAACAGGATCGTCCCGCGGAACGCCAACGGCGCGAGCAGGTCGGTGACCGATCGGATTCCGGTCCCGGCGTCGAGGATGAGGGTGGGAACGATGCGATCGTTCGTCGTGATCGCGACGCACGCGGTGTTGCCCCCGACGGCGGCGAACGCCGCGCCGGGGGCAGGTGTCGAACCGCGGACGCCGCAGAGCCGGACCCTCACCCGGTCACACCATCACGCGGACGGAGCGTCCTCGCGGCGGTGGCCGGCGCTGAGTTCGGTCAACGCAGCCGTGTCGATCTGCTCGGCCTTCGCCACCGCGACGGTGACCTTGGTCAATGCTCGCAGCGTCGAGGTTCTCGTGCCACCTTCGAGGGCGGCGCGCTCACCGAGGATGGCGCCAGGTCCGACATCGGCGATCGCCTCGCCGTCGACCTCGACCGCGACGACGCCGTTGAGCAGCAAGAAGACCTCCTCGCCCTGCTGACCCTGCTCGGTGAGCAACGCGCCCTCTTTCAGCTTGCGGATCGCCGGCTTCTCGCCGCCGCGCATGATCGTGCCGGCCAGTTCGCGCTCGAGTGCGGTCTCGACCGCGGTGACCAGCGCGGGCGAGTCCTCGTCGCCCCACGGCGTGTGCTTGCCGAACGCGTTCCGCCACCAGTCCTTGAAGTCGGCCAGGCCCGCTTTGGCCGCGAGCTTGCCCGATGCGTCGTACACCCAGTGCCGGGGGAACGTGCTGGCTCCGAGCAGCTCGAACTCACTCGTGCCGTCCGCGTGGATCGTGAGCGACAACGTCGACCACACCGTCGGTGCCTCGAACTTGACGAACGGCGGCTTGTTCACCCGCCTCGGTGCGGGCACTGCGGTGCGCCCGCCGACCGTCTGGATGAACGTCGCCGACGTGTCGGTCAACTCGATGTCGCGCTGGATGTCGTCGAAGCCGACGGCCGCGAAGCTCGCCTGCCTGCCTCCGACGGCGACGGTGGTGGCTCCCATGGAGCCGCCACCGCCGTAGCCGGCGTCGGTGATCCGTTGGCCGTCGAACTCGATCCATCCGACGAGGTGGTTGGCGAACCGGAACCGGTCGGTCGCACGCAGCGCCTCGAGGTCGCGGATCACGTCGGGGGGTGGGTCGTCGTAGTGGGTGAACCCCGAACCGAACACCACTTTGTTGAGGCCCGTCACCGCTTCGGACGGGATCCAGCTGAGGCTGGTCACGCTCGATTCGATGCGCATCACGTCACCGTGAACTCGTGGACCATGCCCTGCGTGAAGTGGGGCGGGCCGTCACCTTCGGTCTCGCCGACGGAGCCGACCGGTACGAAGCAGACGGCGGCGAATCGGCCAGGGTCGGTGAGGGTCAGCGAACCGACGGAGGTCGCCCCGGGAGGAGCGAACACGCCGCCGACGAACTCGACCATGGTGTCGGACTCCTCCTCGGGGAGCTCGAGCAGTTCGTCGACCGACATCGTGACGTCGTCGTTGACCCGGGCGACGCCGAGCTCGTGGGCTTCGTTGCCGTCGTTCACGAAGTTGACGATGTAGTAGCCGGCCTCGAGCTCCTCGGGCATGCCGACGAAGTGGTACTCCTCGGCGTGGACGTCGAGCGTGGTCACGTCGCAGTTCTCGCCGACCCAGCCGAGCATCGCCGAGTACTGACCGAAGAACTCCTCGCTCGGTTCGCCTTCGGGATCGTCGAGGACGGGCTGCAGCGCCGCCTGGAAGTCGGTGAGCAGCGCCGCGGTCTCCTCGTCGGCTGCCGCGATCGCCTCGTCGAGCGTTGCGTTGGCCTCGTCCGGCGTCGCCTGTCCGGTCGGGACCGTCTGGTCGAGCTCGATGAGGTTGTCGCACACCGCCTGTGCGTCGGCGTCACCCGAACCTGCTGTCGAGTCTCCGGTGGTGTCTGCGGTGGTGTCGGTCGGGTGTCTGCGGTCGTGTCCGCCGGCGTCGCGTGGACTCCGCGGCGGTGTCGTCGCTCTCGGCGTCGTCGGACCCGCATCCGGCGAGCACGAGCGCTGCGGCCGCACCTGCGGCGAGCAGCTTTCGGGGGAATCGGTGGTGGATATGGAGGCACTTGTTCACGGAATCTCCTTGACCCGCTC
This sequence comes from Ilumatobacteraceae bacterium, assembly GCA_963772085.1. Lineage (GTDB taxonomy): Bacteria > Actinomycetota > Acidimicrobiia > Acidimicrobiales > Ilumatobacteraceae > Sva-07. Next base: position 156,982 of record CAVYWH010000009.1, read on the forward strand.
ATGGAGTTCGCCCTGTGGAACCCGCTGATGTAACGGTACGAAAATGGATTCGCGTGTGACGAGGTGACAGACCGGTGTGTTCGATGTGGTGCCAGCACCCCTGAACCCGGGGCACCACCGTCCTTGTCGAGACCGCTCCCACGTGGTCTGATCAACGGGTGCGGACCGCAATCCACCTCGCCCATGGTCGCCAGCCACGACGGCAGCCTGCTGCGCCGCCATCGACCTGCAGCCGGGTTGCGAAGTGAGTGATCCCGCCGCGTCCGGTCGGCGGGCACTCGTCGTCGGTGCCGGACCGAACGGACTCGTGGCGGCGATCACCCTGGCGCGTGCCGGTTGGGACGTCACGGTGTTCGAGGCGGCATCGCACCCGGGCGGCGGCATGCGCTCCGAGGAGCTCACGATCCCGGGGGCGATCCACGATGTGTGCTCGGCGATCCACCCCCTCGCCGTGGGATCGCCGGCGTTTCGCGAGATCGCCGCGACCGGTGGCCTCGCCGAGCACGGGCTCGAGTGGATCTACTCCGACGTGCCGCTGGCACACCCGCTCGACGGCGGACGAGCAGCGGTCCTCCACCGGTCCGTCGACGACACGGCGACCGGCCTCGGTGAGGATGCCTCGCCCTACCGGCGCCTGCTCGGCCCGCTGGTGAAGGCGGGCTTCGGACTCACCGACGGGTTGATGTCGCCGTTCACGATCCCTCCGAAGCATCCGCTCACGATGGTTCGCTACGGAGCGGTCGGGCTGCTCCCGGCGCACACGGTCGCCAGGCGTGCCTTCGACACCGACGAGGCGCAAGCGCTGTTCGCCGGTCTCGCGGGGCATTCGATCCTCTCGTTGAAGGCGCCGGTCACCGCGGGCTATGGGCTGATGCTCGGCGTGCTCGCCCACCTCGTCGGATGGCCGTTGGCACGGGGTGGGTCGCAGCAGATCGCCGATGCGCTCGTCTCGGTGCTGGAGGGTCTGGGCGGAACGGTCGAGTGCGACCACCGAGTCGACTCGTTGGCTGAGTTGCCGCCCAACGATGCGGTGCTGCTCGACGTGACGCCGCGCCAGGTGATCGCGCTCGGCGGCGAGTCGTTGCCCAACCGGTACGTGAAAACACTCACGAAGTTCCGGTACGGGCCGGGTGTCTTCAAGGTCGATTGGGCGCTCGATGGTCCGATCCCGTGGACGAACGCCGACTGCGGCCGCGCGGCCACCGTGCACCTCGGTGGGACGCTCGCCGAGATCACCGCGGCGGAAGGCGACGTTCAAGCCGGTCGGCTGCCCGAGCGGCCCTACGTGCTGCTCGCGCAGCAGAGCATGTTCGACCCAGCCGGGCACCCGCCGGCACGCAGACCGCGTGGGCGTACTGTCACGTTCCGAACGGATCGACCGTGGACATGACGGCGCGCATCGAGGCGCAGGTCGAACGCTTCGCCCCCGGCTTCCGTGACCGCATCATCGGACGCCACACGATGAACACCGCGGCGGTGGAGGCGCACGACGCCAACTACATCGGCGGCGACATCAACGGTGGCGTCGCCGACCTCCGCCAGTTCATCGCCCGCCCGAAACTGGGTCTGCACCCGTGGAAGACGCCGCTCGACGGCGTCTACCTCTGTTCGAGTTCGACACCCCCCGGGTGGTGGCGTCCACGGCATGTGCGGCTGGCATGCCGCCCACGAAGTGCTTCGCACGGTCCGGTGATGGACATATCTCGAAATGGTGGTGATGGCACCACCACCGGCGCGCCAGGTGGCACGCTGTTCCGGCGACCGGATCGATGCGAAACTGTCGCCTGAGGAGGAACGGTGTCCGACGAAACAACTGAGCGGGTCAGCGTGATGATCGTCGACGATCAGTCACCGTTCCGGGCTGCGGCCCGTGCCGTCGTCGATCGGGTCGCCGGATTCGAACTGATCGCGGAGGTCTCCTCGGGCGAGGAAGCGGTGGCGATCAGCAACGAACTGGGCCCCCAGCTCGTGCTGATGGACATCAACATGGGCGAGCTCAACGGCATCGAGGCGACTCGACTGATCACGCAGTCCAACCCGAGCACCAAGGTGATCCTCGTCTCCACCTACACCCTCGACGATCTGCCACCCGATGCCCGCACGAGCGGTGCCGTGGCGTACGTCAACAAGGACGAGCTGTCGCCGCGGATGATCCGTCGGTTGTGGGAAGCGGGCGGCGACCCTGCCTGGCTCCAAGCCGTCTGACATTGCGTAGCTACTCGGTGTTGAGGAGCGCGGCGGCGCGCATGCGTCGGGCCTGCCGCGCGGGGATCGCGGCGGCGACGTTGGCGACGATCGCGATGCCGATCGTCCCGACGGCGATCGACGCGATGGGAAACGCCGGATCGTCGACCACGCCCATGTTGTCGGCGAATGCCGTGAACACCTGACGGCCGACCACGATGCCGAGCGGGAATGCCGAGCGCGGCACAGAGCGCAGTGAACAAGGTGGCCTGCCAGTGCACCGCCCGCTCGACCCACCCGCCGCTCGCGCCGAGCGATCGCAGAATGGCGAGATCGCGCCGCTGACTGCGGGTCGACGCCGCCAACACGTGGGTCACCGAGAGCAGTCCGAGCACCGCCAGCACGCCGGCCAGCATCACGGGGATCGCGTCGACCCGCTCGAGGTTGTGAATCGCCGCCGGAAGGAAATTGTCGGGAGGCCCCTCGGCGGCCAACTCCGGAAAGGTCGCGTGGAAGAACGTCCGACAAGTCACCACGAACGCTGACCGCGACCCCCGTCGCACGCGCATCGGCGTCGAGGTCGCGACAGGCCAGCGCGGGTCACGAGCCCACCGGCGCCCATGCCATCGGTGGAGCCGAGCCCGGGCATGCACGACCACTCCGGTGACGGTGAAGTCGCCGCTCCCGCTCGGCCCCGTCGAGGGTGATCGTGTCACCGACGCCCGCGTCGAGGTCGTCCGCCGTCGTGCGCCCGAAGGCGATCTCGTCGGCGGCCACGGGAAGTCGCCCACGGCTCACGTATGGAGACCCGCCACCTCGACCGGGTCGTAGCCGACGATCGGTGTGGTCGTGTCGGACACCCGAGCGGTCGTGCCTGCGTAGACGACGAGCGAGGTCACATCAGCATTGCCGTCCAGCTGGTCCACGAAACCGTCCGGCAAGGAGTCCGCGCCCTGGTCACCGAGCAGGGCGTCGTAGTTGACCCCGTAGCGGAACGGCTCCCGAATGAGACGGTCGAAGCTGGCACCGAAGGTCATCGACGCAGTGAGGCCGACGACGATCGACGTGATGCCGATGACCGAACCGCGCAATGCCGCCGGCGCGTTCGAGCGACGCAGGAAGGCCATACGCAGACCAGCCGCGGCGGTCGGGCTGGCATGGGCGGCGAGTGACTCGACCCATGGCGACGGCATCGTCGTTCGGCTCGCGCTGCCGCATGACCAACGTCGCGGCCGTCCATCCGGCGCACCCGATGACGAAGACTCCGATCCCGAGAAGCAGGACGGTCCAGTCGGCGACGACGCCAGGGTGCGGTTCGACGACGCGGACGAAGCCGACGGGGAACAACCCGGACGCGGCGATCGCGATCGCCGCGCCGAGAGCCGCGCCGGCAGACGAGGGGAACCAGTGCTCTGGCCATGGCCTCGAGTGTTCGTCTGCCGCGGACGTGAACCCGATCGCCGCGAGGCGGTGTCGCTCGTCGTGGCTCGGCCGAACCTGACGGCTGACCACCTGTCCGACGACGATGATGCCGGCGATGCCGGTGGTCATCGCGAGCAGCCAGAGCCCTCGCGCCTGTGTGGACGACGGCTCGCCGAACGGTGTCGCTCACCACGATGTCACCGGCGTCGACACTGAGCGATTCGCTGTCGGCGAGCGTGTCCAACTCGGCGCGGACCGATGCCGATGTCCGTGTCCGGGTCGAGATCGATGGCGATCATCGTGAGGGCGATCCCCACGTTCGGATCCTCGAGCAGGGCCGGCGACACCAAGCGCCAGGGGTGTCGGATCGTCGAGTCGATGTGGAGAGTCGATCACCCCGACCAGCGTGATCGTCGATTGCGGCCCGTCGGGGTGATCGACGGCGAACCCCGACTCGGCGGCCTGCTCCGGCGTCAAGGTGAGAAGTTGGAAGCGATCACCGAGTGCGGCGCCGGTCGCCTCGACGAACGAGCGTGACGCGACGAACTCGCTGTCGTCGGTCGGATCGACGTCGCGGCCGGCCACGAGCTGGGCTCCGAACGCGTGCGACGACCCGCTGAACAGCAGGGAATCGATGAGCTTCGCCGTCCACCGGGTCGACGAGCCCGCCGAAGACGAACGTGTACGAGTCGGCGCTCGAAACACCGGCCAACCCGGCGATCTCTCGGCGGTTCGTGGCCGGCCCGGCGTTCTGTTGGGTGACGAGCGCGTCGAAGCTCACGCTCGAGTCGGCGGCGTAACGATCCGGCGCGGTCGAGCTGCGTCGTGCCCCGGCCGCCAGCGTCAGCGTCAGTCCGACGACGATGCCCACGCCGACGGTCATCGCGAGGATCGGTCCGATCCTTCGGACGGATCACCGATCCGCATCCGGTACCAGACGGCGGTCATGGCCTACACCCGGATGGGCTCCTCGGCCGACGGGTCATCGGGGAGCGGGATCGTGCCGGTGATCGTCGTGCCCTCGCCCGGTGCCGACACCACCGTGACCTTGCCACCGAAGGCGCCGAGGCGGTCGGCCATGTTGATGAAGCCGTGACCCTGCTGCTCGGTGTTCGGTGCTCGGTGTCGCGGTGCAGCTCGAACCCGGCACCGTCGTCGCGGATCTCGAACCGCAGCGTGCCGCCGGCATCGGTGACGTGGACCGTCGCCGTGGCACCGTCGCCGGCGTGCTTGCCGGCGTTCTGGAGCGCCTCGAGCGTGCAGAAGTAGACGGCCGCCTCGATGTCGTTGCCGTAGCGACCGACGTTGTCGAGCTCCAGCGATGTCGGCAGCGCGGCGCGTCCCGCCGCGGCGGGGAGCGCCTCGGCGAGTCCACCCGACACCAGCAGCGGGGGAAAGATCCCATGGGCGAGCGCCCGCAGCTCGGCGATCGCGGTCTGCACGTCGCCCTTGATCTCGTCGATCATGCCCATCGCGTCTTCGGGGTCGTCCTCGACCGCGTCGTGCGCCAGCCGGAGCTTGACGGCGAGTGCGACGAGGTGCTGCTGGGCTCCGTCGTGCAGGTTGCGTTCGAGCTTGCGCCGTTCGGCGTCGCCGGCGGCGACGATGCGAGCACGCGAATCCTGCAGCTCCTGGTTGCGCACGCGAAGCTCGTCGAGGCTGGCCTGGAGCGCGGTGTCGAGCTGCACGTTGTGGAGCGCCAAGCCGATCTGGCGAGCGATCTCGGTCAGCACGGTGTCTTCGGTCTCGGTGAAGGGTTCCGCGTCGACCCGCCTGGTGACCACGATGAAACCGAGCAGCAGGCCGGCGTGAGCGACGGGCGCGACCCGCATCGCCGCAGCTGCCGTTCGGGCCGACGAGTTGCGGCACCCAGATGTCGAGCCACGTCCCGCCGCTCACCCCGGCTCGCGCCACCACCGGCAGTTCCTTCGGTCCGATGAGGATCGGATCGGGCTGGCGGTGCGGCACGCCGGCGGTGCGTTCGTAACGACCCTCCTGTCCGGTCCAGACCTCGGCCGATGTCAGCACCATCGAGCTGCGCAGGTTCTCGGCCAGCTGCAGCAGCAACTCGTCGAGGGGGATCGAACGGGTGAGGCGTTGGCCGAACGTGCGCAGTGTCTCGTCGGGCGCAACGCGGGCGCCGTAGACGAGCCGATTGGCGCGCTCGGTCAACCAGTGGCGGGCGGGGAGGTAGAGCAGCGCGGCGATCCCGGCCGCGACCATCGACAACAGCAGCAGGGTGCGTTCGCTGCCCTCGGGGGTGCGGCCGAGCCCGAGCACCACCATCACGTAGATCGCCAGAACGAGGGCCGTGAGGCCGGCGAGCGCGACGGTGTGCGTGAGCAGCCGGTCGACGCGGGCGACCATCTTCGGCAGCGTGCCGGCGATGATGGCGATGGGAACCAGCCCGGTGACCGCCAACGCCACGGTGCCCGGCGAGTGGGGCCAGTCGGTCAAGCAGGCGGAGCGCGATCACGACCAGGACCGCCTCGGCGGCCACGTCAGTCCCCACCCGATCCATTGGATCCGCCGTCGCTCGACCGCGCCGGCGGTGCGATACCGCAGGTAGGTCGCGTAGACGCCGAAGCCGAGCGCGGCGGCCCACAGCGCGACGACCGGCCAACTCGTCGTCGCCTCGAGATCGACGCACAACAGCGCCGCCGACCAGGACCGCGACCACATACCCGGCGACGACACCTCGCCGGCGGGCCGGGCTGAGCAGGCGGCCATCGGGCAGCGCCATGAACATGTGGAGGGCGAACGCGGGGAGCAGGCAGGCGATGAGTCGAACGGAGGCCGCCGCGAGATCGTTCGTCGTCCCGTCGAACTCGGCGTGCGCGTCGAGCGCCTGTGCGAGACACAACGCACCGCCAGCCACCGCGCCGGCGAGCACGATCGGGCCCAATCGGTCCTGGCGGCGGCGCAGCCCGAGCAGGACCCCTGCGGTGGCCCACAGTCCGACCAGCACGGCGCCGACGATCTGGGTCGGTGTGGGACCGTCGTCTCCGCCGGACACGGCGAGCCCTGCGATCGCCAGCCCCACGGCGACGGGTGCGGCGAGGAAACACCAGGCCGGCTTCAACTCCGCCTGCACGGCTGCCACCGTCGAACGGGTGCCCGTCCGTGCGGCGGCGGGCGCGTCGGCGGCGGCGACCAGGTTCATCGGTTCCAGTGGACTCGATTCGGACCTCTGCGGCAAGGGTGTCACCTTCGCCGCCTCAGGGGTGCCAGCATCACCGTTTCGACTCCCGGTCCGATCGTCCACCTGCTCCGTCACTCGGCCCGCAGGTCGATTCCGGGCGAACGTCGTCGGGCGGTCCAGGCGGGGCCGGCGGCGAGCACGAACGCTGACGAGCTGAGCACGAGGACACCGAACGCGGCGATCAGCGACCACGGGACGTCGATGATCGCCAACACGTTCGTGTTGAGGGCGATCGCGGTCCAGAGCAGGCGTCCGGCGATGACCCCTGCCGGGCAGCCGATCAGCAGCGCCGCGAGTCCGAGGAAGAAGCCCTGCCAGTTGATCACACCGCTGGCCTGGCGCGGCCGGAATCCGAGCGCGCGCAGAATCGCCAGATCACCCCGTCGACGCCGCGAGGTGACGAACAGCGTGTGGAACACCGAGAGCGTGCCGATGAAGGCGGTGAACCCCGCCAGATAGAAGGGAATGCCGCGCACCTCGCCGAGGGAGGTGACACTCGCCTGGCGGAACGGGCCGTCGAGCGTCGCCCCGGTTGCTTCGATGGCCCGTCCGACGGCTTCGACATCCGATTCGCCGCGGTCGCCAGCACCGCCGCTTCGACATCGATGTCCGCCACCGTCTCGGTCCCGCCGAGCATCGTGAACGTTTCGAGCGGCACGACCAATCCCTCGTCGGGTGACGACGAGCTCACGACCGGGATGACCGCACGGCCGACCACGACGACCGTCTCGGCTCCGTCCGGGCCGCTGATCTCGACCTCGTCGCCGATCTCGATCGCCTGCTGACGCAACGTCGTCGATCCGACGAGGATCTCGTTCGAACCGACGGGAGCGCGACCTTCGAGCACGACCGGGCCGACCGACCCCTTGACCGAATCCAGACCGATCGTGAAACCCTGCACCGGTGCCGCGCCGGGAGCGGACAGCGTCAGCTCGCCGCTGACCGCGACGGATACATCGTCGACGCGATCGTCATCGGCGAGTTGCGCGGCCACCGTCTCGTAGTCCGAGACCCCCGGTCGACACCTGCAGGTTCCAGGTTGCGCCATAGCGCTCCGGCGAGTCGAGCAGCCCGTCGAGGCTCGATGAGATCACCAACGCGCCCACGACGACGAGCACTGCGACGGTGGAGCCGATCAGCGACGGCACGACGGGAGCGCGTCGCTGGCCGCGACCGGGCTCGAGAGCGAACGCGATCCCATGGTCGGAGCGGGGCCGAGGCGCAACCGATCGGCCAGGCCGGCGACGAACGACAGCGTCGGTCTCGAGCCTTCGCGCTCGCGTGCGGTCGACTCCACAACGCGGCCGAGATCAGCGCGGCGATGGCGCCGACCACGAGCACGATGGAGCAACCGACCAGCAGGACGTACCAGTCGGCGTGGACGCCGACGTCGGGGTCCGCCCGAGCGCGCCACCCGGAGGGGAAACAACGGTGACAATGCGATCGCGATCGGGATCGCCAGTCCGGCGCCGACGAACGACCCGAGGGCCCCGGGCAGGAAGCCGGCGAACGTGCGCTGGCCGGCCGGCATGCCGATGGCCGCGAGTGTCGCCGCGTCGCTGCTGCGACGGGTCAGGAACCGGCCGAACGCCTGTCCTGCGATCAGCAGGCCGGCCGCCGCGGCGATGGCCGATCCGATGAGCAGGGCGTTGCGTTGCAGGTCGGTGGCGTGCGTGACACCGACGACATCGTCGGATTCGTCGTCGGCGACATCGCCGTTGTCCACCTTGACCGAATAGTCGCGGACGACGGCGTCGGCATCGTCGGAGTCGTCGAGGAACACGTCGGTCATGATCCCCCAGCGCGCGTCGTCGCCGCCCCGAGCCGCGAGGAACGCCTGGGGCGCGACGAACAGGCCGTCGCTGTACGGTCCGGGCGCGAGGTCGGCGGACATCCGCAGCACCGCGGTGATCGTGGCACGCCCCGCGCTCGTCGTCGTGCAGTCGCCACCGTCGACGCATGCCCATGCCCGGTCGGGCATGAGCATGTGCAGGTCGATCTCCTGGCCGACCTCGTACCCGTGCTCGATCGCCAGCCGCTCGGTGACGGCGATCTCGTCGGCCCCGACCGGATACCGCCGGCGACGAGCCGTGGCCGGGTCAGGTCGCCCCAGTACGTGTCGGGCACGACCACGGTCGCCCCGTCGAGGCCAGGTTCGAGGCTCGCTCGGCGTCATCAGCACGATCGCCAGGTCCTGCACGCCCGGACTCGCGGGTCGGCGTCGAGCGCGGCCCGGATCGGCGGGTCGAGCGGGGTCTGGGTGTAGATCGTGACATCCGACAGCCCGACATCGGTCAGGTAGCGGTCGACCGCCGAACCGGCCCGTCGCGCCCCGGCGATGCCGGCCATCACGGTGCCGCCCGTGATCGGCGACGAGCAGCGCGACGACCAGCAGCGACAGCCAGCCGCGTCGGATCTCGCGGCTGGCCCAGATCCACGAGGCGTGCATCATTCGCTCCGCAGGACCGCCGCCGGCTGGAGCCGCGCCGCCCGGTACCCGATGATCGCCGCCGCCGCCGTCACCGCCGCCAGCGCGGCGGCGGGAATGACGACGAACGCCAGCCAAGGGATCGACACCAGGTCGAGCGCTCCCACACCGTCGGCGACTCGCTTCCACACGACCCGCCCGATGAGCGACCCCGACCGGGACTCCGATGACGATCGCCGCGACCGGTGATGGCGAGCCCCTGCCAGATGATCGTGGCACGCGCTTGGCGGGGCGTGAACCCGAGGGCGCGACGCCACGGCGATGTCGCCACGACCGCGCGTGACGGCGATGAGCAACGCGTGGGCGATCCCTGCCAATCCGAGCGCGGCGAGCGCGCCGGCGAGCAGTCGTGGGACGGAACCGATCTGGCCGAGATTGCCGACCTTCGACGGAGGAGTCGTCGGCTGCCAGCCGAGGTCGACCAAGCGTTGCACCGTGGAGTCGCCGGCGTCGCCGACACGAACCAGCGCGGCCGTGAGTTGCGGCGCACCTCCCGCGCTGCTCGAGTCGGTCGAGTCCGCCCATCGTCGTCACGACGAAGACGTCGGTGTCGTCGCCGTCGTTCGCCCGCCCGATCCCGGCGACGCGGAACGTCTCGCCGGTGGGCTCGAGGGTGATGTCGTCGCCGACCTCGGCACCGATCTTGTCGGCGAACCGTGCGCCGATCACCACGTCGTCGTCGGCGATGGGGAGTCGCCCGTCGTCGATGAACGGGCCGATCGATCCGCGTTGGTCGTCGAAGGCGAAGGGCTGTGCCAGATCGCTCCCCGTCGGGCCGAAGATCCTGAAATCGGTGCCGGCGACGGCGTACTGGAACGACATGGCCTCGATCGGCTCGGCCAGCGTGGCCTCCATCATCGCTTCCGGATCGTCCGGCTGCTCGTTGACCTCGAGGTCCCAATCGGTGCCGAACGCGTACGGCGTGTCGAGCACGTCGCTCGCCGAACGGTCGATCATCGTGACGGCCAGTGCGCCGGCGATCGCCAGCGCCAGCCCCAGCACCGCGCTGGTGGCGGCGAGGCGCGACCGGTCACGCGCCGGATCGACGGCCATGCTCACCCCGAGCGTTGCCGGCGGGCGCAGGCCGGATGCCCATGCCGCCGTACGGCCCGGTGTCGACTCCGATCGCCGAGCGCTGGGCTTCCCGGACGTCGTCGATGCGACGGTCGCAACGGTGGCGAGCGCGATCAGCACGACGGCCAGCGCGCCGAGCGACCGCGACCGGCGCATCGACGCGCAACCCGAGGTCGGGTTCCGCTCGACGCGCGAGCCCGCGCGGGAACAGCGGCGAGAGCGCGATCGAAACGGCGACCGCACCTGCGGCGCCGATGACGGCCACCGGCACGAGGATCAGGATCCACGCTCGGGCGAGTTCGGGCCGAGTGACACCGATCGCGCCGAGCGCCGTCGCCGACCTGCGCCGGCCGCCGATGTGCCTCGCGACCGCCTGGGTGGTCACCAACAACGCCGCAATTCCTGCGATCACGGAGGCGATCCACAGCGCGCCGACCTCGAGCCCGACCGCCCGGCTGACCCGATCGTGGGTGACGATGTCGTAGTTCTCGACGACCATCGGTCGGCCGGCCAGTGTCCGTTCGATGTCCGCGATGACGGACTCGATGTCGCCGCGCTCGGCGTTGACCGCCAGCGCGCAGTCGCACATCACGACCTCGTCTCGGTACCGGTCTCGAAAGCCGTCGGGCAGATAGGCGATCGGTTCGGGCGTGTCCGACACGTCCTCCGATCCGCGCACGATGCCGACGACCTCGACATCGATTCGCGGGCCTCGATCGGGAGCACCCTGGTCTCCGAAGAAGTCGTCGAACTGGTCCGCGGCGTACGACCGCAGCTCGATGACGTCGCCCACCTCCGCGCCGGTGCAGTCGCGCCGATTCTTCGTTGAGCACGATCTCGTCACTCGACGCGCTGTCCAGCATCCGACCCTGCAACACGACGACGTTGGCGGGTGGATCGTCGCCGATCCCCGCACCGATGATCGGCATGAAGAATGCGATCGGTTGGCCGTCGACCTGGAGTGAGACGCCCGAGAATGCCGTCGGCGAGACGCCGCGCACGCCAGGGACGGGCGGCGATCTCCGCGGCGATGTCGTCCCACACGTCACCGAGCTGCGTCGTGTCCATGCTGGCATCGACCGTGACGCCGATCGGAGTTGCGACGGCATCCTGGAAGCGATCGATGGCGGTGTCGGCGCGCCGTGCGCCGGCGAGCGCAGCGAGGGTCACGCCGGCGCCGAGGGCGATGAGCATGGCCAGCCCGAGCAGCGCCCGCCATCCACTGCGCCATTCCGAGCGGACCCAGAGCCCGAGGCCACCCATCACACAGGTTCCGTCGCTCGATCGTGATCGACGGGGCGGGCGAGCTGGCTCAACCGCGCCCGTCGTCGTCGACGCGCCCGTCCTTCATCCGCACGATCCGTTCCGCGGCGTCGGCGACCGGTTGATCGTGGGTGACGAGCAGGATCGTCTGACCGCCCTGATGGAGGCGGCGGAACAGTTCGAGGACCTCTTCGCCGCCTTCGCTGTCGAGTGCTCCGGTGGGTTCGTCGGCGAGCACGATCGTCGGCTCGTTGGCGAGCGCTCGGGCGATCGCGAGTCGTTGGCGCTGCCCGCCCGAGAGCACGCCGGGCGCCTGCTTGGCCTTGTCCCCGATGCCGAGCAGATCGAGCAGGTCGCGAGCCCGTGACTCGGCGACTTTCCGCTTGCGCCCGGCGATGACGGCCGGCATCACGACGTTCTCCAGCACGGTCATTCCCTCGAGCAGGTTGAAGAACTGGAACACGATGCCGACGTGTTGTCGGCGCATGATGGCGAGGGCGTTCTCGTCCTTTCCGGCCAGCGATTCGCCGGCGATGATCACCTCGCCCTCGTCCGGGACGTCGAGGCCGGCGACGAGGTTCAGCATCGTCGACTTCCCGCAACCCGGATGGGCCCATGACGGCGACGAACTCTCCCCGGCGCACCGCCAGGTCGGCGCCGCGCAACGCACGCACCGGTGCGGTGTCCTGTTCGAACGTCCGATACACCGCGGTCACCTCGACGGCCAGATCGACCGCAGGGTCGGGTCCCGCCGGAAGCGGGGCACCAGCGGCAGAGGGATCGGTCATGTTGACGGTGTTGGTCATGTCGACGCTCCTGTGTGTTCGAGATCGGAATCGTTCTGGCTCGGCAGTCGGTAGGGGACCACGGGCGTGTCGCGACCTTTGACCAACTGTGAATCGAGCTTGTCGTACACGGTCGGTCGGTCGGTGAGGGCGTCCCACGTCGGTTCGCTGAGCACCGTCTGGCCGGGTTCGGCGAATTGCTGGAGCCGCTGACACAGGTTCACGGCGTCACCGACCAGGGTGTACTCGACCCGCTCCTCGCTGCCGAGCAGCGCGGCGGCGACGGTGCCGGTGCTGAGCCCGATACCGAGGCCGAACGGTGTGCGGCCCTCAGCGGACCATTCGGCGTTGACGGCGTCCTGCCCCCTGTGCATGGCGAGTGCCGCGGCGAGTGCCCGGTCCGGATGGTCGAGCGTCGACACGGGCGCGCCGAACACGGCCATCACCGCATCGCCCACGTACTGCATCACCGTTCCACCCTCCGAAAGAATGGCACGATTCATCTCGGCGCGGTGACGATTCAGCTGCTGGGCCAGCACAGCGGGGTCGGCATGTTCGGCGATCGAGGTGTACCCGCGGATGTCGCTCATCACCACCGTGACCTCGAGCGTCTCGGTCTCACCGACGGCGCGGCCCTCGGCGATCAACTGATCGGCGACGCCGGTCGGCAACAGGCGGCTGAGGCTCTCGCCTTGCTCCTCGCGTTGGACGATCGCCTGATGGAGGCGACGGAGGCGGTCGAGCGCTCCGGCCTGGCCGCTCGAGACACCCTCGGCGAGGTGGACGAACAGGCGCTCGACACGATCGTCGACCGCTGACGGCGTGGTGTGCAACGTCACCGCGATCGCCTTGATGGTGCGCCCGTTGGCCACCATCTCCAGCAACTCCTCGTCGTCGGTACTCAAGCCGCCCGTGCGGCGCACGGGGTTGATCAGTGCCGACACGATGACCGGATCGAGCATCGACCCGCCCGTGGCCACCTCCCGGATGGCGCGGGCGAGCTGATCACCCTCGGCGATGCGGTCCTTCAACAGGTAGGCGTACCCGGCCGACCCCTCGGCGAGCAGCGACACCGCATAGTCCGGGTCGTCGTACTGGCTGAGGATCACGACGCCGGTGCCCGGATGGCGCTTGCGGATCTCCTTGCAGGCGTCGATCCCCTCCGACGTGAAGTGCGGCGGCATCCGGATGTCGCTGACGATCACGTCGGGGTTGGCCGCTTCGGCACCCGCCACGAGCGAGTCGTAGTCCTCGGCCATGCCGACCACCTCGACGTCGGGGTCGCGCTGCAGCATCGCGCTCACCCCGGCACGGATGATGGCACTGTCGTCAGCAAGAAACACCGTGATCGCCCCCATGGCCGTCCATTCTGCTCGTCGACATCCGAGCTGGACGAGGGCGTCACCCTGCGTGATCGAGGGGGTGCCAGCTACACCCCGTGACGCCGGACGGAGTGCACGACCAGCGGGCAGTCAGCCGGAGCGGATCACCGGGTCGGGCGGTCGGCGAGGTACAGCAACACGGCCTTGACCCGTCGATGGACGGTCGGCTCCTCGCTCAGTCCGAGCTTGGAGAACAGCGAGTTGATGTGCTTCTCCACGGCCCGCTCCGACAACACGAGGCTCTGGGCGACGGCCGCGTTGTTCTTGCCCTGAGCGATCTCGGACAGCACCTCGAGTTCGCGTGGCGTCAAGAGCGCGAGCGGTGAACTCGCTGCTCGCCCGCGAGCATCGACGAGCGTCTCCACCACCTTGGGATCGACCACCGACCCGCCGGCGGCGACCTCGCGGATCGCATTGATCAACTGGCTGCCTTCCGACAACCGTTCCTTGAGCAGGTAGGCGCGGCCCTGTGAGCCGCCGTCGAACAACTTCAAGGCGTAGGTCGGCTCGACGTACTGGGAGAGCACGACCACGCCGACCTTCGGGTGACGCTCGCGGAGTTCGGTCGCGGCGCGGATGCCTTCGTCGGTGCCGGTCGGCGGCATGCGGATGTCGGTCAGCACGACATGCGGTTCCGATCGCTCGACGGCGGCGAGCAGTTCGGGGAGGTCGACGCAGAGTTCATCGATCTCGACGTCGGCGTATGCGCCGAGGAGCTTGACGATGCCCTCGCGAACGAGCAGGGAGTCCTCGGCTACGACGAGCCTGATCACCATCGATGCAGGACAATAGTCAGGACCGCTGGCCGAACCTGGGCCGTGAGCGAGATTTCATCGCCCGAACCGGGTCATCGTTTCGTGCGGCGTTTCTTACCTGCGTTCTCACCTTGCTCTTGTCCTGCTCGTGTTCTGTGTTCACGGGGCAGGCGGACGCTCGTCGAGTACCCGACCAACGTTCTCGAAAGGACTCGATGATGGACAACGACATGAACGACGACATGAACATCGACGACATGAACCGGACGCGGACTCGGCCCCGAAGGTCTCGGGCTCGGCCGTCCGCAAGGGCCTGACGATCGGCCTCGCCGCCGGCCTGCTCGGGGGCGCCGCCGCCGGCTTTGCCTTCGGCGTGCCTGGCCTGTCCGGGGCGGCCTCGCCGAGCGTGGTCCAACAGACGGAGGACCCCGTGCCGTCGACGGATCCAGCGACGGACCCGGCTCCCGATCCAGCGACGGACACCGAGCCCGGTACCCGTCTGCGTGAGGCCCTCCAGCCGCTCGTCGATGACGGCACGCTCACCGCCGCGCAAGCCGACGCCGTGGTCACCCAGTTGCAGGACAGCCTGCCGAAACGAGGCGAGGACCACGGTCGCGGGGGCGGACGCGGTCACGGCCACCACGGCTTCCCGTTCGACGGCGAAATCCTGGAGACGCTCGGCATCGACGTCGCCACGCTGCGCGAGCAGCTCGAGGCCGGATCCAGCCTGGCCGACATCGCCGAAGCACAGGGCGTCGACGTCCAGGCGCTGATCGACGCGCTCGTCACGGAGGGCAGCGAGCGGATCGACGAGGCCGTCGCCGCGGGACGCATCGACGAAGCCGAGGCGACGACCCGCAAGGCCGAGCTGGAGACCCGCATCACCGAACTCGTCAACACGCCCTTCGACGGATCGTTCGGGGACCGGGGCGAGCGGCACCACGACGGCGGGGACCCAGGCGACGAGCCCGGCACGACCCCCGACGAGACGACGCCGGTGACGACCGACGACTGATCGCTCCCCAACCCAGGTCATGCATCGGTGCCAGGCACCGATGCACGACGCCGTGCGGACACGGCCGTGCCTGCCCGTAGCGTCGTGGCGTGATCTGCGTCGACGTCGCCGGGGTCGGCATGAGCCAACCGGACAAGCTGTTGTTCGCGGGCGTCGACCTGACGATCTCGACCGGCGACCGGGTGGCGATCGTCGGCGTCAACGGGTCGGGCAAGACCACGCTCCTGCGGATCCTCACCGGAGCGCTGCGGCCCGACACGGGCGACGTGCGGTTCGGGCGCGGGGTGCGGATCGCCTCGCTCGAACAGGACCCGGTGCTGCCGGCCGGCAAGGTCAGCGACGTACTCGGCGACGGTTGGGAGGTCGCCGCCACCGCGACGTCGCTCGGGGTGCTGCCGCTGTTCGACCGGGCGACCGACGAGCTGTCCGGCGGACAGGCCAAGCGGGTCGCGCTGGCCAAGGTGCTCGCCGACGACGAGCACGGCGACGACGACATGGTCGTGCTCGACGAGCCGACCAACCATCTCGACCTCGAAGCGATCGAATGGCTCGAGGCGCGACTGATCGCGATGAAGTCGGCGCTCGTGCTCGTGACCCACGATCGCCACGCCCTCGACCGGCTCGACGACCGCGGTCGGCCCGAGCCGGGTGGTGGAGTTGGACGGTGGCCGCTGCTTCGTGCATCACGCCGCCGCCGGCTCGAGCGCGTACGCGACCTACTTGGAGGCACGCGCCGAACGCATCGAGCGCGAGGCCAAGGAGGAGTCGACCCGCAAGATCCTGGCCCGCAAGGAACTGGCGTGGCTCCGCCGCGGTGCCCCGGCGCGGTCGACCAAGCCGAAGGCGCGCCTGCGCAGCGCCAACGAGATCATCAGCGGCGGCCCGGAAGCGCCCGGCGTGCGCGGCCAGGATCTCGAACTCGGAGCCGGCACCGCCCGGCTGGGCAACCAGGTCGTCGAGCTGGAAGGTGTCGCCCAGCGCTTCGGTGACCACACGGTCTTCGAAGACGTCGATCTGCTCATCGAGCCGGGCGCTCGGCTCGCCATCGTCGGTCCCAACGGCTCAGGCAAGTCGACGCTGCTCGACATCATCGCCGGGCGTCGCGAGCCGGCCGCCGGCGAGGTGCGCCGAGGCCAGACCGTCGTGGTCGGGTTCGCCGACCAGCACTCGTCCGAGCTGCCGCCCGACGCCATCGTGCGCAAGCTCGTCGCCGGCCCCCATCGAGAACCCGACTTCGAGGACCGCGCCCTGCTCGAGCGCTTCTGGTTCGACACCACGGCGCAGTACGCGCCGGTGCGGATGTTGTCGGGTGGTGAGCGTCGCCGGTTGCAGCTCGTGATGGTGCTCGCCACCCAGCCGAACCTGCTCATCCTCGACGAGCCGACCAACGACCTCGATCTCGACACCTTGCGTTCGCTCGAAGCGTTCCTCGACGACTGGCCCGGAGCGCTCGTGGTCGCCAGCCACGACCGGGCGTTCCTCGACCGTGTCGCCGACCACGTGCTCGCCATCGATCCGCCGACGAGCGCCGCCGGCGGAGTCGTGCGCCGGGTGCCGGGTGGGGTGGCGGGCTGGCTGGCCGAGCGGTCCACCGTGAAGCCGTCGAAGGCGGCCAAGGCGGCCAAGCTGGCGGCCGGTTCGGCGACGCCCGAGGCTCCATCGCGGCCGGTGGCCAGGGCGGCGTCGGGTCCCAGCAAGTCGACGGTCAACCGTCAGCTGCGCGAGACCGAGAAGGCGATGGCCCTGGCGCAGGGACGTGTCGACCGATTGACGACACAGCTCACCGGCCAGACCGATCACGCCGAACTGTCATCGCTCGGCGCCGAGTTGAGCGCCGCCCAGCAGGAGCTGGACGCACTCGAGTCGCGCTGGCTCGAGCTGGCGGAGCTGCAGGAGCGACTGAACGATCAGTCTTCGATGAGGCCGTGGCGGCGGCGGACCGCCTTGTCGAGCGAGCCGAACACCAGCGCGTCGACGATGATGCCGACCACCAGGATCACGATCATCATCGCGATCAGGCCGGCCGAGTCCAGAAGGTTGCGGTACTGCTGGAGCAGGAAACCGACGGATGGCCCGAGGATCACGATCAGCTCACCGGCCATCAGGCTGCGCCAGGCGAACGCCCAACCCTGCTTCAGCCCGCCGACGAAGTTCGGCATGGCGGCGGGAAGCATCACGTGCCGGAGCCGCTGCCAGGGCGTGACGCCCATCATCTGGCCGGCGCGCAGGAGCGTCGGCGGTGCATGGTCGACGCCGGTGATCAGCCCATTGGCGATCGAGGGTGCCGCACCCAGCACGACCACGAACGTGATGGCCTGTTCGGACAACTGGAAGAGCAGGATGGCGAGCGGGAACCAGGCGATCGACGGCATCGTCTGCAGCCCGGTGATCATGGAGCCGACCGCCGAACGGATGATCTTCGACGACGCGACGAGCGATCCGAGGACCACGCCGATGACGAGCGCTGCGGTATAGCCGTACAGCGCCCGTTCGCCGGTCACCTTCAACGCCTCGAACACGGTGCCGTCGGCGATCAATTCGCCGAGTCGCGCGAAGACCGTCGCCGGCGCAGGCAGTACGTATTCCGGGCGCCAACCCGACAACACCACCAGCTGCCAGATGCCGAGCGCGATGGCGATCGCCGCGACCTTCGGCCACACGGCCAGCCAGATCTTGCGCCCACGGTTGCGGGAACGCCTTCTCGCCGCCGGTGCATCGGCTCGGTCGTCGAGCTTCGAGTCGACGGCCAGGATCTCTTCGGGGCCGAGGTCCGACACGTCCGCCATCTGGGAGATCTTTCCATCAAGCTCGAGCATGGACCAACACCTCCTCGCGTAGACGATCGGTGACCTGGCCGGCGAGCGTGCTGACCGCCGGGGAGTCGATCCGTCGGGGTCGTTCGATGTCGACGGGGATGTCGGCCGTCACGCGGCCGGGTCGTGGTGACATGATCACGATGCGGTCGCCGAGCCGAGCCGCCTCTCGAACGTTGTGCGTGACGAACAGAACGGTGAGGCCTCGATCGCGAACGAGCGCGTCGAGTTCCTCGTGCAAGACGTCACGCGTCATCGCGTCGAGCGCTCCGAAGGGTTCGTCCATCAGGAGGATCTCCGCCTCCTGCGCGAACGATCGGGCGAGCGCCGCCCGCTGGCGCATGCCGCCGGAGAGCTGATGCGGCCGCTTGTCGCCGAAGCCGTCGAGGTGGACCGTGTTGATCAGCTCGGCCGCCCGCTGCTTGCGCTCCGCCCGTGAGACGCCGGCCAGTCGCATCGGGAGTTCGATGTTCTTGGCGATGGTCAGCCACGGGAACAGCGCCGATTCCTGGAACATCATCGCCGTTCGCCCGTCGACCTTCACCTCGCCGCCGGTCGGTCGTTCGAGACCGGCGACGAGGTTCAGGATGGTCGACTTGCCGCAACCGGAGGCGCCGATCAGGCACACGAACTCGCCGGAAGCGATCTCGAGTTCGACGTCTCGGAGCGCGGTGACCGAGTCGGATCCCGACCCGAAGGTCTTGGTGACCCCGCTGAGCGAGACGACGCTCATGTCAGAGCCCGTCGACCGGCATCCTCGCCGCGCTCGGCGAGGACTTCGTTGAGGAGCGTCAGGTCGTAGATCCCCGGTGAGGCCAGGTCGACCGGCTCCAGGACACCGACGGCGATGGCGTCGTCGGCCGAACCCTGGAGGGACGAGGCGACCGGGTCGAGGGTGAAACGCAGGTTCGCCCAGGCACCGGCGATGGTCTCGTCGCCGAGCGGCTTGGTGGTGATCGCCTCGATGCCGGCGTTGACCGTGGTCTGGGCGGCGGGATCGTCGTTGGCGACGTCGATGGCGTCGGCGAGCCCGACGATCAGGGCCTTGATCACGTCGGGGTGCTCGTCGAGGAATTCCTTCGACACGATCAGGTGCGTCGTCACGAAGTCGCCCTCCGGCCACAGGTCGGCCTCGTTGACCAGTACGTGCCCGCCACCTTCGAGCACGAGACGGGTGGCCCATGGCTCGGGCACCCATGCGCCGTCGAGGGCTCCGGTCTGGAAGGCGGCCAGGGTGTCGGCGTTCTCCTGCGGGGTGATGCTGACGTCGCCGCCGCCGCTGGTGTCGGTGGCGTACCCCTCGTCGAGCAGCCAGGCGCGCAGTGCGACGTCCTGGGTGTTGCCGAGCGACGGGCTGGCCAACGTGGCGCCAGCCAGGTCAGCAGGGGTCTCGATGCCCTCGCGAACCACGAGCGAGGCGCCACCCGAGGTGGTGCCGGCGACGATCCGCAGCGCCTCGCCGTCGGATTTCGCGTACCCGTTGATGGCGGGGTTCGGTCCGATGAAGCTGGCGTCGATGGCGCCGGAGAACAGCGCCTCGATGACCTCGGTGCCGGAGTTGAAGGTCGCCGTCTCGAGCGTGGTGCTCGCGCCGAGGGCGTCCTCGAACAGGCCGGTGTCGACGCCGATGATGGCGGGGGCGTGCGTCACGTTCGGGAAGTAGCCGAGGCGCAGGGTGACGTCCTCGGCCGGTGCGTCTGACGCTGCGGGCGCTTCGCTGTCGGCCGGGACGGCCGAGTCGGCGGGCTCCGGCCGTGTCGGCGCGGCTCGGTCGCGTCGGTGGTGTCGGCGCCGTCGGTGTCGGTGGCCGCGGTGTCGGCAGGGGCGGCCGTGTCGTTGGACGACGCGTCGTCGTCGCTGCCGCAGGCTGCGGCACCGGCGGCCAGGAGCCCCGTGAGCAGGAGGGCGAGGGGGAGTCGTGCACGTGTCATTCGCATGGCCGTCGAACTTACAATGTGGTGTCTCGTTCCACAACGTGGAAACTTGACTATTTTTGTCGGTTATTCCCCGGTCCCTCACCGGTCGGCCGGTTCCGGCTGTAAGAATCCCCTCGTGTCCGTCCGCCCCCTCCCGCCTGACAGCCGCCAGGAAGCCCCCGCGTTCGGGCACCCAGTCGGTCGAGCGGGCGATCGCCGTGCTCGAGTGTTTCGCCAGCTCAGAGCGGTCGTTGGGGCTGTCCGAGATCGCCAGGGCGGTCGGTCTCACCCCCAGCACGGCGCACCGGCTGCTGCGCGCCCTGATCGCCGCCGGGTACGTCGAACAGGAGCCGACGTCGGAGCACTACCGGCTCGGCCTCGGCGTCGCGGTGCTCGGTCAGCGTGCACTCGAGCATTCCGGATACAACCTGGCGCGACCCGTGCTCGAGCAACTCGCCACCGACACGGGCGAGTCGGCGAGCCTGGGCATCCGGCGGGGGAGCGAGGTGGTGGTCATCGAACGGGCGAGCAGCCCCGCGGCGCTCCGCTTCGACCATCCGACCGGCGCCGAGATCGCCATGCATGCGTCCGCGATGGGCAAGGTGTTGCTGGCGTTCTCGACGAATGCGATCGCCGCCGAGGTCGAGGCCCTCGGGGCGCTCGAACGGTTCACCGACGCCACCCGCACGGCGCACGACGACGTCGTCGCCGACCTCGAGCAGGTGGCCACGCTCGGGTTCGCCACGAACATCGAGGAACGCCACGTCGGTGTCTGCGGTCTGGCCGCGCCGGTCCGGGCGCGCAGCGGGGTGGCCCATGCGGCCATCGCCGTGCAGGGCCCGAGTGTGCGGCTGACCCCAGCGCGGCTGGCCGAACTCGCGCCCGTCGTGATCGCCGCGGCGGCCGAGGTCGCTTCGCTCGTGATCCGGATCTGACCCGCCTCCTCACGCGCGCTCAGCGGGCGATGATCTCGGCGAAGATCGCTTCCGCGTCGATGTCGACCCCCCGACGCTCGAACCAGGCGCACACGTTCACGACATCGCGGTGGAGGAAGTCGAGACCCTGGATGTTGGCGGCGATGTCGATCGCCTGCGGGAAGTCGATGAACCAGAGCTGATCGTCCCACCAGAGCAGGTTGTAGGCCGACAGGTCGCCGTGGGCGAACCCCTCGCCGGTCAACGTCGCCAGCCCGTCGATGAGCTGGTGGACCGCGGAGTCCAGATCGTCGCGGTCGAGACGAGCGGCCTGGAGCTGGGGGGCGGCCATGTCGAAGTCGCCGATGAACTGCAGGTCGAAGACGTCGTCGGCGTAGGCGATCGGGTACGGCACGTTGAGGCCGGCGTGCCAGAGCCGCGTCATCACGTCGTACTCGTGGCCGGTCCAACGATCCTGGAGGAGATGCTTGCCGTACGTCGACATCCGCTCGACGGCGCGCCGGTCGCGCGACTTGCGGAACTGGCGACCCTCGCGATACTGCACGTCGTTGCGGAACGCGGACGAGCGCTGGACGCCCATGGCCTCGAGTTGGCCCTTGTGGGTGACGTGCCTCGGGAGATACCGCTTGCGGGCGATCAGGCAGCTCCGGTCGTCGGCGCCGAAGCGCTCGACGAGGTTGACCTGGGCTTCCTTGCCGGTCTTGACGGGGCCGTGGTCGACGTCGTCGAACGGCTCGTCGACCAGCCAGGCGGGTGTGGGCCGGGGCGAATCGGGGCCGGAAGGTGTGACCCCGGGGAATGCGGTGGACATGGGTACCTCTGTGTGGTGCAGAACGGCGGGTGGAATCACCGGCCGTCGTGCACGAGGCGTCGCCTGAGCAGTTGCAGGGCGACGTGTCAGGCGTGCGGGAGAACGCGGCCGGTCGGGAGTGGCACGGAGACATTCATGTGCGTCACCCTCCTTCGCTCGTCGTTCGGGATACACCATAGAGCGCGCCGATCGGCGGTGGCGAGGAGGTTTCGTGCTGGCCGGTGGATCCGGGTGGGGTAGCACGGTAGAGCTAGCACCCTGGATCGGCGGGCGGACTTCGCGGATGCTGGTCCCATGTCCACGATCGGCCTGTGGTTCCGATCCGAGTGGCGCAACCGCTGGCGATCGCTCGTCGGGTTGGCGCTGCTCATTTCGTTCGCCGTCGCTGGCGTCGGGTCCGCTGTCGCCGGGGCGCGCCGGGGCGCGACCTCGATCGACCGCCTGCTGGAACACAGCCTTCCCGCCACGCTGGCGGTCCTGCCGAACCAGGGGGCGTTCGACTGGGACCGGGTCCGTGCCATGCCGGAGGTCGAGGCGGTGACCGCATTCGTCGTCGGCGGGTTCGGGATCGACGGGCTCGGCGAGGACGGAGTCGAGGTCGGCGGCTTCCCGCCTGTCGACGACGAGGTCTGGCGAACCATCGAACGCCCCTACGTGCTCGACGGCCGGCTGCCGGATCCCGCTCGCCCGGACGAAATGGTCATGACCACCAACTTCGCCAGCTACTTCGACAAGGACATCGGGGACACGCTCACACTCCGCCTCTACACCGCGGAACAGATCGACACGTTCGACGAAGGTGCGCCCGAGGGGCCGACCCTCGACGCCACGATCGTGGGCGTGGTCCGGTCGGGTTGGTTCTCCGACGCGGTCGGCAACCCGCGAGGTGGCGTCGTCCCGTCGCCGGGCCTGTTCGCGCACTACCGACGGAACTTCGTCGGCGACCACGACACGGGCGACATCAACGTGCTGGTGCGTCTGCGCGATCGAACGGCGGTCGACCGCTTCGAGCGGGAGTTCGCCGAGCTCACCGGCATGCAGAACATCCAGACGTTCGATCTCGTCGAGATGGCCGAGCATGGGCGCAACGTGGTCAGGTTCGAGGCGCGGGCACTCCTGCTGCTCGCCGCCGCGGCCGCCGGCGCGAGCGTGCTGCTCATCGGACTCGCGATCTCCCGCTTCTGCACCGTCAGCTTCCGCAACCTCGAAGTGCTCAGAGCATTCGGGCTCACGCCGGCGCAGACCAGGTACGCCGTCGCCGCCGCCCCGGCCTCCGCGGCAATCGTCGGGGCATTCGTCGGCAGCGTCGTGGCCATGTGGGCGTCACAGTGGTTCCCGATCGGAAGCGCAGCCCTCTCCGAGCCGGCGCCGGGCACCGATGTCGACGTGCTCGTGCTCGTCGCCGTCGCCGCGGTCGTGCTGGTGCTCGTCGTCGCGTTGTGCATGTGGTCGGTGCGCTCGGGGCGACGATCGCAGGGGGCGGCGACCGCGACCGGCGGTTCCGTGGTGGGCCCGCTCACCGCGTCATGGCCGCTGCGGATCGGCATGGGGACCGTCTCGCGCTGGAGGGCGGATCGTCCCGCTCGTCCACGTCGGGTCGGTCGGCGCTCGTGGCGGCCGTGCTCGGGGTCGCCGGGGTGGTGGCCGCGCTGACCTTCTCCGCCGGGATCACCGACGCGACCAACGGAAACGAGCGCTTCGGGCAGACGGCCGAACTCGGCGCCTTCTTCGGTTCCGGCAGCGAGGACTTCCTCGACAGCGCCGCCGCGTTCGAGTCGATCGCCGCCGACCCCGACGTCGATGCGGTGAACGACTCGTACAACGACGTGGCCGGGGGCGAGCGGGGGCCGGTCTCGCTCTACACGTACTCGCCCGTCGGCGACGCGCTCGACGTGGTGGTCCTCGACGGGCGGATGCCGGAGACCGCCTCCGAGATCGCGGTCGCCCCGACCACCGGCGAGGAGGAGAGCGTCGATGTCGGCGACACCGTCACGCTGACGGGGACGGCCGGCGTGAGCGAACTCACCGTCACCGGCATCGCGTTCATCCCCACTGGGCCGCACAACGGCTATGCGGAAGGCGGATGGGTCCTGCCCGACGCCTACGACGCGCTCTTCGGTGGCGAGTTCCGCTTCCACTTCGCGCTGATCTCGACCGTCCCCGAGGCCGATCCCCAACGGGTGGTCGATCGGTTGCGGGCCAGCGACGGCCTGGAGTTGAGCCCCGCCCCGATCATCCCGTTGGTCGAGCGCGCCGAACTCCGCCAGCTGCGCACCGTGCCGCTGCTGTTGGCGGGATTCCTGGCGATCCTCGGCGTCGGAGCGATCGCCCACACGCTCACCTCGACGGCGCGTCGTCGCCGGCACGACTTCGCGATGCTCCGCGCGCTCGGGATGCGGCCACGCGACACGTCCGTCGTGATCCTCGTGCAGGCCTGTGTGATCGCGCTCGTCAGCCTGACGCTCGGGGTCCCGACGGGCGTCGTGGTCGGTCGGCTGGTGTGGCGGACGGTGGCGCTCGACACGCCGGTGCAGCTCGTCAGCCCGGCGATCTGGCCCGTGCTCATCGTCACCACGGGAGTCGTCATCGCCATCGCGCTGCTGCTCGCGGCGTGGCCGTCGAAGCGGCTGGCCTCGGTTCGGCTCGGCCCCGAACTGCGCTCCGAATAGTCCGCGCCGGCGATCCACCTGGATCTCCCTTGACTTCAACAATGGTTGAAGTCGTACGTTCGGCCGCATGAGCGACATGAACACCTGGTCCGCCCTGCGCAGTTCGATGCAGGGTGCCGACGCCCGCAACTCGAAGAGCATCAGTTGGGACACGATGCGCCGCGTCGGCGAGTTCGCCCGCCATCGCCGCTCGACGATCGTCGCCTTCCTGTTGCTCGCCACCGTGTCGGCAATCCTCGGCGTCGCCACCCCGGTGCTCGCCGGTCGGGCCGTCAACGCGATCGTCGACGGCGACGGGGCGGGCACCGTCGTGCGCATCGCTGCGTTGATCGCCGTGCTCGCATTGGTCGACGCGGTGGTCGGCGTGTTCGAACGGCTCAAGTCCGCCCGGTTGGGCGAGGGAATGATCCTCGACCTGCGCCGCAGTGTGTTCGAGCACATGCAGTCGATGCCGGTCGCGTTCTTCACCCGCACCCGCACGGGAGCGCTCGTGAGTCGCCTGAACAACGACGTCATCGGTGCACAACGGGCGTTCACCTCAGCCCTGGCCGGCGTCGTCACCAACGCCATCGCGCTGCTGCTGACCCTGGTCGTGATGTTCGAACTGTCCCCGCTCGTGACCATCGTGGCGCTGGTACTCCTGCCGATCTTCATCCTGCCGGCGCGCCGGGTCGGCGTGCGCGTCGGCCGGTTGGAGCGGGAGGCCGCAGGGCTGAATGCCGCCATGACATCGCAGATGACCGAGCGCTTCTCGGCGCCTGGCGCCACGCTCGTCAAGTTGTTCGGCGAGCCGGCGGTCGAAGCCGACGAGTTCGGGATCCGCGCCGGACGGGTGCGCGACATCGGGGTCAAGTCGGCGATGGCCACCGCCGTCTTCATGCGCTCGCTCGGCCTGGTCTCCGGTCTGGCGCAGGCGGTGATCTACGGCCTCGGCGGGTACCTCGCACTCCACGGCAACCTCGACCCCGGCGCGGTGGTCACGCTGGCGCTGCTGCTCAACCGGCTGTACGCACCGATGACGGCGCTCGCCACGGCCCGACTCGACATCGTGTCGGCACTCGTCAGCTTCGACCGGGTGTTCGAGGTGCTCGACATCGAGCCGCTGATCAAGGAATCGCCGGATGCGGTCGACCTTCCGGTCAACGGGCCGGTCGCCGTCGAGTTCGACGGCGTCGACTTCCGGTACCCCTCCGCCGATCAGGTCAGCCTGGCCTCGCTCGAAGAGGTGGCGGTGCTCGACGATCGCGTGCACGACACCGTGCTGCACGACGTCTCGTTGCGGGTGGAGCCGGGCCAGACCGTGGCGCTCGTCGGTTCGTCGGGCGCCGGCAAGTCGACGCTCGCCGCGTTGGTGTCGCGCCTCTACGACGTCGACCGCGGTGCGGTCCGGCTCGGGGGGATCGACGTGCGCGAGCTGACCATGGCGTCGATCCGCAACACGGTGGGCGTGGTGACCCAGGACGGCCACCTGTTCCACGACACGATCCGCGCCAACCTGCGCTACGCCCGGCCGGGCGCGAGCGACGACGAGATCTGGACCGCGCTGCGCCATGCGCGGCTCGAGATGCTCGTGCGGACGCTGCCCGAGCAACTCGACACGGTCGTCGGCGAGCGCGGCTACCGCTTCTCCGGCGGCGAACGCCAGCGCCTCACGATCGCCCGCGTGTTGCTCAACGATCCGCAGGTCATCGTGCTCGACGAGGCCACCTCCAGCCTCGACTCGACATCGGAGGCCGCCGTGCAGGCCGCACTGGACGAGGCGCTCGCCGGCCGGACGGCGCTGGTGATCGCCCACCGGCTGTCGACGATTCGCGCCGCCGACGTCATCGTGGTCATGGACGACGGGCGGATCGTCGAGCGCGGCCGGCACGACGAACTGCTGCTCCTCGACGGCCGCTATGCCGAGCTGTACCGCACCCAGTACGCCACCAGCCCCGACACTGGAACCGAAGGCGGCCGGGGCATCCGTGTGCCCGTCGGCCTGCACCCGCGCCGCCTGAACCGGGCCGCCTGAACCGCGGCCGCCTGGCGGGTTCACCGTCACAGCCCGCTCGTAGAGTGGACGTCGCCATGACCGACGACGAACTCTTCGCCGACATCCCTCATCCGGTCGACCGGCCCGACGCCGATCCGGCCGGCCAGCTGGAGTTCGACGACGAGGATGCCGGCCCGTTCGGGCGTGGTGGACGCGGCCCGTCGCCGTTCGCCGAGGGGCTCAACCCCGACCAGCTCGACGCGGTCGTCCACGAGAACGGGCCGCTGCTCGTCGTGGCGGGGGCCGGCTCGGGCAAGACGCGGGTGTTGACCCACCGGATCGCGCACCTGATCCACCAGGGCGTCCCGCCGTCGAAGATCCTGGCGATCACGTTCACCAACAAGGCCGCCGCCGAGATGCGCGACCGTGTCGGCGTGCTCGTCGGCCCCGTCGTGCGCACGATGTGGGTCTCGACGTTCCACTCGGCGTGCGTGCGGATCCTGCGTGCCAACGGCGACGTGCTCGGCTACCCGCGCCAGTTCTCGATCTACGACCAGGCCGACACGACCCGCCTCACCGGCTACGTCATCCGCGACCTGGGTCTCGACTCGAAACGGTTCACGCCCCGTGGCGTGCACGCGATCATCAGCAACTGGAAGAACGAGCTGGTCGATCCGCCGATGGCGCAGGCGCGGGCGGCGAACATCTTCGACCGCAAGCACGCCGACATCTACGCCGAGTACCAGCTCCGGCTGGAGAAGGCGGGGGCGATGGACTTCGACGACCTGCTGATGAAGACCGTCGTGTTGTTCCGCGAGCACGGCGAGGTGCTCGAGCACTACCGCCAGCGGTTCGAGCACATCCTGGTCGACGAGTACCAGGACACGAACCAGGCCCAGAACGAGATGATCCTCATGCTCGCCGGCGGCCACCAGAACGTCTGCGTCGTGGGCGACACCGACCAGTGCCTGCCGCCCGGAACGATGGTGTCGACCCCGAGCGGTCCGGTGGCGATCGAGAGCATCGCGATCGGTGATGTCGTCGTCGGCGCGGCCGGCGGGAGCACGGCGCATCCGGGACCGTGGTGCACGTTCACGAGGGTCGGTACGACGGTCACCTGGTCGTCGATCACCGCCGCCGGTCGGACGATCTCGGCGACCCCGCATCACCTCGTACCGGCTCGACTGGTGCCGCAGACCCGACACGTGGCTCGTCTACCTGATGTACCGCGCCGACCGAGGCTGGCGCATCGGCCGCACGATCGGCGCGCGGCCGCCCGTGGCTGGCAAGGTGCAGCACGGGCTGTTCGTCCGCTGCAACCAGGAGCACGCCGATGCGGCCTGGATCCTGAAGACGTGCAACACGATGGCCGAGGCGGCGTACTTCGAATCGTTCTTCGCGGCCGAGTACGGGCTACCGACCGCGTGCTTTCACTCGACCGGACGCAATCTCGCGATGGACGACGCGTGGCTGCAGCGCCTGTACCGGTCGATCGACACGGAGACTCGGGCGAAGCTGCTGATGGAGGATCGACTCCTTCATGCCGAGTTCCCGCATCACCGCCCGCAGAACGGCGCTCGCCGATCGACGATCAACGTCACGATGTTCTCCGATCGGCGCAGTCGATGTCGGGTACCACCGCGTGCAGTGGTCGTCGAACCGCGCCGATGTCGTGGAGCGGCTCGAACGTGGCGGCGTGCCGGTCCGGTCCGAGCAAGCATCGTTCGGTTCGTTACGAGACGTCGTGGAAGGACTATCGCCGGGCGCTCGCTGACGCCAAGCGGGTCGCGGCGATCGGAGGACTCGACGTCCGGCGGCGCTTGGCGCAGACGGCACGATCTACGACTTGATGCCGTTCTCCCATGTGGTGCCCGGCATGGAGATGCTCGTCGAGTGCGACGGCGAACTCGTTCCGACGATCGTCGACCAGGTCGAGTTCGTCCCGTACTCCGGGCCCGTGTTCGACCTCGAGGTCGACGTCACCCACACGTACGCCGCCAACGGCGTGCTCGTCCACAACAGCGTGTACCGCTTCCGCGGGGCGGATTTCCGGAACATCCTGCAGTTCGAATCCGCGTTCCCCGACGTCACCACCGTGGTGCTCGACCAGAACTACCGCAGCACGCAGACGATCCTCGACGCGGCGAACGCGGTGATCGACAACAACACCGAGCGCAAGCCGAAGTCGCTGTGGACCGACCTCGGGTCGGGCGACCGGATCATCCGGTACCACGCCGAGGACGAAGGTGACGAGGCCCGCTGGGTCGGCTCCACCATGCGCCAGCTGCAGCGCGACGACGCGATCAACTGGCGCGAGATGGCCGTGCTGTACCGCACGAACGCCCAGAGCCGCGTGATCGAGGAGGCGTTCATGCGCCTCGGCGTGCCGTACAAGGTCGTCGGCGGCACACGGTTCTACGACCGCCGCGAGGTGAAGGACGCCATGGCCTACCTGCGCGCCGTCGTCAACCCGGTCGACGAAGTGAGCGTCAAGCGGGTGCTGAACGTGCCCAAGCGTGGCGTCGGCGACGCGAGCATCACCAAGCTCGACGCGCTCGCCGCCCGCGAGGGCATCTCGTTCATGGATGCGTTGCGCCGCGCCGACGAGGCGGCGGTGACGGGGCCGGCCGTGCGCGGCATCGCCTCGTTCGTCGAGTTGATCGACCGGCTCGGGGCGCTGGCCGCCGACGACTCGCGAGGCCCGGCCGACGTGCTCCAGGCGGCGCTCGACGATTCCGGCTACCTGGCCGAGATGGAGGCGGAGGACACGATCGAGGCGCACACCCGCATCGAGAACCTCGGCGAGCTCGTCGGTTCGGCCCGCGAGTTCACGGTGATGGACGAGTTCCTCGAACAGGTCGCGCTGGTCGCCGACACCGACGACCTGCCCGACGGAGAGGTCGAGGATCAGGTCATCCTGATGACGCTGCACTCGGCCAAGGGGCTCGAGTTCCCGGTCGTCTTCCTGATCGGCGTCGAGGAGGGGATCTTCCCGCACATCAGGGCCCTGACCGAGCCGGTCGAAATGGAGGAGGAGCGCCGCCTCGCGTACGTCGGCATCACCCGGGCGATGCGTCGGCTGTACATGTCGCACGCGTGGAGCCGGCAGCTGTTCGGGTCCACGCAGTACAACCCGCCGTCACGGTTCTTCGACGAGATCCCCGAGCACCTGATCGAGTCGACCGGCAATGTCAGCGGTCGATCGAGCTACGGGCGCCAGAGCTATCGCAGCGGTGGCGGCGGAACGTCGTACGGCGAACCACCGGCGTACCGCCGTCGCGGTTCGGGTGGAGGGCGCGACATCAACGCCGACATCCGCGCCGATCAGGACGCGCACCGCGATCGGGTCGTCGAGGCGGCGATCAGGTCGGGGGCACAGAACAAGGCCGAGCCGTCGAACAGCCAGGAGCTGGGCCTCAGGATCGGCGACGACGTCGAACATCCCAGTTTCGGCGAGGGTGTGATCATCGGGATCTCCGGCGAGGGCGACAAGGCCGAAGCGGTGATCAACTTCCGCGGCGTCGGCACCAAACATCTCGCACTCGCCTGGGCTCCCCTCAAGAAGCGGTGAGCCAGGGCAGCTTCGACGGCTCACCGGGTCTGCGTGTCAGAATCGACGGCCGTGAAGGCAGCGATCTTGGTCGAGAGTTTGACGGGCAACACGTGGACGGCGGCGGAGTTGGTGGCCGACCTCCTCCAACAGGAGCGTTGGACCATCACCGGCCTGTCGAAGGTGAAACAGCCCGACCATGCGTCGATCCAGGAGGCCGACCTCGTGCTCGTCGGTACCTGGGTGCACGGCGCGTTCATCTTCGGCCAGGCCCCGTGGGCGGCGTCGAACATCGCCAACCTCCCGGCCATGCGAGGGAAGAAGGCGGCGGCGTTCTGCACGTTCGCTCTCGATCCCGGCAAGGCGCTCGACAAGCTGACGAACGCGCTCGGCGACACCGGTGCCTATGTGATCGGTGGCCTGGCGATGAGCCGGAGCAAACTCGGGGAGCATTCCGAGGTCTTCGCTCAACGCCTCGTCGACGCGACCGTGGTTGCCTGAACCCCGCCCTTCGGGGCCGGGTCCGAAAAGGCAGGGTTCAGGGCGGCGTGGTCGTCGCGGTGACGCCGCGCAGGTCGAGGATCAGCGTGCGGCCGTTCTCGACGATCGGGTTGACGCCGGCGGGTGGCGGTGCCAGCTCGGTGACGTCGATCGTGGTGCCGTCGCAATCGATGAAGTCGCTCGTGCCGACCACCTGTTCGACCTGGCACGAGGCGTCACGGCCCGCCGGGTAGGCGGCGTACACCGTCCATCCGGTCGCAGGGTCGTCGCCTTCGTGGTTCATGATGAACGTGCGCTCGCCCGTGGTCGTGTAGAGCCCGGGGAACATGATCGGCCCGTCCTCGGCGACGATGTTCGCGGCGTTCTGCGTGCTCCCGATCTCGAACTGCGTCGGCGCCAGCCGTTCCGAGCTCTCGCCGCCCGAGATGTATGCCGCCATGCCCCACGTGAACAGACCGATCGCCACGATCACCAGGAGCCCGCCCAGGACGGGCACGATCGCCCGCGCCCACGGTGATCGCAGTCTGATCGGTTGCCGGGCACCCGTGGTCTGCACGCACACAGTCTGCCTGGCGTTTGGCTGCGTTCAGGGGCGACGACGTAGGGTCTGACCTTCGTGAAGCGCGCATGCAGCACCGTGGTGGCCAAGCCGGAACGCGGCGATGCGATCGTCTCTCGACCAATGACCGCACTAGAAAGCGAGTAAACCGCACGTGGACCTCTTCGAGTACCAGGGCAAGCAGTACTTCGCCCGCTACGACATCCCGGTCAGCCCGGGCGGCCCGGCCGACACCGTCGACGACGCCGTGCGCGAAGCCAATCAGGCCGGCTACCCCGTCGTCGTGAAGGCGCAGGTGCAGGTCGGCGGCCGCGGCAAGGCCGGCGGCATCAAGCTCGCCAACGACGAGGCCGAAGTGCGCGAGCACGCCGGCAACATCCTCGGAATGGACATCAAGGGCCACCTCGTCAAGCGGGTGTGGGTCGAGAACGCCTCCGACATCGACGAGGAGTACTACGCCAGCTTCACGCTCGACCGTGCTGCGAAGAAGCACCTCCTGATGCTGTCGGCGGAGGGTGGCGTGGAGATCGAGGCGGTCGCCGAGTCGAACCCCGACGCGATCATCAAGCTGCACATCGACCCGGTCGACGGTCTCGATGCGGCCACCGCTCGCCAGGCCTGCGTCGACGCGAAGCTGCCCGAGCGCGCGCTCGACGGTGCGGCCGACATCCTCGTGAAGCTGTACCGCTGTTTCACCGAGGGTGACTGCGACCTCGCGGAGATCAACCCGTTGATCCTCAAGCCGACCGGTGAGGTGCACGCGCTCGACGCGAAGGTCACCCTCGACGGCAACGCCGCCTTCCGCCACCCCGAGTGGGCGGCGTTCAGCGCCACCGAGGAACTCGACGAGCGCGAGCAGCTCGCCAAGGAGAAGGACCTGCAGTACATCGGCCTCGACGGTTCGGTCGGCATCATCGCCAACGGTGCCGGGCTCGCCATGTCGACGCTCGACGTCGTCAACCAGGTCGGTGGCACGGCCGCCAACTTCCTCGACATCGGCGGCGGCGCCAACGCCGACGTGATGGCCGGAGCGCTCGAGGTGATCAACTTCGACGAGAACGTCAAGTCGATCTTCATCAACATCTTCGGTGGCATCACCCACGGCGAAGAGGTGGCGAAGGGCATCGTCGAGGCGCTGGGCCGCGTCGATCTCCGTGCGCCGATCGTGATCCGCCTCGACGGGACGAACGCCGAGGAGGGCCGCCAGATCCTGCTCGACGCCGGCATCGCGGCGGACAAGCTCCGGTCGGAACCGACCATGTTGGAGGCTGCGCGTGCAGCCGTAGCGCTCGCGAACGGGAACTGAGGAACGGTCATGGCAATCTTCGTCAACGAGAACACCAAGGTCATCGTCCAGGGTCTGACCGGCGGTCAGGGCAAGTACCACGGCCTGCGCAACCGTGACTACGGCACGCAGATCGTCGGCGGCGTGACGCCGGGCAAGGCCGGCCAGGACGTCGACGGCATTCCGATCTTCGACACGGTCGCCGACGCGGTCGCCGCCACCGGCGCCACCGCATCGTTCGTCGCCGTGCCGCCCAAGGCGGCGTCAGCAGCGATCCTCGAGGCGGCCGCGGCCGGCATCGAGTTCATCGTGTGCATCACCGAGGGCATCCCGGCCCAGGACGAAGCGAAGGTCTTCAACACCCTCGTCCGTGACTTCCCGAACTCCCGCCTGCTCGGCCCGAACTGCCCCGGCATCATCAGCCCCGGCAAGTGCAACATCGGCATCACCGCCGGCGAGATCGCCCAGGTCCCGACGTCCGACGGCCCGAACGTCGGCATCGTCAGCCGCTCCGGCACGCTGACCTACCAGGCGCTGTACGAGCTGAAGCAGAAGGGCATCGGCGTGTCGACGTGTGTCGGCATCGGCGGCGACCCGGTCCCCGGCACGAACTTCATCGACTGCCTCGAGCAGTTCCAGAACGATCCGGAGACCCACGCGATCATGATGATCGGCGAGATCGGCGGATCGGCGGAGGAAGAGGCGGCCGAGTACATCGCCGCCAACGTCACCAAGCCGATGAGCGCCTACATCGCCGGCGTCACCGCTCCGGCCGGCAAGAAGATGGGCCATGCCGGCGCCATCGTGTCGGGCGGCAAGGGAACGGCTCAGGGCAAGATGGACGCGCTGGCCGCCGCCGGGGTCAAGGTCGGGCTGAACCCGACCGAAGCCGGCGAGCTGATGGCCGAGATCGTCGCCGCGCTGTAAACGACACGAGGTCGTGCATCGGTGCCGTCGCGATCGTGGGGGCACCGATGCACGACCTCGTCGTGAACGATTGGAACCGTCAGACCCCGGGGGTCGTCGGGGGAACCGGCGGCGGGGGAGGCGGCAGGTCGTCGTTGCTCTTGGAGCCGCCGAAGCTGCCCTTGAGCTTGTCCATGTCCTTCAGGTCGTTGAAGTTCCCGCCCGAGGCCGTGAAGTTCATGACCGCCCCCGCGAGCGAGATGCCGGTCCAGACGACGGCGGCGTACATGCCGGTACCTCGGTCGACCTCGAAGCCGCCGCCGATGTCGCGGCCGCCGAGCAGGATCCGCAGGATCATGAGGATCGCCGCCAGACCGGTGGCCGCGAGGAAGATCAGCGCCCACGGTTGCGTCGCCGGCAACTTGCCTCCGGCGTGGAGGAACGCGAGCACGCCGACGGCGACCACGAGGATCCAGGCGATGCCGCCGGTGAAGAAGTAGTCGAACGGACCATCGCCGCTCACCCCGCCGAACGACGACCAGTCGAGCGCCATGCCGAGGATGAGCATCGCTGCCCCTCCGCCGACCATGAGCCAGTCATGAACCTTGAACTTGCTGAAATCCACCAGAACCTCCTGGGATGGGCGGGGTGACCATTGTCTAGAGCGACAACGGTCGACCGTAGTACGTCGTTTCGCCCCGAGGGCTCGTATTGCGCTTGCGTGGACGCACATTCCGGCACTGCTTTGCCCGGGCGTCGGACGGAGTGACTACGTTCGGGACGTGCCTACCGCCCTCCTCTCCGTGTACGACAAATCCGGCATCGTGGAGTTCGCGAAGGGGCTCCACGACCTCGGCTGGACGATCGTGTCGAGCGGCGGCACCGCGGCGGCGATCGCGGCCGATGGCGTTCCCGTGACCGACGTGGTCGAGCTGACCGGCGTGCCGGCGATCCTGGGCCACCGTGTGGTGACGTTGCACCCCAAGATCCACGGCGGGATCCTCGCCGACCCGACGTTGCCCGACCACCAGGCCGACATGGCCGAGTACGACATCGAAGCGATCGATCTCGTCGTCGTGAACCTGTATCCGTTCACGAGCGACCCCGGCATCCAGCTGATCGACATCGGCGGCCCGGCCATGGTCCGCGCGGCGGCGAAGAACCACGCGTTCGTCGGCGTCGTCGTCGATCCGGCCGACTACGAGCCGGTACTGGCGGAGATCTCCACCGCCGGCGCGTTGAGCGCGCCCACGCGCCGGCGACTTGCCCGGAGCGCGTTCGCTCACACCGCCGGTTACGACGCGGCGATCGTCACCTGGTTCGACGAGTCGTCGGAGGAACCCGACGCGCCGGTGCTGCCACCATCGATCCACCTGTCGCTGGAACTCGCCCAGCCGCTGCGGTACGGGGAGAACCCGCACCAGCAGGGAGCCCGGTATCGCCAGACCGGCCGCACGAGTTGGTGGGACGTGATGACCCAGCACGGCGGCAAGGAGCTCAGCTACCTCAACGTGTTCGACACCGAAGCGGCATGGCGGTTGGTGCAGACCTTCGCCGAGCCGGCCTGCGTGATCGTGAAGCACGCCAACCCGTGTGGCGTCGCCGTCGCCGAATTCATCGCCGACGCCTACACGATGGCCAACGCCTGCGACCCGGTCAGCGCCTTCGGCGGCATCGTCGCGCTGAACCGCACGGTGCCGGTCGAGCTGGCGGTCGCGCTCGGTGAGGTGTTCACCGAGGTCATCGTCGCCCCCGACTACGACGCCGCCGCCCTCGACACGCTGTCGGCGAAGAAGAACCTGCGGGTCTTGTCCGCCGCTGCTCCCTCGCCGCTGCCGTTCGACGTGCGCCCGGTGGACGGAGGGTTCCTGGTGCAACAGCCCGACAGGGTCAGCCCGCGCAGCGACACGTGGCGCGTCGTCACCGTGGCGCAGCCCACCGACGAACAGTGGCGCGACCTCGAGTTCGCCTGGCGGGTGTGCGCGGCGGTGAGCAGCAATGCCATCGTGTACGTCAAGGACGGGCAGGCGTTCGGCATCGGTGCCGGTCAGCAGAATCGGCTCGACTCGGCGCGCATCGCCGCCGAGCGATCGGGCGGACGGGCGGTCGGCGGGGCGTGCGCGAGCGACGCGTTCTTCCCGTTCCGTGACGGCCTCGACGCCGCGGCTGATGCCGGGATCACCGCCGTGATCCAGCCCGGTGGCTCGGTCCGCGACGACGAGGTGATCGCCGCCGCTGACGAGCACGGCATCGCCATGGTCTTCACCGGCGAGCGCCACTTCCGCCACTGAACCTGAAACGCCTGGGGTCAGGCACCGAACGTTGCAGGTCACCACCTGAAACGTTCCGTGCCTGACCCCATGTTTCAGGTGGCGATAGCGTTGGGCCGATGGCTCGGATCTCGACACTGCTCGCCGCCGGCCCGACGTTGTCGTTCGAGTTCTTCCCGCCGAAGACGTCCGGCGGCCACCTGACGCTCGGTCGCACGGTCGCCGCGCTCGAGCCGTTGCGACCGGACTTCGTGTCGATCACCTACGGAGCCGGCGGGTCCGATCGCCACCGCACGGGCGATGTGGTCGAGTGGATGCGCACGGAGACCGACTGGGAGCCGATGCCCCACCTCACGTGCTACGGCCACAAGCGCGACGACGTGGCCGCCCTGCTCGACATCTACCGCGACATCGGCATCGAGAACATTCTCGCCCTCGCCGGCGACCCCCGCTCCGACGGTCAGCCGGAAGCGAGCGACTACCGCTACGCGATGGAACTCCTCGAAGACGTCGTGGCTGCCGGCTGCTTCGCATCGGCGGTCGCCGCCCATCCGCAGGTCCATCCCCGCTCGCCCGATCGCGCGTCCGACCGCCGTCATCTCGCCGACAAGCTGCGCGTCGCCGACTTCGCGATGACGCAGTTCTTCTTCGAGGTCGAGGAGTACACCAGGCTCGTCGACGAGCTGGCGGCGCTCGGTGTCCACAAGCCCGTCCTTCCCGGCGTCATGCCGATCACCAACGCCAGCCAGGTGAAACGGATGGCCGACATGAGCGGCGCCGCCCTGCCCGGTTGGCTCGCCGATCGGCTCGACACCACCGACGACCCTGCCGAAGTACGCAAGATCGGCGTCGACGTGGCGTCGAAGCTGTGCGCCGACCTGATCGCAGCCGGTGCTCCCGGTCTTCATCTCTACGCGCTCAACCGGCCCGAGGCGGTGCTCGAAATCTGCGGCAACCTCAACTTGGCGTCGCGCTGAGCGATACTGGCTCCTGATGTCCGCCCGCATCGAATCCCGCGACACGTCGACGCGTCGACGAGCCGGCGACGCGACGACGACGCAAATCAGGGCGTCGTCGAACATCAGCCGCGTGCCGTTCATGCCCGGACTCGACGGCATGCGTGCGCTCGCCGTCGTGACGGTGATGATCTACCACGCCAACAGCGACTGGCTGATGGGTGGCTTCCTCGGTGTCGAAGTCTTCTTCGTCATCTCCGGCTACCTCATCACGCTGCTGCTGATCTCCGAACACGAGCGTGACCACGGCGTCAACATGAAACAGTTCTGGATCAGGCGGGCCCGCCGTCTGCTGCCGGCGCTGTTCGTGATGCTGTTCGCACTCACGCTGTGGACGGCCCTGTTCGAGCGTTCGACGCTCGGCAAGCTGCGCGGCGACATCGTGGCCGCGCTCTCGTACGGCTCGAACTGGTACCAGGTGTACACCGGGCAGGGGTACAGCGCGGCCAACGACTTCGCGCCGCTGCGCCACCTGTGGAGCCTCGCCGTCGAGGAGCAGTTCTACCTGATCTGGCCGATCGTGATGGTGCTGCTGCTGCGCGTGGGCAGTCGGGGCATCGCCGGCCTCAGCCGCTGGCTGTTCGGCGCCGCCGTAGCGATCACCGTGATCGTCGCCATCCTCTACCACCAAGGTCCGATCGGCACGAACGCGGTCACCCCGGAGGCGTACTGGCACATCTTCGGGCGCGACATCGCCAAGGCCGACTTCCTCTACCTGTCGACCTTCACCCGCGCCGGCGGCCTGCTGCTCGGGGCGGCCTTCGCCATGGTCTGGCGGCCGATCGCCATCATGCGCGGCCCGCTGCGCGAACGCAAGCTGCTGCTCGACGGATTCGGCGTCGCCGGCCTGGCGGTGCTCGGCCTGATGATGTGGTCGGTCGGTTTCGTCGGGTCCGAGGGCGCTGACCCGCTGCTGTTCCGCGGCGGTTTCTTCCTCTCGGCGATCGCCACGCTGGCCGTGATCGCGGCGGTGACCCACCCCCGCACGATCACGTCGAAGGCGCTCGGCATCCCGGCACTCGTGTGGATCGGTGCCCGCTCGTACGGCATGTACCTCTACCACTGGCCGATCTACCAGCTGATCCGCAACATCGCCGGCAAGCACATGAAGTTCCACGAG
Source organism: Ilumatobacteraceae bacterium (assembly GCA_963772085.1). Lineage (GTDB taxonomy): Bacteria > Actinomycetota > Acidimicrobiia > Acidimicrobiales > Ilumatobacteraceae > Sva-07. The sequence goes on from CAVYWH010000009.1 coordinate 194,878, forward strand.
TTCGTGATCGCCATCGCACTCACGCTCGTGGTCACCGAACTCTCCTTCCGGTACATCGAGACCCCGATCCGCAAGGGCGCCCTCGGCAAGTGGTGGAAGCAGACCCGGGAGAATCGGGATCCGGGCCGCCGTAAGGCGGTGCTGGCGGGATCGTTCGTCGGCACGGCGCTCGCCATCTTCGGAGTCACGAGCCTGGCCACCGCCGAACTGCAGCAGAACGACGTGCAGGTCTCCCTCGAGGCGGGCGCCGAGTCCACCTGTGACGTCCTCGCCGATCCGACCTGTAGCGGGACGGCGGCGGAGGTTCCCACCGGCAGCGACCCGGGCACGACCACGACCGCGGCCACGCCAGCGACCACGGTCGTCCCCGTCGCGGAGCCGACCCAGTCGTCGTCGCCCGTTTCGACGACGATCGCGCCGAAACGACGACCACGATCCCCGGACCCATCCCGATGCTGGCGCTCGGCGACTCGGTGATGCTCGGTGCGGCATCCAAGGTCCAGGCGCTCGGGTTCGTCGTCGACGCGGTCGAGAGCCGCCAGTTCGCCGACGGTGTCGAGGTCGCCGAAACGCTGAAGGAGCAGGGCCGCCTCGGCGACGTCGTGCTGCTCCACCTCGGCACGAACGGCGACATCAAACCGGAGTCGATGCAGCGGATGATGACCGCACTGGCCGACGTACCCAAGGTGATCCTGTTGACCAACGACGTCGACCGGGAGTGGACGGCCGGCAACAACGCGCTGATCTACGAGACCGCGGCGAACAACCCGAACGTGCAACTCGTCGCGTGGAACGACCTGAACGATCTGTGCGTCGACAACTGCTTTGCCACCGACGGGTTCCACATGAGTGCGAACGGCTCGACGTTCTACGCCCAGGTGATCAGCGACTTCCTCAATCAGTAGCGCGCTTCCGGCACGGCGACCAGCCGGCGCCTTGACGAAGACGTGACACCGTTCGGCGGGCGCGGTCGGTGATACTTGTCCGCCGATGGCGACCGTTGCCCCACCGCGGGCTCCCACCGTCGCTCCGAGCGACCGTGCACAGATCAGTCGCGTGCCGTACCTGCCAGGACTCGACGGGCTGCGCGCCCTGGCCGTCGTGGCGGTCATGGTGTACCACGCCAACAGCGCATGGCTGCCGGGCGGCTTTCTCGGCGTCGAGATGTTCTTCGTCATCTCCGGCTACCTGATCACCCTGCTGCTCATCGCCGAACGCGAGCGTTCGTACCGGATCTCGCTGGGGCAGTTCTGGCTCCGACGGGCCCGACGCCTGCTGCCGGCGGTGTTCCTGATGATGCTGATGGTCACGCTGTGGACGGCGATGTTCCAGCGTCAGGCGCTCGGTCAGTTGCGCGGTGACGTGTTGGCCGGCACGTTCTACGTGTCGAACTGGTACCAGATCTGGGAGGGGCTGGGCTACACCGCGTCGGGCGACTTCGCCCCGCTGCGCCACCTCTGGAGCCTCGCCGTCGAGGAACAGTTCTATTTGATCTGGCCGATCATCATGGTGTTGCTGCTCGGGCGTGCCGGCACGCGCCGGGTGGCCGACGTCAGCCGCTGGCTGTTCGTGGCTGCGGTGGGGATCACCGTGCTCGTCGCCCTCGCCTTCCACACCGGCCCGATCGGTGAGCCGTCGCACACGCCGGAGGCGTACTGGTGGCTCGGCGGCCGGCCGATCTCCAAACTCGACACGCTCTACCTCAGCACGTTCACCAGGGCCGGCGGGCTGTTGCTCGGGTCGGCGTTCGCACTGGTGTGGCGCCCGTACGCCGTGATGCGCGGGCCGCTGCGGACCAAGGGCCACCTGTTCGACGTCTTCGCGCTGCTCGCCCTCGTGTTCCTCGGCTGGTTGTGTTGGGCGACGCCGCTGGTCACCGTCGACGGAGCCGACCCGCAGCTGTTCCGTGGCGGCCTGTTCTTCGCCGGGTTGGCGATGCTCGTGCTCATCGCCGCGGTCAGCCACCGAGGCGCGTTCGCCGGACGGCTCATCGGGACGCCGATGCTCGTGTGGATCGGTGTGCGCTCGTACGGCCTCTATCTCTTCCACTGGCCGATCTTCATGATCATCCGCGGCGTGGCGGGGAACCCGTTGTCGGTGCGCGAGTTCGCCATCGCGATGGCGGCCACGGTGTGCGTGACCGAGCTGTCGTTCCGGTACTTCGAGACGCCGATCCGCACCGGCGGGCTCTCGGCGGGGTGGCTGCGCTTCCGCACCGGGATGACGTCGATCCCGCGGCCGGTCGCTGGTCGGCGGCACGCTGGCGCTGGTGGCGTTGTCGGTGTTCGCGGCCGGCACCCTGGCCACGGCGCCGCTGCGACAGAACGAGATCGCCGAGGCGCTCGGCGAGAACGAGCAGTTCACCACCGACCTCCTCGACGTGCAGCCCCCACGCAACGAGAAGCCGACGCTCGGCCGCGCCGACGACGCCGACGGCCCGAGCACCACCAGGGCGGCCGGGGATTCGTCCACCGTCGTCGCCGATTCCGTCGTGGACGGCGACACCAGCACGGAGTCGACGGTGGCGGCCGACGCGACCGCTGCGACCGTTCCGGGCGTGGTCGCGGTGGACAGCGCGGTCACCACCGCGATGCCCGCCCCGCCGGACACCACGATCGCCACCGTGCCGGCGCTGCCGGTACAGCAGGGCGTGGTCAACGACATGTCGACGATGGCGCCGCTGGTGGTCGCCGAGCCGGTCAACGCCGGCTACAAGCTCGTCGCGCTCGGCGATTCGGTGATGCTCGGTGCCGGCGGAGGAACTCGGGGCGCTCGGCTTCCTCGTCGACGCCGTCGTCAGCCGCCAGATGAAGAACTATCTGCCCGACATGACCGCCATCCGTGACATGGGCATCTTCGGCAGCGCGGTCGTCGTGCACCTCGGGACGAACGGTCCGTTCAGCCAGGAGACCCTCGATCAAGCCATGGCGGTGGTGGCCGACGTGCCCGTCGTGGTGATGATCACCAGCAAGGCCGAACGGGAGTGGGTGGCCGGCAACAACGAGAAGGTGCGGGCGCTGCCCGCCACCCACTCGAACGTGACGGTGCTCGACTGGGAGGTGCTCGCCGCGGCGTGCCCGGGCGACTGCTTCTACGACGACGGCATCCACCTCAACCAGCAGGGCCAGACGTACTACACGAGCCTGATCAGCGGTGTGCTCGGCTTGACGTGACGAAATTGGCCGCGGGCTGACGTCCGCGTACGCTCAGCCTCCATGACTACTCCTGTACGTGTCGCTGTCACGGGTGCTGCTGGCCAGATCGGCTACAGCCTCCTCTTCCGGATCGCCTCCGGCTCGATGCTCGGCCCCGACACCCCCGTTGCCCTCCAGCTTCTCGAGATCACCCCTGCGCTCGGCGCGCTCGAGGGCGTGCGGATGGAACTCGACGACTGCGCGTTCCCGCTGCTGTCCGAGGTCGTGTGCACCGACCAGGCCGACACGGCGTTCGGCGACGTCGACATCGCCATCCTCGTCGGATCGATGCCGCGCAAGGCCGGCATGGAGCGCGCCGACCTGCTGTCGGCGAACGGTGGCATCTTCAAGCCGCAGGGCGAGTCGCTGTCGCGCTCGGCCAAGAAGGACGTCAAGGTGCTCGTCGTGGGCAACCCGGCCAACACGAACTCGCTCATCGCGATGAGCAACGCCGCCGATCTCGATCCCGGTCGCTTCACGGCGATGACCCGCCTCGACCACAACCGGGCCAAGACGCAGCTCGCCCAGCGCCTCGGTGTGTCGGTCAACGACATCACGAAGATGACGATCTGGGGCAACCACTCGACCACGCAGTACCCCGACCTCTTCCACTGCGAGGTCAACGGCAAGAACGCCTACGAAGCCGTCGGCGACCACGACTGGTACGACTCGACCTACATCCCGACCGTCGCCAAGCGCGGCGCGGCCATCATCGACGCCCGCGGTGCCTCGTCGGCGGCGTCGGCGGCATCGGCGGCGGTCGACCACGTACGTGACTGGGTGCTCGGCACGCCGGAGGGCGACTGGGTGTCGATGTCGATTCCGAGCGACGGCAGCTACGGCGTGCCCGAGGGGATCATCTCCTCGTTCCCCTGCGTCTGCAAGGACGGCGACTACGAGATCGTCCAGGGTCTCGAGATCGACGACTACAGCCGCGCCAAGATCGACGAGACCGCCGCCGAACTGGTGAGCGAGCGCGACGCCGTCGCCGAACTCGGTCTCATCTGACATCGCCTGAGCCGCCTGAGCGTCGAGCGTCAACGCTCGGCAGGCTCGTCGAGCAACGCCAGGATCTTGGTCACGCTGGCCCAGCTGCGGATCGTCATCTGCTGATACTCGGGCGTGCCGACGATCTTGCTCATCCGGCTCTGCGTGCGGCGGGCGCTGAGCCTGGCGAAGTAGAGCACCCCGGTGCCCGACCACGCCTCGTCCACACCGTCGCGCAGCTCGACGGTGCGCATCGCCTGCTTCGCCGTCAGCGGCGCCTTCAGGAAGATGACGTCGGAGTGGTACGTGTCCGGATGGTCACCGAACCCCTTCGGGGCCTTGTCGACGATCGAACGGAACTGGTCGCTCCGAACGTACGACGACCACGAGTGGCACACCGAAGCGCTTCTCCAGCATCGCTTCGATGTCGGCCTCGAGCGCCTTGGCCGGCGCGTCGGATTCGAACACCACGTTGCCCGACTGGATGTAGGTCCGGACCGCGGAACACCCGTGGGCCTCGAACGCCTCCCGGAGGTCGGACATGGCCACCTTGTTCTTGCCGCCGACGTTGATCCCTCGCAGCAGCGCCACGTACCGCTTCGTCGTCATCGTGTCCTCATGCGGCGGTGAGGTTCAGGCCGATCTCACCGGCGTCGGTCATCGTGCGCAGCTTGAGCGTGCTCGAGTCGATCGTGTACGACACCTCGCCGCTGAGGACCGCGACCACCGCCTGCTCGAGGTCCATCTGCGGCTGCGGGCAGGCCATCCTCGTCAACATGAGCGGACCGAACGTGATCGTCGTGTCGGTGATCGTGACCGGCGCCGAGCCGGTGTTGCAGCCGGCCTCGACGGCGGCCGTTCCATCGTTGATCGTGATCGACGCCTCGGCACCGATGGGAACCGTCGACACGCCCTGGTTGGCGAGCAGCCCGTCGACGACCCAGCGGGTTCCTTCCAGCGGCTGGTCGGGCTCGGCCACCTCGGTGTCGAGGAGTGTCACGACCTGGGCGTCGGATCCGGTGATCGTCAGCGTGTCGCCGTCGACCGTGAACGTCGGGTCGCTCGAGATGAGCTGCGGAGATCCAGGTGTCCTGCTCCATCAGCGCCGGATCGCAGGCCATCTCCGTCATCGCCAGCGTCGGGACGCTGAGCACGTCACCCGTCACCGTGTAGCCGCCGAACATCGTGTTGCAGCCCGCGTTGACGCTCACCGAACCGTCCGCGAAGGAGATCCGGATCGTGCTGTCGGGGACGAGTTCGTAGCCGTCGACCTGCGTCGAGACGAACTCGCGGCCGTCGAGGCCGTCGGAACCGGATGCGGGCACGCTGGCCTCCTTCGTGTCGGTCGGGGCGTCGGTGGTAGCAGAGCTGTCGGAATCGCTCCCGCACGCGGCGAGCGCCGTGGCGGCGAGGAGCGGCAGGGCGAGCAGGATGAGGGGTCGGGACTTCGTCACCTCGATTCGACGTCGGCCGGCACCTGGTCGGTTCCCGATCGTTCCGAATCTCACGACGCCGTGGCGTCGCTGGTGGCAACCCGGCAGGCGATCCGCATCATCTGATCGACGCCGGTCTTCAGGTCGGCGTCGCTGATCCGCACCGCCCCGGCCGGGTCGCCGAGGAGATCGCTCACGGTCATCATCGCCAGCGATTCGATGCCCTTGACCGCGGCGATCGTGTACAGCATCGCCGCTTCCATCTCGACGCCGAGGTGACCGAGTCGATGCCAACGGGCGAACGCGCTGTCGTCAGGGTCGGGTTCGTAGAACACGCCCGACGTCACGATCGAGCCGACGTGCACCGTGCCGGTCCTCGCTTCGCGGCTCAGCGTCGCGGCCGTCTCGGCGAGCGTGAACGTGGCGCTCGGGGCGAAACCGTTCATCTGCGCGTAGCGCAGCGGCGACTGGTCGTCGGCCGACGCGGCGATGGCGATCACGGTGTCGCCCATCGCGACGTGCGCCTGCAGGCCGCCACACGTGCCGACCCGGACCAGCCGTTGCGCGCCGAGCATGATCAGCTCCTCGAACACGATGGCGGCGCTGGGGCAGCCCATGCCGGTGGACTGCACGCTGATCGGCCGGCCGTCGAACGTGCCGGTGAACCCGAGCATGCCGCGCTCGGCGTTGACCTGCCGGAACCCCGGGTCGAAGAACGATTCGGCGATGTACTGCGCTCGGACCGGGTCGCCTGGGCACAGGACGTTCGGCGCGTAGTCGCCCGGTTCGGCACGGAGATGGATCGGCATGTCGCGACTTTACGCGTGGCTCCTTGCCGAACCTCGTCGAGCAGTCGGCGAAGGGAGCGAAGCCTCGTACGGCTACTGACGACCCGGCGGGCAGGGCTTCGCTACTTCAGGAACTTGCTGGTGGTGTTGTCGGCGAGGATCTTCCCGTCGGTCTGGCAGGTCGGGCAGTAGTTGACCGTGTATCCGGAGTAGGAGACGGCCCGGATGGTGTCGCCGCACACCGGGCACGGTTCACCGGTCTGCGCGTGAACGGCACTCGGTCGGTCCTTCGACGAGCTCATGTCGCCCCGTGTCCGCTCGTACTCCAGGCCCTCGGCGATGCACTGCTGGAGCGCGTCGACGACCTTCTGTGCGCCGGCGGCGCCGAGCTTGCGGGTGTTGGCGAACGGCGAGATCTTGGCCGTGTGGCACACCTCGTTGGCCAGGCGCCGACCCACGCCGGCGACCATCCGCTGATCGCGCAGGAACCCGTGCACGCGCATCGAGTTCGCCTCGAACAGCGCGGCGAGGTCCGCTGCCGTGATCGTGGCCGCCTCCGGGCCGAGCTTGTCGAGGGGGAGCGACGTGGACATCGTCGCGGTGTTCACGCACCACACCCCGGCGCGGCGTTCCGAACCCTGTTCCGTGAGCAGCAGCGCGTCGGTGTTCACCGAGCCGTCGTCACGTTCGGACGCCTCGAAGGTGAACCGGGCCTGTCCGCCGCGCGGCTTGAGGCTCTGTTTGGCGTCGACGAGCAGCCGCCCGCCCTGCATCAGGTGGATGACGAAGGTGGTCGCACCGAAGTCGAGCAGCAGATACTTCCCCCGTCGGCCGACGCCACGGAGCGGCTCGCCGTACGCGGTGTCGGGGGCAGGGACGGCGGTCTTCAGCGCGGTGAAGTTGAAGGGCGTGAACTTCGTCAGGACGCGGCCGCCGAACTCAGCGGTCAGCCGTTCGGCGTGCGCTTGGATCTCTGGCATCTCCGGCATGATCGAGTCGCGATCGTCGTCACTCGTACGTCGTGCGTTCCCGCACGCTGGCGAACACCGCATCGAGCGCGCCGAACACCGGCTGGGATTCGAGCAGCTTCTGCTGGTCGCCGAACAAGAGGATCTGTCCGCCGATGAACGCTTCCTGCGCATTGAGTTCACCGGTCGCCACGGCCACGGCGGTCGACCATTCCTGCTGCATGCGGACGTCCTCGGGGTCGGCGGCGCCGGCGCCGAACGAGGCCACACCGTCGTTCACCTCGAGGTGATACGTGATGTCACCCTCCGGTCCGTTCGTCACGACCTGGGTCACGTTGATCTGATGGTGCTCGGCGAGCGCCCGCAACTGCTCGCTCGATGCGACCTCGTCGGACAGCGCGTTGATCCAGTCGAGGCTGAGATAGCGGATCATGGTTCCGTAGTCTGCCCGATGATGAGGTCTGCCCGATGATGAGGTCTGCCCGATGATGACGTTCCTCGAAGATGCTCGCTTCGAGGATGCGCCGCACCCCGAGGTGGCGATCGAGGAATGGGTGTTCGCCGCGTGGGCGGCAGACGGATCACTCGGCCTGATCTCGGGCCACCGGATCGTCGGGCGCATCGCCTGGTACTGGGCGGCGTTGGCCCGTGCCGGCCTGCCGCTCCTGCACGTGACCGACTTCGAGGTACCGCGGCGGGCCGATCCGTTCATCGTCAAGGGTGAAGGGTTGTGGGCCGAACACCACTGCGTCGCCCCGCTCGAACAGTGGTCGGTCGGCAACGAGGCGTTCGCGTCGGCGCTCGAGGATCCCGACGCCGCGCTCGGCCGGGCGTATGGCGATCCGACACCGATGGCCTTCGATCTCGAGTGGTACGCGTCGGCATCGCCGTCACCGCTCGAGCCGCCCGGCGACCGGGCCGGGTTCGAGTTCGGGTACGAGCAGCGCGGCGTCGTGCACGGCACGATCGAGATGGTCAGCGAGCCGTCGATCGAACTGACCGAGACCCCCGCCCACCGCTGGCACCGGTGGGTACGGCCCGGGGCCGGCGGGGAGGCGAGCCTCGGGCCCTTGGTGCTTCCGGCAGCCGTTGCGCACACCGGCGTGCGCGCGCCGTTCGCGTTCCCCGACGGAACCACCAGCGACCTCGTGCTGAGCCCCCGCGGCTGGCAACGCCGCTCGTCCGGCCGCTGACGTCTGGGCGCGATTTCGATCACGAGGCGAACGCAATCGCGCCCGAACCGATGAGTCGCGCGCGAGCTGGACGCGGCACCGCGACGCTCTGCGGGACGTCTCGGCGCGCGAATTCGATCGGATCCGAACGCAATCGCGCCCAGACCTCGACGCGCGTTCGATGCCGTCAGGTGTCGGGAAGTGACTCGACGCCGTCGATGGCGTCGTTCAGCGTGTTCAGCAGCATGCCCTCGTACGCGTCTTCCGGTGCGGCCCGCACGGCCTTGTCGAGCGCCACCGCGTCGTCGCCGACGAGGATCCGCCACCGCTCGTCGCGCACACCCTGCAGGATCACGGTGGCCGCCTCGGCCGCCGACATGGGCGCGTTGTCGCGGAACATGACGTTCACCGCGTCGATCAGTTGCTTCGTCTCCGGGTCGAGCTCGCCGCCGACGCCGTGGCGCACGGAGTTCTGGACGATCGACGTGCCGATGTGCCCGGGCATCACGACCGACGCCTTGACGTGCGGCGCGTTGACGCGCAGGTCGGTGAGCAGCGCCTCGGTGAATCCCTTGACGGCGAACTTCGCCGCCGAGTACGCGGTGTGCGGCCGCTCCGGCCCCATGCTGGCCCAGAAACCGTTGACGCTCGACGTGTTGATGATGTGGCCCTCGTCGGCGGCGACGAGCAGCGGGAGGAAGGCGCGGGTGCCGTAGTACACGCCGCCCCAGCACACGGCGAAGCAACGGTCCCACGACTCGCGGCTGTCGGTGAACAGGCTGCCGCCGCCGCTCAGGCCGGCGTTGTTGAACAACAGGTGGATGTGGTCGGTCTCGTGCTGCTCGACCACCTCGTCGCGGAACGCCAGGATCGCTTCCTCCGAGGAGATGTCGCACAGGTGTGTCGTGACGCGCACGTTCGGGGCCGATTCCTGGGCCATCGCCCGGGTCTCGTTGAGCTCGTCGGCCGACAGGTCACACGTGGCGACGTGGCACCCGGCCTCGACCAGTTGCAGCACCAGCTGGCGCCCCATCCCGCTCGCGCCGCCCGTGACGACCGCAATTTTTCCCTCGAAGTCCTGCATGGTCCGGATCATGGCACACCGCCCCCGCCGTCCTCCGGCCCGACGATCCGTCCGCCCTGGATCCACGTTTGCGACAAGATTTTCGTGACCCGTTCCACAAAATTCTTGTCGCAAACGTGGATGGAAGACCCGGGACGAGGGTGGGTCGGGTGCGACAATCGGGCGATGACCCGCGACATCCTCGACGAGTTCGCCGCGGACCAGCGGCGCAAGCCCGCGTATCCCGACGTCGTCGTGGAGATCGGAATGGTCGTCGAAGATCGGGCGAGCCACTACTGCGGCGACATCGTGCGGTGGAACGTCGAGGCGGTCACGCTGCGCGAGCGCGGCGGACACCTCCGCCACTTCGGATGGAAGCCCGGCGGGTTCCTCATCGACGGCGTGCCGGTCACGCTGGTGCGGCCGGCGACGTCGGCGACGGCCACGCAACGGGTGACCGCCTCGGGGTCGGTCGCCGGCGACGGTCGCGCCCGCGTCGCCCAGGGGAGCCGGATCTGGGTCGAGGGCATCCACGACGCCGAGCTGATCGAGCACGTGTGGGGCGACGACCTGCGCGAGCTCGGGCTCGTCGTCGAACCGCTCCACGGCGCCGACGACCTCGCCGCGGCGGTCGCGGAGTTCGCCCCGACCCGCGATCGACGGATCGGCGTGCTGCTCGATCATCTCGTCCCCGGCTCGAAGGAGACCCGCATCGCGCAATCGGTGCGCGATCCGAACGTGCTGATCACCGGCCACCCGTTCGTCGACGTGTGGGCCGGCGTCAGGCCGAAGGTCCTCGGCCTCGACGCATGGCCGGACGTCCCCCGCACCGATCGAAATGGGGGCGACGTCCCGTGGAAAGAGGGCCTGTGCGCCGCGCTGGGCGTGCCGTTCGAGGGCTTCTGGCCGCGGTTGCGCAATCAGGTGAACACGTTCGCCGACCTCCGCCCCGAACTCGTCGGCGCCGTCGAGCAGCTGATCGACTTCGTCGCCGAATAGACCTGCGAACAGCGGCGTCGGCACGATCGCTACGATCGGCTGCGGCGGGTCAGTTCGGATCCGCCACGACCGACACGAGGGATCGATGGGCCTGTTCCGGGGACGAGATGACGAGCCGCATCAGAAATTCCAGATGCGCGAGAAGATGATCGCGATCGGCGACGACTACTGGATCGAGGACGAGTCCGGAGACAAGGTCTTCAAGGTCAACGGCAAGGCCCTCGGATCCGCGACACGTGGAAGCTCGAGGACGCCGGCGGGCAACACGGTCGCCGAGATCCAGGAGAAGAAGCTCAGCGTCCGCGACAAGATCAAGATCGAGCTCCCCGGCGGACGCTCGGCGAGCGTGAAGAAGGCGATGATCGGCATCCGCGAGCGCTTCCACGTCGAGGTCAACGACGGCCCCGACATGAAGGTGCACGGCAACATCGTCGACCACGAGTACGAGATCGAGCGCGACGGCGACAAGATCGCGGAGATCTCGAAGAAGTGGTTCCGCATCCGCGACACCTATGGCGTCGAGATCTTCGACACGAAGGAAACGGTGCTGGTCCTCGTCGATCACCGTCGCCGTGGACGCGCTCGCCCACGACCTGCTCTGATCGGTCCGAACACGATTCGCCGATCGTTCACCCGGCGGATTGGCTGGGCGGATTGGGTCGGCGATCCAGGGTGCGGGATAACTTCACGGTATGGCACAAACGTTAGCCGCGGCCCGGTCTCGGGCACGGCGAACACGCCGCGGAAGCGGCGACCGTTCTTGATCGACTTCTACTCGACCGCGGTCGGCAAGAAGTACGTGATGGCGATCACGGGCATCATCGGATCGGCTTCGTGGTCACCCACATGATCGGGAACCTGAAGGTGTACCTCGGCGTGATCATCGAGGGCGACGAGCGGGCCTACGACATCGACATCTACGGCGAGTTCCTCCGCGACCTGCTCGTGCCGATCCTGCCTCGCACGTACTTCCTGTGGGGCTGCGCCTCGTCCTGATCGGTGCTGTCTCCTGCACCTCCACGCCGCGTACTCCCTGACGCAACTAAGCCGGAACCCACGGTCAAGTACGAGAGGCCCGCGGACGACCAAGCGGCCAACTTCGCCAGTCGCATGATGCTCTGGACCGGCATCATCGTGGTTGCTCTTCCTGGTCCGGCACCTCCCCGATCTGCCCTGGGGGTTCGCCAAACCCGACTTCGCCCTCGGTGTCGCCTACCGAACCTGGATGCCTCGCCGTCGC
>CAVYWH010000010.1:0-242739 GCA_963772085.1 Ilumatobacteraceae bacterium
TCGTCGACGAAGGTGACCTCGACGCCGAACTTGGGCAGCGTGTAGTGCAACAGGTTGTAGGTGCCGCCGTAGAGCGACGGTGACGACACGATGTGATCGCCGGCCTCGCACAGCGTCATGAAGGTGAGCGTCTCGGCCGCCTGACCGGATGCGGTCACGAGCGTGCCGGGCAGGCCGACCGCGGTGGTCACACCGCCTTCGAGTGCGTTGACGCGCGACTCGAGCGCCAGCTGCGTGGGGTTCATGATGCGCGTGTAGATGTTGCCGATCTCGGCGAGGGCGAACAGGTTCGCCGCCCGGTCGGTGTCGCCCAAGTGGTACGAGGTGGTCTGGTAGATCGGAACCGCCCGTGCACCCGTCGTCGGGTCGGGATCTCCACCGACGTGGATCTGCTTGGTTTCGAAGCCCCAGTTGTCACTCATAGGGGGTCGACCGTACACCTGCAATTCCCGACCAAACAAGTCATATTTAGTGGGCTCCCGCCGCTGACCGAGCCGCGCGATCATGATCCGGTGAGCGACGCCAGGACCGACGAACTGCGGATCGACCGCGCGGCGAGCGTCACACGACGTCAGCTCGACGACACGTCGTGGGTCGACATCGTCGACTCCTTCGTGCTCGATGCCGCCGGCGAGTTCGCCTCGGTGCACGACGACACGCCTTGGCAGCAGAACGAGATCCTCCGCTACGACAAGTACGTGCCGGAGAAGCGGCTCGGCGCAGGACTCGCCGCCGACCGGTCGCCGCTGCTGCGGCAGACGTCGATGCACCTCCGGTCGCGGTACCGCGTCGAGTTCAGCGGGGTCGGTGCACTGCTGTATCGCGACGGCCAGGACTTCCAGGGTCTGCATTCGGACCGGGAGATGCGGTGGCTCGATGACACGTTGATCGCCATCGTGGTGCTCGGCGAGCGTCGCCCCTTCGTCTTCCGTGAGCGGGCGCCGTTGTCGACGAACCCGATCCGGGGGCACGCCGGCGAACTCGACGGCGACATCGTGCTCATGCCCGGCGAGGGCGACATGCTCGTGATGGGCGGGGCGTGTCAGCGCAACTGGCTGCACGGCATCCCCGCGGCCGACACCGATCGTGCCCGCATCTCGTTGACCTGGCGCTGGACGAGCCGCCGCGGCCGCCCCGACACGAACCCGGCCTACTCCGAAGGCCGCCAGTATGCGGATGCCCCGCGCCAACCCGGCTCGCGATCACGCCCGCCCGGTTGCACCGCCGCCGGGAGCGCCAGCGACCAAGGCTGGCGCTCGGCCGACCTCGATCGTCACCAAGCATCACGTGCCAGGCACCGTCAACGTTCAACCGCCGGAGACTTCGCTGACCTTCTGGCGGCCGGCGCTGATGAACGGCATCATGTCGCGGAGCTGGCCACCGATGTCCTCGATCGGGTGGTCCTTGCCCTCCTGCTGCATGCGCTTGTAGTTCGGGCGGCCGGCTTCCGACTCGGCGATCCACTCGGCGGCGAACTGGCCGGACTGGATCTCGCCGAGGATCTTCTTCATCTCGGCCTTGGTCGCCTCGTTGACCACTCGTGATCCACGGGTCAGGTCGCCGTACTCGGCGGTGTCGGAGATCGAGTACCGCATGCCGGCGATGCCCTCTTCGTACATGAGGTCGACGATCAGCTTCACCTCGTGGAGGCATTCGAAGTACGCCATCTCCGGCGCGTAGCCGGCCTCGGTCAGCGTCTCGAACCCGGCGCGCACCAGGGCGGTCAACCCGCCACAGAGGACGGCCTGCTCGCCGAACAGGTCGGTCTCGGTCTCCTCGGCGAACGTCGTTTCGATCACACCGGCGCGGGTGCCGCCGATCGCATCGGCGTACGACATCGCCACGGCCCGGGCGTTGCCGGTCGCATCCTGCGCGACGGCGATCAGCGCAGGAACGCCGCCGCCCTCGGTGAACGTGCGGCGCACGAGGTGACCGGGGCCCTTGGGGGCGATCATGATGACGTCGACACCGGCCGGAGCGGCGATGCGATCGAAGCGCACGTTGAACCCGTGGGCGAACGCGAGGGCGTTGCCCTCGACGAGGTTCGCCGCGATGTGCTCGTCGTAGATGCTCTTCTGCTCGGTGTCGGGTGCCAGCAGCATGATCACGTCGGCCCAGGCCGCGGCCTCGGACACCGACATGACGCTCAGCCCGGCTTCTTCGGCCTTGACCGCCGACGACGACTCCTCGCGCAGGCCGACGGCGACGTCGACGCCGGACTCCTTCAGGTTCAGCGCGTGGGCATGGCCCTGCGAGCCGTAGCCGATGACGGCGACCTTCTTGCCGCGGATGATCGAGGGATCTGCGTCTTCTTGGTAATAGACGGTGACAGCCATGTCAGCCAGCCCTTTCTTGGGTTCGTGGAAATGCGATGGATGGTGCGGGGATGGAGGGTCGAAAAAGATGACGTCTACTGGTTCACGGCGCGCAGCCGTGTGCTTCGTTCGAGCTTGGGCAGCGCCACGCGACCGGTGCGCTGCAGCTCAACGATGCCATACCGGTCGAGCAAATCCTCAAAGTCGTTGAGCTTGTCGGGATGGCCGTCGAGGCTCACCGTGAGCGCACCCTCGGCGACGGCGATGATCTTGCCCTCGAAGATGTTGACCAGTTCCACGACGTGGCCGCGCTGATCGTCGGGCGCCTTGACCGTGGCGATCAGCAGTTCGCGCTCGACCGAGCGGCGCGGATCGAGCTCGGAGATCTTGATCACGTCGATCAGCTTGAACAGCTGCTTGGTGACCTGTTCGAGCGGCGTCGACTGGACGTCGACGACGATCGTGATCCGGCTCATCCCCTCGTCCTCGGCAGGAGCGACGGCGAGGGAGAAGATGTTGAAGCCCCGGCGGGCGAACAGGCTGGCGACGCGGGCGAGGACGCCCGCTCGGTTCTGGACGAGCACCGACAGGATGTGGTGACGAATCGGTTCGTCGCTCCGGCTCGGCGTGTTGTACAGCGGTTCCTTGCTCATGACCGCAACGCTCCGACGCGATCGTGCTGGGTGGGGTGCAGGATCAGGTCGTCGTTCGAGAAGCCGGCCGGGACCATCGGGAACACCTTCTCGGACGATTCGGTGCGGAACTCGACGACCACCGAACGGTCGTTGATCGAGTTCGCCTTCTCGATCGCCGGGGCGACCTCCTCTGGCGACTCGACGCGGATGGCGACGCAGCCCATCGATTCGGCCCACATCACGTAGTCGGGCACGTGGCTGTTCAGGAACACCTCCGAGTACCGCTCGTCGTAGAACATCTCCTGCCACTGGCGGACCATGCCGAGGTAGCTGTTGTTCAGCAGCGCCACCTTGATCGGCAGCTTCTCGACGGTGGACGTGACGAGTTCCTGCGCGGTCATCTGGAAGCAGCCGTCGCCGTCGATCGCCCACACGGTGTGGTCGGGCTTGGCCGCCTTGGCGCCGATCGCCGCGGGGATGGAGAAGCCCATCGTGCCGAGGCCACCCGAGTTGACCCAGGTGTAGGGCTCGTTGAACTTCCAGAACTGCGACGTGTACATCTGGTGCTGGCCGACGCCGGACGTGACGATCGTCTTCTCCGGGGCGTGCTCGTTCAGCTGCTCGATGCAGAACTGGGGCTTGAGCGCGTTCGCCCGGCTCGGACTGCTCGTAGGTCATCGGGAACTGCTCGCGCCAGCCCGAGACCTTGCTCTTCCAGGCGGACGTGTCGGCCTGGACCGCTCCGCCCTCCTGCAGATCCTTGATCGCCTTGATGATCTCCTCGATCACGTACTTGGCGTCGCCGACGATCGGCACGTCGGGCCGGCGGACCTTGCCCTGTTCGGCGGGGTCGATGTCGACATGGATGATCTTCGCGTCGGGGGCGAACGCATCGACCTTGCCGGTGATGCGGTCGTCGAAACGTGAACCGAGGGCGATCAACAGGTCGCTGCGCTGCATCGACATGACCGCCGTGGCGTTGCCGTGCATGCCGGGCATGCCGAGACACAACGGATGGTCGTCGGGGAACGCGCCGCGTGCCATCAGCGTCGTGACCACGAAGCTGTCGGTCAGCTCGGCCAGTTCACGCAACGCCTCGGCGGCGCGCGCCTTGAGGATGCCGCCGCCGGCGTAGATCACCGGGCGCTCGGAGGCGAGGATCAACCGCGCCGCCTCCTTGATCATCCGCGGATGGCCCTTCACGTTCGGGCGGTAGCCGGGCAGCGAGGCGAGCACGTCGTCGTCGCTCGGCCAGTGCCACGTCATGTCGTTGGTCAGGCAGTCCTTCGGGACGTCGATCAGCGTCGGGCCGGGGCGGCCGGTCTGGGCGATGTGGAACGCCTGGCGGACCGCCATCGGGATGTCGTCGGCGGTCATCACGAGTTCGTTGTGCTTCGTGCACGAGCGGGTGATGCCGATCGTGTCGCACTCCTGGAACGCATCGGTGCCGATCGCCCCGGTCGGCACCTGACCGGTGATCGCGACCATCGGGATCGAGTCCATGTAGGCGTCCATCAGCGGCGTGACGAGGTTGGTCGCCGCCGGACCGGAGGTCACCATGGCCACACCGGCACGGCCGGTGACGTGGGCATAGCCCTCCGCCATGTGGCCCGCACCCTGCTCGTGACGCACGAGCACGTGACGGATCGGGCTGTCCATCAGCGGGTCGTAGGCGGGCAGGATGCACCCGCCCGGGTAGCCGAACATCAGGTCGACGTTCTCGTGCTCCAAGGCTCTGATGAGTGCTTGGGCTCCGGTGATTCTCTCAGCCATGACAATTCTTCCTGGTGCGGTAGTGCTTCGGGAGGTTCGGTGATTCGGGAAACGGGGCGGAAAAAGCAAACGACCCCCCGTCAGGGAGGTCGTGAGCACGCGCGGCGATGGGGCCGGCGTGCTACTGAATGAGTACTACGAGCGAGTTCAGGACGCGTGGGGAAGCGCTCACGGAATTCATACTGTCATCATGGTAGCGGCCGGGTCAACCCTTGAGACACGCCTCCATCCGCCGGGCCGTCGGGAGTCCTCCCCCGTGCGCGGGATGGCGGGAATCCCGGTGCCGGTTCGGATCGACCGACCAGGTAGTTTCCGCCGGCGTGAACCGACGTCAGGACGTCATCGATGCCGCCGTCGCGCTGTTGCAGGAGGGGGGCCCGAACGCGTTGACCACCGTGGCCGTCGCGCAGCGCCTCGGGGTGACGCAGTCGGCCATCTATCGCCACGTGCACAACGTCGACGAGCTCGCCACCGTCGCCAGCCGCCAGGTCGTGGCGGCGATGCAGCGGCGGCTGCGCACGGCCATCGGGGGTTCCGACATGCTGTGGGGCAGCGCCGGAATCGTGCGGAAGTTCTCCGACCTCATCGTGGCAGATGATCAAGTCCGACGCGAAGTCGTTCGAGATCGTCGACCGTTGGCGGTATGCCGAGGGCGCCCTCGGGGCCGGGATCCGCGAGATGCTGGACGAGGGCAACGAGTTCGGGAGCACGATCCTCGAATCCGAGTGGCGGAAGCGGTACGGCTACACGAAGCGGCTGACCCCGACGTTGCGCACGATCCAGCTGACCTACTCGACGCTCATCCAGGACGACATCATCCGGCTGGCCCGCATCGTCCGCGAGGGCGGCTACCCGGGCGGGGACGCCTCGATCGCCCGCATGCTCGAACTCCGCATGCTCGGCGGGTACCTGGCGTACTCGTCGGACTTGAACCGGCGGCTCGGCCTGCCCCGTGTGATCAACTGACCGGCCGCGGCCGCGTTCGCTCGGTGCGCGTCAGCGCAGGACCGGCACGACGACGCCCTGCAGCCGGGCGGCGCTGACGGTGTTCTCGAGGAGGCAGGCGATCGTCATCGGCCCGGTCCCACCTGGCATCGGCGTGATCCAACCGGCCACCTCGCTGACCGGGCCGTAGTCGACGTCACCGACGATGCCGGCCTCGGTGCGCGACACGCCCACGTCGATCACCGCGGCGCCGGGCTTCACCATGTCGGCCGTGATCATGCGGGCCTGACCCGCGGCACCCACGACGATGTCGGCCTCGCGGACGACCGACGCCATGTCGGCGGTTCGGGAGTGCGCCATCGTCACGGTCGCATCGGTGCCTTTGCGGTTGAGGAGCAGCGACAACGGCAGCCCGACGAGCGTCGACCGACCGATCACGACCGCCCGTTTGCCGCTCGTCGGGATGTCGTATCGCTCGAGCAGGCGCATCACGCCGAGTGGGGTGCAGCCGACGAGGCCGGGCCGGCCGCGCACGAGGCGGCCCATCGATCGTTCGGTCAGGCCGTCGACGTCCTTCTCCGGTGGGATCAGATCGATGACCGGCTCCGGATCGAGTCCATCCGGAAGTGGGAGCTGCACGAGGATGCCGTGCACCGTCGGGTCGTCGACGAGCGACTGCACCGTCGCTTCGACCTCCGCCTGGGAGGCCGTGGCGGGCAGGTCGACGTGGCGGGACGTCAGCCCCGCTTCCTTGGCCTTGGCGTGCTTGCTCCGGACGTACCGCTGGCTCGGCCCGTCGTCGCCGACGAGCACGGTGGCCAGACAGATCGCCGGCGACCCGGCGGCTTCGACCTGCGCCCGGATCGCGAGGATCAACTCGTCACGCAGCCCGAGCCCGTCCATCACGATCGCCGTCACGTGCGCCGACCCTACCTGCTCGGTTCGTCCACCAACCTGGTCCCTTCCGGACCCGACCCCGAAGGGACCAGGTCGTCACGCAGCGTCTAGCCGCGGCACCGCGCCGAGTCGACGACAGCGCGACCGCTCGCACGTCGGCGAACGAAGGATCCTGCGACAGGCGAACACGGGCTTTGCGGGCGACGCGACGTACCGAATGCGGGTCGGCGAGTTGGAACCGCTCGGCGACTTCGACATGGCCCGCGACGCGCAGTTCCACCGCGAGCATCACGGCGAGGATCCGAGCATCGTTGGTTCGTCCCCTCGCGGTCGCGTGCAGATCGGCGACGGAACAATCGAACGTTTCCGCCACGATGATTTCCACCTGATCGAGGCTGATCCAGCGAGGCCGACCGTCGCCCCCTCCGTGGACGTCGAACGGTTGCGGCTGAAGCACATAGCCGGCATACGTCGTCAGCGCTCATCCCACCGAGCACCGTCGCATCCGTCCTGAGCCACTCGGGGCGGGCTCGGCGGCCACACAGTGAGCTGAGGCTCGACCACGGGTAGTGCACGAGCTGGGACGGCGGCACGAACGAGAGCGGATTGCGGTGGATGTATCGAGCCGACCTGCACGAGCGTAGGATCGTCGGTGACGGGGATTGACAGGAACCGGCCGGTGAGGACCGGGCCTTCGCGCCGAGTGCGGCCGTTGTAGGCCGACCCGTACCGTCCGCACAGCCGCTGCATCGCCTCGGACAGATGACCGACGGGACAGTTCACCAGCAGGTGGAAGTGGTTGGTCATCAACGCATAGGCGTGCAATTCGATGGCGAATCGGCGAAGGCATCCTCCATCAACTGCTCGAACAGACGGAAGTCGGCAGTCGACTGCTGAAGATGTCCTGCCGATCGGCACCCCGGTTGATCACGTGGTACCAGGTGCTGACAGTGAAGTCCCTCTGTTGACGTCCCATGCTCAGATCATGAGCGTGGGGTGCGACATCCGACCACGCCAACCTGGCCCCTTCGGGGTCGGGTCCGGAAGGGACCAGGTTGCATTCGCGAGCGTCGACCGTCCGAACCTGGCCCCTTCGGGGTCGGGTCCGGAGGGGACCAGGTCAGCCGGCTTCGGAGTGGGTGACGGCGGGCTCGCCCATCCACTCGCGCAGGGTGTTCTTCAGCTTGGTCTGCTGGATGAACAGGTCGTGCTCGGCGGGCGACTCGCCGGCGGCCTGCGGGGCCTTCAGGTAGAAGCTCAGCCATTCCTGCACGCCCGACTCACCGGCGCGATGGGCGAGGTCCATGAACAGGGCGAGGTCGAGCACGATCGGCGCGGCGAGGATCGAGTCGCGGCAGAGGAAGTCGACCTTGATCTGCATCGGGTAGCCGAGCCAACCGAAGATGTCGATGGCGTCCCAGCCCTCCTTGTTGTCGCCGCGCGGCGGGTAGTAGTTGATCCGCACGACGTGGTCGATGTTGCCGTAGAGGTCGGGGTAGACGTCGGGCTGCAGGATCGTGTCGAGCACGCCGAGCTTCGACACTTCCTTCGACTTGAAGTTCTCCGGATCGTCGAGCACTTCACCGTCGCGGTTGCCGAGGATGTTCGTCGAGTACCAACCGCGCAGGCCGAGCATGCGGGCCTTGAAGCCGGGGGCGAGCAGCGTCTTCATCAGCGTCTGGCCGGTCTTGAAGTCCTTGCCGGCGATCGGCACGCCGCGGGTCTTCGACAGTTCGATCATGCACTCGAGGTCGACCGACAGGTTCGGGGCGCCGTTGGCGAACGGCACGTCGCTCTGCAGCGCGGCGTAGGCGTAGATCTGCGACGGCGAGATGTTGGCGTCGTTGTCCTTCAGGCCCTGCTCGAACGCGGCCACCGACACGTGGACCTCCGACGGCTCCTGGTAGGCCTCGGTCGAACCGCACCACACCATGACGAGGCGGTCGCAGCCGTTCTCGGCCTTGAACGTGGCGATGTCGTCGATGACGGCCAGCGCCTGGTCCCACTTCGACGGCGATGTTCTTCACGCGCACGCCGTCGAGACGCGACACCCAACGCTGGTCGAACACGGCCTCCATCGGCACGATGCCCTCGAGCTCGCTCGAGATGGCGTTGAGATCCTCGGTCGTGAGCACGCCGGCCGTGCGGGCCGCTTCGAGCGCGTTCGGCGAGATCGGATCCCAGCCGCCGAACACGAGGTCGTCGAGGCTGGCGAGCGGGACGAACTCGCGGATCAGCGGGTTGCGGTTCTGCTCCTTCGTACCGAGACGGATGTGCGCCATCTGGGTGATCGAGCCGATCGGCGGGTGCAGGCCCTGGCGGGCGGCGAGCACGCCGGCGATGAACGTGGACGCCACGGCGCCCATGCCGGGCGTGAGGACACCGAGCTTGCCGGTGGCGGGAGCGATCTGTCGTGCGGTCATGAGCGACGATCATAAGCGATGTTTCACACGAGCGACGAACAGTGAAGCAAGACTGAAGTATCCTGCGGAACATCATGGCGCCCGCTTCCCGATCTGTCGATCCGTCAGTTGGAGTATCTGGTCGCTGTCGACGACGAGCCCACGTGGGCCCAAGCGGCCGACAGCGTCGGGGTCAGCGCGTCGGCCCTCTCGCAAGGTCTCGCCGAACTCGAACGGCGTCTCGGGGTGAGCCTGTTCGATCGCGACGGACGACGCCGGCACCTCCGACCCTCGGCGCAACCGGTGCTCGCCCATGCCCGCCAGGTCCTCGGACTCACCGGCGACCTCGCCCGCTGGGCCGACCGGCAGCGCACGGGAGCCGCCGGCACGGTGCGGCTGGGGATGATCGACGCCGCCGCCGTCCTCCACTTTCCCGACACGCTGCGGGATTTCCGTGGAGCGAGCCCGGGCGTCGACATCCTGCTGCGCGTCGCACCGTCGGCCCAGCTCCTCCAGTGGCTGGTGGGCGGCGAGCTCGACCTGATCGTCTGTGTCGAACCGCCGGCTGGTCGGGCCGACGGATCGCGGCCGGTCGACCTCACGCCGTTGCTGGTGGAGGAGCTCGCCGTGTACGGCCCGCCGGGAACGACGTCCGAGGATCCGGCGTCGTGGGGCCCGTGGGTGTTGTACCCGCAGGGCTCGCACACCCGCTCGCTGATCGTCGACCACCTCCGGGCGCGCGGCGCACGCCTCGACGTGGTCGCCGAGAGCCACCAGCCCGACGTGCTGCGGGAGATGGTCCGCTTCGGTACCGGGTGGACCGTGCTCCCCCGCTCGCAGGCCGAGCTGGGCGAACGACCACTCGATCCAGGCCCGACGCTGCTGACCCGCCAACTCGTCGTGGCGACCCGTCGCGGCACCGTGCCCGACCCCGCGGTCGACACGTTGCGCGACCGCCTCGTCGCCGCCGCCACGTACGACCCCCGACACGACGGCACCGTTCGGGCCTCGGCCTGACCGGCTCGCACCTTCCCGCCCGGTGGTTGGTGCGCGCGCCGCGACCAGACGCCGAGCAGACCGCTCACCGACGTGTCAGGGGCGCACCACCGACGCCGCGTCGGGATTCGGGCGGGAGGCGAGACCCGACTCGGTGACGACGTGGTCGAGGCGGACGTCGTGCGGTTCGACGGGCAGCCGCTCGACGAGCTGGAGATCGAAGCCGACGCCGATCGTCGTGACCTCGGGCGGGAGCTCGGCGAGGAAGCGGTCGTACCAGCCGCCACCCTGCCCGAGCCGATCGCCGGCCACCGTGAACGCGACACCCGGAACGATCACGACGTCGGGCCACGAGGGGTCGACCTCGTCGTCGGGCATCGCCACCTCCTTGCCGTGCGCCCGACACCACTCGACGAACGGCGCCGTCTCCGGTTCACCGGTCACGGTCGCGAACGCCAGCAGGCGCGACGCCGCGGCGACCGCGGGGAGCGAGCGAACGTGGGCCCAGATCGCCCGCGACCGCTCGGGACGATCGGGCAGCGCCCGGCGCTGTTCGCGCATCGTTCTCCGCAACGCGCCCTTGTCGATCGCCGTTTGCGTCGGGTCGACCATCGACCGGCAGCGTACTGTGGGGCGCGATGAGCGAATCCCCCGGCACCCCCGAAGCGACGACCAACCCGGAGATCGCCTTCGATGCCGGACACTTCCGGATGGTGCTCGGCCACTTCCCCACCGGCGTCACGATCGTCACCGGCCTGGCCGACGGCAAGCCGATGGGGTTCACCATCGGGTCGTTCACGTCGGTCTCCCTCGACCCGCCGCTCGTCGGGTTCCTGCCCCAGACCGACTCGATCACGTGGGAGGCGATGGCCTCGTTCGGCAAGTTCTGCGTCAACGTGTTGAGCGCCGAACAGGACGATCTCTGCTGGAAGTTCGCCAAGAGCGGCACCGAGCTGACCCGGTTCGAAGGCGTCAAATGGCACCCCGCCCCCAGCGGCTCACCGGTCCTCGACCGGGCGGTCGCCTGGATCGACTGCACCGTCGAGGACGTGTACACGATGGGCGATCACTACTTCGTCCTCGGCCGGGTCGACTACCTCGACGCCGATGCCGATCGCGACGGCCTGCCTCCCCGCCCGCTCGTGTTCTACCGCGGCGGCATCGGCGGCTTCGCGTCCGACGTCTGACAGCTGACAGCTGAGGCGTTCGGCGGACCGACGCCCGCGATGCCGTTCCCGGCGCGGGAGTCGGCACACTTTGGGCCATGGCCAGAGACGAACGTTCCACCCCGATCGCGGCATCGCTGGACGCGTTGTGCGTCGTCATCTTCGTCGCCATCGGTCGACGCAACCACCAGGAGAGCTCGGCGATCGAGGGCACCCTGAGCACCGCCGCACCGTTCCTCGTCGGGCTCGGCGTCGCCTGGCTGGTGCTGCGCGCCTGGCGTCGACCGCTCGACGTGCGCACCGGGCTGTTCCTCTGGCCGATCGTCGTGATCGTCGGCATGCTCGTGCGCCGGTTCGTCTTCGACGACGGAACGGCGGTGGCCTTCGTGATCGTGGCCACCATCTTCCTCGGTGTCACGCTCGTGGGTTGGCGGGCGGTGTGGGCGCTGGTGTCGACCCGTCGCACCTCACACCAGCACGGCTCTGCCACCGTCTGATCGCCCCACTCGGGACCGATACGATCCGCGCATGCCAGCTGCCGGAGACCGTGCCCCTGCGATCAGCCTCAAGGATCAGAACGACACGACGGTGAACCTGTCGTCGTTCAAGGGACGCAAGGTGCTCGTGTACTTCTACCCGAAGGCCGACACGCCGGGCTGCACCACCCAGGCCTGCGGACTCCGCGACATCGCGACCGAGATCGGCGACACGGTGATCCTCGGGATCAGCCCGGACCTGCCGTCGAAGCTGAAGAAGTTCGACGACAAGTACTCACTCGGGTTCACGCTGCTCTCCGACGCGGACCACGCCGTGGCGGAGGCCTACGACGTCTGGGTCGAGAAGAACATGTACGGCAGGAAGTACATGGGAGTGCAGCGTTCGGCCTTCCTGATCGACGAGAAGGGCAAGGTCGCCAACGCGTGGCCGAAGATCAGCCCCAAGGACACGCCGACGCAACTGCTCGCTGCGCTCGGCGAATTCGCCGGTCCGGCACCGTCCGCCTGAACGAATGCGTCCGACCGGTGCGATTCAGTGGGTCGCGCCGTGGGCGACCCAGTAGTCGTTGAGCGACTTCTGGATGCGGACGTACCAGATGATGGGGCCGATGAGCGGCAGCAGGAACCACAGACCCCAGATGGTGGTGATCGGCGGCTCCTTGCCCTCACGGCGGTAGAGCTGCTCGACTTCGCCGGCCATCAGGAACATCGTCACCGGTGAGATGAGCAACGTGATGAACAGGTAGCCGATGCCGCCGATGCCCGTCCTCGCGTGCTTCTTCAGTTCGTCACCGTTCTGGTACGACCAGACGATCGTCCAGATGCCGAGCGTGACGATGGTCAGCAGGATGATCAGCCCCGTCGAACGCGGCTTGCCGACCGGTCCGGAGTCGGTCACGGCGACCGCGGCCGACGGAGCGAACGACGGAGGGGGCGGTGGCGGTACCGGCGAGGCTGACAGGTTCGCCGGGGTCGGCGGGATCGATGATTCTGGCGGGGGAGGTGGCGGTGTGTCGCTCATCTCAGGATCGTAGACCGGCGACTGACAGGCTCGTCTCAAGCCGCCGCCGCTCGGCGTCGTTCTGTCAGAGCGGCGGCAAGATCGTGCGGAGGCTCGGTCGATCGACGGGCACGTCGACGGGCATGACGACGGGCACGTCGAGGGGCAGACGAGCGTGACGACGGGCATGTCGAACACGACGATGATCGTCTCGCCGGTCGCCGGGTCGGTGAACACCATCGGCTGACCGATCGGATCGTCGACCACGGACTCGCCCTCGACCGTCACATCGTTCCCGTCGATGGCGATCGTCGCGTCCGTCGGACCCGACACGATCCCTTCCAGTCGTCGTTGTCGCTCCGCCGACGGGCGTTGCCGCTCCGGCCGGCGACGGGGCGGCCGGGTTCTTCGCCGATACCCGATGGGCGACCTCGAGCAGCGACGGGATGACCGGGTGCGGCGGTTCGGGGATGACGGCATCGAGCACCGTCCCGCTGAGATCGGCGTCGGCCAGCACGGTGCCGTCCAGCGCGTCTGGCCCCACCTCGTCCCAGCCGGCGCCGTCGGTGCCGAACGGGGTCGCCGGGCCGACGTCGCACTGCAGGTCGCGGCGCGGCATGATCAACGCGGCGTCGCCGGTCGCGGTGACGCGGCCCTCGGAGTCGATCACCCACTGCCCCTCGCCGTACATCGGCGTGACCACCGTGTGCTCGATCGGCGGGTCGGCGACGGCCGCCGGCAGCCTCCGCGGCGATCGGTGGCGCCACGATCGAGGCGACGTTTGCCGGGGCGACGGCAACGGGTGCGGCCGCGGTGTGGTCAGCGTCGCCGACCGCGTGCTCGCCGACGGTCGGCGTCGACCACGGCCCGATCCCGATGGTGCAGGCCTGACGGGCCTCGGCGGCCCGGAGCGACCAGAACGACGGGCGGGCCTGGCCGGTCGGGTCGCGCAGTTCGAAGTGCAGGTGGGCGACCGATTCCTCGGCGTTGCCCGAGTCGCCCATGTAGCCGATGACCTGGCCGGCGACCACGCTGTCGCCCAGTTCGAGCCCGGGCGCCAGGCGGAACGCCTCGGCAGCCGCGCCGTCGTCGGTGCCCGGGGTGTCGTCGTTGTTGTGGAAGTAGTTGTAGCGCCATCCGTCCTCGTCGGCGATCGAGATGGCAACACCGCGGATCCCGGTGGAGGTCGGTTGATATCTGCTGATCACCCCGTCGACGGCGGCGAGGACCGGCTGCATCCGAACGCCGATGATGTCGGTGCCCTCGTGGCGTCGACCACCGCTGCGCGGATCGCCCCAACCATTGGCGTAGGCCACCGGACCGAGCACGGGGAACACGATGGAACGCATCGAGCCGAGTCCGTCCTCGACGTCGATCACGGGCGGCGCCGATCGCGCGGCCAGATCCATCGTGGATTCCGACACCGTGACCTCGTCGACCGTGATCTCGACCGCGGGGGCCAGCGTGGGGTCGGCGGCGTCGGGCGAGGCCGACGTGATGCCGGCTTGTCCGCCGGGCATCGCCGGGACCGGCGTCGGTGGGGCGGGCGCGGGAGGGACCGCCGTCGGGGTGGCCGGTGTCGGTGCGCAGCCGGATCGCCGAGCACGTCCTGCTCGGGCGCCGGCATCGACGAGAGCACGCTGACCGCGGCGGGAGTGGTCGGCGCGGCGACATACGTTCCCAGCAATGTCGGTCGCGTTCGCCGCAAGTCGTTCGAGCCAGCGGGTCTGGTATTCCCGGATCGTGAGCCGGTTGCCGCCGGCCGGGTTCGGAACACGGTCCATCCACGAGTGGTCGAGCGCCGCACGCGGGTAGTACCACATGACCGGCACCATCGACACGTCGCCGCCGTACATGGTGAGGAACCGCAGCACGTCGGCACGGGCTCGTTCGTCCTGCACTGCGGGCGGGGCGAGGTACGCCTCGGGGTACCCGCCGTAG
Source organism: Ilumatobacteraceae bacterium (assembly GCA_963772085.1). GTDB lineage: Bacteria > Actinomycetota > Acidimicrobiia > Acidimicrobiales > Ilumatobacteraceae > Sva-07. The sequence goes on from CAVYWH010000010.1 coordinate 14,568, forward strand.
TTGTTCCACGTGCTCGGGATGAACTGGTACGCACCTGACGCTCGGGCTCGGTTGGGGCCGATCTCGTATCGGCCGGCCGACTCGATCTGACGGATCGTGGCGAGGATCACCTCGACGTCGTCGACGAGGACGACACGTTCTCCGGCCGGTGTCCGTCCGAGCTGCAGCGAGCTCGTGCCGGGCGTGCGTGGCGCCGTCAGCCGCGGCACTCCGGCGGTGGTCCACGTCAAGTTGCTCGGGGGCAACGGCGCCGTCGGTTCGGTGATCACCGGCACCTCCGGGGAGGCGGCCGCCGCCGGCTGCCCCGGGATCGTCGGTGACCGGCGGGTCGAGCGCCTCGCACCGGCGCGTCGGCACCGTCGGTGGCACGGCGTTTCGGTCGGCACCGTTTCGGCCGGCACCGTTTCGGCGGCACCGATTCGGTCGGCACCGTTTCGGTCGGCACCGTTTCGGTCGGCACCGTTTCGGTCGGCACCGTCTCGGTCGGCACCGACTCGGTCGGCACCGACTCGGGCGGCACCGGCTCGCGAGGTCTCGGGCTCGCAGAGGTCGGGGTCGACGCGTGCTCACGGCGGTCTCCGACGGCGGCGGGTGCCTCGGATCCGGTTTCCGCCTCGAGCGGTCGGAAGTCGAGATCGGTGTCGGACGTCGGTCGTGGTCGGCGTGGTCGGTGGTCGGGATCGTCGTGGGGGTCGGGCTCGACGACGGTTCCGACGGTGCGGCGCAGTCGGTGCCGGCCGCGGTCGGTCGGACGCCGCAGCCTGGCCCACGGGCGCGAGCGCTCCGATCGTCGCGGCGATCGCGAGGGCGCTTCGGCGGGCAGGATGCATCAGACGACTAGAGGTCAGCGCGCGGGCGTGAGATACCGACATCATTGCACGTCCGGCCCGTCCATTTTCCGCGAATCGGAGGCGTCGACCGGATCGCAGAACCTGACGTCGGCGCAGGTCAGAGCGGGTTGGTGATCGCGCCCGTCTCGGCGCCCTGCACGAGCCTGGCGTACTTGCCGAGCACGCCCGTCGTGTAGCGCGGTGCGTTCGGCACCCACCCGTCGCGGCGTCGCGCCAGCTCGGCCTCGTCGACCAGCAGGTCGAGCGACTTCGTCGGCACATCGATGCGGATCCGGTCACCGTCGCGCGACGAACGCGATCGGCCCGCCGTCGGTGGCCTCGGGCGCGACGTGGCCGATGCAGAACCCCCACGTGCCACCGGAGAACCGACCGTCGGTGATCAGCGCACAGTCGCTGCCCCGGCCCGCGCCCTTGAGCGCTCCGGTGATGGCGAGCATCTCGCGCATTCCCGGTCCGCCCTTCGGGCCCTCGTAGCGGATCACGATCACGGTGCCCGGCTCGATCGAGCCGGCGAGGATCGCCTCCATCGCGAAGCTCTCGTCGTCGAAGACGCGCGCCGGCCCCTCGAACGTGCTTCTGCGCCTCGCTCAGGCCGGCGACCTTGACGACGGCGCCCTTCGGGGCGAGCGATCCGGTGAGGACGTTGATGCCCACCCTCGCGGTGGATCGGTTGGTCGAGCGGGTAGCACCACGACGCCGTCGGGGCGGGCGGGTCGATCTCGGCGAGGTTCTCCGCCATCGTCTTGCCGGTCACCGTCATCACGTCGCCGTGCAGCAGGCCGGCGTCGAGCAGATGCTTCAGCACGATCGGCACGCCGCCGACCCGGTCGAGGTCGCTCATGTGGAACTTGCCGCCCGGCTTCATGTCGGCGATGTGCGGCACCCGGTCGGCGATGCGGTTGAAGTCGTCGAGGTCGAGGTCGACCTGGGCCTCGTTGGCGATCGCCAGCAGGTGGAGCACGGCGTTGGTCGAACCGCCGAGGGCCGAGGTCAGCGCGATCGCGTTCTCGAACGCCTGCTTCGTCATGATCTGGCGCGGCGTGATCCCGAGCCGCAGCAGGTTGACGACCGCCTCGCCGGCGCGGTCGGGCGTCGCCCTCGCGTCGGCCGTCGATCGCCGGCGGCGACGCCGTGCCGGGCAGGCTCATGCCGATGGCCTCGGCGATCGAGCTCATCGTGTTGGCCGTGAACATGCCACCGCAGGCCCCCTCGCCCGGGCAGGCCTTGCGTTCGATCTCGCAGCAGCTCGTCCTCGGTGATCGTGCCGGCGGCGCACGCCCCGACCGCCTCGAACACGCTCGTGATGTCGAGGGCGACGCCGTTGTGCTCGCCCGGCATGATCGAGCCGTTGTAGACGAACACGCTCGGCAGGTCGAGGCGCGCCGCCGCCATCAGCATCCCGGGGATCGACTTGTCGCAGCCGGCCAGACCGACGAAGCCGTCGAAGCGCTCGGCGTGCATCACGGTCTCGACCGAATCGCAGATCACCTCGCGCGACACGAGCGAGGCCCGCATCCCTTCGTGGCCCATCGAGATGCCGTCGCTCACGGTGATGGTGCCGAACTCGAGGGCGACTGCGCCGGCGTCGCGAACGCCGGCCTTGGCGTGTTCGGCGAGCTTGCGCAGCGTCATGTTGCACGGCGTCACCTCGTTCCACGACGACGCGATGGCCACCTGGGGCTTGTCCCAGTCGGCCTCGGTCAGCCCGACCGCCCGCAGCATCGACCGCGACGGCGCCTTCTGCATGCCGTCGGTGACGTCGCGCGACCGCGGCTTGATGTCGACCGCGGTATCGGTCGTGCCCGGGTCGGTCGTTCCTGCATCCTGCGACTCGCTCATGCTGCCGAGGGTAGTGCTGGCCGTCCAGACCGAACCTGGTGCTGTCGCTACCCGTCCGCTGCCAGACTGAAGCCATGGCTGCGGTTCGCGAAACGAAGCTTCCCGGCGTCGGCGTCAAACTCGAGTTCACCACCGAGGAGGGTCGCCACGTCGGCGTGCTCGTCCACCGTGACGGCCGCCGCGAGATCCTCGTCTACGACGACGACGATCCCGACGCGTGCTCGTCGATGTCTCGGGCTCAGCGCCGCCGACACCCGCACGATGTCCGAACTGCTCGGCGGGAGCACCGTCACCGAAGCGGTCACCGCCGTGCAGCAGCGAGATCGAAGGCCTCGCGATCGAATGGATCGAGATCGCCCGGCGATTACCGCCACGATCGGCACCACGATCGGCGACGGCCAGTTCCGCACGAAGACGGGCTCGTCGATCGTCGCCGTCATCCGCGACGGCGACACGACGCCTGCGCCCGGGCCGGAGTTCGAGTTCGCCGGTGGTGATGTCGCCGTCGCCGTCGGCACCGTGGAGGGCCTCGCCACCCTCCGCGACGTCATGCGCCACTGACGTGGCCCGCTCACGTGATCGCCGCCGGGAGCAGCGACTCCGCGATCGCGTTCATCGAGATCGGCGCGCTCGTCCTCGGCCTCGCGATGCTGTCGCGACTGGCCGGCCGGCTCGGGCTCACCGCCATCCCGTTGTACCTGCTCGCCGGTCTGATCGTCGGCAAGGGCGGATCTGATCGACCTCGAGGTGAGCGAGGACTTCATCTCGCTCGCCGCGGAGATCGGGGTGCTGCTGTTGCTGTTCTCGCTCGGGCTGGAGTACTCCGATTCCGAACTGCGCGTCGGGCCTGCGCACCGGGCTCGCCGCCGGCGTCGTCGACATGTTGCTGAACGCCATCCCGGGCGTGGTCGTCGGGCTCCTGCTGGGATGGACACCGCTCGCCGCCGTGCTGTTGGGTGGCGTCACCTGGATCACGTCGTCGGGCGTGGTGTCGAAGGTCCTGTCCGACCTCGGCCGGCTCGGCAACCGCGAGACGCCGGCGGTGCTGAACCTGCTCGTGATCGAGGATCTGGCGATGGCCGTGTACCTGCCCGTCGTCGCCGCGCTGATCGTCGGCGGCAGCGTCGGGGCGACGGTGGCGAGCGTGGCGATCGCCCTCGTCGCGGTGAGCGTGATCATGTTCCTCGCGCTTGCGACTCGGGCCGCGGTTCTCCGACATGATCGTCAAGAGGATCCGACGAGACGCTGCTGCTGACGATCTTCGGGGTGACCCTGCTCGTCGCCGGCATCGCGCAACGGTTGGAGGTGTCGGGTGCGATCGGCGCCTTCCTCGTCGGGCTCGCGCTCACCGGACGCGCCGAGGAGCGGGCGCTCCAGCTCATCTCACCGCTGCGCGACCTGTTCGCCGCGACGTTCTTCCTGTTCTTCTCGTTCCAGATCGACGCCGGCGACCTGATCGACGTCGCCCTGCCCGCGGCCGGCCTCGCCGTGGTCACCGCGTTCACCAAGGTGCTGCACCGGTTGGTGGGCCGCAGGGCGTGCCGGCGTCGGCCCCAAGGGCCGCCTGCGTGCGGGAACCGTGATCATCGCCCGCGGCGAGTTCTCGATCGTGATCGCCGCGCTCGGGGCCGAGCCTCGCCGACGGGCCCGACCTCGGGGCGCTCGCCGCCGCGTACGTGCTGATCACGGCGGTCCTCGGGCCGATCGCCACCAAGTTCGCGGACCGGATCCCGATCCCGGCGGCGCTGTCGGCTCAGCGGATCGTCACCTCGAACACCGGATAACCCGGTGCCACACCGACGCAACGCTTCGTCGCTCGCATCCGGACCGATCCCGTCGAAGAACTGGCCGACCTCCCACTTCCAACGCTGCAGGTACGGACGAAGGATCGGCGGGCTTGTCGTCGTCGGCGAGCTCGATCAACCGGGCATCGGTCACCCGACGACCGACTCGCAGGCGGCACGACCCCGCCGCTCGCACGTTCTTCACCCACTGCGTCTCGCCGCGAGGTGCGACGAGGTACTGCCTGCCGTCGACCGTGAGCAGGTTGACCGGCGTGGTCCGCATCTCGCCGGTCGTGCGACCGGGCACTTCGAGCACCCTCGATCCCCAGACGCTGATGCCGATCCGGGTGAGCCCGGCGACGACCGGGTTGAAGACGTGCTGGGTGAACCAGTCGGGCTGCAGGTAACGTGGGTGGTCTCGGTCGTGTTGGTCATGGTGTTCCTCTCGAGCGGTTGCTGACTTGCTGTGGACGAGAGCACTGCTCTCTGTTTGGACCACCGTACGCTCTTCGGATCGAGGAAATCAAGAGCAGTGCTCACATTTCAGAGCGATGTTCTGGCAGACTGCTCGGATGGTGCCGTCAGACCAGCCGATCATCGGTGCACGAGCCCGGGCCCACCAGGAGGTGCGCGCAGAGATCCTGGCCGCCGCCAGCCGCCAACTCGCCGCCGTCGGGCCCGCCGCGCTCTCGTTGCGTGCCGTCGCCCGTGAACTCGGCATGGTGTCGTCGGCGTTGTACCGCTACTTCGCGAGCCGCGACGACCTGCTCACCGCGCTCATCATCGAGGCCTACGACACGCTCGGCCAGGTGGCCGAGGACTCCGCGTCGGCCACACGTGACCGCCCCCCGCTCGAACGGTGGGTGCTCGCAACCGGCGCGGTTCGACGCTGGGCGGTCGAGCGTCCGCAGGACTACGCGCTGTTGTACGGCTCGCCGGTGCCGGGCTATGCCGCCCCCGACGACACGGTCGTCCCCGGGCACGAGGGTCACGCGGGCGCTCGTCCAGATCGTCCACGACGCGATCGCCGACGATCGCTTGGCGGCCGACGGCGACGGCAACACGATCGACCTGTCACCGCAGACCCGGCGGGCGTTCGACGCCCTGCGGGCCGAGGTCGATCTCGACGCGACCAACGACGAACTCGTGGCCGTGCTCACGGCGTGGACGCAGATGTTCGGGCTGCTGAGCTTCGAACTGTTCGGGCAGACCCGGGGCCTGATCGACGACCACGAGGCCTTCTTCCGTGAGGCGGCGACCGTGATGGGCTCGCGCATCGGGCTCCGCGCCACCTGACGAGCCGCCGTCAGCACTCAACACCGAAGGCGTGAACTCGTTGCGCAGCTGGCCGCACATTGTTCACGCCTTCGGCGGTTGGCACACCTCGGCTACGGACGGCGGGCGTTGAGGAGGGCGGTGACGGCTTTCCCGTCGGCCTGACCCTTCGACGCCTTCATCACGGCGCCGACGAGCGCGCCCATCGCCTTGCCTTCGCCGGCGCAGAACTTCGCCCACGCATCGGGCTCGGCGGCGATCGCCGCGTCGACCATCGACTCCAACTCGGACGATATCCATCGCCTCGAAGCCCTTGGCGGCCGCGATCGCCGCCGCGTCGCCCCCGCCGTGCTCGACGATTTCGGCGAGCACCTGCTTGGCCTGTGTGGCCGTGAGTGCACCCTCGACCTCGAGTCGGGTCAGCGCCGCCAGATCGGACGCCGGCACCGGCGGGCGGGCACCTTGATCGGCGAACGCCTCCTTCACGTGCACGAGCGCTCGCGCCGCGTCGCCGCCGGCTCGCGGCGACCTCGAGCACGTAGGTGTCCTGGCCACGTTCGGTCACCACGAGCACCGCTTCACCGTCGACCGGCTGGCCGGTCGCGGCGGCCAACGACGCACGGCGCGCCGCCGGGAGGACCGGGAGCGACGACCGAACACGCTCGATCCACTCGGCGTCCGGGTCGACGACGACGAGGTCGGGCTCCTGGAAGTACCGGTAGTCGTCGGCGTCTTCCTTGCTGCGCAACGTGTGCGTGCGCCCGTCGGTCTCGTCCCAGTGGCGCGTCTCCTGACGGATCGACTCGCCGGCTTCGAGCATGCCGACCTGACGCTGCGCCTCGTACTCGATCGCCCGGCCGACGGAGCGGACCGAGTTGACGTTCTTGATCTCGCACCGCGTGCCGAGCTCGGCGCCGGGCTTGCGGACGCTGACGTTGGCATCGACCCGCATCGAGCCTTCCTCCATCTTCGCGTCCGACGCGTCGACGGCCACGAGGATCGCCCGCAGCTCACTCACGTACGCCTTGGCCTGTTCGGGCGTGCGGATGTCGGGCCGGCTGACGATCTCCACGAGCGGCACGCCCGCGCGGTTGAAGTCGATCAGCGAGTGGTCGCTGCCGTGGATGCGTCCACCGGTGCCACCGACGTGGGTCGACTTGCCGGTGTCCTCCTCGAGGTGGGCCCGCTCGATCCCGACGCGGAAGCCATCGGGCAGGTCGAGCCAGCCGTCGACGCAGATCGGCTCGTCGTACTGGCTGATCTGGTACGCCTTGGGCATGTCGGGATAGAAGTAGTTCTTGCGGGCGAACGTCGAGCGCTGCACCGTGCAGTTGAGTGCGAGGCCGAGCCGCATCGCCAGCTCGACGGCCTGGCGGTTGAGCACCGGGAGCGCACCGGGCAGCCCGAGCGTGACCGGATCGATGTTCGTGTTCGGCTCGTCACCGAACCGGTTCGCCGACGCGGAGAACAGCTTCGTGCGGGTGGCCAACTCGACGTGGACCTCCAGCCCGACGACGAGCTCGTAGCCCTGGAACGTCCAGGTCGATTCGGTGATCGTCGATCCGCTCATGACGTTCCCACTGCCACCGCGGTCGCGGCTCGTTCGAGTTCAGCGGCGACCCGGAACATCACGTCCTCCTTCAACGCCGGCGCCAGCACCTGGACGCCGACCGGCAGCCCGGCCTCGCCCGTACCGAACGGGACGCTCATCGCCGGCTCCCCCGACAGGTTCGACGGGATCGTGTACGTGTCGCAGAGGTACATCGACATCGGGTCGGCCGTCTTGTCGCCGATCGGGAACGCCACCGTCGGCGACGTCGGCGTGAGCAACACGTCGACGTGCTCGTACGCCGCGGCGAAGTCGTTGGCGATGAGCCGGCGGACCTTCAGCGCCCTGCCGTAGTACGCGTCGTAGTAGCCGGCCGACAGCGCATACGTGCCGAGCATGATCCGTCGCTTGACCTCGTCACCGAACCCGGCCGTGCGGGTGGCCATGTACATCGCGTTCGTGTCGGGCGCCTCGACTCGGAGCCCGAACCGCACCCCGTCGTAGCGGGCGAGGTTGCTCGACGCCTCGGCCGGCGCGATCAGGTAGTACGCCGTGAGGCCGTATCCGTAGGCCGGGACCTGGACGTCGACGATCTCGGCACCGGCCGCCCGCAGCGCATCGAACGCCTGCTCCAGCCGTTCGCTCACGTCGGGGCTGGCGCCGGCCGGCAGGTCGGCGATCCGTCCGACCCGCAATCCGGCGACCCCTCGGTCGAGCTGGCCGGTGAGGTCGAGCGCACCATCTCCCGCGGCGGGTTTGATCGACGTCGAGTCCATCGGGTCGTGGCCGGAGATCACTTCGAGCACGAGCGCGGCGTCGGCAACGGTGTTGGCGAACGGGCCGATCTGGTCGAGGCTCGAGGCGAACGCGATGAGGCCGTACCGGCTCACCGCGCCGTACGTCGGCTTCACGCCGACCACGCCGCACAGCGCCGCCGGTTGACGGATCGATCCACCCGTGTCCGAGCCGAGCGCGAGCGGTGCGAAGCCGGCAGCCACCGCGGCCGCCGATCCGCCGCTCGATCCACCCGGCACCCGTGACAGGTCACGCGGGTTGCGGGTCGGGCCGAACGCCGAGTTCTCGGTGCTCGAACCCATCGCGAACTCGTCGAGGTTCGTCTTGCCGATCAGGATCGCGCCGGCGTCGTGGAGGCGGGTGACGATCGTCGCGTCGTACGGCGGCTTCCATCCATCGAGGATCCTGGACGAGCACGTGGTCGGGATGCCGCGGGTGCACATGTTGTCCTTCAGCGCGATCGGCACGCCGGCGAGCCGGCCCATGTCACGGCCGACCTCGACACCCTCGTCGATCTCCGCCGCCCGGGCGCGGGCGATGTCGGCGGTCACCGTGTTGAACGCGTTGATCTCGCCGTCGCGCTCGTCGATCGCCGCCAGATGGCGCTCGACCACGTCGGCCGCCTTCAGCACGTTGTTGCGCACGCTCGACGCGATGTCGGTCGCCGTGGAGGGCATCTCGCCCGTCGTGTCTCCCATGTCGCCGGCGCTCAATCCTGCAGTCCGACGACCGGCGGCACGAGGAACCGGCCCGACTCCGACGCCGGGGCCGCGGCCAGCACCTCGTCGCGATCGAGTCCGTCGACTTCGACGTCGTCGCGCATCACGTTGGCGATCGGCGTGGGATGCGTCATCGGCTCGACACCGTCGAGGTCGAGCGCGTCGATGTCGGCGAAGTGGTCGAGCACGTCGCTCAGCTGGTCGGTTGCCCGTCGCAACTCGTCGGCGTCGAGCGAGAGGCGGGCGAGCTTGGCGACCTTGGCCACGGCTTCGGGGGTGATGCGGTCCGACACGGGGGCGAGGCTACCGATACCAATGGCGGGCTCGTCGTCCGCTGCGCCTCAGGTCATGCGTCGGTGCCAGGCACCGATGCATGACCTTCGGCGCCACGAACGGTCAGGGCAGGAAGTTGGGGGTGGGGCCGGTGTAGCGGGAGGTGGGGCGGATGAGCTTGCCGACGGCGGCCTGCTCGACGACGTGGCTCGTCCAGCCGATCGTGCGGCTGACGGCGAACGTCGGGGTGAACATCGACCGGGGCAGGCCGGCGGTCTCCATCACGACGCCGGCGTAGAACTCGACGTTGCTCGGGAGCGGACGATCGGGCTTCAGCTCGGCGAGCGTGACGAGGATCTCGGCCTCGATCGCGATGGCCCGCTCGACGAGGTCGCCGCCCAACCCTTCCGCCACCTCCCGCAGCAGGCCAGAGCGCGGGTCCGGCGCCCGGTACACGGCGTGGCCGAAGCCCATGATCCGCCGTCCGGCGGCGACCTCGCCGCGCACCCAGTCGGGAGCACGTTCCGGCGCGCCGATCGCATCGAGCGCGTCGAGGGCTCGGCTCGGCGCACCGCCGTGCAGCGGCCCGGCGAGCGCGCCGATCGCCGAGCACACCGCGTCGGCGACGTCGGCGCCGGTCGAGGCCACCACCCGCGCCGTGAACGTCGAGGCGTTGAAGCCGTGGTCGATGGTGAGGATCATGTACTGCTCGACGGCCCGCACGTGCTCGGGGGTCGCCCGCACACCCGTGGTCTCGTACAGGTACGACGCCGTGTGGCCGAGCGACGTGTCCGGTTCGACCGGCTCGAGTCCGGACCCGACCCGGTGGAGGGCAGCGAGGATCGACGGGGTCATCGCCGCCACCCGCAACGCCTGATCGCGCCGGGTCGCGACGTCGATGTCGATCACCGGATCGAGTCCGATCGTCACGCCGGCCACCGAGAGCACGGCCCGGAGCTTGGCGAGTGGCGTCGCCGAGGTCCGAGCGACCGCGTGCACGACGGGCAGCAACGCCTCGGGGACGAAGCGCAGACGCGCCACCTCGGCGCGGAACGCCTCCGCTTCGGCCGCCGTCGGGAGCCGCCCGTCCCGTACCAGGAACCACACGTCCTCGAACGAACGCTGCCGCGCCAGCGTCGTCGCGTCGTGTTCCCCGTAGTGGAAATACCCCTCGTCGCCGTTCACCGCCCCGATCGCGGTCTCGGCGGCGACCACGCCGTTCAGTCCTGCCGGCACATCGATCATCTGCATCGTCATGCCACGAGTTTCCCGACCATTCCGCATGAATCAACGTTGATCGAATCAACGTTGATTTTGATCAATGGACCGTCCACGATGGCCGGATGACCACCTACGTGCGTTCGTCCGAGGCAGCTCGGCTGCTCGGCGTCTCACCGGCGACGCTGTACGCCTACGTCAGTCGCGGGCGGATCTCGAGGCTGCGCGCCGCCGACGGCCGGACGTCGTTGTTCGCCGTGTCCGAGATCGAGGCGCTCCGCTCGGCCAGTCGCCGCGCCGACCCGAACCCGCGGCCGACGATCGACGTGCAGATCGCCTCGTCGATCACCCGGCTCGCCGACGACGGCGTCGAACTCCGTGGCTTCGCCCTCTCCGACCTCCAGCAGCACCACCACTTCGAGGACATCGCCGAACTGCTGTGGACCGGTGAGCTCCCCGCCACCGACACCGCGTGGGCCCGCCCGGACACCGCCGACGTGGCGGCGGTCGTCACCCCGCTCGAAACGATGATCGCCAAGCCGATCGCCCGGTTGATCATCGCCGCGACGGTGCTGGCCGGCCTGCACCCGGACGACGACACGGTGCACGCCGCGCGGCGGCTGCTCGGCGTGGCGCCGAACGTGCTCGCCGTGCAGGTCGGCGCTCCGGGATCGACCTCGGCGCGCAAGCCGAACCGCTCGGCAGCTGAGCGCACGCGTGCCCGGTCACCGGAGGGCTACGCGGGCCGCCTCGCCCGGGTCTGGACGCCGAACCCGAGCCCGGCGTTGGTCGATGCGATCGATGCCGCGCTGTTGCTGCTCGCCGACCACGAGCTCGCGACCAGCACGCTGGCGGTGCGGATCGCCGCCTCGGTCCGGTCGTCGCCGTACACCGCCATCGTCGCCGGCCTCGCGACCGTCGAGGGCGCGCTGCACGGATCGGCGGCGGCGGCGGTTCATCGCTTCCTCGACGAATGCCTGGTCGACGATCCGGGAACGGTGGTGGCCCGTGCCCGTGCCGAACGCCGGCGCATCCCCGGATTCGGCCACAAGATCTACCGAACCGAGGACCCCCGCTTCGCACCGCTGCTCGACGCCGTGCGCCGCATCACCCCGGACGACATCCGCCTCGACGTGATCGACGTCGTCCTGGCCGAGGTTCCCCGCACGGATCCCGACCGCACCGAACGTCGACTTCGCCCTCGGTGCGCTGAGCTGGGTCGCCGGCCTCCCCGACGACGTCCCGATCTTCGCCGTCGCCCGCATCGCCGGCTGGGCCGCCCACTACGACGAGGAACTCGCAGAGCCGCCGGTCCGCTTCCGCGGCCTCGCCCGCACCCCGACCTGACCCCACGCAGCCGCCACGCGATGAGCGAACGGCCCGATAGCCAGGCCACTCGCTCATCGCCTCGCGCGACCCCACCACGCGATGAGCGAACGGCCCGATAGTCGGGCCGTTCGCTCATCGCGTTCGGGGTTCGCGAGCGTGAGGGATGCACGACGCGGGGCGGTAGCGTGGCTGGCTGCTGTATTGACCTGGCGCTGCAACGGGATCGACCGGATTCCGCCTCGACGCCGGCACGAGAAGTTGATGGAAGTCGATCACCATGTCTGAGACCATTCTCAACGCCGAAACTGGCCGCCGTACCGGGAGCTCCGACTCTCGCCGTCTGCGCGCCGAGGATCGCATCCCCGCCGTCGTCTACGGCCACGGGATGGACCCGATCAGCATCTCCGTGAAGCGCCGCGAGCTGCGCGCCGCACTCTCGGGCGCCGCCGCGATGAACACCATCCTCGACCTCACCGTCGACGGCAAGGTGTACCCGTCGATCATCAAGGACATCCAGCGCCACCCGGTGAGGCGCAACGTGGCCCACGTCGACTTCATCCAGGTGAACCTCAACGAGGAGATCACGGTGTCCGTGCCGTTCATCCTCGAGGGTGAGGCCAAGGACGTGCTCGCCAACAACGGCCTCGTCGACCTCGCGATGCAGGAACTGCAGGTGCGCACGACGCCCCGCCAGATCCCCGACTCGATCATCATCGACGTCACCGACTTCACGATCGACACCGTCATCCGCATCGAAGACCTCAACCTGCCGAGCGGCGTCGAAGCCATCGGCGAGCCCGACACCCCCGTCGTCACCGTGCTGATCATGCGTGGCATCGAGGAAGAGGACGCCGAAGCCGCTGAAGCCGCCGAGGGCGAAGGTGGCGAAGCCACCGCCGAGGGCGATGCCGCCGAAGCCGGCGACAGCGCCGACGACTGATCGCCGAACATCGGGCTTCCGCCCAGAACGCCACACGCATGGGTCTCTTCGGACGTGTCGGCAAAGGCACGCCCTCCGACTGGTTGGTCGTGGGCCTCGGCAACCCCGGGCCGAAGTACGCGGGCAGCCGGCACAACGTCGGTGAGCAGGCCGTCACGCTGCTCGCGCAGCGTTGGGGCGTCACCCTCAAGGGCGGGCGCGACAACGCATTGACCGCCGAGAGCCGGTTCGCCGACCAGCGCGTGGTCCTCGCGTTCCCGATCACGTTCATGAACGACTCCGGCCAGGCGGTCGGCGCGCTCGTGCGCCGGTACCGGATCGAAACTCCCGAGCAGGTCATCGTCGTGCAGGACGAACTCGATCTGGCACCCGGCGACCTCAAGGTCAAAGCGGGCGGCGGTCTCGCCGGCCACAACGGCCTGCGCTCGATCAACCAGCACCTGAAGTCGACCGACTTCCTGCGCGTGCGCATCGGGGTCGGCAAGCCGCCGTCGAAGGAATCCGGGGCCGGACACGTGCTCTCGAAGGTGCCGAAGCAGGAACGCGAACTGCTCGACATGCGCGTCGCCGACGCCGCAGACGCCGTCGAGCTCATCATCACGAGCGGAGTCGACGCGGCGATGCAGCGATTCAATGGCAAGCCATGACCGGCGAGCAGACCAGCGAGCACACCACGCGCCCCGCTCGGCTCGCTCCCCCAGTTCCTGCGTGACGAGCCAGGCCTCACCCGCGCCCTCGGCGACCCCAGCGCGCGCCTCGCCGTGGTCGAGGTGGCGCGACCCATCTCGATCGCCGCGCTCGCCGGTCTCTCGTCGAGCCGGCCGCTGATCGTCACGTGTCCGACCGGCACGATGGCGGGACAGCTGGCCGACGACCTCCGCCAGTTCCTCCCCGCCGACGAGGTCGTGCAGTTCCCCGGCTGGGAGACGCTGCCGTTCGAGCGGGTCAGCCCGAGCGTGGAGACCATGGGCCAGCGGCTCGAGGTGCTGTGGCGCCTCCGCGACCCCGAGCGCGTCCCGGCCGTGATCGTCACCGGCGTGCGGGCACTGCTGCAGAAGCTGGGCCCGGGAGCGACCACGCGTCGATCCGGTCATCGTGCGTCCCGGTGCCGAGATCGACCCCGACCAGCTGTCGGCGACGCTCGTCGAGTTCGGGTACCGCCGCGAGGAGCTCGTCGAGCACCGTGGCGAGTTCGCCCGCCGCGGCGCGATCATCGACGTCTACCCGTCGACCGCCGACGCCCCGATCCGCATCGACCTGTGGGGCGACGAGGTCGACCGGCTGACCACGTTCGGCGTCAACGACCAGCGCTCGATCGGCGACATCGACGAGGTCATGATCTTCCCCGCCCGCGAGCTGATGCCGACCGCCGACGTGCGCGAGCGAGCGGCCGGCCTCGTGGCGAGCGAACCGTGGGGCCGCGAGCAGTGGGAGCGCCTCGCCGAGGGCGTGCACTTCGACGGCATGGAGAGCTGGCTGCCGTGGTTGGTGGACGATTGGCAGGAGGGCGGCGGCCGGCTGCTCACCGACGTGCTGCCGCCGGCGGCGAAGCTGCTGCTGGTCGAGCCGCGCCGGATGCGCGACCGCGCGTTGGATCTCATCGCCGAGGAGGACGACCTCGCCCGGACGCTGGCGTCGACGTGGGCCCGCGATCCGGATCGGTCCTTCCCCCGGCTCCACGCCGACCCCGACACGCTGCTGTCGGGCACGAACGCGTTCTGGTCGATCGACTCGACGCCCGAGTCGCCCGACACGCCGCTCGTCGAGGCATCGGGCTGGGGACCGGTCGCCGGCGACGGCACCGGCCTGACCGATCGGCTGACCGAGCTGATCGGGCGGGGCTTCCGTGTCGTCGTCGCCGCCGACGGGGCCGGCTCCGCCACCCGGCTGCGCGACCTGCTGCTCGGCAACGGGCTCGACTTCCCGGTCCTGTCGGCACAGGCGGCGAACGAGGTGCGCAAGGCCGGCGGCTCGATCGTCGTCGCGCCGTTGCATCGCGGGTGCACGCTGCCGAACGCCAAGGTGTCGATCGTCGCCGAGAGCGACCTCACCGGCCGTCGCCGCGCCCACCGCACCGCCCGGCCGCGGAAGCGCGCCGACGGTGCGAGCACGTTCGAAGACCTCAAGGCCGGCAACTACGTGGTGCACCACCAGCACGGCGTCGGCAAGTACGAGGGCATGGTCAAGCGGGCGATCGGCGGCGTCGAGCGCGACTACCTGCTCATCTCGTACAAGGGCGGCGACAAGCTCTACGTGCCGAGCGACCAGATCGACACGCTGCGCCAGTACGTGGGTGGCGAGGCGCCGGCGCTGCACCGCCTCGGTGGGTCCGACTTCGCCAAGACGAAGAGCCGCGTCCGCTCGGCCGTGCGCGAGATCGCCCAGGAACTCGTCGTGCTCTACCAGAAGCGGGTCAACGCCGAAGGCCACTCATTCGCCCAGGACACGCCGTGGCAGGCCGAGATGGAAGAGGCGTTCCCGTTCGTCGAGACACCCGACCAGCGCACCGCCATCGACGAGATCAAGCGCGACATGGAGCTGGCCCACCCCATGGACCGCCTGGTGTGCGGCGACGTCGGCTTCGGCAAGACCGAGGTCGCCATCCGGGCCGCGTTCAAGGCGATCCAGGACGGCAAGCAGGTCGCGGTGCTCGCCCCGACGACCCTGCTCGCCACGCAGCACGGCAACACGTTCGCCGACCGCTTCTCCGGCTTCCCGATCCGCGTCGAGGTGCTGTCGCGGTTCCTCACCACCGCCCAGGCGAAGAAGGTCATCGAAGGGGTCAAGACGGGCGAGGTCGACTGCATCATCGGCACCCACCGCCTGCTCGGCAACGACGTGAAGTTCAAGGACCTCGGTCTGCTGGTCGTCGACGAGGAGCAGCGGTTCGGCGTGCAGCACAAGGAGACGATGAAGAAGATGAAGACGAACGTCGACGTCCTCACGCTCTCCGCCACCCCGATCCCCCGCACCCTGGAGATGTCGCTCGTCGGCATCCGCGACCTGTCGCTGCTGCAGACGCCGCCCGCTGACCGCCAGCCGATCCTCACCTACGTCGGCGAGTACGACGAGCGCGTCGCCATCGAGGCGATCCGCCGCGAACTGCTCCGTGAGGGCCAGGTGTTCTGGGTCCACAACCGGGTGCAGTCGATCGAGACCGCCGCCCGCCGGCTGCGCGAACTCGTGCCCGAGGCGCGCATCTGCATCGCCCACGGGCAGATGGACGAGGGCAGCCTCGAATCGATCGTGCAGGACTTCTGGGACGGCGAGTACGACGTGCTCGTGTGCACCACGATCATCGAGTCGGGCATCGACATGCCGACGGTCAACACGCTCGTCGTCGAACGCTCCGACCTGCTCGGCCTCGGCCAGATGCACCAGCTCCGCGGGCGCGTCGGTCGATCCGGATCTCGGGCCTACGCCTACCTGTTCCACCCGCGCGACAAGGTCCTCACCGAGGAGGCGTACGAGCGGCTGCGCACGATCGGCGAGTCGACCGAACTCGGCTCCGGCTTCAAGATCGCCATGCGCGACCTCGAGATCCGCGGTGCCGGCAACCTGCTCGGCGAGTCGCAGTCGGGCCACATCGCCGCGGTCGGCTACGACCTCTACTGCCAGATGGTCACCGAGGCCGTCAGCGAGATGAAGGGTGAGGCGCAACCGGAGAAGCCGGTCGAGATCAAGCTCGACGTGCCGACCGATTCGTTCCTGCCGACCGACTACGTGGCCAAGGAGGAGCTGCGCCTCGAGGCCTACCGCCGCCTGGCGTCGGTCACCAGCGCCGCCGAGGTCGACGACATCCGCACCGAGTGGGAGGACCGCTACGGCCCGCTCCCCGATCCGGCGGCCGCGCTCCTCCAGGTCGGCTACCTGCGCGCCCAGTGCCACCGCCTCGGCATCACCGACATCCAGATCGCCTCGGGCCCGAACACCACGAACACGGCCAAGCTCGCACCGCTCACGCTCAAGCTCAGCGAAGCGATGCGACTGCGCCGCATCGCCAAGCTGGCGAAGTACAAGGAAGACTTCGACAACCGTGGCGGCCAGCTCGTCGTCCCCCTGCCGAAGGGCAGCGAGCCGTCGGCGTTCCTGGTGCACTTCCTCGACGAGCTGATCCCGCTCGAAGCGTGACCGCTAGCCTCACCGTCGTGCATCGCCGCCAACTGACGATCCTGCTGCCCGCCGTCGCGATCCTCGCCGCCTCATCGCTCGGCGCGGGCTGTTCGACCGTCGAGAACGACGCCAGCGCGCGCGTCGAACGACACCGAGCTGAGCCCGGACGAGCTGACCGAGCTCGTCGAGGTCCTCGGTGGCCGACGAGCCGGCGGATCGACCGACACGGCGATGCGGTCCGCAGCACGATCCAGACCTGGGTACTCGTCGAGGTGGCGGGCGCCCAGCTCGAGGCCGACGGCACCGAGCTGACCGACGAAGAGCTCGCCGCGGCGGAGACGACGCTGAGCGACGGCCTGCCCGGATTCGCCGACCTCTCGACGTCGACCCGCGACATCCTCGTGAATGCGCAGGCGACGATCGATGCGATCAACGGCCTGAGCGACGGCGCGGCGTTCGTCCAGCTGGCGACCGCCAACGCCGACGTCTACATCGACCCGCGCTTCGGGCAGTTCGATCCCGCGGCTGGGGTGTTGCCGCTCGCGGTGGCGCCGGCGCCGGCGCCGGTCGACGCGCCCGCCGAGGGATAGCTCGCGGCATGACCGGCCGGACGACCGCGCGCATCGTCGTCGTCGGGCTCGGACCGGGCGGCCTCGACCACGTCACCGTCGAGACCGTCGCGGCGATCGAGCGGATTCCGGCGCCGCTTCCTGCGCACGGGTCGGCACCCGTCGGCGTCGCTCGTGACCGGCGCGACGACGTTCGACGACCTGTACGAAGCGGCCGACACGTTCGACGACGTCTACGTCGAGATCGCCGACGCGCTGCTGGCCGCCGCCGCGGGCCCACGGCGAGATCCTCTATGCCGTGCCGGGCTCGCCGCTCGTGCTCGAGCGAACCGTGCGATATCTGCGGGAGCGATGTGGTGCCGGCGGCACCGACCACGACGTCGAACTCGAGATCCTGCCGGCGATGTCGTTCCTCGACGTCGCGTACGCCCGGCTCGGTATCGACCCGGTCGAAGCCGGCGTCCGTCTCGTCGACGGCCACGAGTTCGCCACCGCGGCCGCGGGCGAGCGGGGGCCGCTGCTCGTCGCCCACGCCCATGCCAACTGGGTCCTGTCGGAGATCAAGCTGGCGGTCGACGGCGCCACCGGCGACGAGTCGGTCACGATCCTCCAGGCGCTCGGCACGCCCGACGAACGGATCGTCACCACCACGTGGGCCGAGCTCGATCGCACGATCGAGGCCGACCACCTCACGTCGTTGTACATCCCCGAGCTGGCCGCACCGGTGGGCGCCGAGTACGTCCGGTTCCATCAGCTCGCCCGCACCCTGCGCGAGGAATGCCCGTGGGACATCGAGCAGACGCACGAGTCGCTCGTGCCGTACCTGTTGGAGGAGACCTACGAGGTCGTCGATGCCCTGCAGTCGCTCGACCCCGATGATCCGACCACCGACGAGCACCTCATCGAGGAACTCGGCGACCTCCTCTACCAGATCGAGTTCCACGCCACGATCGCCGAGCAGGACGGCCGGTTCACCATCGCCGACGTCGCGGCCGGCATCCACGACAAGCTCGTGCGGCGCCACCCGCACGTCTTCGGCACCGTGGCAGGTGAGGCCCGGCACCGAGCAGGTGCTCGCCAACTGGGACGACATCAAACGCGAGGAGAAGCAGCGGACCTCGGTGTTCGACGGCATCCCCCGCTCGATGCCGTCGTTGGCGTACGCCGCCAAGGTCGGGGCGAAGGCGTCGAAGGTCGGCTTCGACTGGCCCGACGTCGACGGCGCGTTCCCGAAGATCGTGGAGGAGACCGGCGAGTTGCGCACCACGATCGACGACGGCGATCCGACCGCCCAACGCGACGAACTCGGCGACCTGCTGTTCGCGATCGTCAACGTGGCGCGTCATCTCGACGTCGATCCGGAACTCGCGCTGCGTGCCGCGACCGACAAGTTCCGGACGCGCTTCGAAGCCGTCGAACGGCTGGCGAGCGAGCGCGGCATCGACCTGCGCTCGGCCGAGCTCGTCACCCTCGACACGCTGTGGGACGAGATCAAGGCCGGCGCGGTCGAGGCCACGGCGCCGCCGAGCTGAACACGGGCGGTGCGGCTGCCGTCAGCGGCACCCGAGCGAGGAAATCTTCACGAGCGTCCCGCTGCCGCGCGCCAGACTGGTCCGCGTGCGGCTCCAGATCGCCAACCCGTCCGCACACGCGGAGCTGGCCGGGCTGCCCTTTCGCGAGCGACTCGAAGACTGGGACCTCGACCGCATGCACGGCGTGCTCGGGCTCCACCGCCACGTCGTGCGACTGATCGAGCTCGACGACGTGAGCTACGTGATCAAGGAACTCCCCGACGCGCTCGTCGAGCGGGAGTACCGGCTGCTGCGCGCGCTCGCCGACGACGGGTTGCCGACCGCCGAGGTCGTCGCCGCGCTCACCGGCAAGCCCGACGACGCCGACGGGATGTTGATCACCCGCCACCTCGACTACTCGCTGCCGTATCGCACGCTGCTCGCCGGTCGGGGGCTCACCATCCCCTACCTGGGCGAACGCATGCTCGACGCCCTCGTCGGGCTGCTGGTGCGGCTCCACCTCGCCGGCTTCTACTGGGGCGACTGCTCGCTGTCGAACACCCTGTTCCGCCGTGACGCGGGGGCGTTGGCCGCGTACATCATCGACCTCGAGACCGGGGAGCGCTACCCCAGCCTCACCGCCGGCCAGCGTCAACTCGACCTGAACATCGCCACCGAGAACGTCGCCGGCGGTCTGCTCGACCTCCAGATGGGTGGCCGTCTCGCCGCCGACATCGACCCGTGGGAGGTGTCGACCCAGATCGAGGAGCGGTACAGCTCGTTGTGGACGGAGTTGACCGCGCCGGACGAGTTCGCCGCCGGCGAGACGTACCGGATCGAACAGCGGCTGCAACGCCTCCACCAGCTGGGCTACGACGTCGAGGAGATGGAGATCGTCGGGTCGCCCGATGGCCAGCGGCTCCGCTACATCCCGCGCGTGGTGGAGCACGGGTTCCACTCGGAGCGGCTGAAGAGCCTGACCGGGCTCGAGACGACGGAGAACCAGGCCCGCCGCCTGCTCGGCGACATCAGGACCTTCGGCACGGAACTGCAGCAACGGCGCGCCCGCGAGAGCGCGCGATCCGGCGTCCCCCTGCGGGCGCTGCCGGAGAACGTCGCTGGCGGTGCGCTGGCTCGATCAGCGGTTCGAACCGCTGATCGCGCAGGTCCCGCCGGCGCTGCATTCCAAGCTCGAGGCCGCGGAGATCTTCCACCAGCTGTTGGAACACCGGTGGTTCCTGTCCGAGAGCGCCGACGCCGACATCTCGCTCGAGGACGCGCTGGCGTCGTACATCGCCGACGTGCTCGCCGATGCTCCCGATGAACTGCTGTCGCTCGGCGAGGTGACCGCCGAACTGCCGATCATCGTCGCCGACCCGTCGCCGACGGATCCGCCGTCCTCGAAACCGGCTCGCCCGGCCTCCGAGCCGACGCTGAATCCGGCTCGTGGCCCGGATCCACGAGCCACCGGTGCGCGGTGCCAGCTACGTTGAGCGGTCATGAGCGAAATCTTGAGCATCGTCGGACGTGAGATCCTCGACTCGCGGGGCAACCCGACCGTCGAGGTCGAGGTGTTGCTCGACTCGGGGTCGCTCGGCCTCGCCGCCGTGCCGTCGGGTGCCTCGACCGGCGAGCACGAGGCGGTCGAGCTGCGTGACGGCGGCGACCGCTACGGCGGCAAGGGGGTCCGCAAAGCCGTCGGCTTCATCAACGACGAGATCGCCGACGAACTCGAGGGCATGGACGCGCTCGACCAGCGCGGCATCGACCAGCTGATGCTCGACCTCGACGGCACCGACAACAAGGCCAAGCTCGGAGCGAACGCCATCCTCGGCGTGAGTCTCGCGGTGGCGAAGGCTGCCGCCGATCGAACTCGAGATCCCCCTGTACCGCTACGTCGGCGGACCGAACGCGCACGTCCTGCCCGTGCCGATGATGAACGTGATCAACGGCGGCGTGCACGCCGACAACTCGATCGACATGCAGGAGTTCATGATCATGCCGGTCGGCGCGCCGAGCTTCGCCGAGGCGCTGCGCTGGGGGACCGAGACGTACCACGTGTTGAAGGGCATCCTGCACGATCGAGGGCTGTCGACGGCGGTCGGCGACGAAGGCGGGTTCGCGCCGGACCTCGACTCGAACGAGGCCGCGATCCAGATCCTCGTCGAAGCGATCGAGAAGGCCGGCTTCGCGCTCGGCGACGACATCGCCATCGCCATGGACCCGGCCACCAGCGAGCTGTTCCGTGACGGGGCGTACCACCTCGAGGGCGAAGGCAAGGTGCTGTCGCCGACCGACATGACCGCGTACTGGGAACGGCTCGTCGACACGTATCCGATCGTCTCGATCGAGGACGCCATGGACGAGAACGACTGGGAGGGCTGGGCGACGCTGACCGCCGCGGTCGGCGGCAAGATCCAGCTGGTCGGCGACGATCTGTTCGTCACCAACACCCGTCGCCTCCAGACCGGCATCGAGCAGGGCGTCGCCAACTCGATCCTGATCAAGGTCAACCAGATCGGCACGCTCACCGAGACCCTGAACACCGTCGACCTCGCCACCCGGCACGGCTACACGTCGGTGATGAGCCACCGCTCGGGTGAGACCGAGGACTCGACGATCGCCGATCTCGCCGTCGCCACCAACTGCGGGCAGATCAAGACGGGTGCACCGTGCCGGAGCGACCGCGTCGCCAAGTACAACCAGCTGCTGCGCATCGAGGCGAGCCTCGGCGACAACGCTGCCTACCGCGGCCGCTCCGCCCTCGCCCCGCTCCATTGACTGACGTGCGACACGTCGCGTCCGTGCCGGGCGACGACCGACGGACGATGATGACGTCGCAACCGTCCGGCCCGCCTGCGACAATGACCGCGTGAGCAGGTCGCAGACCACCTCGATCAAGCGGCCGCCAGCGCCTGCCGCCGACGAGGGTCGTTCGCGCCTCGGCGACTTCACCCGACCGATCCCGGTCGAGAAGCGGCTCTCGCGCCGCCCCAAGGTCGCGCTGTTCGCGGGCCTGTTCGTGCTCGCCGTCTTCGGCGTGTTCGGGGCGGCCCTGTTCATCCTGCCGATCCAGACGTGGCGCGACCAGAGCGACGACCTCACCCAGCGCCAGGCCCAGTTGGACGAGCTCGAGAAGGTGAACGTCGAACTCGCGGCCGAGGTCGACCGGCTGCAGACCGAGGACGGCATCCGCGAAGCGGCCCGTGAGGAGATCGGCTACGTCGAGGCCGGCGAGGAGCGCACGTCGTTCCTGCCGTTGCCGCCGCTGCCCACCGACCTCCCCGACGGTTGGCCGTACAACGTGGTGACCAGCATCATCGAAGCCCGCCGGGCTGGTCCCGCGCCCGCTCCCGCCGACTAGGTTGCCTGCGGGCACCGTCACATCGACGGCATCGTCGACGCCCACATCGAGCGACATCGAGCAAAGGGGAATTCGTGGCTGGCAGCATTCTGGGTGAGCGGGTCCTTCGCAAGGAAGACCCGAAGTTCCTCACCACCGGCGGCGTGTACGTCGATGACATGGTCGACGATCGCCTCACCGGCGCGGCGCACGTCGTCTACGTCCGTTCGTCCGCGGCGCACGGCACGATCCTGTCGATCGACGCCGACGAGGCCCGCACGATGCCCGGCGTCATCGCCGTGTTCACCGCCGCCGACCTCGACTTGCAGCCCGTCCCCTCGTCGTTCAACCCGATGGTCGCCCGCACGCTGTTGGCGAGCGACAAGGTGCGTTACGTCGGTGAGCCAGTCGTCGCGGTCGTCGCGGAGACCTCGGCCCAGGGCGTCGACGCCGCTGAAGCGGTGTTCGTCGACATCGACTTCCTGCCGGCGGTGGTCGACATCGAATCGGCCGCCACCTCCCCCACGTTGATCTACGAAGCCGCCGGCTCGAACGTCGTGTTCGACACGACCGTGCTCGGCATGCCCGAGAACACACCGGCTGACGAGTACTTCGCCGACTGCGAGGTGACCGTCACCGGCCGCTTCCTCAACCAGCGCGTCGCGCCGTGCCCGCTCGAGGTTCGTGGTGCGGCGGCCGCGTGGATCGACGGTCGCCTGCACCAGTGGGTGTCGACCCAGCACGCCCAGGGAATCAAGGCCACCTACGTCGCCGCCAACGGGGTCGACGACGCCGACGTGCGCGTCCTGACACCCGACGTGGGTGGCGGGTTCGGCGCCAAGATCGGCTCGTACCCCGAAGAGCTCATGCTCGGTCCGATCGCCAAGCGGATCGGCCGGCCGGTCAGGTGGCGCGAGACCCGCAGCGAATCGATGATGGCGCTCGGCCACGGCCGCGCCCAGCTGCAGTACGTGACGCTCGGTGGCAGCCGTGACGGCAAGGTCACCCACTACCAACTCCACGCGATCCAGGACGCCGGCGGGTTCTGCGACATGGGCGCGATCCTGGCCCCGTTCATGACCCGGCCGATGTCGTCCGGGGTGTACGCCATCCCGAACATCGAGGTGCGCACCACGTCGGTCGTCACGAACACCACGCCGATCGTCGCCTACCGTGGCGCCGGGCGCCCCGAGGCCACCGCGGCGATCGAACGAGGCATGGACCTCTTCGCCGCCGAGATCGGCATGGACGCCGCCGAGGTCCGGCGGATCAACCTGATCCCGAGGTTCCTCGAGTCGTACACGACCACGATCGGCCAGACCTACGACGTCGGCGACTACGAAACCGCGCTCGACAAGGCGCTGGAGGCGGCCGGTTACACCGAGCTCCGCGCCGAGCAGGCCAAGCGTCGGGAGTCGGGTGACGACAAGCAACTCGGCATCGGCGTGAGCGTCTACGTCGAGATCACCGGCGGTGTCCCACCGGCGGGCGACAACGCCAAGATCGAAGTGCACGACGACGGCTCGGCCACCGTGTACACCGGCACCTCTCCCCACGGTCAGGGACACGACACGGCCTGGTCGATGATCACGACGGAGCGGACCGGCATCCCGATGGACCGCATCACCCTGGTGTGGGGCGACACCGACCTCGTGCCGGAAGGCGGCGGCACGATGGGTTCGCGCTCGCTCCAGCACGGTGGATCGGCGGTGAACAAGGCCGCTCTCGAACTCGTCGAGAAGGCCCAGAAACTGGCCGCCGAACTGCTCGAAGCAGACGAGGCGGACATCGTGCTCGACAAGGATGCGGGCGCGTTCCACGTCGCCGGCACCCCGACCGTGTCGAAGACCTGGGCCGAACTCGCCGCGATCGTCGAAGGCCGACGATCCGCTGACCATCGACACCGTCTACAGCGGCAGCGGCGCCTCATTCCCGTTCGGTGCTCACGTGTCGGTCGTCGAGGTCGACACCCTCACCGGACAGGTCAAGCACCTCCGCCAGATCGCCTGCGACGACGCCGGACGCGTCCTCAACCCGATGCTGCTCGAAGGCCAGATCCACGGCGGCATCGCCCAGGGGGCGGCGCAAGCGCTGCTCGAAGAGGTGCGCTACGACGACGACGGCAACCCGGTCACGTCCAACCTCGCCGACTACGGCATGATCTCGGCCGCCGAGCTGCCGAGCTTCGAGATCATCCACATGGAGACGCCGACGTTCCTCAACCCGTTGGGCGCGAAGGGGATCGGCGAGTCGGGCACCATCGGTTCGACGCCGGCGGTGCAATCGGCCGTCGTCGACGCGGTGAGCCATCTCGGTGTCCGCCACATCGACATGCCCGCCACCGCCGAACGCGTCTGGCAAGCCATCCGAGCCGCAGGGTGAGGCCCGCCGGTCGGGTACAGTCGACGGACACACCTGCAACGCTCGGTGCCTGACCCCGAACGTTGCAGGTGACACGATCTGGAGGAGCGTCATGACCGACATCGCTGAACGATCGACCGAAGCCGAGACCGAGCACCCGCGAGCGCGGTTCAAGTCGTTCGAGGAGTCGACCGCGGAGGACTGGGCGATCATCACGCCGCAGCTCAACATCACCCAGTCGTTCGTCGCCGATCGCGTCATCCAGTTGATGCGCGACCTCGAGATCGACCACGGCGGGTTCCCCGTCAACCGGCTCGAGCACAGCCTGCAGACCGCCACCCGGGCCGAGCGCGACGGGCAGGACGACGAGTACGTGCTGTGCGCGCTGCTCCACGACATCGGCGACACGCTCAGCCCGTTCAATCACCCCGAGATCGGGGCGGCGATCCTCAAGCCGTTCGTGTCCGAGGCCAACTACTTCATGGTCAAGAACCACGGTGCGTTCCAGGGGTACTACTTCTGGCACTACATCGGCCTCGACCAGAACGCCCGCGAAGCGTTCCGCGACTCGCCGTACTTCGACCACACCGAAGAGTTCTGCGCGAAGTACGACCAGACCGCGTTCGACGCCGACTACGTGAGCAACCCGCTCGAGCACTACGAACCGCTGATCCGCCAGATCCTGCGCTGCCGCTGAGCCTCACCGCTGCCGCCCGTTGGGCCAATCGTGTACGGGGCCTGCTGCATCAGCTCGGGATCAGGTTGTAGCGTCGCAAGCTGTCGTGTCCGGCGTGAATCCCAGCCCTTTGGTCCCAACTCGTGACGACACTGCGGCGTGACGCCGCAGTTCCTGCAGGTGGTTGTGAGGCACCGACAGATACAGCCGGTCGGTGCGGGCACGGGTCGCGCGCAACGCCACGTCGGTTATTCGTACCAGATCGACGAGGTCGTGATCGTGCGCCCTCGGGATCCGTGGCGAACGCCGATCCGTGCGATCTCGTGCAGCAGCCACGCCTCGGTGGTGAGATGGCCGGTGGTCGCCGCGAGGTCGGCGCCCGCGGGAACACCTCGATCGCTTCGGCCCTCCGGCCCTGCGCCGAGCACCCACGCCGGCCCGAGACACCGTTCGGGCAGCAGGAACCCGAACCGTCCTTCGATCGCCGCGAGATCGACGAGCGCCTGATGGGCGATGGACATGTCACCGGCCAGTGCGGTCATCGCCGCCAGCCCGGCGAGGGCCATCGACCGCGGGCCCCGCCAGTCGGCGGAAGCGGCCACCGACGCCGACTCCCGGCACCACCGCTCCCCCGTCGTCGGACGTGCCCGGATCAGCGCGATCCGCGACAGGTTCAGCGCGAACCACGTCTGGCCGGTCAGCGAACCAGCGTCGACGGAACCCTCGTAGCCGGCGAGCGCGAGCGCTTCGGCATCATCGAGCGAGCCATGCTCCTGCAACGCGAAGCACAGCGTGATCAAGTGGGTCGCGAGACTCGTGAGCCCGATGTCGCTGCCGAGGACGGCGTGGCGGGCGTATGCGATCTGCGCCAGATCGATCGCTTCGGTCGTCCGACCGGTGAGCGCGAGCACGGTCACGCCGGGCGTCGCCCAGAGGATCTGCGCCCGGGCGGCATCGGCATCGAAGTCGGCTGTGGCGTCGAGGGGCGTGGTCAGGTCGCGGCGCAGGTCGAGACCCTCGAGGATCTCGAGCGCAGTCGCCGGATGACCGTCGTAGACCTGCAGCAGCGCCGCCGGCTGACCAGCTCGTCGCGCAGCGACCCGAGTCCCTCGCCGGCGAGCCGCGGCGCGGCATCGTCGGTCACCCGGCGTGCACGATCGGGGTCGAGGAGACCGAACAGGAGGTTCGTACCGCGTTGCCCGACCAGACGGAGCACTTCGGCGGGCGTGCCGTCAAGGCTGTCGGCGGCGGCGAGCACGGCCTCCGACTCGGGCCACCCGCCGGTCTCGTAGAGCGCCTCGCCGAGCAGGATCCCGGTGCGCATCGTCGGTCGCCCCGCGTGCGCTGCCCGGGCGAGACGCAACATGAGGGGGAAATCGCCGGCGTGGCGAGCCAACATCGCGGCCGACTCGGCGAGGACCGGATCGATCTCCTCGCCCGCTTCGAGCCGCCAGCGCGGCCACCCGGAGGAGATCGGCGGGCTGCCGTCCCGCCCACGCATCGACGTGGTCGGCGTGCGCCCGCAGGATCGTGCGGGTGCGGAGCGTCGGGATGGCCGCCCGCACGGCGTCGATCAGCAGCGGGTGGGCGAGCGCCACCACCTCGGAGCTCCGAGCGGCCTGAGCCGACCTGCACCGACACGAGCCCGTCCTCCTCCAGTGTCTCGAGAAGATCGTGGCCGAAGCGGTCGATCATCAGGTCGAGTCCCGAGGGCCCGACCAGCGCAAGGAGCTCGAGCACGGCCCGCTCGTCGCCGGCGACCGCGGACACACGGTGGTACAGCAGTTCGGCCGCACGGTGGCGAGTGGGCAGCATCCCCGTCAGCGACCACACCCCGTCGACCTGAACGAGCACGCCGTCGGTCTCGGCCAGCGCGGGCCAGCTCGCGCAGCAGCAAGGGATTGCCGCCGCTCGACTCGCGCAGGGCCCGCTCGGCACGCCCTTCGACCGGCCCACCGAGGCCCAGGTGCAACAGCGTGTTGACCGCGTCGTCGACGAGCGGACCCAGGTCGAAGCGTCGCAGCCGGTCGCTCCGCCAGAGCGACCGGAGAGCGTCGGGCTGCGGCTCGTCGGACCGCACGGTCACCACGAGCGCCGCCCGATTCTCGTGCACGAGCTGCGCCAACAGGGCCAGCGACTACGGCGTCGAGCAGATGCGCATCGTCGATCATCAGGACGAGCCGGCCGTCGACGTCGCCGAGCACACGCCTGGCTTCCGCCAGCAGACGGGTCGGATCGAGCGGCACGTCGCGGGTCGCGGCGATGACCACTTCGGGCGACAGCAGGTGGGCGAGCGCCCCGAGCGGCAGCGCCGACGAGGTGGCGTCGGCCGTCGCCCGCGCCACGCGGTGGCCCGAACGCTCGACGTCGGCGGTCAATTCCTCGGCGAATCGTGTCCGGCCGACGCCGGCCTCCCCGACGATCACCACCCCGTTCGTCGACTCGTCGAGCACCGCCACCCGTGCGGCGGCCATCTCCAGTCGGCGACCCGTGAACGGCCAGCGCTCGCCCCTCGTTTGGTGGAGTTGGTGGTCGGACCGACCCAGCACGCCCCTCGCCATCGCGGACCTGACAGTAGCGGTGCCATGACACCGGCGCTGGAACAGCGTCGCGAATGCAGTACCCGCTGCTCAGGTCACTCCCGCTCTCCGGCGTCACAGTGGGAACAACGAGCACGGTCAGTGAGTACTGGCTACTCACGATGCGGCAGGAATTTTCGGCAATGTGTATCAAGCACCCGATGGGGTACTCAACAACAACCGTGAACAACAGCGTGAACACGCGAACCCAGACAAGGAACCCACCATGATCAAGTCACTCCGCAACAAGCCCCTCCGCATGGTCGCCATCGCCGTCCTCCCGCTCGCCCTGCTCGGCACGGCTTGCGGCTCCGATGACGACGGCGATTCGCCGGCCGACACCGAGGCCGACGCCCCGGCCGACACCGAAGCCGCCGGCGACGAGTCCGGCGAGGCCAACGCGGAGGTCGAGGCGTTCTGCACCCAGGTCGACGAGTTCGTCGCCGCGATGGATGAAGTGCTCGCCGACCCCTCGAGCGGTGATGTGGCGGAAATCACCGCTCAGGGTCAGGATCTCGCGGCGGCGGCGACCGACCTCGCCGGCTCCGTCGAGGGGGACGACACCGAACGTCTCCAGGAGTGCACCGAGGAACTCAGCAACATCGGGAGCTGAGCACCATCGGATGGGTGAGCAGCACCGGCACCAGCGTCGCTGTCGGCGCTGCTCACCCCCGAACGCGGGGACGACCCGCCCTCCCGACCGTCACCACGGTCGGAGGGCGGGTTTTCGCGTTACCTTCCCGGTGCATGTCGACCGATCCGTTGCCTGACAGTCGCACCCACGTGTTGCTCGATCTCGACGGCACCATCTCCGACTCGTCGCTCGGCATCGGACGATCGTTGCGCCACGCGTTCACCACGTGCGGTTACGAGGCGCCGACCGACGAACAGGTCCGGTCCGTCATCGGTCCGCCGTTCGAGTTGACGTTCCCGACGCTCGGCGTTCCGCCCGAGGACGTGGAGCGCGTCGTCGAGGCGTACAGGATCCGCTACGAAGACGTCGGACTCTTCGAGAACGAGGTCTACCCCGGCGTCGCCGAGATGCTCACCGATCTCGCCGACGCCGGCTACGTCCTGGCGCTGGCGACCGCCAAACCACAACACACGGCGATTCGCATCATCGAACACTTCGGGTTCACCGACGCCTTCGCCTTGCAGGCAGGGGCAACCGCCCACGTCGGTTCGATGCGACGCACGAAAGCCGACGTGATCACCTATGCGCTCGGCCAGCTCGACATCGAACCCGGTCCTCACGTCGTCATGGTCGGCGACCGTGACCACGACGTGGAAGGCGCCCTGCTCAACAGCATCGACTGCATCGGCGTCACCTGGGGCTTCGGCGACCGTGCCGAGCTCGACGGTGCGGGCGCCGCGGCGGTCGTCGATGCGCCCGATGAAGTTGTGCCGGCCGTCGCCGCCACGTACCGTCCTGTCCGGACATGAGCACAGAGATCGCACCCGAGGCCACGTCGGTCACGCCGGTCACGCCGGCATCGTCTGCCGACCGGTTCATGCGCCGGCTGCTGCGCCTCCCCGAGGGCAAGACGGCGACCGCCGAAGAGGCCCGATCCGCGTTCCAGAAGTCGATCTTCATCAGCGCCGCACGTTGCGTGCTGATGTACGTCTTCTTCCCGTTCGTCCTCCCGCTGATCGGCGTGGCCAAGGGCGTCGGACCGGTCATCGGAGTGATCATCGGGATGCTGGCGATCGTGTCGATCACGTTCAGCATCCGTCGCTTCTGGCGCGCCGATCACTCGAAGCGCTGGCACTACACGATCTTCGGCGTCGTGATCATCGGCTTCCTGATCTTTCTCGCCGTCAAGGACTTCAGCAACATCATCGACTGAGCGTCATCGGCTGAAGGTCGTGCATTCGTGCCAGGCACCGATGCACGACCTCGCATGCAAACGCATGCGTGCGGATGAGGCATGATGTGTTCCAAGTCGCCACCCGAACACGAACCGCATGGGGGATTCTGTGGAAGTCACCGTCAACATCAACGGAACGTCCTGCACGCACGACGTCGAGCCGCGCACGCTGCTCGTGCATTTCATCCGCGAGCAGGCCGGCCTGACCGGTACCAACGTCGGGTGCGACACGTCCTCGTGCGGCGCTTGTTCGGTACACCTCAACGGTGAGGCCGTGAAGAGCTGCACCGTGTTGGCGGTGCAAGCCGACGGTCAGGAGATCCGCACGATCGAAGGCATGGCCGACGCCGACGGCACGCTGCACCCGATGCAGCAGGCGTTCATGGAGAACCACGGCCTGCAGTGCGGGTACTGCACGCCGGGCATGGTGATGGCCGCGAGCAGCCTGCTGCTCGAGAATCCGAACCCGACCGAGGAAGAGGTCCGCCTCGGTCTCGAGGGCAACCTGTGCCGCTGCACGGGCTACCACAACATCGTCAAGTCGGTGCTCGCTGCAGCATCGGCCGGCGCCTGAGCGCACGGTGACGGGGCGCGCTGCGCCCGCCCGCACCGAGCGCTGACAACCGGGGGAACTGAACATCGACTGGATGGGGGTCCAGGAACATGACAGTCATCGACGACACCGCCACCGACCGCGCCGCGACCGACCACGTGGTCGACGGCAACAAAGTCATCGGCCAGCGCCTGCTGCGCAAGGAGGACCCTGCGCTGCTCACGGGCGAGGGCGTGTTCACCAACGACATGAAGGTGCCGGGAGCGCTGCACCTCGCGGTGGTGCGCAGCCCGTACGCCCATGCCCGCATCGTGTCGATCGACACGTCCGCGGCGGCGGCGATGCCGGGCGTGCGCGCCGTCTACACCGGCGCCGACCTCGAGTCGACGTGGGCGGCACCGATGCCGTGCGCATGGCCGGTCACCGACGACATGAAGAACCCGACGCACTACCCGCTCGCGGTGCACACGGCGCACTACTCCGGCGACGGCGTGGCGGTGGTGCTCGCCGAGAGCGATGCGATCGCCCGTGACGCGATCGAGGCGGTCGACGTGCAGTACGAACCGCTCGAAGCGGTCACCGATCTGGAGGACGCGTTGTCCGACCGGGTGATCGTGCACGAGGAACTCGGCACGAACACGTCGTACACGTGGAACCTGCTGATCGAGGAGCAGGAGGGCGACGTCCAGCGGGCGTTCGACGCTGCGACGTACACGGTGAGCGAGCGGTACGTGCAGCAGCGGCTGCTGCCGATGGCGATGGAGCCGCGCGCCGTGGTGGCGATGCCGCAACCGTTCGGCGGCGACATGACGCTGTATTCGTCCACCCAGGTGCCGCACATCCTGAAGGTGATGACGGCGATCACGCTGGGCATCCCCGAGCACCAGATGCGTGTGGTCGCCCCTGCCGTCGGCGGTGGATTCGGCGCCAAGCTCAACGTCTACGCCGAGGAACTGCTGTGCGTGGCGCTGGCCCGCAAGCTCGGCACGCCCGTGCGCTGGAACGAGGAGCGCTCCGAGAACGCCGTGGCCACCATCCACGGCCGTGGCCAGATCCAGCACATGGAGCTCGCCGCCGACGAGAACGGCCGGCTGACCGCCGTGCGGGTCCGCCTCATCGGCGACATGGGCGCCTACCTCCAGCTCGTCACGCCCGGCATCCCGCTGCTGGGTGCGTTCCTGTACGCCGGGGTCTACGAGCTGCCGAAGGCGTACGACTTCTCGTGCACCTCGGTGTTCACCACGATGACCCCGACCGACGCCTACCGCGGTGCCGGACGACCCGAGGCGACCTACGCCATCGAGCGGTCGATGGACTCGTTGGCGGCGAAGATGGGCATCGACCCGCTCGAGCTCCGGCGACGCAACTTCATCCCCACCGCCAGCTACCCGTACGAGGCCTTCACCGGGCTCACCTACGACTCGGGCGACCACGATCTGGCCGCCTCGAAGGCGGAGGAGCTCCTCGACTACGCCGGTGCCCGTGCCCGCCAGGCCGAGCAGAACGTCGAGGGCGCCACCAAGCGGCTCGGCATCGGGATGTCGAGCTACTTCGAGATGTGCGGGCTCGCCCCGTCGCGCGTGCTCGCCTCGCTGAACTACTCCGCCGGCGGGTGGGAGGCGGCGACGGTGCGCATCCTGCCGACGGCCAAGGTGCAGGTGGTCACCGGCACGTCACCGCACGGGCAGGGGCACGAGACGTCGTGGGCGATGATCGCCGCCGAGCGCCTCGGCATCGACCCCGCCGACATCGACGTGCTGCACTCCGACACGGCGATCGCCCCGCTCGGGCTCGACACGTACGGATCCCGATCGCTGCCGGTCGGCGGGGTGGCGATCGCGATGGCCTGCGACAAGGTGATCGACAAGGCCAAGCAGATCGCCGCCCACCAGCTCGAAGCGAACCCGGACGACCTCGAGTTCTCGGGCGGGGTGTTCCGCGTGGCCGGTTCACCCGACAAGGAGATGCCGCTCGCGGCCATCGCGTTCGAGGCGTTCACGGCGCACAACCTGCCCGACGGCCTGGAGCCGAACCTCGAGGCACAGGTCACCTACGACCCGCCCAACTTCTCGTGGCCGTTCGGCACGCACATGTGCCTCGTCGAGGTCGACGTCGAGACCGGCCACATCGACGTGCTCAAGTACGTGGCGGTCGACGACTGCGGCGTGCAGGTCAACCCGAACATCGTCGACGGCCAGGTGCACGGCGGCGTCGTGCAGGGCATGGCCCAGGCGCTGTTCGAGGGCGTCTCCTACGACAGCGACGGCAACCTGCAGACCTCGACGCTGGCCGACTACATGATGCCGGCGGCGAGCGATGTACCGCCGATCACCCTCGGCCACACGTGCACGCCATCGCCCACCAATTCGCTCGGAGTGAAGGGCGTCGGCGAAGCTGGCACCATCGGCGCCGCACCCACCATCATGAACGCCGTCGTCGACGCGTTGTCCGGCCTGGGCGTCCACGACGTCCCGATGCCGGCCAGCCCGCTCAACGTCTGGAACGCGATCAACCGCGCCGCAATTGACACAGCGAACAACACAGCCACGACCGCCACTGGAGGCAACCCGTGATTCCCGCAGCTTTCGACTACGTCCGCGCCGAATCGGCGGAGGAGGCGATCAGCCTCATCGGTGAACACGGCGACGAGTCCAAGTTCATCGCCGGTGGCCACAGCCTGTTGCCGATGATGAAGCTGCGCCTCGCCCAGCCGACCGTGCTGATCGACATCGGCCGCCTGAGCGACCTGTCGTACATCCGTGACGGCGGCGACCACATCGCCATCGGTGCGTTGACGCGGCACATGGACGTCGAGACGTCGTCGCTCCTGAAAGAGCACGTGCCGCTGCTGGCCCACGCCGCCGGTGAGGTCGGCGACCCGCAGGTTCGCCACCGCGGCACCATCGGCGGGTCGCTCGCCCACGCCGATCCGGCGTCGGACCTTCCGGCCACCACGCTCGCCCTCGGCGCCACCTATGTCGCCCAGGGTCCGAACGGCACGCGGGAGATCGCCGCCGCCGACTTCTACCAGACGTTCTTCGAGTCGGCGCTGAACGCCGACGAGCTGCTGACCGAGATCCGCGTGCCGAAGATGAACGGCGCCGGCTGGAGCTTCCAGAAGTTCAACCGGCGGGCGCAGGACTGGGCCATCGTCGGCGTCGCCGCGTGGCGGGGCAACGGCAACTCGGGCGTCGGGCTCGTCAACATGGGGTCGGTGCCGATCCTGGCCACCAGCGTGTCGTCGGCCCTGTCGAGCGGCTCGTCGATCGAGGAGGCGGCGGCTCTCGCGGTGGCCGAGGCCGAGCCCCAGGCCGACCTCAACGCCAGCGTCGAGTACCGCACCCACCTCGCCAAGGTGCTCACCAGGCGCGCCCTCGAGGCCGCCACCAACTGACCCTGCCGCGACTCGCGCGGCGCCCGAGCATCGGCGCCGTCTCGCTCGTGACGAGCCGCCGGTAACGTCGCGGCCGATGTCGTTCGAGCCGTCCGACGCCGACGCTCCCCGTCCACTTGTCACATCGGTGCCAGGCACCGGCGTGACAAGTTCGTCCGCTCCGCTCGCGTCCGGGCGGCGCGGTGGGGGCTGGACGAGGCGACGTGGACGCGGATCCGGATCGCGGCGGTCGCCGCCTACCTCGTCGCCTACGTCTGGTGGTTCGCCAACCGCGGCATCATCGTCGACCGCATCTCGGTGTCGGTGTCGGTCGTGCTGTTCCTGATCGTGTGCACGATCGGAAGGTCGTGGCGCGACTGGTTGCGTCTCTGCCGCGACGCCGGGTTGTTCGTGCTGATGTGGCTCGCCTACGACGAGAGCCGCGGGCTCGCCGATCGGGTGGGCATGCCGATCCAGGTCGAATCGGTGCGCAACATCGACCGGTTCCTGTTCCTCGGCACCGATCCGACCGTGTGGCTGCAGCACCGGTTCTTCGACGGACCCGACACCGTCCACTGGTACGACGTGGCCGGCTCGATCGTCTACTTCTCGCACTTCATCGTGCCGCCGGTCGTGATCGCCACCTTGTACGTCGTGAACCGCCACCAGTGGTCGCGCTACATGCGCCGGTTCGCGACGGTCCTGTTCGTCGCCTGCACGATGTTCGTGTTGCTGCCGACCGCGCCGCCGTGGATGGCGTCCGGCCGGGCCAACAACCTCGGTCTCGAGCTCGACGCGCTCGAGCCGCTGGAGCGCCCGACCGGCAACGGGTGGCGCCACATCGGGCTCAGCTCGTTCGTGCGGGCCTGGGACACCGGCCGCGACTGGTCGAACCAGGTCGCGGCGATGCCGTCGCTGCACGCCGCGTTCGCGCTCTTCGTGGTGGTGTTCGCCTTCCGCTGGGTGACGAACTGGTGGCTGCGAGCGCTGATGCTCCTGTACCCGCTGGCGATGGCCGTGGCGTTGATGTACTTCGGTGAGCACTACCTGGCCGACGCGCTGATGGGGTGGGCCGTGGTCGGGTTGTCGTTCGTCGTGTGGAACCGGGTCGAACGACGTCAGGCGCGGCGAGCGCAGGGTCGATCCGCGAACCGGTCGGTGGATCGCACGGAGCGGGCGACGAGCCGGCGGAACCGGTGCCGCTCGACGACCGGATCGTCGCGGCCGGCCCGTCAGAGCAGCCCGGCGTAGGCGCCCCCGTCGACGTGTAGCTGCACGCCGGTCGTGAAGCGGGCCTGCTCGCTGCACAGGAACGTCACGATGGCGCCGAAGTCGTCGGCGTCGCCCATCGTCATCGAACCGACCGCGTCGTGCCCGTACAGCTGCTCGACACGGGCCGTGCGATGCAGCCCGGGCTGCACGCTGTTCACGGTGACCCCGCTCGCCGCGACCTCGAGCGCGAGGGTCTTGAGGAACCCGGTCACACCGGCGCGTGCCGTGTTCGACAGGATCAGGTTGGCCATCGGCTGGCGGACCGACAGCGACGTGATCGCCACGACACGTCCCCATCCCTGGTCCTGCATCGCGGGAACGGCCGCCTTGCACATGGCCACGACCGCGAGGAGGTTGGCGTCGAGCGCGGTCGGATACGCATCGACGGGCGTCGACGCGAAGTTTCCGGCGGGCGGTCCACCGCCGTTGGGGACGAGGATGTCGATGCCGCCGAGCGCCTCGGCGGCGGCAGCGACGAACGCCGCCGCGCCGTCGGCCGTCCCGACGTCGGCGACGATCGGTATGCAACCGTGGCCGACCTTCGCCGCCGCGTCGGCCAGGCGGCCGGCGTCGCGTCCGCAGATGACGACGCGCGCGCCCTCCGCCGCGAGCGCCGCCGCCGACGCGAGTCCGAGCCCCGATGATGCCGCTGCCACCGCGGCCCGACGACCGTTCAATCCAAGATCCATGCGAGAACCGTAGACAGCTCGCACGTGGGGTCAGGCACCGCGCGCGACCTGCCGTGGAAGTCACCCGTGATGATCGAGCCACCCGGAGCTCGCGCGTAGTGCCTGACCCCACGATTACCATCGGGCGCAGTGAGATCATGAACGACCAGCACGACGCCGACGACCTGCCAGACCGCCGCCGAGCGCTCGACGCGATCGCCGATGCCGAACCGGTGCCCTACTGGCTCGAGAGCGCCGACATTCCCGAGTCGAACCCGACGCTCGTGCGCGACGAGCACTGCGATCTGTGCATCGTGGGCGGCGGTTACACCGGCCTGTGGACCGCGGTGATCGCCAAGGAACGCGACCCGTCCCGCGACGTCGTGCTCATCGACAAGGGTGAGGTCGGCGGTGCCGCCAGCGGGCGCAACGGCGGGTTCATGGAGTCGAGCCTCACCCACGGCGTGTTCAACGGGATCCACCGCCACGCGGACGAGATCGACCTCCTCGAAGATCTCGGGTTGCAGAACCTGAACGACATCGAGCGGGCGATCGAGCGGTACGCCATCCGGTGCGACTACGAGCGCAACGGGGTCATCGACGTCGCCACCACCAGCCATCCGCCGTCGTACATCGACGAGTTGCGCGACGAGCACGATCTGCTCCGTTCGCTCGGTCAGAGCGTCACCTGGCTCGAGCAGGACGCGATGCGGTGCGAGGTGAACTCCCCCACCTACGTCGGTGGACTGTTCCGCACCAACCGCGCCGCGACCGTCGACCCGGCCAAGCTGGCGTGGGAATTGAAGCGCGTGGCGGAGGAGCTCGGTGTGCGGATCTACGAGCACTCGAAGGCGACGGCGATCGACAAGGACGGCGCGGGGATGCTCGTGACCACGCCGCTCGGCAACGTCCGGTGCGCCAAGGTCGTGCTCGGCACGAACGCCGACCGGCCGTTGCTCAAGCGGCTGCGCCAGTACATGATCCCCGTCTACGACTACTGCCTCGTCACCGAGCCGCTCACCCAGGCACAGCTGGCCAGTGTCGGCTGGGCGAACCGTCAGGGTCTGTCGGACATCACCAACCAGTTCCACTACTACCGGCTCACGCCGGACAACCGGATCCTGTGGGGTGGCTACGACGCCATCTACTACTGGGGCTCCAAGGTGTCGGCGGACCTGGAGAGCCGACCGGAGACGTGGGCGAAGTTGTCGTCGCACTTCTTCCAGACGTTCCCGCAACTCGAGGACGTCAACTTCTCCCACGTCTGGGGCGGTGCCATCGACACGAGCACCCGCTTCTCGGTGTTCTTCGGGACGGCGATGTCCGATCGCGTCGCGTATGCGCTCGGCTACACCGGCCTCGGCGTCGCCGCGACGCGGTTCGCCGGCGCCGTGATGCTCGACCTGCTGAGCGGCCGGCGCTCGATCGCCACGCAGACCGACTTCGTCAAGAACAAGCCGCTGCCGTTCCCGCCGGAGCCGTTCCGGTTCGCCGGGATCCAGGCGACACGGTGGTCGATGGACCGCGAGGACAAGACCGGCAAGCGCAATGCCTGGCTGCGCTCGCTCGACCGGCTCGGCCTCGGTTTCGACTCCTAGCGACCCTGCCTTTCGGACGGGTCCGGAAGGCAGGGTGGTCATCACACGGTGACGAGGACGACGATGCTGCGCGGACCGACTCGGACGGTCCTCGCCCACTCGACCGGCAGGTCGGTGTGCGGTGCCTGACCCCGCACATCGACGTCGCCGATGAAGCCCTCCGGATGCGCGGTGTCGATGACCGTGCGCCAGTCGCCGGGCGCCTGGATCTCGAAGTCGAGCGGCTCCCACCACATGTTCGCCATCACGTACAGCCCCGGCTCGTTCACACCAGCGAGATGGAACGCGATCGAACGCGACTCGTACGAGGTGTCCGGTGCGCCGTCGACGCCGAACCACTCGACCCGGTCGCCCCACCAGTCGTCGGGGTCGGACAACACGGCGTGCTCGCGCCGGAACGCGACGAGGCGCTCGACGAACCGTTCGTGTTCGGTGAACTCGGCCTGTCGCTCCCAGTCGATCCACGACGTCTCGTTGTCCTGGTTGTACGGGTTGTTGTTGCCGTGCTGGGTCCGGGCGAACTCGTCGCCGGCCACGAACATCGGCACCCCGTGACTCAGCAGCAGCAGACACATGGCGTTGCGGAGTTGGCGACGGCGCACGGCCATGACCGCGTCGGGAACCCCGTCGTCACCTTCCCACCCGCAGTTCCACGACCGATTGTTGCCGCTGCCGTCGTTGTTGTCCCACCCGTTGGCCGCCGTTGTGCTTGCGCTCGTAGGCGACGAGGTCGTACATCGTGTACCCGTCGTGGGCGTCGAGGAAGTTGACCGACCGCAGCGGGTGATCGAACAGGTCGGGGCTGCCCTCCAGCCGGCAGCATCACGGAGGTGACCAGTCCCGGCTCACCCCGCAGGAAGCCGCGCATGTCGTCCCGGAAACGGTCGTTCCACTGCATCCAGCGATCGTCGGGGAACGCCCGCCCGACGAGGTACCGGGCGATGTCCCACGGTTCGGCGACGAGCCGGACGCCGCGACGCTGCGCCCAGTCGCCGATCTCGCGGACGAACGCCGGGTCCCGGGCGAGGACGCTGGCCAGGTCGAACCGGAAGCCGTCGACGCCCAGGTCGGCGAAGCGGTCGAGCGCTTCCATCACCAGTTCCTGCGCCGGCGGTGACGATGCATCGAGGATGTTGCCGGTCCCGGCGTCGTCCACGTAGGTGCCGTCGTCGTTGACGACGTAGTAGTCGCGATCGGCGAGGGCCCGGAGGTTGTACGTCGGGCCGAGCTCGTCCTCCTCGGTCGTGTGGTTGAACACGACGTCGAGCCACACCTCGATGTCGTGCCCGTGCGCGGCGGTCACGAGGTCGGCGAGCTCGGTGGCCGCGTCGCCGCCGGCGGCGTACTGGCGGTGGACCGCACCGAACACGAGCGCCATGTAGCCCCAGTAGTTCGCCTCGCCGGGGTCGAACTGGTGCACCGGCAGGAGCTCGATCACGCTGATGCCGAGGGCGGCGAGACGCGGCAGCTCGTCGACCGCAGCGGCGAACGTTCCGCCGTCATGCGCGTTGGCGCCGCTTCGTCAGCCCGCGCACGTGCGCCTCGTACACCACCAGCGGACGCGACGTGTGGTGCTGCGGGCGCGGCGCCGGCCACGGCGAGGCGACGGCCAGCACCGTGGGGGCGCCGTCCGCGGGGTACCGGCCGGGCCGGAGATCGTCGCGTCGGTGCCCGTCGGCGAACCACACCTCGGTGGCGTGCGGGTCGACCAGCACACGGCGCTCGTCGAACCGAGCCTCGGCCGGCCCGCTGGCGCGGATGCCGTAGCGCGTTCCCTCGGCGACACTGCCCCGCCACTCCGATCCCGTGCGGGTCAGCGGGCGGTCGACGCCGTCGATCACCATCCACACCTGTTCGGCGTCGGGGGCGTGGATCCGGATCTCCGTCACCTGGCCATCATGGTCGGCCCGGCGTGGTCGTGCTCACCTGCAACGCGGTGCCTGACCCCAGGCGTTTCAGGTTGGTGCAAGGATTGGGGCATGGGGTACAACTCGACGGGGCTGGTCGTGCACGATGCCGACGCCCACATCATGGAGACGCCGAACTGGTTGCGCGATCACGCCGACCCGTCGCTGCGCGACCGGCTCGCACCGCTGCGGTATCCGGGAGGCAACGAGCTCCGCCAGACCGGCGACCTCCAACAGGCCGACGACTCTCGACCATGACCTGGACGCGGCGTTCGATCGGTTGGTGGCGCGGCTGCACTCGGACGAGCAGCTGGCGACCGAAGCCGACGAGATCATGCTGCGCAAGAACTTCGCCGCCACCGGAGCGTTCGTCGCCGACGATCGGCCGCGCGCCCTCGACCTGCTCGGCTTCGCCAGCCAGCTCGTGTTCAACACGTTCCACAACCGGCGCCTGCGCGACTGGGAGCACTCCGGCGACGTCGAGCTGGCGTTCGGCGCGGCCCGCGCCCACAACCGCGGGATGGCCGAGTTCTGCTCGGTCGACGACCGCCTGCTGTCGACGCTCTACGTGCCGCTGTGCGACATCGAGCGGGCGCCCGCCATGGCCGCCGAGGCGCTGGACATGGGCGCCGCCGCCCTGCTGATGGCCTCGGGCTGCCCGCCCGGTCACTCGCCGAGCCACCGTGGGCTCGACGGCGTGTGGGCCGCCGCGTCGGAGGCGGGCGTGCCGATCGTGTTCCACGTCGGCGGCACCGGCGACCTGATCGACCCGAGCTACTTCGCCAACGGCCTGCCGATCCCGCCCGACTTCCACGGCGGCGAGGAGAACTTCCGCTCCGTCGACTACATGGGCATCCCCGCCCCGCCGGCCCAGACCCTGGCCACGATGATCTTCGACGGCGTGCTCGAACGGTTCCCGACGTTGCGGATCGGCGTCATCGAACAAGGGGCGATCTGGCTGCCGTCGTGGATGCGCCAGATGGAGTCGGCGTTCGACGCGTTCGGCCGCCACGAGGAGCGCCTCCAGACAGCTCTCGATGCGCCCGAGCGAGTACGTCCGGCGCCAGATCCGGGCGACGCCGTACCCGACCGAGGACGTCGGGTGGATCATCGAGCAGGCCGGCCCCGAGGTCTGCCTCTTCTCGTCCGACTACCCCCACGTCGAGGGCGGGCGCCGGCCGATCGAACGTTTCGAGGCATCGCTCGCCGAGACCGACATGAGCGCCCGCCACGCGTTCTACCACGACAACTTCGTCGACCTGATGGGCAGCGCCCTGGATATCGTCGCCGCATGAGTCTTGCCGTCGCGACACCGGCCGACGTCGCGACAGCGCTCGCCGGCCAGGGGTACCTGCCCGACGAGGGCATCGCCACCGCGGTGTTCCTCTCGATCTCGCTCCAGCGGCCGCTGCTCCTCGAGGGCGAGGCCGGCGTCGGCAAGACCGAACTCGCCAAGGCGCTCGCGACGATGACCGGCGGCGAACTGATCCGCCTGCAGTGCTACGAGGGCATCGACGTCTCCCAGGCCGTCTACGACTGGGACTACGCCCGCCAGCTGCTCCACCTGCGAGCCGCCGAGGCGA
Source organism: Ilumatobacteraceae bacterium (assembly GCA_963772085.1). Classification (GTDB taxonomy): domain Bacteria; phylum Actinomycetota; class Acidimicrobiia; order Acidimicrobiales; family Ilumatobacteraceae; genus Sva-07. Next base: position 55,114 of record CAVYWH010000010.1, read on the forward strand.
CCGGCGAGACCGCCTCACGGTCGGCTGACGACCTCGAGGCCGAGCTCTACGGCGAACGCTTCCTGATCAAGCGGGCGCTCCTCCGGGCGATCGAGCCGGTCGAGGGGCCACCTCCGGTGCTGCTGATCGACGAGATCGACCGCGCCGACGACGAGTTCGAGGCCTACCTGCTCGAGGTCCTCTCGGACTTCCAGATCACCGTCCCCGAGATCGGCCTCTACCGGGCGAGCTCGGCCGCCGCTCGTCGTGCTCACCTCGAACCGCACCCGCGACGTCCACGACGCCCTGAAACGCCGGTGCCTCTACCACTGGGTCGAGCATCCCGACTTCGAGCGCGAGGTGGCGATCGTCAAGCTGCGCGTGCCCGACGTCGACGACGCCTTGGCCCGCCAGGTCGCCGGGGCCGTCGAAGCGCTCCGCGAGCTGAACCTGTACAAGCCGCCCGGCGTCGCCGAGACGATCGACTGGGCGATGGCGCTCGGGCGGCTCGGCGCGACCCAACTCGACGAGGCGATGGTGGCCAACACGCTCGGTGCGGTCATCAAGTACCGCGAGGACGGCCAACGGGTCGAGCAGCACGGCATCGCCGACGTCGTCAAACAGGCATTCGAGAAGGGCCTGCACCACGGGTGATCGCGCACGCCGTCGGGCAGGCGCCGCCGCCGGGTTCTCCGGCCGATCCGTCGGAGATCGCCGTCGCCTACAGCCAGATCCTGCGCGGCGCCGGGCTCCGTGTGCCGGCCAGCTCGACGCACGCCTTCGCCGAAGCGCTGTGCGCGGTCGGGCTCGACACCCGCGATGGCGTCTACTGGGCCGGGCGCGCCACGTTGGTCCGACGCCCTGAGGACATCGAGCCGTTCGACCGAGCGTTCGCCGTGTTCTTCGAGGGCCGCACCGGTGTGGCACCGGCACCGGACGAGCCGCCCGTCCACGTCACGATCGCGGTGGACACCGACGACGACTCGAACGACGACGGGTCCGATGGGAACGATCCCCACGACGAGGACACGATCGAGCTCCGCTTCTCCGCCGCCGAGGTCCTGCGGCACAAGGACTTCGCCGCCTATTCCGACGACGAGCTGCATCTGGCGCAGTCGCTGATGTCCCAGCTCCGCCTCGTCGGGTCGCCGCGTGCGTCGCTGCGGCTGCAGGCAACGTCACGGGCGACGCGCCGGCCCGACATCCGCCAGACCGTGCGGGCCTCGATGCGGGCCGGTGGCGAACCCGTCCGCCGGCATTTCCGTGAGCCCTCGACCAGGCTGCGACGCCTCGTCCTCGTGCTCGACGTCAGCGGCTCGATGGAGCCCTATGCCAGAGCGCTGCTGCGGTTCGTCCACGCCGCGGTCGCCGGCCGGCAGAAGGTGGAGGCGTTCGCGCTCGGCACGCGCCTCACCCGGTTGACCCGCGAGCTGACCAGTCGCGATCCCGACGTGGCCCTGCGGGCCGCCGGCGCCAGGGTCACCGACTGGAGCGGGGGGACCCGGCTCGGCGTCGGCCTCCGCACGTTCAACGACGACTGGGGCGTGCGCGGCCTGGCCCGCAACTCGATCGTCGTCATCATGTCCGACGGATGGGATCGCGGTGACCCCGACATCCTCGCGGAACAGATGCAGCGGCTCCAGCGCGTCACGCATCGACTCATCTGGGTCAACCCGCTGAAGGTCACACCCGGGTACGCACCGCTCGCCCGGGGAATGGCGGCCGCCCTCCCGTATGTTGACCGGTTCGTGGAAGGCCACTCGGTCGCCGCGATGGAAGAGCTCGCCCGGGTGATCTCCGAGCCGTGACACCACCGCCGACACCACAGTCAGGACCGGCCACTGCGTGTCGGGAACGAAAGGAAACCAAAGCGTATGCGTGAACTGCTCGACGACATCGATCGCTGGCACCAGGCCGGCCAACGGGTTGCGGTCGCCCGCGTCGTCGACGTCGAGGGTTCCGGCCCACGTCTGCCCGGCGCGGCGATGGCGGTGACCGAGTCCGGTGAGGTTGCGGGCAGCGTGAGCGGCGGCTGCGTCGAAGGTGCCGTGGTCGGCGAAGCCCTGGCCGTGCTCGCCGGCGAGCGCGCCCCGGGCGTGGTGACGTTCGGCTACTCCGACGACGAGGCGTTCGCGGTCGGTCTCACGTGCGGCGGCACGATCCACCTCTACATCGAGGAACTCGACTGGTGACCGGGACGTTCCAGCGTTTCTCCGACGCGCTGCGCGCCGACCGCCCCGTCGCCCTGGCCACCGTGATCGACGGCCCGAACGTCGGTGCCAAGATCCTCGTCGAGCCCGACGCGGCGCCCATCGGATCGCTCGGCCATCCCGAACTCGACCGCGTCGTGAGCCGTGATGCCCTCGCCGAGCTCGAAGCGGCCGCGTCGGGGATCCGCCACTACGGCCCCCAGGGGCAGACGACGCCGGAGGACCTGCTCGACCAGCCGACCGTCCGCGTGTTCATCGAATCGCACGCCCCGCCACCGCAGATGTGGATCTTCGGCGCCGTCGACTTCACCGCCGCGCTGGCACGCGTCGCCAAGGTGCTCGGCTACCGCGTCACGGTGTGCGACGCCCGCGAGGTGTTCGCCACCCGACGCCGTTTCCCGATGGCCGACGAGGTGCTGGTCACGTGGCCGGCGCCGGTGTTCGACGAACGCGGCGGTTCGCTCGGCCCTCGCGACGCGGTGTGCGTGCTGACGCACGACGCCAAGTTCGACGTGCCGGCACTGCTCGGTGCGCTGGCCACGCGGGTCGGCTACATCGGCGTGATGGGCAGCCGCACCACCCACGACAAGCGGATGCAGCGTCTCGCCGAAGCCGGCGTGACCGCCCCGGATCAGCTCGAACGGCTCCATTCGCCGATCGGTCTCGACATCGGGGCCCGCACGCCGGAGGAGACGGCGGTGTCGATCTGTGCGGAGATCATCGCCCAACGAACCGGTCGTCGGGTCCCGTCACTTCGCGACAGCACCGGCGCCATCCACTCCTGAACGACCCGCCCAAGACGGACGTCGGAGCACGGCGGTCGGAGCGGGCAGCGGCGTCAGGGTGCGGGGTCGCCGAAGCGGACCGAGTTGGTGCGACGACCGGAGATCGTGTCGATCTCGACCGTGCGCCCGGTCTGCACCGAGTGGATGATCGCATCGCCCACGCCGAGGTACAGCATGACGTGGCCCGGGTAGTAGACGAGGTCACCGGCCTTGGCGGTGAGTCGATCGAGCGGTGCAGCATCGTGGATCTGCGTGCCGCTCTGGCGGAACAGTGCCACGCCGGCCCTGGCCCAGGCGTAGGTCGTGAGACCGGAACAATCGAACCCGACACCTTCCTGGCTGGTGTTGGTGCGGTAGGGAACGCCCACCTGGGTCATCGCCGCGAGCACGGCTCGCTGATGATCGAGCGGTGTGGAACTCCAGGCCCGGATCATGTCGACCTCGCCGTATCCCAGCTGCTGGGCGGCGAGTCGAGCGGTCTCCGTGCGGACTTCCTTGTACTCCTGGAAATCGACGGGATCACCGGTGACGGCGAACTCGTCGAGCGAGGCGATGGCCGAGTTGGCCATCATGACGACCTGGGGAGCGAGCGCATTCGTCGGCAGCGCCTCGGCGCCGGCGGTTCCCCCGAGCGCGAGCAGGCCGGTGGTGGCGGCCAGTGCTGCCGCGATCGAGCAGATGACCCCCCGTCGCCAACCGGATCGTGGCCCGGTCCGCGGTTCCGAGGATTCGGAACCCGTCGCGTCGCCCGCAGGAGTATGAGTACAAGAGGTGTTGAGCATGGTGAAGGGGTGTGTCGAGCTGTTCGGACTTCGATGTTTGGGATCAGGGAATTCGGTGAACGCTCGACGCCACGACGAACCCGCCGTCATGACGAATCGGTAACTTATCGTCACACAACTGAAATATCTGAAGCCGAACGGTCAACTTTTCGTCACCATGCCGTCACCTCGTCGACATGTCGCCGTCCACGCGTGACGTGGCGCGGGTCACACTCGGGCCCCGCTGCGGCAGACTGATGCGCATGTCCGTTTCCGCCCAGACCGTTGTGGCAGTGGTGCTGGCGGGCGGTGCCGGAACGCGTTTCCGACGGGCGACCGCGAGCAAGGGGCCGTCCACAAGCTCGATGCCGTGCTCCGGGCGACGGCAACCGAGCCGGAAGAAACTGTCGCAGAACGTGCCGTGCGCCACGCCGCGGACGCCCACATCGGGCTCGTCGTGGTCGTCATCGGCGGCTGGGCGCCCGACCCCGAGTCGGCCGCGTTCGACGGTCCGGATCGCCGCGTGGTCGTGCAACGATCGGTGGCACGACGGTCAGATCACCTCCGTCCGGGCCGGGATCGCGGCAGCCGAGCGCCTCGGTGCCGGCCGGGTGGTCATCGGTCTCGCCGACCAGCCGTTCGTCACCCCCGACGCGTGGAGAACGGTCGCCGAGGGGCCGGGGCCGATCTGCGTAGCCACCTACGGGGGCCGTCGCGGCAACCCCGTCGCCCTCGACCGTTCGGTGTGGACGCTGCTGCCCGACACCGGCGACGAAGGCGCCCGCGCGCTGATGCGCATTCGACCCGATCTGGTGCGTGAAGTAGCGTGCTCTGGCTCACCCGCCGACATCGACACCGTAGAGGACCTCCACCGATGGCAGAACAACTGATCAACGAGTTCACCGTCAATCGGCCGATCGACGAGGCGTGGGCGATCATCACCGACGTCGAGCGGATCGCTCCGTGTCTGCCGGGTGCCGAACTCCAAGAGATCGAGGGCGAGACCTATCGCGGCGTGGTGAAGGTCAAGCTCGGGGCCATCTCCAGCCAGTTCAAGGGAGAGGCGAACTTCCTCGATCGCGACGACGCCGCGTATCGAGCGGTCATCAAGGGGGCTGGGCGTGACACGGGTGGCCGTGGCAACGCGTCAGCCGAGATCACCGCACAGGCCGAGAGCCTGTCGCCGACCAGCACCAAGGTGACCGTGAGCACCGATCTCCACATCACCGGCAAGGTCGCCCAGTTCGGCCGAGGCATCATGGGTGACGTCAGCTCCAAGCTGATGGCACAGTTCGCCAACAACCTCAACGAGATGCTCGACGAGCAGGGCCTCGACACCGCCGCGGCGGACACGACCGAGCCGGCGGCGGCGGCCGAATCTGCCGCAGCTCCTCCGCCGGCGGCGGCGGACGACGCCGCGACGACCACCGAGACCACGAGTGCGGAACGGCGGGAGCCGACACGGCGAGCGCACCCACGTCGCAGGTCCGCAAGATCAACGGCCCCGCCACCGAGCCCATCGACCTGATGGAAGTGGGCGGCAGCTCGATCCTCAAGCGGGCGGTGCCGGCGGCCGTCGCGTCTGCTGCTCGTGTTGCTCCTGTTGCGTCGCCGCCGAGGTTGATGGACGATCACGAGCGCGTCACCGAGCTGCTCGGCCGGCGGCCCCGCGGCTCGTTCGAGGTCGTGGTCCGGGATGCCGACGGCGACCCGGTCGTCGTGCGCAACGCACCGTTCCTCGACGATGGCACGCCGATGCCGACCCGCTATTACCTCGTCGCCGCCGACCTCGTACGCGACGTCAGCAGGATCGAGGCGGCCGGCGGTGTGAATCGTGCCGAAGCCGAACTCGATCCCGACGACATCATCGCGACCCACGAGCGGTACGCGCGAGGAGCGGTCCCGGGCGATCCCCGACGACCACGTCGGCCCGCGCCCGTTCGGTGGGGTCGGCGGCACCCGGGTCGGCGTCAAGTGTCTGCACGCCCACGTCGCCCACCTCCTGGCCACCGGCGACGACGTCGTCGGCCGCTGGACGCTCGACCAGATCGAACTCGCCACCGGCCAGGCATACCCCACCGCGATGAGCGAACGGCCCGATAGTCGGGCCGTTGGCTCATCGCCTCGCGGGACGAACCTCGACCCGGGCGGGCTGACGGTCACGATCGCCGACGACACCGTCGAGATCGCCATGACCGGCGGCGCACGGCACTCGATGCCGGTCGGCCCGCGCACGATCGGCGACGTCGAGTTCGAGCGGCGGGACCCGCCCCCTCCGGCCTGCCTGACGAACGCGCTCGGCACGGTCCACGACCATCTCGACGACATGCTGATCGAGTCGCCGATCATCGCCGGCGCGCCGTCGGTCGTGTTCGTCGGCCATCACGCCGGTTCGCTGGCACGCGTCGAGTTCGGCGACGACGTGGTGCCAGCCGGGTACCGGGCAACGCGGGGCGCCATCGAGGAGGTGTTCCGCACGATGGTCGCGGAACCGCCCGGTGAACGGCGGGCCAATCCGGGCCTCGACGACGACCACGTCGGCACGATCATCGCGACGTGCTGCGTGGTGCTCGCAATCATGCGACGATTGGCGCTCGGCGAGGCTCGCTTCGTCGAGCACGCACCATCACCATCCGACGCGTCAACGGAACCACTGCACGAAGAGGCGAACTGAAGCATGTCGTTACGGCACCCGTCCCGTCCGACCACACCGCTGCGCCTCTACGGCAAGCGGATCATGTTGCGCCCGCTGTCGGCCAACGATTTCCGCGAATGGAGCGAGGTCCGCCGCCGCAACCACGACTGGCTGACGGTGTGGGAGCCCAGTCGCCACGCGCACCAGGCCGACCCGATGAACGATCGCTCGGCGTACATGGCCCGGGTCCTCCAGCGCGACCGAGACCGATCGAACGGCACGGCGTACCAGTTCGGGTTGTTCCTCGACCAGCACGTGGCGGGCGAGGTCAATCTGAACAACGTCACCCGCGGGGCGATGCAGTCGGGCACGATCGGCTACTGGATCGACCAGGCCCACGCCGGCAACGGGTACGTCGCCGAGGCGGTGGTCGTGGTCATCCAGTTCGCGTTCGAGCAACTGGGCCTGCACCGGGTCGAGATCTGCATCGTGCCGCGCAACGAGCGGAGCCGCCGGGTGATGGAGAAGCTCGATGTCCGCGAAGAGGGCATCGCGCAGCGCTACCTCGAGATCAACGGCGTGTGGGAGGACCACATCCGCTACGGCATGACCATCGAGGAATGGCACGTCAGGCGCCACGAACTCATGGCGGACTGGGTCGAAACCGTCCTCTAGAACTGCCCGCTGAAACCGTCACCTGCAACGCGGGTGCGGCGGGAGCCGCTGGTCAGCCGGGCTGATCAGTAGCTGGCCAGGCCGGCGTTCTCGCGAGCCACCTGCATCTGCTGGGCGCGATCTCGACGCAGCTGCGTGCGACGCTTCCACATCTTGGTCTTCCAGTGCCGCTTCGTGCGGGTGCGCTTTGCCAGCTTGCTCTTGGCGATCTCCGCATCGTGATGATGCATCGGCTTCCATGCCGCTCCGGGCTCATGGACGTCTGAGGGGTCGAGCCCCGAACAGACATCATTCGCCACACTTTGCAGTTCCGAATGGATCCGGTGCCGCTCGCCATGGGCGTGGGCACGCAATTCCTGCTTCGGCGGCAATGGCACCTCTGCGGTGCGGTGTCGCTGACTCATCTGGCTACCTCCTACTTTGCGGTTTCCGAACATTGGTTCGGTCGCCTCGGTGGATTCGGTGCTCTCCCCTGCGATCGACCGTAGCCGAGCGGCGCGTCCCCCAGCGAGGCAACTGTGTAACGATTCTGCGCGATCGTCTGCCGCCGCCTGTGCTCACTTGCTCGTGATCCGCTGCTGCATCGCCGCCAGTCGTTCGGCGAACCACGGCTGCTGGGTGCTCCACAACTGCGGCACGAGTTCGCGTTCGACCGCCGCGGAGTGCTCGCCGATGTCGGCCATGTCGAGGATCGTCTGCTTCGTGCGGATGGCGAGTTCGCGCGGGGCCGAGGCGGCGCGGGCGGCGAACTCGTGCGCCACCTCGAGCAGCGATTCGCTCGGCACCGATTTGTAGGCGAGCCCGATGCGCTCCGCTTCCGCGCCGTCGAGCACCTGGCCGAAGATCACCGCCGCCATCGCCGCCTGGGGCCCGGCGATGCGGCGCAGCATCCAGGTGTGCCCGCCGCCCGGGTGGATGCCGAGCTGCAGGAACCGCGTGTCGAGCTTGGCCCGGTCGGCGACGATGCGCACGTCGCATCCGAGCGCCAGGTTCATCCCCGCGCCGACCGCCGCACCGTTGACCGCGGCGAGCGTCGGGAGCGGGCTGCGGGCGATGCGCAGGAAACCCTCGTAGATCGTGCCCAGGCTGTCACCGGTCGCTTCGGCGAGGTTGCCGAGGTTGGCGCCGGCGCAGAACGCCGGCGGCGTGCCGGTGACGACGATGGCGCCCACGCCGTCATCGGCCTCGAACGCGTCCATCGCGGCGAGGATCTCGGCCACCATCGCCGCGGTGAGCGTGTTGCGTTCGTCGGGGTTGTTGAGCGTCAGCGTGCCGACGCGATCGGACACGTCGGTCAACACGAGCGGAGCGGGGTCTGTCGCCATGGGGTCAGTCTGACACGAGCTGCTTCGACCGCCGCGAGCCGGGTTAGCCTGCCCAGCGCAGATGTTGGACCACGTCTTCACCGATGCGATCAGCGCCCTCCGCGACGCGTTCGAGGCCGCGTTCCTCGAGCGACAGGCCTTCGAGGAACACTTCCAGTCCGACGTGCTGCTCGGCGATCTCACCTGGGAGACCAGCTACGGCCTGCCGGGCGAGGGCGAACCGCCTCGGGTCGTGGCGCACATCACGTTCGACTGGCCGTCGTGGAGCCAGGCCGCGTATCGCCAGTGGTACGTCGAGGAGATGCTCGAGCGGCGGCCGGCGATCGAGATGGAGATCGTGCTGCGCGTCCAGCGCCTCGCCGGGCCGGTCGATCCGAGCGCGTTCTATGCGGCGGTGCCGGACCACAGTCCGCTCGTCGGCGACGATCGGCTCGAACGGGCCGGGCTGACCGCGGAGATCGCGTTCCCCGATCCGTCGGGCGATCCGGAGGACACCGAGATCGAGTACGCGGTCGAGATCACCTACGAGGGCCTGTACGAACTCGCCGAGGAGACCGTGGCCGACGGCACGAGCACCCTGCTCGACGACCACTTCGGCGCGCTCGGCGGCTGGATCGCCTCCACGCTGGTGAAGTTGGGCGACCTGCAGCTCGCCTTCCTCCCCGCCGAAGACCTCGACTGACCCTTCGACTGACCTCGCGCGTGCTGGGTCTGACCCCACGTGTGCACCTGCGGCTGCCGAATGTCTGGTTGCCCGGTGGGTGCGCGACAATCGGGAATGGCCGATGACTGCGTACTGATGGACGTCTCCGAGCGGATCGCCACGATCACGCTCAACCGACCCGAGGCGCGCAACGCCCTGTCGAGCGAGGTGCTGCGGTTGTTGCCGGAGCTGATGCGCCAGGCCGAAGCGAGCGCCGACGTCGACGTGTTGATCCTCACCGGCACCGATCCCGCGTTCTGCGCCGGGCTCGACCTGAAGGAACTCGGATCGTCGGCCGGCAACCTCGGCGGTGGCAGCGGCGCTGACGGCGGCCGGAACAGCGACGGCGTACGCGGCCCGTTCCCGAAGCTCAGCAAGCCGCTGATCGGTGCGGTGAACGGTGTGGCGATCACCGGCGGGTTCGAACTCGCGCTCAACTGCGACTTCCTCGTCGCCAGCGAGCACGCCAAGTTCGGCGACACCCACTCGCGGGTCGGGGTCATGCCCGGCTGGGGTCTGACCGTGCTGTTGCCCCAGGCGGTCGGCATCCGCCGGGCGCGGGAGATGAGCTTCACCGGGAACTTCATGCTCGCCGACGAGGCGCTGGCGTTCGGCCTCGTCAACCACGTGGTGCCGCACGCCGAGTTGATCCCCGCGACCCGCAGGCTCGCGCTCGACATCATCGGCAACGACCAGGCCGGCGTCCGCCAGATCCGTTCGACCTACGCGATGATCACGAGCGACGACGACCACTGGGAGATCGAGGCTCGCGACAGCCGGGCGTGGCGCCGCACGATGTTCAGCCCCGATCAGGTCGCCGCCCGCCGCCAAGCCATCCAAGCCCGCGGCCAACAGCAGTAACCGCCCGTCATTCCACGTTTGCGTCGCGATTCGGCGTCGCGAGCGCGAAAGCGCGACGCAAACGTGGATGAGCGCGGTGGCGGATCGACCGGGTCAGATCGCGGCGCCGCGGGTGCGGAGTTCGTCGCGGATCGCCTGGGCGATGTCGAGGGCGAGGATCTCGGCGCCGTTGGTGTTGAGGTGGAAGCCGTCGTCGGAGCGGACGTCCTTGCCCTGGCTGTCGCGGGGATCGATGACGAACTCGGCCCAGTTGCCGTCGCGGCCGGAGAACCGGGCCCACGTGTCGATGAAGACGACGTTGTCGCGCGCTGGCCGCTTCGGCCCGGACCGCCTGGTCCTGGATGCGCAGCCGGGCGGTGACGTCGGGGTTGTCGTCGTTCGGGATGCCGACCCACACCACCGTCGCCCCGTTGGCGCCCATCAGGTCCATCACCTCGCCGACGCGGGTTCGGTACTCCGCCGTCCAGTCGGCCTCGTCGGAGACCGGGTCGGACACGATGAACGTGCCGTCCTCGACCGCCAGCCCCTGGGAGTCGTTGCCGCCGAACGTCGCCACCACGATGTCGGGGTCGACCTCGGGCAGCTTCGCTTCGAGCTCGGCCGGCCAGTCGAAGAAGTCGGGCCGGGCGAGGCCGGACGACACCTTGTAGTTGAGTTCGGTGTCGACGATGTTGGTGCTGTCGAGCAACGACTGCAGGTACGGGCCGAACGTGCCGGCGTCGCTGTCGCCGACGATGTACACCGAGGCCGGGTTCGTCGGCCGTCGGCGGGCCGGTGTCTCGGGCGCGGTGTCGGCCGGAACGGTCGTCGACGCCACCGTCGGCGGGTGACGACGGATCGGTCGCGGATCGGTCGCGGATCGGTCGTGAGGCCGACGACGCCCGGTTCGGTCGTCTCCGGAGCTTCGGCATCGGCGACCGGGTCGTCGCCGGTGGTCAGGCTGCCCACCACGCGGACCGCGCCGAACACGATCAGGCCCACGATGCCGAGCGCGACGACGCGCCGCGCCATGTACGTGCGGCGGCTGGCGCGGCGAGCTGAGCGGCGACCTGACTGTCGACCTGACTTGGAACCGGACATGACGCCCTCAACGATACGAACCAGCGGCCGCCGGAGACCGGCATACACGCAGATTTCGAGGAGATGAACTCCGCGCCGACCGCGGGCGGGTTGCTCCCAAACGCGCCCTTACCGCTTGGTAGCTTTGCGGGTCACCGTGAACATCTGGCGAATCACCGCCAGAGCACATCTCTGAAGGGGAGACATGATCAAGAGCAAGAGGATTCTTGCGCTCGGCGTCGTCGCCGCACTGGGCTTCCGCAGCCTGCGGCAGTGACGACGACGACAGCGCCGTCCACCGACGCACCCGCCGGCACCGAGGCACCGGCGGAGAGCACCGACCGCACCGAGGCATCGGCGCACCCCGACCGGCACCGAGGCTCGGCGACAGCACCGCGCCGACCGACGCGAGGCGCCCGCAGGCAGCGACGCCCCCGCCGGTGAGTGCGACGCCGCCGTCGGCGTCGTGTACGACATCACCGGTCGTGGCGACAAGTCGTTCAACGACGCCGCCGGCGCCGGCCTCGACAAGGCCGTCGCCGACCTCGGCGTCATCGCATCCGAGTGCACCCCGACCGGTGACGGCGACCGCGCCGAGCGCGTCACGGGCTTCGTCGACGACGGCAACGACCTCGTCGTCGGTGTCGGCTTCCTGTTCGGTGACTCGATCACCGCGGCATCGGCCGCCGCTCCCGACACCAACTTCGCCATCGTCGACTCGGTCGTCGAAGCCGACAACGTGGCGTCGCTCGTCTTCGCCGAGGAGCAGGGCTCGTTCCTCGTCGGTGCCGCCGCGGCGCTGAAGAGCCAGACCGGCACCATCGGCTTCATCGGTGGCGTCGAGAACGAACTCATCCAGAAGTTCGAGGCCGGCTACACCGCTGGCGCGCCAGGCCGTCAACCCGGACATCGAGGTGCTCTCCAACTACATCAGCCAGCCGCCGGACTTCACCGGCTTCAACGACCCGGCCAAGGGCAAGGAACTCGCCGCCGCCCAGTACGAGGCCGGCGCTGACGTCATCTACTCGGCCGCTGGTGGATCCGGCCTCGGCGCCTTCGAGGCGGCAGCCGCCGCTGGCGAGCCCGGCGAGGTGTGGGCGATCGGTGTCGACTCCGACCAGTACGAACTGGTGTCGCCCGAGCTGCAGCCCTACATCCTGACCTCGATGCTGAAGAAGGTCGACGTCGCCGCGTACGACACGATCGAAGCGATCTGCGACGGCAGCTTCGAAGGTGGCGTGCAGATGTTCGACATCGCGTCCGACGGCGTCGGCTACTCGACGAGCGGCGGCTTCGTCGACGACATCGCCGACCAGCTCGACGAGTTCAAGGAGCAGATCGTCAGCGGCGAGATCGAAGTCCCGACGGCTCCCTGATCGCGGTCACCGATCGCTCGAGCGATCGACGATCGACCGTTGAAGCTGCCCGCCCGGTTCGCCGGGCGGGCATCTTCGCGTCACGGCCGAGGCGCGGCACCGGATCGACTAAACATTCCACGATGAGTTCGACGGAGCGGGATGCTGACGGCAGTTGCGACAGCGCCGGCCATCGAGCTGCAGCGACATCGTCAAGCGGTTCCCCGGTGTGGTCGCCAACGACGGCGTCAACCTGACGGTGCGCGCCGGTTCGGTCCACGCGATCGTCGGCGAGAACGGGGCCGGCAAGTCGACGCTGATGAAGACGCTCTACGGCGCCCACCGACCCGACGAGGGCACGATCATCGTCAACGGCGAACGAGGTGCACTTCTCCTCACCGAAGGATGCGATCGCCGCCGGCATCGGCATGGTGTTCCAGCACTTCATGCTCGCCGCGAACTTCACGGTGTGGGAGAACATCGTGCTCGGCGAGGAGCCCGGCACCAAGGTCAGCCTCAAGCCCGGCTGCCGCCCGAAGCCCGCCTGCCGCGAACTCGGCGACGAGTACGGCCTGAGCGTCGACCCGGACGCGCTCGTCTGCGATCTCGGCGTCGGCGACAAGCAGCGCGTCGAGATCCTCAAGGTCCTCTACCGGGGCGCCCACATCCTGATCCTCGACGAGCCGACGGCGGTGCTCGTGCCCCAGGAGGTCGACGAACTCTTCCGTTCGCTGCGCGAGCTCACCACCACAGGGCGCCACGGTGATCTTCATCTCGCACAAGCTCGACGAGGTACTCAAGCACGCCGATGCGATCACCGTGATCCGCCAGGGCAAGACGGTCGGCGAGATCGACGACCCGAGCACGGTGACCTCGCGCGATCTCGCCGAGATGATGGTCGGCTCCGAGCTGCCCACCCCCGAGACCCGCGGAGCGCAAGGTCACCGACATCGCCGAACTCGAGCTCGACGACGTCGACGGTGATGGACCCGGAGCGGCGGCGCGACGCCCTCGTCGATCATGTCAGTTCACCATCCACCAAGGGGAGATCGTCGGCATCGCCGGCGTCGAGGGCAACGGGCAGAGCGAACTGGTGCAGGCGCTCATCGGGCTCGACCTCGTCGACCGGGAGCGATCTCGCTCGACGGCACGCGACATCACCGGATTGTCGACCCAGCAACGACGGGCACTCGGCGGCATCGGCTACATCGCCGAGGATCGTCAGAACGACGGGCTCGTCCTGCCGTTCACGCTCTGGGAGAACGCCGTGCTCGGCCACCAGCAGCGACGCGCCGTACGGGCGCGGGCCCGTGGATCGACAAGGGCGGCGCGCGCACGCGCGGACGCGAGCAGATCATCGACGACGTACGACGTGCGCACCCCCGGCGCCGACGTGCCGATCTTCACGCTGTCGGGCGGCAACCAGCAGAAGCTCGATCGTCGGCCGCGAGATCACGTCCGACCCGTCGATGCTGATCGCCTCGCACCCGACCCGCGGCGTCGACGTCGGGGCCCAGGCGCTGATCTGGGACATCCTCCGCGACGCCCGCTCCGAGAGGGCTGGCGACGCTGCTGGTCTCCGCCGACCTCGAGGAACTCATCGGCCTGTCGGACCGGCTGCTCGTCATGCTGCGCGGGCGGGTGGTCGCCGAACTCGACCCGTCCACCGTCACCCCTGCCGAACTCGGCTCGTACATGACCGGCGCCCGAACGGAGGACGCCTGATGATCGAACGGATCTGGCGGGCCGCGCTCGCCCCGCTCGATCGCGGCCGTTGCGGCGATCGTCATCTCGTCGATCGCCCTGCTCATCTCCGGCAACGACCCGGTCGAGGCCTTCACCGAGATGTGGAAGACGATCGACTCGACCGAATCGGTCGTCCTGATCATCAACCGTGCCGTGCCGTACTACATCGCCGGCGTGGCGGTGGCGATCGGGTTCAAGATGAACCTGTTCAACATCGGCTCGAACGGTCAGTACATCCTCGCCGCGCTGATCGCCGGTTGGGCCGGTGCGAACGTGTCGCTGCCGGCGCCGATCCACGTCGCCTTCGTGTTCCTCGTGGCGATCACCGTCGGCGGGCTGTGGGCGCTCATCGCCGCCATCCTCAACGTCACCCGCAACGTCAACGTGGTGATCGCCACGATCATGCTGAACTACATCGCGATCGGCCTCGTGGCGTTCCTGCTCTCGGAGTTCCTGCGCGACAAGGAGTCGGCGGGACTCGTCGCGCAGACCAAGCTGATGCCGACCTCGGCGCAGATCCCGTCGCTCAACCGGCTGATCGAGCTGTTCGGCTTCAACTTCGCCGACGGGGTCGTGCTGTACGGGTTCCTGCCGTTCGCCATCCTGCTCGGCGTCGCCTACTACGTGCTGCTCAACCGCAGCCGCTTCGGCTACGAGCTGCGGCTGTCGGGCCTCAACCCGTCGGCGCGCCCGGTCGGCCGGCGTCAACCCGAAGAAGATGGTGCTGATCACGCTGTTCATGTCGGGAGCCGTCGCCGGGATGATCGGGCTGCCGTACCTGCTCGCCGACCCGAACTTCCTGAAGTACGGCGACGCGTTCCCGGTCGATGGTCGGGCTTCACCGGCCTCGGCCTGGCGCTGCTCGGCGGCAACCACCCCGTCGGCATCGCGGCGGCGGCGATCGTGTGGGCGACCATCGAACGGGCGACACAGCGGCTCGGCCCGATCGGCGTCCCCCAGGAGATCGGACGCATCCTGCAGGGGTCGTTCCTGCTCGTGGCCGTGATCGCCTACGAGGTCGTGCGGCGCAAGAACAACGCAGCGGCCGCAGCGGCCGCCGCTGCGGCGACCGCACGAAGACACCCCGACGAGCCGAGCCACCGGCCGGCCCGATGCCGATGGCGGGAGCACCGGCATGAGCACCACCATCGACCACCACGCCCGCCGGCGAGAACGCCGACGCCCAGACGGTCGTGGCGCATCGACACGATGGCTGCCGCTGTGCGTCGGCGCTCGCTCGCGATGTCGATCCTGTCGCTCACCCGCCTGCTCTCCGACACCGACGACCTCACCTCGAGCGGCACGTTCGGCGTCGCCCTGCGCACCGCCGCACCGATCGCGCTCGCCGGGCTCTCCGGTCTCGTCGCCGAACGCAGCGGCACGATCAACATCGGCCTCGACGGCATGATGGTGCTCGGGACGATCTTCGCCGGCTGGTGGGGGTGGGAGTACGGCCCGTGGATGGCCATCGTCGGCGGCATCGTCGGCGGCATGATCGGCGGTCTGGTGATGAGCCTCGCCACGACCACCTTCGGCGTGAACCACATCGTCGCCGGCGTGGCGATCAACCTCATCGCTCCCGGCACGCGCCCGGTTCATGGCGAGCGAGTTGTTCGTCGACGTCCAGGGCGGGTCGATCACCACGTCGCCGGGCAACAAGGGTGCGATCGGGGCCTTCACCGTGCCGTTCCTGTCCGGTGGTGATCTGTTCGGCTGGACCACGCCCGACATCACTCGGCTGGTTCGAGGACCAGGGCTGGTTCCTGCTCGCCGACATCGCCGGCCTGATCAAGGGGCTGACCACCGCCGTGTCGTGGGACGTCGTGCTGACGATCGGGCTCTTCTTCGGCGTCGCCTACCTGCTGTGGCACACCCCGCTCGGTCTCCGTCTCCGGTCCGCCGGCGAGCGCCCGGCCGCCGCCGACTCGCTCGGCGTGAACGTCCACCGGATGCGCCACATCGGCATGGCGATGTCCGGCGCGCTCGCCGGCATGGGCGGCGCGGTGCTCGTGCTGTTCGCCAACCGGTACCAGGAGAACCAGGTCGCCGGTCGCGGCTTCCTCGGCCTGGCCACGATGATCTTCGGCAACTGGATGCCCGCTCGGCACCGCCGCCGGTGCCGGCCTGTTCGGCTACGCCCAGGGCATCACGCTGCGGACCAACCCCGGCGACCTCGTCAACGCGCTGATCCTGGCGGCGGCGATCAGCCTGCTGGTGCTGTCGATCTGGATGGTCTTCGAGCGTCGCTGGCAGGCCATGGGCTTCATGAGCGTGTTCACCGCGGTCACGTTCTGGGCGTTCTTCGCCGCCTCCGAGCCGAACAACCAGCTCGTGTTCGTCACGCCCTACGTCGTGACGCTGATCGCCGTGTCGGTCGGCGCCCAGCGACTCCGACCGCCGGCGGAGGAAGGCATTCCGTGGTTCAAGGGAATGCAATAGGCATCGTTGACTCCAGGAGCAGGCGAAGCGGGCGCCGAAGGTGCTGCTGCACGATCATCTCGACGGCGGGCTGCGGCCGCAGACCGTGATCGAACTCGCCGACGAGATCGGCTGGACGCTGCCGTCGACCGACGTCGACACGCTGCAGCGCTGGTTCACCGCCGGCGCCGAGACCGGCGACCTGCTGCAGTACCTGGCCACCTTCGAGCACACGCTGGCCGTGATGCAGCAGGCGGAGTCGATCGAGCGGGTCGCCTACGAGGCGGCGGTCGATCTCGCCGCCGACGGTGTCGTCTACGCCGAGGTGCGGTTCGCCCCGGAGCTGCACGTCGGCGGCGGACTCTCCCTCGAGGCGATCGTCGATGCCGTCACGAGCGGCTTCCGACGCGGCGAGGCCGACGCCGCCGCCGGCGGCCGACCGATCACGCGTCAACGCGATCTGCTGCGCGATGCGCACCGGAACACCGCTCGCTGGAGATCGCCCAGCTCGTCGACCGGTGCGCACCACCGACGACAAGGTCGTCGCCTTCGACCTCGCCGGAGCCGAGACGGGATTCCCGCCGTCGCTGCACGCCGAGGCCTGCGCCTTCGCCCGGGACGTCCACCTCAACATGACGATCCACGCCAGCGAGCCGCCCGACCTCCCGCTGATCTCCGACGCCATCGCCCAGGGTGCGCATCGCATCGGCCACGGCGTGCGGCTCGCCGCCGACACCACCGTCGGCGCCGACGGCGAGCTGCGTCGCTCGGCCCGCTCGCCCAGTACGTCCTCGACCATCAGATCCACCTCGAGATGGCGCCGACGTGCAACGTGCAGATCGGTGCCGTGGCGAGCGTCGCCGAGCATCCGATCGGGCCGTTCCTGCGCGCCGGTCTCAGCGTCGGGTTCAACACCGACAACCGGCTGATGAGCAACGTGATGCCGTCGTCGGAACTGCTCGCGCTGTCGACCGAACAGCAGCTCACCGCGGCCGAGATGGAGCGCCTGGTGACGAACGCGGCGATGGCCTCGTTCGCCCCCTACGACGACCGCCGCCGCCTCGTGCACGACGTGATCGCCCCCGGCTACGCCGCCCTCGCGCTCTGACGCGACGGGCCCGACGCGTGCAACCTGTCGGCGTCGGTGCCTGGCACCGACGCGACAGGTTGGTCGGTCAGCGGGTCAGTTCGGCGACGGCTTGCACTTCGATGCCGCCGCGCGGACGCTGCGTCAGCGTGACGGTCGACGCGGCTCGGCTGTGCGGTCGTCATGATCTCGCCGGCGATCTCGGCGGCCAGCGCCTCGGCGAACACGGCGCGGTCGCGGAAGCCCCACAGGTAGAGCTTGAGGCTCTTCGACTCGACGCACCACTCGGCCGGCACGTACTCGATCACCACGGTCGACAGGTCGGGCTGCTGGGTGACCGGGCACATCGACGTCAGCTCGTCGTTGGTGAAGCGGACGCTGGTGACGTTGGCCGGCGCCGGGAACGTCTCGACGTGTTCGATCGGCATGCCGAACGGTCGAGCCGAGCACGGTGAGGTCCACGTCAGGAGGCTATCGACCACGACGACGGCCGCCGAGCCCGGCCGGGTACGATCCGATCGTGCTCGATCAGGATCAGGTGGCCTCCTACCATCGCGACGGGTTCGTCGTCGTTCCCGACTTCGTCGTCGGCCGCCGACCGGCAGCGCCTGCGCCAGCGGGCGATCGACATCGTCGACGCGTGGGAGCCGAGCGAGACCCGCACCGTGTTCACCACGAACGAGCAGGAGCGCACGTCGAACCAGGAGTTCCTCGACAGCGGCGCGACCACCTGGTGCTTCTTCGAGGAGGACGCGTTCGGTCCGGACGGCGAGCTGACGCAGCCGAAGGAGCTGAGCATCAACAAGATCGGCCACGCCCAGCACGACCTCGACGACGAGTTCGAACGCTTCGCGTACCAGCCCCGCCTCGCCGAGGTGGCCGCCGACCTCGGCCTCGTCGACCCGCTCGCGCTGCAGTCGATGTACATCTTCAAGCAGCCGCTGATCGGCGGCGAGGTGGGCTGCCACCAGGACGCCACGTTCCTCTACACCGACCCGATGACGGTCACCGGGTTCTGGTTCGCCATCGAGGACGCCACGCTCGACAACGGCTGCCTGTGGGCGGCCCCCGGCGGGCATCGAGGCCCGCTGCGCCAGGTGTTCAAGCGCAACGCCACCAACGACGGCACCGTGTTCGAACCGCTCGACGACACGCCGCTGCCCGCGCCGCCGCCGGCCGGCGACACGCTCGTGCCGCTCGAGGTGCCGGCCGGCACGATGGTGGTGCTCCACGGACGGCTCCCCCACTGGAGCGCCGTCAACACGTCGCCGACGAGCCGCCACGCGTACTCGCTGCACTGCATCTCCGGCACGCGCCGACTACCCCGACTGGAACTGGCTGCAGCGCCCAGCGGACATGCCGTTGCGCCGCCTCGGTAGCGTGGCCTGATGCCGCTGACCGACCTGCTCACGCGGGCGCCCAAGGCCCTGCTCCACGATCACCTCGACGGCGGGCTCCGGCCCGAGACGGTCATCGAGCTGGCCGGCGAGTACGGCTACGACGACCTGCCGACCACCGACGTCGACGACCTCGGCCACGTGGTTCAACCGTGGCGCCAAGCGCAACGACCTGGTGCTCTACCTCGAGACGTTCGCCCACACGGTCGGGGTGATGCAGGACCGTGACGCGATCGAACGGGTCGCCTTCGAGTGCGCCCAGGACCTCGCCGCCGACGGCGTGGTGTACGCCGAGGTCCGCTTCGCCCCCGAGCTCAGCACCGAGAAGGGGCTGACCCTCGACGAGGTGATGGAGGCCGTGCTCGACGGCTACCGGCGCGGCTCGGCCGGCACCGACCTGACGATCTACGCCATCGTGTCGGCGATGCGCACGGCGGCGCGCAGCTACGAGATCGCCGAGCTGGCGGTGCGCTTCCGCGACGCCGGCGTCGTCGGGTTCGACATCGCCGGCGCCGAAGCGGGCTACCCGCCGACCCGCCACCTCGACGCGTTCCAGTACATCCAGCGCGAGAACTTCCACACCACCATCCACGCCGGCGAGGCGTTCGGCCTGCCGTCGATCTGGGAGGCGCTCCAGTTCTGCGGCGCCGAGCGGCTCGGCCACGGCGTGCGCATCGTCGACGACATCGACCCGGCCGACGGCTTCGGCACCGAGAAGCTCGGCCGGCTCGCCACGTACGTCCGCGACCGCCGCATCCCGCTCGAGCTGTGCCCGACCTCCAACGTCAACACCGGCGTCGTGCCGACGATCGCCGACCATCCGATCGGCATGCTGCGCCGCCTGCGCTTCCGGGTCACGCTCAACACCGACAACCGGTTGATGAGCGACACGTCGATGACCAAGGAGATGGTGCAGCTCGCCGGACGCGTTCGGCTGGGGCCTCGACGACTTCGAGTGGCTGACGGTCAACGCCATGAAGTCGGCGTTCGCACCGTTCCCCGAGCGCCTGCGCTTGATCAACGGCGTGATCAAGCCCCGCTACGCGATCCTGCGCGCCGAACACTCACTCGGAGAGGCCTGACCCATGGCGATCAACACGACCCTCGTCGACCATCCGGTGGTGGCCGACGCGCTGACCCGCATCCGCGACCGCGACACACCGAACGCCCTGTTCCGGCAGAACCTGGAGCGGATCGGCACCCTGCTGCATCGCCGAGGCCACGAGGTCGCTGCCGACCGTCGACGGCACCGTCGAGACGCCGCTGACGACCGCCCCGGCACGGCGCATCGCCACCCAGCCGGTCGTCGTGCCGATCCTGCGTGCCGGCCTCGGCTTCGTCGGCGCGGCACAGGAGCTGCTGCCCAACGCCGACATCGGCTTCATCGGCATGGCCCGCAACGAAGACACCCACCAGCCCGAGCCGTACGTCAACAAGCTGCCGGAGTCGTTGGCCGGGCGGCCCGTGATCGTGGTCGACCCGATGCTGGCCACCGGCGGCTCGCTGATCGCCACGATCGAGCTGCTGCGCGAGCGCGGCGCCCCCGAGCCGATCACCGTCGTGTGCGCGCTGGCCGCGCCGGAGGGGATCCAGGCGCTGGAGGATGCCGGGCTGTCGATCGATCTCTACACCGCGGCGATCGACTCGCACCTGAACGAACAGGCCTTCATCGTCCCCGGCCTCGGCGACGCCGGCGACCGCCAGTTCGGCACCCCGGCCGCCCCGATCCCGACCGCCTGACGTCGATGCGCTCGCGCGACGGCGGCATCGATCGGATCCCGCTCCCCGACGAGGTGGCCGGCGAACTGTGGCTGTGCGGCAAGCATCACATCGCCGCCGACGTCGACGCGGTGCTGCGAACGCACCGGGGCGACCACGATCGCCTGTCTCGACCCGACGCGAGGAGCTGGCCGATCGCTACCCGCGCTACGTCGACTGGCTCGACCAGCGGTCGGTCCGTCACGGCGATCGGCGAGCACGACTGCAGCGTCGTCTGGTTCCCGATCGACGATCTCGAGCGCTCCCGACCTCGACGCCTACCGACCGTTCCTCGACGACCTCGTCTACCGGCTGCAGCACGGCGAGCACGTCGTCGTGCACTGCGCCGCGGGCATCGGCCGGGCCGGCACCACTGCGGTGGCGTTGCTCATCCTGCTCGGCATCGACATCGACAACGCGCTGGCGACGGTGCGGGCCAACCGGCCGATGGCCGGCCCCGAGGTCGGCGCCCAACTCGACCTGATCACCGCCCTCGCCGACACCCTCCAACCCGATCGTGAACCGGTCGTGTTCGTGCCGGGCACCGATGCACGACCTGCCGATCACGGATCAGGTCGGGGCGGTGGCGGCGAGGGCGGCGAGCAGCTCGTCGAGCAGCGACCGGTCGATGTCGACGCCCTCGCCGTAGAGCTTGACCTTCGGT
Source organism: Ilumatobacteraceae bacterium (assembly GCA_963772085.1). Lineage (GTDB taxonomy): Bacteria > Actinomycetota > Acidimicrobiia > Acidimicrobiales > Ilumatobacteraceae > Sva-07. The sequence continues at coordinate 76,532 of CAVYWH010000010.1, forward strand.
TCGGTGCCGCTCGGGCGGATCTGCAGCCGCAGGTCGCCGTCGACCACCAGGCGGACCAGGCCCGCCTGCGGATACGTCGACACCGCCGTGACCGCCCGCCCGCCGACCTCGGTCGGCGGATCGGCTTCGATCGACCGCACCCATTCGGCACCGAGCGCCGGATCGAGCCGCACCGACAGCTCGGCGGTGACGTACTGGCCGAACCGCGCGGCGATCGCGTCGAGACGATCCTGCAACGTCACGCCGTCGGCCAGCGCGAGGCCGGCGATCTCGGCCATCATCACCGCCGCGCTGATGCCGTCCTTGTCGAGCGGCCGGTGCGTCACCAGATAGCCGAGCGCCTGCTCGTACCCGAACACGAACCGCAGCTCCGGACGCTCGGTGATGATCTTGCCGATCCACTTGAAGCCGGTGAACGTCTCTTCGGCGTGCACGCCGGCCGCCTCGGCCATCCGGCCCAGCAGCGACGACGACACGATGGTGGTGATCACGAGCCGGTCGTCGCCGCTCCGTGTTGGCGAGGATGTGATCGGCGAACAGCCAGCCGATCTCGTCGCCGCTGAGCCGTCGCCACGAGCCGTCGGGCTGCGGAATCGCCACACCGAGCCGGTCGGCGTCGGGATCGTTGGCCAGCGCGACGACGGCACCGGCACTCGCGGGCGACCTCGAGCAGCAGATCCATCGCGCCCGGCTCCTCGGGGTTCGGGAACGCCACCGTCGGGAACGTCCCGTCCGGCACATGCTGCGCCGCGACGACCACCGGCGGGTCGAAGCCGGCGGCGGCGAACGCCCGCTCGATCGTCGCACCCCCGACGCCGTGCATCGCCGTGTAGGCGACGGTACCGCCGGCCACCTCGGGGCGCAGCCGAACGGCGGGGATCGCGTCGATGTACGCATCGACCCAGGTCGTGTCGAGGTAGGTGATCAGCGGATCGTCCTCGCCCGCCAGCACGATCGCGAGCGGATCGAAGCGGTCGATGCACTCGGAGATCTGCCGGTCGACCGGGTCGACGATCTGCGAACCGGCCGCGAGGAACACCTTGTACCCGTTGTCGGCGGGCGGGTTGTGCGACGCCGTCACCACCACGCCGGCGGCGGCATCGAGCCCGGTGATCGACCAGGCGAGCACCGGCGTCGGCTGCACGCCGGGATGGATCATCGAGCGGATGCCGAGCGCGGCGAGCACACGGGCGGTGTCGAACGCGAAGATGTCGCTCTTGCGGCGGGCGTCGTAGGCGATGACCACGCCGCGTTGCGCGGCGTCGGGGATCGCCCCGGTCTGTTCGCAGTCGAGCAGCCACTGGCCGAGCCCGGCGGCGGCCTGGCGGACCACGAGCCGGTTCATCCGCATCGGACCGGCGCCGACGGCGGCACGCAGCCCGGCGGTGCCGAACTGGAGGCGGCCGGCGAAGCGTTCCCGCAGTTCCGCGCCGTCACCGCGTTCGGCGCGTTCGATCAGGTCGGCGAGCTCGACGGCGATGTCGGGATCCGGTTCGTTCGCCAGCCAGAGGTGTGCGGTACCGATCGAGTCGTCAGCCATCGGTGACGAGCGTACGCAACTCCACCAGCGGGCGGGGGCCGACGTGGGCGATCACTTCGGCCGCGGCGATCGAGCCGAGCATGCCGCATTCGTAGAGGTCGCGTCCGCTGGTCAGCCCGTACAGGAATCCGGCGGCGAACAGGTCGCCGGCACCGGTGGTGTCGATCACGGCCGGCACCGGCACGGCCGGCACGTGCAGCACGTCGTGTTCGGTGATCACGACGCAACCGTCGGCCCCGGTGGTGATCGCCGCCATGGCGCACTCGGACGCGCAGCGCGGCGATCGCGTCGTCGAACGAGTCGGTCTCGTACAGCGCCAGCAGCTCGTCGTGATTGCCGAACAGCAGGTCGACGTTGTCGCGGACCAGCGCCCGGAAGTCGTCGCGGTGACGCTGGACGCAGAACGAGTCGGACAACGTGAGCGACACGATCCGTCCGTGCTCATGGGCCACGACGGCCGCCCGGCGGAAGGCAGCCTTGGCGGCATCACGGTCGAAGAGGTAGCCCTCCATGTACAGCACGCTCGCGTCGGCGATCACGGCCTCGTCGAGATCGTCGACGCCGAGCAGGCTCGACACGCCGAGGCAGGTGTTCATCGTGCGTTCCGCGTCCGGCGTCACCACGATGACGCAGCGCCCGGTCGGCGTGCCGTGGTCGATGCCGCCACCGCGGAACGTGACGCCGACGGCGCGCATGTCGTGGCCGAAGACCTCACCGAGATCGTCGGTGTCGACCTTGCCGATGTACGCGGCACGTCCGCCGAAGCTGGCCAGCCCGACGACGGTGTTGGCCGCCGAGCCGCCGCTCATCTCGACCGCGGTGCCGAGCGCGCTGTAGAGCTCGGCCGCCCGATCGATCTCGACCAGCGTCATCGAGCCCTTCACCAGACCATGCGTGACCAGGAACTCCTCGGTCGACGGGGCGATCACGTCGACCAGCGCGTTGCCGATGCCGGCGACGTCGTATCGAGCCGGCGCCCGGTCGTTCATGATCTCCGGCATGGGCCGATTGAGGGTCGAGTCGGACACGAGCCGACACGCTACCGCCGGTACCATCTCGCCATGGCTGACCCCGTCGCTGTCCTCGATCCCTACCGGCTCCCCACCGTCGCCCGCCCCCACCGCTACGACCTGCGGCTGCGTCCCTCCCTCGACGAGGCGACGTTCGACGGAACCGTGGTCGTCCAGCTCGAGGTGCAGCACGCCGCCGAACAGCTCGTGCTCAATGCGGCAGAGCTGACGATCAAGTCGTGCACCGTCGGCGGGGCTGACGCCGACCTGGACGCTCGACGAGGCGACCGACCGCATGATCGTCACACCGAGCGCACCGATCGCTGCCGGCACGACGACGCTCGCCATCGAGTTCGCCGGCATCCTCAACGACAAGCTGCGCGGCTTCTATCGGAGCACCTACGTCGATGACGACGGCGTGCAGCAGGTCATCGCCACCACCCAGATGCAGTCCACCGACTGCCGCCGCGCGTTCCCGTGCTGGGACGAACCCGAGTTCAAGGCGGTCTTCGGCGTCACGCTCGACATCGCCGACGGTCTGACGGCGATCTCCAACGGTCCCGAGCTCGAACGTTCCTCCGCCGATGGCCGCACCGTGATCCGGTTCGCCGACACGATGATCATGAGCTCCTACCTCGTGGCCTTCGTCGTCGGCCGGCTCGAGGTGAGCGAGCCGATCGACGTCAACGGCATCCCACTGCGCATCGTGCACGTGCCGGGCAAGAGCCACCTGACCGAGTTCGGCCTCGACGTCGGCGCGTTCAGCCTGCGCTGGTTCGAGGAGTACTACGGCATCAAGTATCCGAGCGACAAGGTCGACCTCGTGGCGCTCCCCGACTTCTCGGCGGGCGCCATGGAGAACCTCGGCTGCATCACGTTCCGCGAGAACCTGCTGCTCATCGACCCGGCCACCAGCACGCAGAGCGAGCGCGAGGTCGTCGCCGACGTGGTGTCGCACGAACTCGCCCACATGTGGTTCGGCGATCTCGTCACGATGCGTTGGTGGAACGGCATCTGGTTGAACGAGGCGTTCGCCACGTTCATGGAGATCGCCGCCTGCGACGCCTACCGCCCCGACTGGGAGCGTTGGACGAGCTTCGGTCTCGAACGCACGGTCGCCTTCGAGACCGATTCGCTGGCGAGCACGCGCTCCGTCGAGTTCGAGGTGCGTTCGCCGGCCGACTGCGAGGGCATGTTCGACGTGCTGACGTACCAGAAGGGTGGCGCCCTGCTGCGCATGTTGGAGCAGTACCTCGGCGTCGAACGCTTCCGCGCCGGCGTCAGCCACTACCTGCGGACGCATTCGTACGCGAACACGGAGACGAACGATCTGTGGGACGCCATCGAAGCGACGTCGGGCGATCCGGTACGTCGCATCATGGATTCGTGGATCTGGCAGCCCGGCTACCCGATCGTGACGGCGTCGCTCGAGACGACCGACGACGGGCCCGCGCTCGTCCTGTCGCAGCAACGCTTCCGCTTCGAGGCCGACACATCGGGCGACCAGCCGGTGTGGGCGATCCCCGTGCACGTCCTCAACGGTGGGGTCACGTCGACCGTGCTGCTCGACAGCGCCACGCTCTCCGAGCCGATCCCACTCGTCGATCCGGACGGCGCGGTCATCGTCAACGCCGGCGGGCACGGCTTCTACCGCGTCGCCTACTCCGACGAACTGCGCGAGCGTCTCGCCGGTGACGTCCTGGCCTCGATGAGCACGCTCGAGCGGTACAACCTCGTCGACGACGCGTGGTCGTCCACGCTCGGCGGGCGGCTCAGCTCGGTCGAACTGCTCCGGTTCCTCGAGGGCTTCGGATCCGAGCGCGACTACGCCGTGTGGCAGGCGATCGTCATCGCGCTGCGGGGCGTCGGGCGGATCGTCAACGACGCATCCACCGATGCGTTTCAAGCGCGCGTGCGAGCACTGGTCGTGCCGGCGCTCGACGAACTCGGCGAGCCGGCCGCCGACGAGAGCGACCTCACGAGCAAGCTGCGCGGGTTGCTCGTCGGCGCGGTGGGTGTGCTCGGCGGCGATGCCGCGACACAGGCGCGCTGCCGGGATTGGTACGACGCGGCGAGCCGCGACGCGAGCAGCGTCGATCCCGAACTCGCCGCGGCGGCGACCTCGGTCGTCGCCGCCACCGGCGACGTTGCGGTGTACGACCAGATGCTCGAACGCTTCCAGACGGGCACCACCCCGCAGGAGCAACTGCGGCACCTGTACGCACTCACCGAGTTCGACGACGAAGGCCTGATCCTGCGCACCTGCGAGTTCGCGATGAGCGACGCGGTCAAGACGCAGAACGCACCGTTCGTCCTCCGCCAGGCGATCGCCAACCGCCACCACGGCGCCGCGGCATGGGGTTTCGTCCGCGATCACTGGGCCGAGGCGAACGAGCGCTTCCCGACCAACACGATCGTGCGCATGGCCGACGGGGTGAAGCTGCTCAACGACCCGGCGTCGGTCGCCGACGTGCAGGCGTTCTTCACGTCGCACCCGATCGAGCAGGCGGCCAAGACGCTGGAGCAGATCCTCGAACGTCAGCGGGTCAACGCCGCGCTCCGCGAACGCGACGCCGACCTCCTCGCCGCCGATCTCGCCGGAGCGTGACGGCCCACCCCACAACGCGATGAGCGAACGGCCCGATTATCGGGCCGTTCGCTCATCGCTCAGGTGGATTTCAGGTGGTCGCCGGGTCGTTCACCACGACGGCGGTGGCCATGCCGAACATGCCTTCCTCGCGTTCGACGTGGGTGAGGATGTGGCAGTGCCAGACCCATGTGCCGGGTGCGGTCGCCTGGAAGAGCACCGAGTACCGCTCGCCTGGGGCGATGTTGATCGTGTCGGCCCAGTACGGCTCGTCGAGCGGGATGCCGTCCTTGGCGTACACCAGCTGGGGGAACATGTGCAGGTGCATCGGGTGCGCCATCAGGCCCTCGTTGTAGTACGTGACCGACGCCCAGTCGCCCGTCTCCAGACACCAGCGGGGCCGTCGCCGGGAAGCTCTTGCCGTTGAGCGTCAGGCCGATCACCCCGGCGTCGTTGAGCACCATCGGCATGTCGACGGCGAGCTCGAGATCCTCGGGGATCGTCACACCGGCGATGGTGCGCCGTACGGGATCGGGTTGTCGCCGACGATGAACGCGGCGAACATCCCGTTCGGCACCGAGACCTGCGCATGTGCATGTGGGCGTGGTACATCGCCGATCGCCTGATGGTCGACGGTGAACTCATAGGTGTACGAGTCGCCGGTGGCGATCGGCTCCTGCGTGTACGGCGACACGCCGTCCTGCTCGTTGGGGACCATGATCCCGTGCCAGTGGATGTCGGTGCCCATCGGGGTCTCGTTGTGGACGATGACACGGACCTTGTCACCGACGTCGACCTTGATCGTCGGACCGGGGACCATGCCGTTGTACGCCCAGGCATCGACGAACTGGCCCGGAGCCACTTCCCACGGGAGTGACGGCCGCGGTCAGTTCGAACTGCTTGGTGCCGTCGGGCATCACCCGGTAGTCGAGCAGCTGGTTGCCGACACCCTCGGTCTCGGCCGGGTAGGCGAGCATCGAGTCGACCATGAGCTTGTCCATCATCGCCGCCGTCTCCTCCTCCGACATCTCGCTGTGGTCCATGCCGGCCATGTCGGCGACGTCCGAACCCGGCGGCGGCGTCGGCGTCGGCCGTCTCCTCCCCGGCGGCGGCGGTGTCGCCGCCGGCCGTGACCACCAGCTCGGCGCTCATGCCCGAACCCTCGTGGCCCGCCACCTCGCAGAACAATTGGTACGTGCCGGCGGGCAGATCGCCCAGGGCGAAGCGTCGCCGATCCGCCGGCGGGGATCATCGGCGTGCCCGTGTCGAGTTCACGGACGACGAGGTTGTGTTCGACCGACCCGTTGTTGGAGACGGCCAGCGTGACCTCGCCCTCGGGCACGGTGAGCTGCCCGTCGATCGAGAACTCCGTGAGTGCGACGTCGACCGTCGTCGCTGCCGTCCCCGATCCATCGCTGTCGCCGACATCGGTCAGCAGCGCGATCAGGCCGATCGCAACGACCGAGCCGACGAGCAGCACCAGGAAGGCGATCATGGCGACGAACACCGCCGAGCCGTCCCGGCCCCCGCCCGAACCCCCGTCGCGGCCCGGTCGGGACAGCCGCTCGGCGGTCGAGACGTGGTTCGGCTCTCTCGAGGTTTCGTCGACAACGGTCATGGGGGCGCCTCCGGCTAGCACACGGGCCAGACGCTCGTGCAGCGTCTGAGTGGACAACAGCATTCCACCGGGAAGCGCCGCGAGCCACTAGGGCCAGAGGTCCCGATGTGTGCCGGATGGACCGTGCGGCCGTTCGGCCGTCGACCGTGGAGACGGTGCGTTCGTGGACCGGTCAACGCGCCCGAGATGCAGGTCGAGCGGCGACTCACGGCGACCTGAGCTCGGCTCGAAGCGCGCCGGTTCGTCGAGCGGCGCTGGCGATGGATTCGCCGTCGACGAGCAGTCGAGCCGAGTCTCGTGGCTCATCGCGAGTCTCGAGCGGCGGGCTGGTCGAGCGCGTGGCCGCGCGCGGTGTGTCCACCAGGGCCATGACATCCGCCGCTATCCGGATCGCCCGGGGCGACGTCGCGCCATCAGGCCTTCGCCGTCGACGTGCCGGCCCACAGCGCGTCGCCCTGCAGGATGACGTGCTCGCCCGTCGGCAACGTCTCGACCGGATGGTGGCAGGCCACGAACTGGCCGGTGCGCAGCTCGCGCAGGACCGGCGCCTCCTCGGCGCACAGCTCGGTGGCGCTGGGGCAGCGGGTACGGAAGCGGCACCCCGACGGCGGATCGATCGGCGAGGGGAGCTCGCCGCCGATGGTGATCGCCGAGCGCGGGTCGATCGAGGGATCGATGACCGGGATCGAGCTCATCAGCACCTCGGTGTACGGGTGTAGCGGCCGGGCGAAGAGGTCGTCGGGTGTCGCCACCTCGCAGATCTTCCCGAGGTACATCACGATGATGCGGTCGGCGATGTTCTTGACCACGGCGAGGTCGTGGGCGATGAACACGAGCGAGATGCCGTACTTCTCCTTGAGGTCCTCGAGGAGGTTCAGCACCTGGGCCTGCACCGACACGTCGAGCGCCGAGACCGGCTCGTCGCAGATGATGACGTCCGGATCGAGGATCAATGCCCGGGCGATCGAGATGCGCTGGGCCTGACCACCCGAGAACTCGTGCGGACGGCGGGTCATCGCGGCGTCAGGATCGATGCCGACATCCTCGAGCACCCGACGGACCTTGGCGTCCGTCTCCAGCCGGAACGTCTTGTTGTGCCGCCGGATGCGCAGCCAGCGCGGGATCGCCGCCAGCGGCATCAGCAGCGTGAGCACGAGCCAGACCAGCGCGGTCACGACGAACACGGCGACGAACGGTGCCGCCACGATCATCGAACCGATCATCAGCACGTTCCCGATGTCGGCGCCGATCCCACCGTCGCGCACGCCGTCGGCGTCCACCGTGCCGAGGGCGGTCGAGACCACCCAGATGATGAGCCCGACGAAGAACGCGACCACCAGCGGGATGCCGACGGCGCGCACGATGCGATGGCGCCAGAGCCGGAGCATGAACGGGACGTAGCGCCCCCACAGGCGGACCAACCACGAGCGCGGTTGCTCCTCGAGCCAACGGATGACCAGCGGCTCGGCGACGACGTCGCGGATGCGCCGGCGCGGGTTGAGCGACGAGATGGCGTCCTGGAAGATCATCTGCAGGTTGCTGCGCACGAGGCGCATCTCATCCGTGCCGATGGCGGAGAGGTCGACGCCGTCGAGGAGCACGCGTCCCGACGTCGGCGGCGGGACCCGCATGATCGCCTTGCCCGTCGTGGACTTGCCGCAGCCGGACTCGCCGACGATGCCCAACGTCTCCCGGCTGGCGAGATCGAGGCTGACGTCGCTGACGGCGTGGACCGTGCCCCGGCGGCTCGGGAACTCGACGACCATGTGCTCGACCCGCAGCACGAGGTCGTCCTGATCGTCACGGAGGTGGGCGGTGCCGGAACCGGCCATCAGATGCCTCCCTCACGGATCGCGAAGCGAGCCAGCACCTGGTCGCCGATGAAGTTGAGGGCGAGGACGGTGAGGAAGATGAACAAGGCCGGGAAGAGCACCATGTGCGGTGATCGCTCCAGTTCGGAGCGCCCGTTCTGGATCATCAGGCCCCAACTCACCCCGCTGACGTCGCCGACCCCGAAAAAGGCCAGGACGGCCTCGATGATGATCAGCGAGGAGCCGACGATGAACGCATAGGAGATGAGGATGGGGACGACGTTGGGCAGGATCTCTTTCAGCATGATGCGCATGTTGCGGGCGCCCAACGTGCGGGAAGCCATCACGAAGTCCCGGTCGGCCCACACCATCGTCTGCACCCGGGTGATGCGTCCGATGATCGGCACGGTGAGGATCGACAGGGTGAGCGTGGTCCAGAACGTCTGCGTGGTCGGTGACGACTCGCCGGGCGGGGCCAGGAAGGTGATGATCGAGAGCAGGAAGATGAGTGCCGGGACGGCCAGGAAAACGTTGAACACGGCGGCGATCGTGCCATCCAGGGCTCGCCGGTAGTAGCCGGCGATCAGGCCCAGCGTCCCCCCGATCACCAGGCCGACCAGGGTCGCCACGGTGGCGACGAACAGCGATCGACGGGCCCCGTAGATCGCCCGGCTGAACACGTCGTGGCCGATGTTGTCGGCGCCGAACCAGTGGTCCGCTGACGGACCGGTGCGGGCGACACCGCGGAACGTCTCCGTTGGATCCTTCAGCGGGAGCAGGTCGGCCAAGACGGCGCCGAACAGGAGGAACCCGAGCCACGCGACCGACAGCCAGAACAGCACCCCGAGCTTGCGCTTGCGGTAGCCCTGCTCGGCCTCGGTGGCGACCGGCGCGATGCCGGCCTCGGTCTCGGATTCGACGACATCAAGCACGGACATGGCGCACCCTTGGATCGAGGACGGCGTACAACAGGTCGACCAGGAAGTTGATCAGGATGAACCCAACGGCGACCACGACGACCACACCCTGGACGACGAGGAAGTCCTTCTGGGCGATCGCCGTGCCGATCGTCGTGCCCATCCCGGGCAGCGAGAAGATCGTCTCGATGACCAGGGCGCCGCCGACCAGTGCCGCCGTGTTGACGGCGAACACCGTCAGCAGCGTGAACGACGACGGTCGCAGGGCGTGGCCCCACAGGATCCGCCGGTCGGACACGCCCTTGGCCTTGGCCGTCGTGATGAAGCTCTCCTGCAGCGTCGAGATCATGTCCGAGCGGAGCACCCGCATGTACGCCGCCGACACGCCGATGGCGATCGCCAGCGTGGGCAGCGCCATGTGCTTGAAGTGCTCGACCGGGTCCTCCCCGAACGGCACGTAGCGCGACGCCGGGAGGAACTCACCGCTGATCTGGTGGCCGGCAATGGTGATGCCGCCGAGAGCCAGGAAGAGGATCAGCACGATGCCGAGCACGAAGTTCGGCACCGACAGCGCCGTCAGCGCGACACCGCTGGCCAGGCGGTCGCCCCGGCGGTTGGCCCGATACGCCGCGTACACCCCGAGCGGAACGGCGATCAGCAGGGCGACGATCTGGGCGTACAGCATCAGCTGCAACGTCACCGGGATCGCGTTGGCGATGGCCGTCGAGACCTCCTGGCCCTGAATCGCCGAACGGCCGAGGTCACCCCTGAGCGCATCGCTCAACCACAGCAGGTAGCGGGTGTAGATCGGCTCGTCGAGGTGGAACTCCTTGACGATGGCATCCACCCCCGCGTCGGTGGCACCCGGGCCGAGGATGTTGAACGCCAGGTCGCGCTTGTCGCCGCGTCCGCTCTGCAGGTAGAAGGTGAACGCGGTGACGACGAAGAGCGTCGGGATGACGACGACGAGCTTGCGCAGGACGTAGGCGCCATTCACCAACGCGGCCCCCAACAGGATCAACGCGAACGCCACCAGGAACGTCAACAGCATCGGAGCGCCGAGGAACCCCCCGACCACGAGGACGACCAGGGCGCCCAGCGCCGTGATCGTCCCCGCGTATCGGGCCAGGAACTTCATGGTCCTACTCGCAGGCCCCGTCGTCGCACCAGATCTGGTTCACCTGGTGACGGCCGGCGAACGCCAGGCCGATGCCCTCCGAGCCGTCAGGAAGCACGTTGGCCTCGATCCCGTTGACGTACGGCGCCGCGGGGATTCCCCACAGGGACCAGACGTTCCACCAGTTGTAGACCTGCTCACCGAAGCGGCGGTTGATGGCCTCGGCGGCTTCCTTGCGGGCCGCTGCGTCCGGGTTGGTCTTGATGATCTCCAGGTTCTCGTCGATGACCTCGTCGGAGAAGCGATTGAAGTTCAGCGCCAGTGCGCCGACCGGCGAGACGGATGCGGTCTGCCACCACAGGCGCTGCTGGTCGGGGTCGGAGCCGCCGTGGCTGCGCCAGCCTTGGGCCTGGAAGTTGCCGACCAGGGCGAGTCCGATGTAGGCGCCCTGCTCGATCGGGCGCGATGGTGGCCTTGACTGTGTCGCCGAAGGCCTCGTTCCACATCGAGATGATCAAGGAGTTGGACTCCACGTTGAACGGGTCGTTCGTCGTGTTGAACGAGAACTCGATGCTGTCGGTGCCGAGCTCCGAGAGGCACGTGTCCATCTCGGCGACGGCGCCCTCGGGGTCGAACTCCGGGTAGCCGGTGTCCTCGAGGTAGCCGATCGAGCCTGGCGGGAACGGCCCGTTGGCCACCTGCACCAGGCCGGCCCCACGCTCTTCGGCGAACCGCTCGCCGTCGGTGGCCATGGCCAGCGCCTTGCGGCAGCTCAGGTTGAGCAGTGGGCTGGCGGCGTTGGTGCCCTCCGGATCGATCTCCGGGCCCTCGGCCACGTTGAGCAGCGTGTAGCCCGTCTCGGCGAAGCGGCTGCCCGAGGACACCTCGAACTCGTCGTCCTGGAGGAACTGGTTGACGGCGTCGGCGTTGGCCGTGTGCATGGCGTCGAACTGCCCCGAGCGCAGCGAGTTGGAGCGGCTGTCGATGTCGACGGCCACGACCGCCTCGATGGCGTCGAGGTACGGCAGGTTCTCACCGGTGATGCCGTTCGGGACCGCGCCAGTAGTCCTCGTTGCGCACGGCCTTGAACGAGTTGCCGTTGCCCGGCGTGTAGGACTCGAAGACGAAGGCGCCGAGCCCGACCGGTGCGGCCGGGTTGCCGTCGGCCGGCGTGCCGGCCAGCGCGGCGTCGTAGACCGGGCTCGCCTCCTGGCGCTGGGGGATGTCGGGCAGGCTGCTGAGCCACTCCTGCGACAGCATGTACCCGCACGCCCCGTAGGCGAAGTAGGAGGGCAGAGCGACCCAGGGGTCGCCACCGGCGGTGGTGATCGTGACGGTCTGGCCCTCCGCGGCCACCTCGCCGATCGCCGTCAACGCACCGGCCGTCAGCGGCGCGGCGCGGCAGGCGTCGATGTTGAACTTGACGGCCTCGCCGGTCAGCGGCGTGCCGTCGTGGAACGTGATGCCGTCGCGGATGGTCAGCGTCCACTCGGTGTAGTCGTCGTTGGCCTCGACGGTGTCGACGAGCAGCGGGACGGTCTCGCCCTCGGCGTCGACGGCGAAGAGGCTGTCCGACACCGCGGCCAGCGGGATGTACCCGCTGGATGCGTAGCTGGCCCGGTAGTGCGGCCACGCGTTGGCCGTGTCGGAGTCGATGCCGTACACGAGCGTGCCGCCTTGGACGGGTTCGCCCTCGTCGGTCACGTGGTTGTCGCCGGGACCCACCTGTGGGGTCGGCGTGTCGCCCTCGGGCTCGGTCTCGTCGGTCGCCGTGTCCTCCGTCGCCGTGTCCTCCGTCGTGTCCTCCGTCGCCGTGTCCTCGGTCGCCGGCGCAGCGTCCGTCCCGTCGACGGCGTCGGTCACCGCAACGGCATCCGTCCCGGTCGTGTCGTCATCGTCGTCTCCGGCGCAGGCGACGGCGACGAGCGCGAAGACCGCAAGCGTTGCGACCAACGTCGCTGGGCGTTTGTTTCGAAGCATTTTTCCCCCTGAAGAGTTCTGGGCCCCCCGGCCCGCTGGTCTGCGGCGATGGTGCGCCGCATGGTCTGATGTGTGTTCGATGAGTTGGTGGTCGGTCGATGTACTGGATGGTCAATCGTCACGCGTCGAGCCGTGCGCCGGCGACATCTCGTCGCCGTCGCCTTGTGCTTCACCTCCTGCCCATCCGTTCTCCGTTCCGTCCACCGCAGCTGGCTGGTCGAGGTCGATCGATGCGCCGTGGGGCGCGTCCAGCAGGGCGAGGGCCTGCGGCAGGCCCGCCGAGAGGTTGGTCTGCAGGGCGGCCGCGTTCTCGGGCGTCCCCAGCGGGTAGAAGCAGGCGAAGCGATGGCCGGTCGAGCCGGTGAACTCGAGCACCGGCACCTCCTCGTGGCAGCGGTCCTGGGCGTACGGGCAGCGAGGGGCGAACGAGCAGCCCGGTGGCGGCATCAGCAGGTTCGGCGGCCGGCCGATGATCGTGCGCAGGCGCGTGTGGCTCGGGTCCTCCACGCGGGGGATCGAACGCAGCAACGACTCCGTGTACGGGTGGCGCATCTTGCCGAAGAGCACCGACGTGCGGGCCTGCTCGACGATCTTGCCGGCGTACATCACGGCGATCTCGTCGGTGCGTCCGGCGACGACGCCGAGGTCGTGTGTGACCAGCACCATCGCCATCAACCGGTCGGCCTGGTTGTCCTGCAGCAGGTTGAGGATCTCGGCCTGGACGGTCACGTCGAGCGCGGTCGTCGGCTCGTCGGCGAACAGCAGCCGGGGCCCGCAGGCCAGCGCCAGGGCGATCATCACGCGCTGGCGCATGCCGCCGGACAGCTGGTGCGGGTACTCGTCGAAGCGTCGATCGGCCTCCGGGATGTTGACGGCGCGGAGCATCGCGACGGCGCTGATCTTCGCCTGGTGGCGGCTCATCTTGAGGTGCAGGCGCAACGACTCGGTGATCTGCTTGCCGATCGTCATGACCGGGTTGAGCGAGCTGATCGGGTCCTGGAAGATCATCGCCAGCTCGGACCCGCAGATCCGGCGCATCTCCTTGGCGTTCAGCGTGATGAGGTCCCGGCCCACGAACATCACGCGGCCCGTGCGGACGACGTTCTCCTTGGGCAGGAGGTTCATCACCGAGCGGGCGAAGATCGTCTTGCCCGAGCCCGACTCACCGACGAGCCCGAGCGTCGTGCCGCGGGCGAGCGTGAGGTTGACCCCGTCCACGGCCCGGACCCGCCCGTACGGCGTCAGGAAATGCGTCTTCAGATCGGTCACCTCGAGGAGCGGACCCGAGGCGTCCTGGGGCGCGTCGATCAATGCGGTCGTCGATCCCCGTGTCGTACCCCCCGGTGCCTCCACAGCGGCGTACCTTACCGATCGTGAAGAGCGTGGTGTGCATCGGGCAAGAGAATTTCGGACCCGACCGTCCGCTCAGCCCTCGATCGCCGGGCATGGGGACTCGAGATGACGGCATACCTGTGGAGCGTTGAGCCCGCAAGGACGTGTTTGCCGAGGTTCGTGGTCGTCGGACCCAATTCGCTTGCCCCGAGGCTGCTTCGGCACGGCGTGATCCCCTCTCGCTGGGTCGCTCCAGCATCGAAAGCGGTGGAGTAACGCCAGCGGATGGTGGAGTAACCGGTGGAGTAGACGCTCCAGCAACGGATTCGCACGTCGACGCATCTCAGCGGACGTTTCCCTGGTCGGGGGCCGATTTTCCGGACGTTCGCTGATTTCGGCGAACGTCCGGAAACGGACTCGTGGAGCTAAAGGGAATCGAACCCTTGGCCTCGACAGTGCGATTGTCGCGCTCTACCAACTGAGCTATAGCCCCAATGTGCCAGCCGATTGTATCGCCCCGCCGTCACGACGCACCTGCGCCGTTTCGATCGGGCTGCAGATCGTCGGGTGACGGCCGCGCTCGGCGTGCCGGGATTCAGCGCTGCTCGGCGCGGCTGTACGGCTGGCCCTGCACCTGCCCCGTGTACTGGGGCTGGTACTGCGGCGCGTAGTTCCCCGGGTGGGCACCGGAATGGTTGCCGGACACGCCCGTGGAGACCTGCTCACGCTGACGGAGCTGAGCGAGCAGGTACACGTAGCCGCACAGCGAGAGGAACGCCAGGGCGAACACGTAGAGCAGTGCGGTCGAACCGGTGGTCGCGGCGAGGAACATGCTGCACGCGGTGGCGACGACGAGCACGAACAACACGTTCGATCGGCGGCGCTTCACGTCGTTGCGCGGGTCGGCCTGCTTGGCCATCTGGGTCTGGCGGTGCGGACGGTGCGGACGTTGCTGCCCGCCGGACGGGTCGCCATGCGAACGGAACTGCTGGTTGCGACGACGGGGCGGCCGGGGCGCTGTGGGCGGCGCGCTGGCCCCGATCCCGCATGGTGCGGTGCGCTGGACCCGGCGGCAGGGAGGCCTGACGATGCATCGACTGTCCGGGCCGACCGGCCGCGGCCGGGCGGTGGAGCGGCGACTGGGCGAGCGGGCGGCCCATGCCGCGCAGCGTGCCGCGGGCGGGCGTCGACGTGCTCTGCAGCGTGTTGAGCTGCCGCCGGAAGTCGGTGACCGAGGAGTTCGGATGATTCTCGACGCGAGAGCGGAGCATCGGTGGGATCAGCACTGCAGCCCATGCTGCGGCGACGACGAGGAGAACGAGTTGGGCCATGGAGAGTGAGTGATGAAGTGAGGTGCGAGAGATGGAGTGGCGTGGACGAGTGTGGGTGAGCGGGCGGAAGTTCGGTCAGTCAGCGGGTGACTTGATGAAGTATGACGATTCTACGACGATTGTGACGACGGAGGCAATATATGCCGAGACGAGGGTCACACGTCGTCACGGCGGTAGACGCCGGAGCGACCGCCGGTCTTCTCCCACAGCGCCAGCTCGCCGATCACCATGCCCGGTCGGCCGACTTGCACATGTCGTACACGGTGAGCGCGGCGACGCTGCAGCGCGTGCAGCGCTTCCATCTCGACGCCGGTGCGATCGACGGTGTCGACCTGCGCCTCGATCGCCACGAAGTCGTCGCCGATCTCGAAGTTGACCGACACGCTCCCGACGAGGAGCGGGTGGCACAGCGGGATCATGTCCGAGGTCCGCTTCGCCGCCTGGATGCCGGCGACCCGGGCGACCGACAACACGTCGCCCTTCTTCACCTCACGATTGGCGATGGCCGTGGTGGTCTCCGGCTGCATGAACACCTTGCAGCGGGCGACGGCGCGTCGATGCGTCGGCTCCTTCGGTGTGACGTCGACCATGCGGGCCCGGCCGAGCGGGTCGAGGTGGGTGAACGAGAGGTCGCTCATCGCCGATGCTCCCTCGTCACCGTTTCGCTCGTCGTCACGGGGGTCACTCGTCACGGACAGGTCAGTCATCACGAAACGTCCCTCATGCGGAACGTCACGCTAGTCGGAGCTTCGTCGGCCCGACTACCTTGCCGAGATGCCCCTCGCCTACGACGCCCTCCTCCAGATCCGCAACGACGGTGTCGGGCTGATCGACATCGTCGAGAATCACGATCCGAACACGCCGATTGCCGCGTGTCCCGAGTGGACCCTCAGCGATCTGGCGTGGCACGTCGGCGGGGTGTGGGACTTCTGGAGCAGGATCGTCGAGGAGCACATGACCGACATCGAGACAGGTCAAGACGATCGACGAGCCGGGCAAGCTCTCCGGCGACGCGCTGATCGAATGGGTGACGGCGTCGCACACCGCGATCTACGCGGCGCTCGTCGACGCCCGGCCCGAGCGCGAGGTGTGGACGTGGACCGGCCAGAACCAGAACGTCGAATGGGTCCGACGCCGGATGGCGCAGGAGACCGCCGTGCACCGCTGGGACGCGGCACACGCGGTCGGTCGAACCCGACGACATCGACGCCTTGGTGGCCGCCGACGGCATCGACGAGTTCCTCACCTACTTCACCGATGCCGAGGGAGTCGACGGCGACCTCGGCGGCACCGTGCACCTGCACTGCACCGACACCGCCGGCGAATGGTTCATCTCGTCGTTGACCTCCGACGGCATCGCCTTCACCCGCGAGCACACGAAGGGCGACGTCGCGATCCGCGGCAAGGCCAGCGATCTGCTGCTGTGGCTGTGGCGCCGTGATGCGGGCCCGGTGGACATCGTCGGCGACGCCGAACTCGGCGCCCGCTTCCGCCACGCGTCCAACCTGGACTGACCGCGCGTTCGAGAATGTCCGGCCGGGGACTGTCCCCGGGCGGTCGTTCTCAGCCGCCGATCTGGCTCATCGACTTGCCGGGCCGGATGAAGTTGACCTGGTTGATCCGGTGGCCGGCCCACTTCTTGGCCACCGCCGCCTCGATGCGGGCGGCGATCTCGTCGTCGGACTGACCGTCCCGGATGGCGTCGAGCAGCGTCGCCTCGGTCGTGGCGAACAGGCACGTCCGGAAGTCACCCTCGGCGGTGAGCCGGACCCGGTCGCAGTCGCCGCAGAACGGCTTGGTGACGGTCGGGATGACGCCGACGGTGCCACCGCCGTCGAGGTAGCGGAACCGGTCGGCCGGTGCGGCGCCCCGCGCCGGCATCTGCTCGATCGGGAACACCGCATTGATCGTGTCGACGATCTCGTCCTGACCGACCACCTGGTCGTTGCCCCAGTGCCCATCGGCATCGAGCGGCATGAACTCGATGAAGCGGATCTCGAGGCCACGCTCACGACCGAAGCGGGCGAGGTCGAGGATCTCGTCGTCGTTCACGCCGCGCTCGATGACGGCGTTGATCTTGACCGGGTCGAATCCGGCGGCCTGCGCCGCCACGATGCCGTCGAGGACGTTGTCGAGTTCGTCACGCCGGGTCATCTGCAGGAACTTCGCCCGGTCGAGCGTGTCGAGGCTGATGTTCACCCGGCGCAGGCCCGCCTCGCGCAGGCTGCCCGCCACGAGCCGCATCGTCGCCGCGTTGGTGGTCATCGCGAGATCGACGGGACCGTCCGCGGTCTCGAGGGCGGCGAGCTTGGCGACGAGGACCGGCAGGTTGGCGCGGACGGTCGGTTCGCCGCCGGTGAGCCGGATGCTGTCGACGCCATAGCGCTCGACGAAGATCCGGGCGAGACGTTCGATCTCCTCGAACGACATCACCGCCGATCGGGGCAGGAACTTCATCCCCTCCTCGGGCATGCAGTAGGTGCACCGGAAATTGCACCGATCGGTGATCGAGATCCGCAGATCCTTGATGACGCGCCCGAACGGATCGACGAGGTCCTGCGCCGGACGCTGCGCGGTCATCACGAACCTGTCGTCGCAAATCCTCGGGCCATGGGTCAAGCCTACGGAGTCAACATCAAGACGTCGACATCGTCGCCCGCGACGACCCCGGCGCCGTCGGCGAGGATGACGATCGCGTCCGCCGTCGCCGACGCCGCCAGCTGGTGACTGCCCTGGGCGCCGACCGGCCTGACGTGCAGCCGCCCGTCGGCAGCGAACGCGGCCGTCGCCCGCACGAGGTGCGTCTTGCCGTCCGGGTGACGCCGGAAGTCGACGTCGGCGATGCCCATCACCTGGGTGCGGCCGATGTGCCGGTGACCCGCCATCTTGCGCAGCGCCGGCCTGGCGAGCACCTCGAAGCTCACCAGGGAACTGACCGGGTTGCCGGGCAGGCCGAAGATCGGTGTGCCGTCGAGCGTGCCGAACGCGAACGGCTTGGCCGGCTTGATCGCGATCTGCATCCACGACATCGCCGCGATGCGTCCGAGCACGGCCTTGACGACGTCGTAGTCGCCCATCGACACGCCGCCGCTCGTCACGATCGCGTCGCAGTGAGCTGCCGCTCGGCGGAGCACGGACTCGAGTTCGGCCTCGTCGTCGCGCACGATCCCGTAGTCGACGACCGTGCACCCCGCCTCGGCGACCATGCCGGCGAGCATCGTCTTGTTGCTCTCACGGATCTGGCCCGGCTGCAGCGGCGAACCGTCGTCGATCAGCTCGTCGCCGGTGGACAGCACGCGCCACGATCGGGCGCGGGTGCACCGACACGGTGCGGGCGTTCACGCTCGCCAGAACCGCTTCGACGGCAGGGCGGATCTCGGTGCCGGCGGTGAACAACACATCGCCGACCCGCACGTCGTCGCCGGCGTGACGCAACGCGACACCGGCTTCGACGCGGCGGTGGAGGCGAACGTGGTCGTCGCCCACCCGCTCGGAGTCCTCGACCATGGCGATCGCCGTCGCGCCGTCCGGCACCGGCGCGCCGGTCATGATGCGGATCGCCTCACCGCGACCGACGGGTCGCGAGGGCGCCGCTCCGGCGGCGATCTCACCGACGACCAACAATTCGACCGGCACGACGGCGAGGTCGGCGGCGCGCACCGCATACCCGTCGACCGCGCTGTTGTCGAACGGCGGGACCTCCTCGGCCGCGATCACGTCGGCGGCGAGCACCAGCCCGCGCGCCTCACGACGATCCACCTCGACCGGCGTCAGCGGCCGGCATGCGTCCCACACGAGAGCCTGGGCGGCGTCCAGCGGCGTCATCATCGGAACCGTAACCTGGCCGGTCATGACTTCCCCGCTGCGGGCGTTCCCGGCCGACGGGTACACCGCGCGCTGGCAACGCTGGCATCACGACGGTGACGAAACGCTCAGCCTGCGCTGGGAGAACGAGGGCTGGACGGCCACCGGCGAGGTCGGCCACGAGGCCGTCACCTACGTGATCCGGCTGTCGGCGACGTGGCAGGTCCGCCAGTTCCTGTTGTTCCGCGACCTCGACGAACCCGACCTGTGGCTCGGCACCGACGGCAGCGGCCGGTGGGGTGAACTCAACGGTGCGCACCGCCCCGACATCGACGGTTGTGTCGACATCCACCTCGGCTGCACGCCGTTCACCATGACCCTGCCGATCCGCCGTTTGCAGCTCGAGGAGGGCGACTCGGTCGCACTCACGGTCGCCCACATCGACGTCGAGACCCTCGGGATCACGCCGGTCGATCACGT
The DNA here is from genome assembly GCA_963772085.1 of Ilumatobacteraceae bacterium. Lineage (GTDB taxonomy): Bacteria > Actinomycetota > Acidimicrobiia > Acidimicrobiales > Ilumatobacteraceae > Sva-07. Next base: position 96,059 of record CAVYWH010000010.1, read on the forward strand.
CTACGTGCGTACCGCGCACCGGCGCTGGCGCCACATCGACGAATCCGGCACCTCGACCGACTTCGACGTCGACGAGTTCGGTCTCGTGCGCGACCTCCCCCGACGTTTCCGGCGTCACTGACCGTCCGGCGCCAGCGCCGCGGTGCTCGCCCTCCCGCAGGTCGTGCGTCGGTGCCTGGCACCGATGCACGACCTTGGCGGCAGGTGCCGCGGACGATCAGAGGCGGAGATCGGCGAGGAACGCGCGCAGGGGACCGCTCAGCTCGGGGTCGAGCAGCGCCAGTTCGATCGACGACGTCAGGAAACCCAGGGGGTTGCCGGTGTCGTGACGCCCTTCCGACGACACGACGGCGTGGAACGGCGAACGAGCCGCCTGGGCGCGCAACGCGTCGGTCAACTGCAGTTCGCCACCGCGACCCGGTTGCAGGCGGGCGATCTCGTCCCAGGCATCGGCGGTGAGCACGTAGCGGCCGGTCAACACGAAGTTGCTCGGCGCGGCGTCGACCGACGGCTTCTCCACCAGATCCTTCACCGGGATCACACCGTCCGCCGACAGCTCGCCGGCCGGGTCGATCACCCCGTACGAGCTGACCTGATCGCGCGGCACGTTCACGACGGCGACGACACTGCCACCCGTCGACGCGCAGACACCGTTCATCTGGGCGAGCAACGCCGACGAGCCCATCAGTTCGTCAGGCAGCATCACGGCGAACGGTTCGTCGCCGACCGCCTCGCGGGCGCAACCCGACCGCATGGCCGAGCCCCTTGGGCTGGTCCTGATAGACGATCGACGCCCGCCAGTCACGGCCGATCGAGCGGAGCCGCTCGGCGATGTCGTCCTTGCCCTGCGCCTCGAGCGAGCCGATCAAGGCCTCGTCCGGCACGGAAGTAGGCCTCGATCGCCGGCTTGTCGCGGCTGCTCACCACGACGATGTGGTCGATGCCCGCGCCGAGCGCCTCGTCGATCACGATCTGCAGCGCCGGTTGGTCGCCGATCGGGAACAGTTCCTTCGGAACGGCCTTCGTGGCGGGAAGGAAACGAGTTCCCATTCCGGCCGCGGGAATGACGGCACTGCGGACCTGCATGCGAGCGACGCTATCTTTTCAACTCCGATGCCAACCTACGTCTACAAGTTCGTCGACACCGGCGAGACCATCGAAGTGCAGCAGGCCTTCACCGACGCCACCCTGACCGAGTTCGCCCATCCCGATTCGGGTGAGGTCCTCGCGGTCAAGAAGGTGTTCACCCCCGTCGGGGTCACCTTCAAGGGCAGCGGGTTCTTCAAGACCGACAACCGCGGCAAGAAGTCCGCCAGCGAAGTCGGCTCGAAGAAGGCGGCGACTCCAAGACCGAGTCGAAGTCCTCCGAGTCGTCGAGCACGTCCGACTCGAAATCCGGCGATTCGAAGTCGTCCGACTCGAAATCGTCCGGCGACTCGACGAAGAAGTCCGAGACCACGTCGGACTCCAAGAAGTCGAACTCGACGTCGACGACGCCGACGAAGTCGGCCACCACGACGTCGAGCTGATGCTCATCCCGCTCGCCGACAGCGCCTCGAGTCTCGGCGCTGAGATCGGCGTGTTCGGTGGATCCGGTTTCTACGAGTTCCTCGACGACCCGATCGAGGTCGAGCTGACCACACCGTTCGGCGCGCCGTCGTCGACGATCAGCGTCGGCACGCCTGGCCGGCCGACGGGTCGCGTTCCTCGCCCGCCACGGTCGCAGCCACGAGCTACGCCGCCCATCGGATCCCGTACCGGGCCAACGTGTGGGCGATGGCGTCGCTCGGCGTCAGGTCGGTGATCGCCCCCTGTTCCGTCGGGTCGCTGCAGACGCAGATCCATCCGGGCGACTTCGTGGTCGTCGATCAGCTCATCGACCGCACGAGCCGGCCGGGCCGACACGTTCCACGACGTCGGCTCCGGCGACGGGCTTCCGGGATCGGACCTGCCGGTGCACCACCAGAGCTTCGCCGAGCCGTACGACGCCGAGCTCCGGCGGGCGCTCGTCGATGCCGGCAGGTCGTGTGAGCTCGCAGTCCACGACGGCGGAACGATGGTCGTCATCAACGGCCCCCGCTTCTCCACCCGGGCCGAGAGCCACTGGTTCCGACAGATGGGGTGGAGCGTCGTCAACATGACCGGCTATCCGGAGGCCGTGTTGGCCGCCGAGGCCAACCTCCCGTACGCGTCCATCGCCCTGGTGACCGACGACGACGCCGGCATCGACGGCCACGAGCCGGTCACGATGGACGTGGTGCTCGCGATGGTCAGGGAGAACGTGGCGAACGTGCGCAGCGCTGATCACCGCCGCCCTCCCCGCGCTGCCCTGACGCATCGCGCGTCGCGGATCGGCCCGTCGTCGATATCGTCGGTGGTGCCGGCTCCCTCCAGATGGTCCTGAACACGATCGACTGGAGTTCCCGCCATGAGCATCGAACCATGAGCGCTCGCGGTGAAGGCCCGCCGCCTGCATCGCCCGGCGTCCCTGGATCTACTGGGTGGCCTGCGTCGTCGTCGCCGCCGCGGTGGCGATGCTCGTCGCCGGCCACGTCGCCCGCCTCGACGAGGCCCGCCGCAGCTGGGCCGACACCGGCCGGTGCTGGTCGCCACGGGCGATCACCTTCCGGGCGACCGGCTGCAGGCGCGACACGGTGGAGATGCCGCTGGCCGTCGCTGCCGCCGGACGCCGTCGATCCGACGCAGTCGGGCGATCGACGACCGAGCGATCGTTCGCCAGCGGGTGTCGATCGGCGAGGTCGTCGTGGCGGCCGACCTCGCCGTCGCCGACGGCCCCGCCGCACTCGCCGACCCCGGAACGCTGGTGGTCGGCATCACCGACCCGCTGGCGCGCGACGTACGCATCGGGCTCGACGTGCAGGTCGTCAGCGAGGGCGTGGTGCTGGCCGACGGCGCCCGTGTCGTCGGTGCTCGCCGAGGAGGTGATCTTCGTGGCCGTCGAGGCGCAGGCCGCGGCGACGGTCGCCGCCGCCGCCCACGACAGCCGCCGCCAGCATCGTCTTCATCCCGTGACCCGACCCCACCAGGGTCGAGGGTGAGATGGCGGGGCGTCGGCGCGTCAGGAGCGCCAGCCGGTGGCCAGGATGATCAGGATCGTGACGCCCAGGCCGATGCGGTAGATCACGAACGGCATGAAGCTGTAGGTGCGCACGATCTTGAGCGTGCCCCACACCGCCAGCAGACCCGACAGGCCGGAGGCGATGATGCCGGCGATCATCGGCACGAGCAGCCCTTCGGGGATCCCGTCCTTGACGAGGCCGCCGACCTCGAACACCACCGCTCCGACGATCACCGGGACCGACATCAGGAAGCTGATCCGTACCGCTGCTTCGCGGTTGAAACCGATGAACCGGGCGGCCGTCATCGTGATGCCCGACCGCGACGTGCCGGGATTCAACGCGAGCGCCTGGGCGGCACCGACGATGAGCGCGTCGCGGGTTCGCATGTCCTCGATCGGCCGAGCCCCCTGCCGCCGATCGGCCCAGGCGAGCAGCAGGCCGAACACGATGAGCGAGCCGGCGATGATCAGCGGCGTACCGAGATGCTCGTCGATCGTCTCGGAGAACACGGCCCCGATCGCCGCCGCCGGCACCGTCGCCAGCACCAGGAGCCAGGCCAGCCGGGCCTCGTCGGTCGCCGGGCGTTGGCGCCGGACGAGCTGTCGGGCGCCGGCGCGCACGTACCTCGACAGGTCGTGGCGGAAGTATCCGACCACGGCGAACAGCGTCCCGATGTGCAGGGCGACGTCGAACGCCTTTTCCACCGAGGCCGATTCGAAATCGTCCCAGCCGAAGAGCCACGGCACGATCAGCAGGTGGCCGCTCGACGACACGGGGAGGAACTCGGTGAACCCCTGGACGAGGCCGAGCACGATGGCGTGAAGGATCGGCACGGCGGACCTTTCTATCGGCTGCGGTCAGTGCGACGGCGTCGATGGGATGATCCGCGCCGACCACGGGCGGGCTTCGTCCCAGTGATGACCGACCACGGTGCCCACGCGCAGCGCGGCGAGGAACTCGATCGGCGTCTCGAAGTCGCCCATCTCGACGAACGCCGAGCCGATGGCGTTCGGGACGTGGGCGTCGCTGCCCGCTCCGGCCGCGAGGTCGAACTCCTCGGCGAAGTCACCGGCGCGACGGTTGAGGCTCGGCCAGCGACGTCTTCGCGTTGATCACCTCGACGGCATCGAGCAGGCCCGCTTCGGCGAGTTCGTACAGCGCCGGCTCGGCGAGATTGCGGCGCATCGGATCGAAGGGGTGCGGGACGTAGACGATCGCGCCCTGATCGCGGATCGCCTGCGCCGTCTCGACGTGGCCGAGGCCGTTCGGGATCCGCTCGGAGAGGAAGAGCCCGATGATCTCGCCGGCCGCCGTGCGCAGCTCCTCACCGACGACCACTCGGCAGGGCAGGATCGAGCGGAGTTCGACGGCACCGGCGATCGCGTGATGATCGGTGATGCACAGCACGTCGATGCCGGACGCCTCGACCGCTCCGACCAGTTCGTCGGGCGTCGTGGTGGAATCGCCGCTCCACATCGTGTGGCTGTGCAGGTCGACCCGCACCCGCCCGGCCGCGATCGGCTCGGCGAGATGCGGATGGCGGGCGATCGCCTCCGGCGACGCGGGCGACGCCCTCACGGGGTCCCCGGACATCGCAACAGGTCGTGCATCCGTGCCAGGCACCGGTGCACGACGCTCACGCACCGGACATGGTGACGTCTTGGATGACGAGGCTCATGCCGGCGGCGCGCATCGGCAGCCAGTCGAGGTCGCCGCCGACCTCGACGATGTCGAGCAGCATGCGTTGCAGGGTCGAGGCGATGGTGAACTCGCGGACGGGGGCGCCGACCGTGCCGTTCGAGATGAGCAGCCCGGCCGCACCCGTGGAGAAGTCGCCGCTGATCGGGTTCACGCCGGAGTGCAGGCCCTGCATCGACTGGACGAGCAACCCGTCGTCGACGTCGGCGATCAGCTCCTCCTGCGAGCGTTCGCCCGGCACCAGCGACAGGGCGAGGCACCCGACGCCGGGCGTGCCGGCGAATCCACCACGGATCGCGTTGCCGGTCGACACGGTGCCGGCCCGGCGCGCCGAGTACGAGTTGTGCACGAACTGGCGCAGCACCCCGCCCTCGATCAACACGTTGCGCCGCGCGGCGAGGCCCTCGCCGTCGACGTCGGTCGCGGTGTACGCCTTCGGGTTGGTCGGGTCGTCGATCAGCGTGACGAGCGGTGACGCCACCTGCTCGCCGAGCCGGTCACGGAACAGCGAGCGGCCCTTGACCACGGCCTCGCCGTTGAGCGTCGACGAGATCACACCGAGGAACTGGGCCGTGACGAACGGGTCGAGCACCACGGTCAGACGCTTCGTCGACGGCTTGGTGGCGCCGAGCAACCGGGTGGCCCGGTCGACCGCTTCGCGGGCGGCCTTGTCGAGATCGAACTCGTCGGGCGACCGGCCCACGGAGAAACCGAAACCGGTCTGGGTCTCCGCGTCGTCGCCCTCACCCTCGTCGGCGAGCGTCGACACCGACACGAAGCAGCCGTTCTCGCGTCCCGACATGCGAACGCCGGTGGTGGTGGCGACCGCGGACTCGCCGTAGGCGTCGGCGTAGTTCGAGTCGTCGACCCGGACCCGATGGTCGGCGCCGGAGGCGAGCTTCTCGAGCTCCTTGGCCAGGTCGATCTTGCGGTCGGTGGCGTACGCCGCGAGGTCGTCGTTCCACAGCGACTGCTCGGTCACGGGCACGCCGTCGGGCTCGGCCAGCGCGGCGTACTCGTCGACGGTGCCGAACTGGAGGTTGTCGCGCGCCTGGGCGAGCACCTCGGCGATCGCGTCGGGGTCGAGCGTGCCGGCATAGGCGAAACCGGTCCGCCCGCCGTTGATCACCCTGATGCCGATGCCCTCGCTCTGCGCCGACACGAAGTGCTCGACGTCGCCCTCGTACACACGGATCTCGGTCTCGCCGCCCCGCGAGACGAACGCCTCGATCTCCTCGCCGGCCTGGGCCTGCTCGACCACCCGGTCGGCGACGACCTGCAGCTCCGACTCGAAGGCGGTCACGAGCTGGTCCCGCCGATCGTGAGCGACTTCACCCGCAACGTGGGCTGGCCGTCGCCGACGGGAACGCCCTGGCCGTCCTTGCCGCACGTGCCCGGGCTGCCCATGGCGAAGTCGTTGCCGAGCATGTCGATGTCCTGCAGCACCTTCGGGCCGTTGCCGATCAGGTTGCCCTCGCGCAACGGCTCGGTGATCTCGCCGTTCTCGATGAGGTACGCCTCGGTCATGCCGAACACGAAGTCGCCGGTGGCCGTGTTGACGCTGCCGCCGCCGAGCTTGGCGACGTACACGCCGTTCGGGGTGGACGAGATGATGTCGTCGGGGTCGTCGGGCCCGTCGAGCACGAACGTGTTCGTCATCCGCACCATCGGGAGGTGCTGGTAGCTCTGACGGCGACCGTTGCCCGACTGCGGGCGGCCGTCCTTGCGGGCCCGCAGGTAGTCCCACATGTAGTCGGTGAGGATGCCGTCCTCGATCAGCACGTTCCGTTGCGTGATGTGGCCCTCGTCGTCGAAGCCGAGGGTGCCCCACTCGCCCGGCATCGTGCCGTCGTCGACGAGCGTGACGAGCGGGTTGGCGACCTGCTGGCCGACCTTGCCGGCGTAGACGCTGGCGCCCTTCTGGATGTGGTCGGCCTCGAGGCCGTGACCGCAGGCCTCGTGGAACAGCACGCCGCCGGTGCCGTGCTTGATGACGACGGGCATCGCGCCCGACGGCGCCGGACGTGCCCGGAGCTTGGTGATCGCCTGGCGGGCCGCCTCACGGGCCAGCTCCTCCACGTCGACCGTGTCGAAGATCTCGAAGCCGACCGTATGGCCCATCGACTGGAACCCGGTCTGCATGCCGGTGTCACCGTCGGCGACCGCGCTGATCCGCAGCAGCGTGCGCACGACCTCGTCGTCGGCGTACACGCCCTCGGTGTTGGCGATCACGACGCGCTTGTGGCTGTCGCCGTACCCGGCCGACACCTGCACGATCTCGGGTGCGAACGATCGGGCCGCCTCGTCCATCCGCTGGAGCAGCTCGACCTTGAGCGCCTTGGCCACCGAGTCGGGGTCCTGCTGGATCGTGTTCGGACGGTGTGGCGCCGACTTGGTCAACGCGACGGTGCGCACACCGCCGCCGCCCTGGCTCGCCGCGGCGGCCGCGGCGGAGGCGGCCCGCTCGAGGCCGGACTCGGACAGATCGGACGTGTAGGCGAAGCCCGTGGTCTCTCCGGCCACGACGCGGATCCCGGCGCCGCGGTCGCGACCGCTCGAGACCTGTTCGATCCGTCCGTCGTCGAGCCCGGCCGACGTCGACCGTTTGTCTTCGGCGTACACCTCCGCGAAATCGGCGCCGGTACGAACCGCACCGGCGAGCACTCGTTCCAGGACATCGGCGTCGATCACCGACCCGATTGTACGGACCGAACACGCGGGTTGATCCGCCCGGGGATCCAACGCGGATGTGACGCGTCACCGTTCGTTCGCTACCCGTTCATCACCCGTTAGCGTGGAGTCCCGTGAATCTCGAAACAGGGCTGCGCGGCGACGCCAAGATGACCGTCGGGCCGGAAGACACCGCCCGCTCGCTCGGATCCGGACATGTCGACGTGCTCGGGTCGCCCCGACTCATCGCACTGTGCGAGGAGGCCACGCTGGCCGCGCTCACCAACGTGCTGCCCGACGGCACGACCACGGTCGGGATGCGCATCCAGTTCGATCACCTGCAGCCCACCCCGGTCGGGTTCGACGTCACGGCCGAAGCGGTGCTCGAGAAGATCGACGGCCGGCGGCTGAAGTTCACCGTGTCGGCGTCCGACTCCGGCGGGCTGGTGGCGGCGGGGAAGATCACTCGCGTCGTCGTCGACGTCGAGCGCTTCATGGGCAAGTGCTGCTCCTGACGCCGGTCCGACATCACGCTCGAATTCACCACGGGCGACGTCGTCGCGATCGATGTCGTCAATCGATGTCACCAATAGGGTGAGACGTCGAATGCAGGTTGCCGAGACGAGCACGGCACCAGAGCGGCAGCATCGCGTCTACTGGTGGAAGGAAGCGATCATCGTCGCGGCCTTCTACATGGTGTACTCGTGGACCCGGAACCAGTTCGGCTCGAACAAGATCGCCGCCGACGGCATCCCCGATCAGGCGTTCACCAACGCCGTCCGCGTGATCCGCTGGGAGACCGCGCTCAACCTGTTCCACGAACAGACGATGCAGGCCTGGTTCCTGCCGTACAAGTGGTTCATCCAGTTCTGGAACACGTACTACGGCACGATGCACTTCATCGTCACGCTCGGCGTGTTCATCCTGCTGTTCATGAAGCGCCGCGACGTGTTCCCCCAGTGGCGCAACACGCTGGCGGCGATGACCGCGCTGGCGATCATCGGCTTCGCGTTCTTCCCGCTGATGCCACCGCGCCTGCTCGACGAGCCGTGCCCGGCGACCGATCCGTCGAGCTACGGCGGCGCGTGCATCGAGTCGTCGGAACGACCGCCCGGACGGGTGGGGTTTCGTCGACACGCTCTCCGAGTACGGCGGCCCGTGGTCGTTCGACTCCGACACCATGGCGTCGATCTCCAACCAGTACGCGGCCATGCCGAGCATGCACATCGGGTGGTCGACGTGGTGCGCGGTCGCCGTGTGGCCGTTGCTGAAGCGTCGCTGGATGAAGGTGCTCGTCGCGCTCTATCCGTTGGCCACGCTGTTCTGCATCATCGTCACCGCCAACCATTTCTGGCTCGACGGGGTCGGCGGACTCCTCGCCTTCGGGGTCGGTGCGATGATCGGCTGGGGGATGCACCGGTGGAACCAGGACCGACTTGACCGGCGACACATCGGCCATGTCACCCACGGAGAGCGCAACCGCCGTATCCTGAACTCACGATGAGCCAGATGCGCTTGAATCCACTCAACGGGCGGTGGGTGACGATCGTGCCGGACCGTCAGCGACGGCCCAACGATTTCGCACCACGCGACCGCACGATCGAACTCGACACCGAACGCCCCTGCCCCTTCTGCCCCGGCAACGAAGAAGAGACCCCACCGGCGATCGAGACCACCGAGGCCGACGGCACCTGGTCGATGCGCGTGGTGCCCAACCGGTACCCCGCGTTCTTCGGTGACGATGCGTTCGCCGTGCACAACCTCGGCCCCGTCCACGTCAAGGCCGAAGCCAGCGGCATCCACGAGGTCTTCGTCTACTCCCCCGAGCACCTCGGCGGGCTCGCACCGGCTCGACGACGCCCACGCCGCCGAGTTCATGTTCCTGTTGCGACGCCGGCTGCTCGAACACGCCGCGATGGGGTTCGTCCGGTACACCCAGGTGATCGTCAACCACGGCAGCGAGGCCGGCGCGTCCATCGCCCACCCGCACGGCCAGATCCTCGGGCTGCCGTTCGTGCCCGGTGAGATCCTCGACGAGGAACGAGCCTTCGCCCGCTTCGCCGGTGGGTCGCTCCTCGAGACGACCATCGAGGCCGAGCTCGCCGCCGATCAGCGCGTCGTGCTCGCCGACGACGACGTCGTGGTCATCTGCCCCTTCTGGAGCGGCGTCCCCTACGAGATGATGATCGTGCCGACCGAGCGCCAGTCGCACATGCAGCACGCGTCCGACCAGTCGCTGGCCGCCGTCGGGCGAGCCATCCGCGACACGATCGCCCACCTGCAGAGCGCGCTCGGCGACGTGGCGTTCAACCTCGGCTTCCACACCGCCCCGCACCAGCACACCGGCGAGTACCACTGGCACGTGCACATCTGGCCGGTGCTCGTCACGCAGGCCGGCTTCGAGCGCGGCACCGGCGTGATGATCAACGTGGTCCCGCCGGAGGAAGCGACCCAGACGCTCCGATCCGTTCGCGCTCACGCGTGAACCGAGCAACGGCGCGGCCGGGCGCGCGACGGCCGCCACGTGAACGCCAGTGCCATGAACGCCGTGCCGGGCGCGGTCACCGTGTCGGTGGAGATCACCGCGTCGCCGCAACACGTGTGGTCGATCCTCGAACCGGTCGAGCGCCACGTCGACTGGATGGCCGACGCCGTGGCGATCCGGTTCGAGAGCGAGCAGGAACGCGGGCGTCGGCACGACGTTCCTGTGCGACACGAAGATCGGGCCGATCACGCTCACCGACCGGATGGAGATCACCGAGTGGGTGCCGGAGCACGCCATGGGCGTCCGCCACAGCGGCATCGTGACCGGCACCGGGGTGTTCACGCTCGAGTCGCTCGCCGGCGGCACACGCACCCGCTTCACGTGGACCGAGGCACTCGACTTTCCGTGGTACCTCGGCGGCCGCCTCGGCGAGGTCGTCGCCGGTCGGTTCGTGCTCGGCCCCCTCTGGCGCCGCAACCTGAAACGCCTGAAAACCCTGATCGAGTCACCGTAAATCGTCGTTTGCGTCGCGCTTTGCGCGCTCTGCAACGCAAAATTCGCGACGCAAACGTGGAATGACGGCCAGGCGGTCAGGGGCGGGGGTGGGGCGGTGCTGGCGAGCCAGAGCATCGACATCGGGCCGACGTCGACCTGGGCGGACGCCCCGAGCGTCTGGTACGGGATCTCGAGCGTTCCGACGACCACGTCGGGGTGGTCGGTGCCGACCCCGACGTCCGAGCCGACGCCGCGGTGGCCGCTGCCCCAGAAGGCGCCGCTGTCGGTGTCGAGGATGACCGTCCACTCGCCGGCCCACGGCAGACCGACCCGGTACCCGGGGCGCACCAACGGGGTGAAGTTGGCGATGCACACCACGGCGTCGGCGCCGTCGGTGTCCCAGCGGACGAACGCGTACAGGCTGTGGTCGGCGTCGTTGGCGTCGAGCCACTGGAAGCCACCGGGGTCGGTGTCACGTCGCCACAGCGCGGGCCACGCATCGCTGGCACCGTTGATCGTCTGCAGCACATCGTGCACGCCGCGGTGCGCGGCGTGCTCGAGGAGGTGCCACGGAAGTTCGGCCGCGTCGTTCCACTCCTGCCACGGCGCCATCTCGACGCCCATGAACAGCAGCGGCGAACCGGGCAGCGCAGCCTGCCAGGCGAGCAGGGCCCGCACGCGCGGCGAAGCGCTGCCAGTCGTCGCCGCCCATCTTGGACAGCAGGCTCCCCTTGCCGTGCACGACCTCGTCGTGGCTGAGCGGCAGGACGAATCGCTCGTCGTAGGCGTACAGCAGTGCGAACGTCATCTCGTCGTGGTGGTGGCGACGATGGATCGGGTCGAGCGCGAGGTAGCCGAGCGAGTCGTGCATCCACCCGAGATTCCACTTGTGGCTGAACCCGAGGCCCCCGGTCGACGTCGGCGCGGTGACGCCCGGCCAGGCCGTCGACTCCTCGGCGATCATCAACACGTCGGGGAACTCCTCGCCGACGATCGTGTTCGTCTCGCGCAGGAACCGGATGGCTTCGAGGTTCTCGCGGCCGCCGAACTCGTTCGGGATCCAGCCGCCGGCGTCGCGTGAGTAGTCGAGGTACAGCATCGACGCCACGGCGTCGACGCGCAGCCCGTCGATGTGGAACTCGTCGAGCCAGTACAGCGCGTTGGCGACGAGGAAGTTGCGGACCTCGTTGCGCCCGAAATCGAAGACGTACGTCCCCCACTCGGGATGCTCCCCGCGGGTCGGGTCGGGGTGTTCGTAGAGCGGCGTGCCGTCGAAGCGGCCGAGGCTCCACTCGTCCTTGGGGAAGTGCGCGGGGACCCAGTCGATGATGACGCCGATGCCGCGCTGGTGCATCACGTCGACGAACCGGCGCAGGCCGGCGGGATCGCCGAACCGAGCCGTGGGGGCGAAGTAGCCCGACACCTGATAGCCCCACGATCCGCCGAACGGATGCTCGGCGATCGGCATGAGCTCGACGTGCGTGAAGCCGAGTGCGCGGACGTGTGTGCTGATCTCGTCGGCGAGCGTGTCCCAGTCGTCGACACCGCGCCGCCACGAACCGAGGTGCACCTCGTACGTGCGCATCGGCGCGTCGCCCTGGATCGTCGCCCGGCGGCGCAGCATCCACTCCTCGTCGGCCCACTCGTGACGGCTCCCGGAGGGGATCACGCTGGCGTCGCTCGGTGGCAGCTCGGTCTGGCGCGCCATCGGATCGGCCTTGCGCAGCGTGCGTCCCTGGGCGGTGATGATCTCGAACTTGTAGCGCTGCCCGGTCTGCGCCGCCGGTGCCAGGCCCGACCAGATGCCGGTGGGACCGTTGGCGTCGATCATCTTGAGCGGTTCGGGCGACCATCCGTTCCAGTCGCCGACGACCGACACGAGCGAGGCATTCGGCGCCCACACGGCGAACCGCACGCCGTGGGAGTTGCCGTGCGCATCGACGACGAGCCCCTGCGGGCCGAGCAGCTCCCACAGTCGCCGATGGGTCCCCTCGCCGAAGAGGTGGAGATCGAGCTCGCCGATCGGCCGGGCAACGGTGGACATCGGGGCCCACAGTAGGTGCTCGCCGGCGGAGGGGATGCGCAAAAGTTCGCGACGCGGCGCACTCGGGATCGGGGACGGACGGTAGGGTGCGGCGCCGTGCGTGTGCTCATGCTCTCGTGGGACTTCCCGCCCCGCGCCACCGGGGGCACCGCGGCCCACGTCGACGGGTTGACGACCGCGCTCGCCAAGGCCGGCCACGACGTCGTGGTGCTCACCATCGCCGAGCGGATGACCGACGTCGAGATCGCCTCCGCCCCTCCGACACCGGCCGGCGGTTCGGTGCGCGTGCTGCGGACCGCGGTCGACCTGCCGTGGTTGCCGCCGGTCGACACGGTGGCGCGCACGGCGTCGGCCAACCATGCGTTCACCAAGCTGGGCGCGCAGCTCGGAGCGCGGCTCGGACCGGCGGAGGGCGGGGCGGCGTGGAGACCCGACATCGTCCACGGCCACGACTGGCGCACGGGATGGGCCGCGGACACGCTGGCCGCCATCCACCGGGTGCCGTTCGTCCTCACGATGCACGGGACCGAACGGATGCGCCACGGTGGACAGCTGCCGCTCGGCGACCCCACCGACATCAACTCGGTCGAATGGTGGCTCGCGTTCCAGGCCGACCGACTGATCGCGCCGACCCGGTTCATGGTCGAGCAGCTGATCACCGGTTTCGAGCTCGACGCCGACCGGGTGGCGCGCATCCCCAACGGCGTCGACCCGACGTACTGGCGGCCGCCCGACCACCCGGCGGTCGAGCGCGAACCACTGGTGCTGTCGTGGGGCAACGTCCAGTACGAGAAGGGGTTCCAGGTGCTCGCCCGCTCGATGCACCTGGTACGCGGCACGGTGCCGCAACGTCCGGGGTGTGATCGCCGGCCGCGGCAGCTACCTGCCCGACCTGCAGTCACAGATCGACGTGGAGGGGGTCAGCGACATCGTCGAACTCCCCGGCTACGTGCCCGACGCATCGCTGCGCGCGCTGGCGCACCGGGCCGGGGTCGTGGTCGTCCCGTCGCTGTACGAGCCGTTCGGCATCGTGGCCCTCGAGGCCCTCGCCGCAGGTGCCCCGCTGATCGTGGCCCGCACGGGCGGGCTCGCCGAACTCCTCGCCGACACCGAAGCGGGCATCACGTTCGAGCCGGGCAACCCGGAAGATCTGGCCCGCTGCATCACCGAGGTGTTGACCGATCGGGATCTCGCCGCCGGACTCATGTCACAGGGCCGGGCCCTCGTCGAACAGACATATGCGTGGGATGCGATCGCCGCCGTCCACGGCGGCCGTCTACGACGGGCTGCTCACGAGCACGCTCCGCTGAGACTGGGTACCCTCGCGCGGCGATGCGCCCCCTGCACGAGTTCACCGTCGTCAGCAGCCTCCCGCCCACGCTCGAACCGCTCGTCGGTCTCGCCGCAAACCTGCACTGGGCCTGGGATCGCCAGCTGATCGGCCTGTTCGATCGGCTCGACGGCACCGTCGGCGGACCGTGGCGGGAGACCGACCAGCATCCCGTCGATCTGGTGCGGCGGACCTCGCCGGCCTGCTGGGAGGCGCTCGCCGCCGACGCCGAGTTCGTCGAGGGTGTCGCCGCCGCCCGCCGGCGGCTCGATGCCATCGAGAGCCGATGCCGGCACCTGGTTCGATCGACGGCGATCCGGCGAGCGGGATCGCCGCTCGACCTCGTCGCCTACTTCTCGCCGGAGTTCGGCATCACCGAGGCGCTCCCGCAGTACTCCGGCGGGCTCGGGGTGCTCGCCGGCGACCACCTCAAGGCGTCGTCCGATCTCGGCATCCCGCTCGTCGCTGTCGGCCTGCTCTACGCCGAGGGCTACTTCCACCAGCAGCTGAACGCCGAAGGCTGGCAGGAGGAGATCAACCTGCGCATCGATCCGCCGGCGCTCGGCGTGCAGCCGACCGGGATCCAGGTGACGGTCGATCTCGCCGGTGTCGAGGTCCAGGTGCGGGTGTGGCGCGTCGACGTCGGCTGCATCCCGCTCTACCTGCTCGACACGAACGTGCCCGACAATCCGCCCGAGGCGATCGCGGTCACCAACCGGCTGTACGGCGGCGACGAGCAGCACCGGCTCCGCCAGGAGATCGTCCTCGGCATCGGCGGCGTGCGGGCCCTGCGAGCGCTCGGACTGGCGCCCCAGGTGTTCCACACCAACGAGGGCCACGCCGGATTCCTCGGCCTCGAACGGGTCCGGGAATGGACCGAACAGGGCCTGTCGTTCGGCGAGGCGATCGAGGCGGTACGCGCCGGCGGACTGTTCACCACCCACACGCCCGTGCCGGCCGGCATCGACCGGTTCCCCCGCGACCTGTTCGAGCCGTACTTCGCCACGTTCGCCAAGGAATGCGGGGTCACGTTCGAGGAGCTCTTCGAGCTGGGCCAGCGCGACGACGAGCCGGACGGCAAGTTCAACATGGCGGTGATGGGCCTGCGCCTCGCCGCCCGCTCGAACGGTGTCGCCAAGCTCCACGGCGACGTGTCGAGACAGATGTTCGGCGGGATGTGGCCGGCGCTGCCCCGCGTCGGACGCCCCGATCGGTCACGTCACCAACGGCGTGCACGCCCGCACGTGGGTCAGCGACCGGGTCGATCAACTGCTGACGCAGACCATCGACGACGACTACCACCTCGCCGGCGCGGAGGAGTGGGCACGCGTGCACCACATCGACCGCTCCGAGATCTGGGCCATCCGCAACGCCGGCCGCCGCGAACTCGTCGAGATGGTCCGCAACCTGCTGGGTCACGACCTGCTCGACCCCGACGTGCTGACGATCGGCTTCGCCCGACGCTTCGCCACCTACAAGCGCTCGACGTTGTTGCTCGAGCAGCTCGACCGCCTCAAGGCGCTCCTGCTCGACGCCGACCGCCCGGTGCAGTTCGTGTTCGCCGGCAAGGCCCACCCGGCCGACCAGCCGGGCAAGGAACTCATCCAGGGCATCCACCGGCTCGCGAGCGAGGCCGACGTGCGGCACCGCTTCGTGATGATCCCGGACTACGACATCGGCATCGCCCGCACGATGTACCACGGCTGCGACGTGTGGCTGAACACGCCACGCCGGCCGATGGAGGCCTGCGGGACGAGCGGCATGAAGGCCGCGCTCAACGGCGTGCTCAACTGTTCGATCCTCGACGGCTGGTGGGACGAGATGACCGACGGCACCAACGGGTTCGACATCCCCTCGTTCGAGGGCGACGACGATCTCGCCCGCCGCGATCACCGCGAGGCCAACGCGACGTTCGACGTCATCGAGAGCCAGATCGTGCCGCTGTTCTACGACCGCAACGACGACGGTGTCCCCCACCGGTGGATCGAGCGGTTGGCGAACAACTGGGCGACGATGGGCTGGAACGTCAGCGCCGCGCGGATGGTGCGCGACTACGTGACCGAGCTGTACGAGCCCGCGGCGGTCGGCCGCCGACGTTCGCACCGTCGGACGGTGGCGCCGGCGCGCGCGAACTCGCCAGCTGGAAGTCGCATGTCGCCGCCGCGTGGGCCGGGGTCAGCGTCCACGTCGCCGGCGACGTGGCCAACCGGCGGCGAACGCGGCGGGTGAGCCGTGCTCCATCGCCGCCGAGGTCGACCCGGGCGAGCTGTCGCTCGACAGATCGTCGTGCAGGCGCTGCACGGGCCGTTGCTGCCCGACGGCTCGTTCGACGAGTCCAAGCTGACCACCGAGGAGATGCACCACACGGCCGACCGGACCTTCATCGGCACGATCACACCGTCGGGTGCCGGTCCGTGGGGCGTCACCGTGCGGGCGATCCCGACCCATCCCGGCCTGTCGAGCATCTTCGACACCGGCCTCGTCGCCTCGGGCTGAGCGACCCGAACGGGCGGTCCCGAACCATTTGTGTCAGCACAAACCGGTGCGCCAACCGGTTGCGCTGACACAGATCGGGAACGGATTCGGTCAGCCGATCGGTAGATTGCGGGCATGCGACTGAGAGGATCGTCGATGATCGCGGCATGCGGCTGAACGGAACTCGAAGCCGCGATGAGGCGCCGGAGACGCGCCGCCGTCGGCGCGGCTGGTGTTCTTCGCGTTCGGCGGGTTGATGGCCTGTCTCGCCGCCGGCTACGGCGTGCTCTTCACGATCGTCGACGACTACCGCGACACGTACGGCATCAGCGAGTCGTCGATCGGCATGGTCATCGGGCTCGGATTCCTCGCCGGCTTCCTCTCCCAACTCCTGATCGCCCCGTACGCCGACCGCGGGCACGCCCGCGCTGATCGTGCTGATCGGCGTGCTCGTCAACGTGTTCGGCCTCGTGCTGATGGCGATGAGCACCACGCTCCTGCCGATCCTGCTCGGCCGGTTCATCGCCGGCATCGGCGTCGGCGCGGCGGCGCCCGCCGTCCGCCGCATCGTGATCCTCGCCGACCCCGCCAACCTCGGGTCCAACCTCGGCCGCCTGCTCGCCGCCGACGTGTTCGGCTTCGCGATCGGGTCCGGCGATATCCGCGCTGCTGGTCGGACCGTTCGGCATCAAGGCGCCGTTCTTCGTCGTCGCCGCTGCCACGCTTGCTCCTGCTGCCGTTCGTCGCCCGGGTCAGCGTCCACGAGACCGTCGACGCCGTCCAGCCCCGACTCGCCATCGACCTGTTGCGGATCAAGCCGTTCGCCGGTGCCGTCATCATGGGTTCGGCCGTCTTCGTCATGATCGGGACGTTCGACTCGCTGTGGGCGCTCGTCCACAAGGACCTCGGGACGAGCGAGTGGATCGCCAACCTCGGCATCACCCTGTTCGCCCTGCCGCTGATCGTGCTCGGCCCGATCGGTGGCCGGTTGTCGCAGACCATCGGTCCGTTCAAGGTCGCCACCGGTGGGCTCCTCTGCGGCGCCCTCTTCATGTTCCTCTACGGCGTGATGCCGACGGGCGGGCTGATCTTCACCGTCGCCATGGTCCACTCGCTGTTCGACGGACTCACCGTGTCGAGCACCGGCGTGGCGGTCGGGCTGACGGTGCCGGCCGATCGCCAGGCGGGCGCCCAGGGTGTGCTCGGTGCGGCCCAGGCGATGGCCGCCGGCGCGATGGCCGTCATCACCGGCGCCCTGTACGAAGCGTCGGGCCGCGTCGCCGCGTACTCGATGTGCGCGCTGGTGATGGTCAGCCTCGTGGCCGCCGGCGTCTGGCTGGCGCGGTCGGCAGTGGGCGCTCAAGCGCCCCGTGGTCGACGTGGCGAGCGACGGCTCGGCGTCCGAGGGCGCCGCCCTCGTCCCGCTGCACTGAGCCCGCGGACCAGGACCGCGGCGGCATCCCGCCGGTCAGCGGCCGGTGAAGGTGGCGTGTCCGGGGCCGTGTTCGAGGAAGCTGGCGACGCCGATCTGCGAGTCGGCCGAGTGGAACACCTCGGCGAACGCCGCCTGCTCGAGTCGCAGACCATCGGCGAGTGGCCCGGACAGGCCGTCGTCGATCGTCGCCTTGATCAGCCGCTGTGCCTCGAGCGCTCCGGCGGCCACCTCGGCGGCGAGCGCGAGCGCTCGACCGTGGAGTTCCTCGGGGGTCACCACCTCGTCGGCGAGACCGATGCGCAGCGCCTCCTCGGCGCGCACCTGACGGCCGGTGACGCACATCTCCTTGGCCCGGCTGGCCCCGACCGTGCGGGGCAGCCGCTGCGTGCCCGCCGCCGCCCGGGATGATCCCGAGCAGCACCTCCGGCTGTCCGAACACCGCCTTCTCCGACGACGATCCGGTAGTCGCAGGCCAGCGCCAGTTCGCAGCCACCGCCGAGCGCGTAGCCGCTGACCGCGGCGATCACGAATCGCGGGATCGCCGCGACGGCGTCGAGCGCGGCGTGGAACCCCTCGGTGATCGTCGTCGCCTCGCCCGGGCCGCCGAACTCGGAGATGTCGGCACCGGCGGCGAAGATCCGCTCGCCGCCGGTGATGACGACGGCACCGGGCGGGTCGGCCGTCAGGTCGGTGGCGGCGGTGCGGAGCTCGGCGAGCAGCGCCGTCGACAGCGCGTTGACCTTGCCGTTGGCGAGCGTGACGACGGCGACGCCGTCTGCTCGCCGTTCGACGGACAGCAGTTCATGATCGGCCATGCCGCAGTTTGGCCGACGCGCAGGCCGACCGTGCATGAGCCCAGCATCGTGACGAACCTGGTCCCTTCCGGACCCGACCCCGAAGGGACCAGGTTCAGGCGTCGACCGGGGCGAGCATCTCGTCGGCCGCGGACCACGGGTCGGTCGTGCCGGCGACGACCGCGTCGGTGAGTTCGTCCCAGCGGTCGCCGGAGCAGATCTGGCGGGCGCGACGACCCAGCCGTTGGGCGACGATCTCGCGCAACTCCTCGCGCAGCCGGAAGTTCCGGCGCTCGGCGAGCTGGCCCGACTGCTCCGCGTAGGCGCGATGGGCGAGGACGGCGTCCCACAGGTCGGTCACGCCCTCGCCGCTCGACGCGATCGTGGGCACGATCGGCGGACGCCACGACTCGTGGGGAAGATCGGACAGATCGAGCATCTGCATCAGGTCGCGCGACGTCTCCTCGACGCCCTTGCGGTCGGCCTTGTTGATCACGAAGACATCGGCGATCTCCATCAGCCCGGCCTTGTTGGCCTGCACGCTGTCGCCCCAGCCCGGGTTGACGACCACGATCGTCGTGTCGGCCTTGCCGGCGACCTCCACCTCGACCTGGCCGACGCCGACCGTCTCGACCAGGATCCAGTGGCGGCCGATCGCATCGAGCAGGCGCACCGCTTCGGGCGTCGCCAGCGACAGCCCGCCGAGGTGGCCCCGGGTCGCCATCGAGCGGATGAACACGCCGGGGTCGGTGGCGTGCTCCTGCATGCGCACCCGGTCGCCGAGGATGGCGCCACCGGTGAACGGCGAGGAGGGGTCGATGGCGAGGACCGCGAGTTCGATCTCCATCGAGCGCAGATGGCCGATCAGGGCGCTCGTCAGCGTGCTCTTGCCGGAGCCGGGGGCACCCGTGAGGCCGACCGTGTAGCCCTCGGTGCTGTGGGCGTAGGCCAGGCGACCCACCGTCCGAGCGTCGTCGTCACCACGTTCGATGAGCGACAGCAGACCGGGCGACCGCGCTGCGATCGCCCGCGAGCGCCGCCTCGAACAACTCGGCAGGCGAGCGCTTGGCGCGGGTCACGCAAGTGCCTCGGCGACGTTCACCACTTCGGTGACGCCGTCGACGCGGTCGCGCATGATGCGCTCGATGCCAGCCTTGAGCGTCTGGGTCGACGCCGGACAGGTGCCACAGGCACCGACCAATTCGACCGACACGATGCCGCTCACCTCGTCGACGTCGTGGAGCACGATGTCGCCGCCGTCCGCCTGGAGGGCGGGGCGGATCACTTCGATGGTGGCTTCGACCTGTTCGCGCATGGCAAGGACATTCAACCAGCGAACCCCTACGATCCATTCCCGTGCACGCGTCGAGCGGAGATCGGGTTCGCCGCGGCGCTGCTCGCCCATCAGGGTGGGTGGGACGAGATCCTCCTCGTCGCCGGGCCGATCATCGTGATCGTCGGCCTGCTCGCCCTCGCCAAACGCCGGGTCGAACGCTCCCCGCGAACCGTCGACGACCCGCCGACTCGTCCGCGCCGACGGGCACGCCACGCCGACGCTGATCGCGGGCTGTCAGACGCGCTCGATCGACGCACCGACGGCGGCGAGGCGGCCGACGAGGTCGTCGTAGCCACGGTCGATGTGGTGCACGCCCGAGATCAGCGTCTCGCCCTCGGCGGCCAGCCCGGCGACGACCATGGCCGCACCGGCGCGGATGTCGTGGGCGCGTACCGGTGCTCCGGACAGCCGGGGCACGCCGCGAACGACGGCATGGTGCCCGCTCGTGCGGACGTCGGCGCCGAGCCGCTGCAGCTCCTCGACGTAACGGAACCGGCCGGGATACAGGTTCTCGGTGACGATCCCGACGCCGTCGGCGACCGACAGCATCGTGATGATCAACGGCTTGTAGTCGGTGGCGATGCCCGGGTACGGCAGCGTGGCCACGTCGATCGCCCGCATGCGATCGGCGGCGACGACGTGCATGCGATCCTCGACCGTCGAGATCGTCGAGGCCCATGTCGGCGAAGCGCTCGAGCACCATGGTCATGTGTCGGGCCGGGCGCCCTCGATGGCAGTTCGCCGCCGGCCACGGCGACCGCCGCGATGTAGGTGGCCGCCTGGATCCGGTCGGGAACCGTGTGGTGCCGGACGGGATGCAGCGCGCCCGGCTCGACACCTTCGATCACGAGCGTCGACGTGCCGATCCCGGTGATGTCGGCGCCCATCGCCACGAGGAAGTCGCAGAGGTCGGCGATCTCGGGTTCACGGGCGGCGTTGTCGATGCGGGTCGTGCCCTCGGCGAGCACCGCCGCGGTGAGCAGGTTCTCGGTCGCACCGACGCTCGGGAAGTCGAACGTGATGTCGGCGCCGTGCAGCCGGTCGGCGAACGCCTCGAGGTAGCCGTGGCTGAACTTGAACGTCGCCCCCATCGCTTCGAGGCCGGCGATGTGCATGTCGATCGGACGCGAGCCGAAGTCGTCACCGCCCGGCAGCGACAGCCGGACGTGACCGCAGCGGGTGAGCAGCGGGCCGAGCACGTTGATCGACGCCCGGATGCGCTCGACCAGTTCGTACGGGGCGACCGGGACGATGTTGCCCGTGTTGGTCAGCTCGAGGCGGCCCGGCGCCGTGCGCACCATGTCGACGCCGATCGCCGCGAGCAGGTCGCCCATGATCGTGACGTCGGCGATGTCGGGCACGTTGGTCAGGTGGAACGTGCCGTCGGTGAGCAGCGTCGTCGCCATCAGCTTCAGCACCGAGTTCTTGGCGCCCGGGACGGTGACCGTGCCGGCGAGCGCGACCGTTGCCCCGGACGAGGATCGCGTCGCCGCTGCCGCCGGGAGGAGGACGTCGTCGGCGCGCGCTCGGGGCGCGGCCTGGCTGCTCGGGTGGATTCATGGGCCACCAGTATGCTCCGTGCGTGGAGCCAGGCGGGCGCATCGTCAGCCGCCGCTGGCCCGACGACCCCGAACACCGGGAGCTGCTCGACGTCCCCGCGACGACGTCGTGCTCGAGCAGATCGAGTCGACCGGGTGTGTTCACCCAGGCGGAGGGACCGTTCGCCGCCTATCGGCGCACCGTCGAGCCGTGCGGCGGGCGAGCTGCGTCGAGACGACCCGCTTCGACGTGACCATCCCGTGGTTCGGCTGGCTGTTCCGTTGGCCGGTCCGCGGCGTGCTGGCCCGCAAGTACTCGTACCGGTCGTGGTGGGCTCCGCCCGACCGGTTGGACCAGACCCAGGTGCTGGTGCTCGGGCTGCTCGCCGCGGCCTCGATGAGCGCGGCGTTCGTCAACACGCTGTTCACCCAGACCGTCAACTTCGCCGCCGACGACTTCGGCGTCGACAACACCGGCATCGGCGTCGCCGGGGCGTTCGTCCGCGTCGGGATCGTGATCGCCATCCCGGCGGCGATCCTCGCCGACCGCATCGGACGCCGCCGGGTGATCGTGGCCGTCGCGTGGCTCGCCCCGCTGCTGTCCGTGCTCGGCGCGATCGCTCCGACGTTCGGCATCCTCGTGGTGACCCAGACGCTGGCCCGACCGATGGGTGTGGCACTGGCCTTCCTCGTCGGCGTCGTCGCCGCCGAGGAGGTGCCGAAGAACAGCAGGGCCTACGCCGTGAGCATCCTGGCGATGGCGGCCGGCTTCGGCGCCGGCGTGGCGGTGCTGGCGCTGCGGCTCGCCGACGTCGGTCCGAGCGGATGGCGGCTCGTGTACGTCGTGTCGTTGGTGTGGTGCGTCGTGGCACTCGACCTCGCCCGCCGGCTGCCCGAGACCCGCCGGTTCGTCGCCGCCCACATCACCGCACATTCGCACCGGCCGCCGATGAACCGCCGCCGGCTGCTGCTGCTGTCGGCGGTGGCCTTCATCGGCAACATCTTCATCGCGCCGGCGAGCTTCTTCCAGAACCGGTACCTCACCGACGTCCAGGGCTTCTCCGGCGGCATGATCGGACTGTTCTCGATCGCCGTGGGCACGCCGGCCGGCATCGGGCTCGATCGTCGGTGGCCGCATCGCCGACACCAGCGGACGGCGACGACTGATCGCCGTCGCACTCCCCGTGTCGACCGTGGCGATCGTCGGCGCATTCATGGTGAGCGGCATCTCGCTCTGGATCCTGTCGCTGGTCGGCGGCCTCGTGGCGAGCGCGGCGTATCCGGCGCTCGCCGTCTACCGCGTGGAGATGTTCCCGACCGGCAACCGCAGCCGGGCCGCCGGGCTGGTGACGGCGGCCTCGCTGCATCGGCGGGGTGCTCGGGCTGCTGGCGATGGGCGCGCTGCTCGACGAGAACTGGACGTTCGGGTCGATCCTGGCGATCCTCGGCGATCGGCCAGCTCATCGTGACGGTGCTGGTCGTCGCGTACTACCCCGAGACGGCCCACCAGGAACTCGAGGCCATCAACCCCGAGGACGTGCGCCGTCGCGACCCACCCGTGTCGTGAACGCGGCTGGGTCAGGCCGTGACGCGGGCGACGAACTCGGCCGTGGCCGTGGCGATGGTCGCGTCGGCGCCCTTCAGGTCGTGGCGGCCCCGTTCGATCCACACGTGCTCGACCGGGGCGCGGGATCGTCGCCGTCCACTCGGCGAGCTCGTCGGGCGAACCGAACGGGTCGTTCGTGCCGGAGATGAACAGGCACGGCACGGTGATC
Organism: Ilumatobacteraceae bacterium; assembly: GCA_963772085.1. GTDB lineage: Bacteria > Actinomycetota > Acidimicrobiia > Acidimicrobiales > Ilumatobacteraceae > Sva-07. The sequence continues at coordinate 119,214 of CAVYWH010000010.1, forward strand.
GCCGGCAGGTGCTCGACGCGGAGCTGGTCGGGCTTGCCCGGCGGGTGCAGCGGATAGCAGATCAGCACGAGACCGGCGAGCCGGGCGACGGGGCCGGCACCGTCGACGTCGGCCGCGACCATCGTCGTCATCCGCCCGCCCATCGACCGTCCGCCCATCACGATCGGGCCCGCGCCGCGGTTGAATCCGGCGAGGTCGTCGCGGATCGAGGCGAGCAGCTTCGGTGCCCGGTCGGGCGCTCGCGGCCCTCCCGGCGGTACGGGAAGTCGAACCGCTGGACGTCGGCCGACGAGGCCAGTTCGGTCTCGATCCGGCGCAGGCTGGAGTGCTCGCGGTCGGAACCCGCGCCCGGATACAGCAGCACGCGTCGGTTTGGCCATGGCGCTCTCCTACCGAGACTCAGCCCGGCTTGCGTCGACAGCACTCGGCGCGCCTCGGCGAGATCGCTCATCGCCTTCGCCGCGTCGAGCTCGGCGCCGCCGTGGTCGGGGTGGACGTCGCGCATCCGCACGCGGAACTGCGCGGTGATCTCCCGCTTCGACGGCGACTTGCCGCCGAGCTCGAAGCCGAGGATCGCCCATCGCCCACCCACGTGGGTCGGCCAGCGCCTCGAGCGCCAACGTCTGCGAACCGGCGAGATGGGCGATCAGCGCCGAACCGATCGGTCCCCGCCAGCGAGCCGCCTTCTGCAGCACGGGGCCGATCTTGCGTCGGTGTTCGGGGGCCAGCCGCTCGACGGCGTAGATCGCACCGAGCACCTGGGCGAGGTCGGTGCCGACCGTCTGGAAGTCGAACGAGATGTCGTCGTTCGCCGTCGCCCTGGATGACCGACCAGACGATGACGGCTGACCGCCAGCCCGTGCTGGTCGACCTGGAAGCGGTGCCGGAGCCGCGGTTGCACGATGCGTTCGCCGCGCTCGACCTCGCCGATCAGACCGGTGGATGTCGGGGATGAAGTCGTCGTCGATCCCGCCGAGGTGGGCGGCGACGATCGAGCCGAGCAGCAGGCCGCCGAAGCCGGGCGCCGGGTCGACCGGCAGCACCATGTGGCCGAGTGCGATCCGTCGCGTCGGAACGGCGGGTCGGGTGTGCCAGACCTCGAGTTCGGCGAGCAGCATCGGTCGGTGCGGGTGACCGGTCGATCGTGTCAGACGTACGGGCGGACGAGCGGAGCGGAGATCCTGGGCCAGCCCGATCATCTCCGACTCGTCGGCCTCGCGACGGGCGTCTCACTGTCGGCGACGATCTGGTCGTTGATCGCCGTCACGCCGCGCACGGCGCTCGCCCACGCCCGCGGCGCGAGCCCGTACGGCGGATGCTTGAGCATCGATCTGCTGGCCGAGTTCGAGGAGCGTGGTGCGGGCATCGACGTCGAGCGGATCCTTCGCCAGCTTGTCGGCGGCGACGAACATCGTGCCGAGCGCCCCGTCGGGGGGCTCGATGCCGTCGCCGGTGCCAGCAGCTCACCGGCCTCGATGGCATCGAGCAGGTCGTCGACGTCGTGTTCGGCGTCGGCGGCGACGATGACCGTCGTGCCCTTCCAGCGGTGCGGGATCTCCGACTCGATCAGGGCGTCGCTCAGGGTCGTGCGATCGGCGGCGCTCCATTCGTCGAGCACGAAGTCGGTCGAGGGTTCGTCGTCGGCGAGCACGATCGGGAACGGCCCGAGCTCCTCGTCGAAGTACTCGAACAGCGCGTCGATCTCGGCTCTCGAACTGTTCGGGGATCACGATCTCGTCGCCGTCCCAGGCGTGCGGCAGCTCGGCGGTCGCCAGCGCCTCGGACAGCTCGGCGCGCTGATCGAAGTTCCATGCCGCGAGGTCGTAGTGCACCTTGACGACGGTCGGATCGTTCGGGATCGAAGTCGAACGGTTCACCTGAGTCGGCGCGCTCGCTGCGTTGCTCGTCGTCGCCCTTGTTCACGAATGCCACGACGGCACGCTACCGCCAGTCGCCGCCGCCTCCCCGCGGCCCGACGTGCGTCGCGGACGTCGCCAGTCGCATCCGTGTTCGAAACTCGCTTGATCGACGCCGCGGCGGTCGCGGCACACTGCTCTCCTCACCGCAAAGGAGGTGCCACGATGAAGCTGACGCAGACAACCGACACCGCAGACCGCAACCGGATCCTGATCGATGTCGCGATGACCGATCCGTCGAGCGCCTCGATGCGGTCTCCCGCTCCGACGGCCTGACGCGCCCGTCGCCTGACGTCGCCGTCACCAGCGTCGCCGGTCACGACGACGCTCACGACGTCGTCGACCGTCGCGTCGTCGCGTCCCGTCCGCCGTCGACGCCGTCCGCGATCCCCCGTCGTCCCGCCGCCGGCTGCACCGTGCCGCGACCCGAGTCGCCCGACCACCCGATCCAGCGAACACCACCAACCAGAAAGGGAACACCATGTTCCAGACACTGCACCCGAGTACCAACTGGCCGAGATCCGCGAACGGCACACCCGTTTGCGGCGCGAGGCCGAACAGTCACGTTTGCGCCGCGAGTCCAAGCAGCAGCATCGCTTCCGCTCACGACAACGAAGGCCCTAGCGGCGGCAGCGGGTACGTTGGCACATCATGACAACGACGTCACGCCAGCAGCCCGACCGCAACCTCGCGATGGACCTCGTCCGCGCCACCGAATCGGCCTGCCTCGCTGCGGCGAGGTGGGTCGGTCGGGGCGACAAGAACGCCGCCGACAACGCCGCCGTCGAGGCGATGCGGCTCTCGCTGTCCACCGTGTCGATGGACGGCATCGTCGTCATCGGCGAAGGCGAGAAGGACGACGCACCGATGCTGTTCAACGGCGAGCGGGTCGGCGACGGCAGCTCGCCCGAGGTCGACGTCGCCGTCGACCCGATCGACGGCACCACCCTCACCGCCCAGGGCAAGACCAACGCCCTCGCCGTCATCGCCGTGGCCGACCGCGGCTCGATGTTCGATCCCGGCCCGTCGTTCTACATGGAGAAGATCGCCGTCGGCCCCGACGCCGTCGGCTCGATCGACATCACGGCCGGAGCCACCCAGAACCTGCGCTGGATCGCCAAGTCCAAGCGCGAGGAGGTCCGCGACCTCACCGTGGTCATCCTCGACCGCCCGCGCCACGCCGACCTGATCGCCGAGATCCGCGCCAGCGGCTGCCGCATCCGGCTGATCACCGACGGCGACGTCTACGGCTCGGTCGCCACGTGCTGGCCCGACGCCGGCGTCGACGCGCTCTTCGGCATCGGTGGCACGCCGGAGGCCGTCATCTCCGCAGCGGCGAGCAAGGCGATGGGCGGCGAGCTGCAGACCCGCCTCGCCCCGCAGAGCGACGCCGAGCGCGAGGCCGTGCTCGGCGGCCGGGTACGACCTCGACCGGGTGCTCACCCAGGACGACCTGATCGACAGCGACAACTGCTTCTTCGCCGCCACCGGCCTGACCGACGGCGCACTGCTGCGCGGCGTCCGCTTCGGTCGCGACGGTGCCCGCACCCAGAGCCTCGTGATGCGCTCCCGCAGCGGCACCGTCCGCATGATCGACGCCACCCACCGCGTCAGCAAACTCCGCGAGTTCGCCGCCATCGACTACTGACCCGGCCTCGCGATCACGGCCCGACTGCGAAGGCGTGAACGATGTGCGCACCTGTGCCGCACACTCATCACGCCTTCGCATCGCCGTCGGTCAGCGGGCGAGAGCCGGACAGGCGGCGGGTGATGAAGCGGGGCGTGATGCCGCTGATCGGCGACGGCGCTCTTGTAGATCGAGCCCGGCACCGACAGGGCGCGGTTCTTGGCGACGTCGTCGAGCCCGGTGGCGGCGACCGACTCGGCCGAGGTCCACACGAAATCGGGCAGCGTCATCGTCATCCGCGTCGCTGTTGCTGGTCTCCTGGAACTCGGTCTTCGTCAGGCCGGGGCACAGCGCGGTGACGTGGACGCCGGTCCCCTTCGTCTCCTCGTGCAGCGCCTCGGTCAGGCTCGTCACGTACGCCTTGGTCGCGGCGTACACCGCCAGGCCGGGCGCCGCCTGGAAGCTCGCCACGCTCGACACGTTGAGCAGGTAACCGCGGCCACGCGGCACCATCGTGGCGAGCGCGGCATGGCTGAGCGTGGTGAGCGCCGACACGTTGAGTTCGATCTCGTCGCTCGAGCCGGTCGACGTCGAGCTCGTGGAAGTCGCCGCTCGTGCCGAAGCCGGCGTTGTTGACGACGAGGTCGATCGGATGGTCGTCGACGTGATCCGCTCGACGGTCGCGGCGCGTCCGTCGGCGGTCCCGAGGTCGGCCTCGAGCACCTCGAAACCGTCGTACCGATCGGCGATCTCCTGCAGCCGGTCGACCGCGTCGGGCGACGAGCACCGTCGGCACGCCCGCCTCACCGAGCAGGCGCGCCATCTCCGCGCCGATGCCCGACGACGCGCCGGTGACGAGGGCGGACGTGAACGGATAGCGAGCCATCGCCGGACCCTACCAGTCAGGACCCGCCGAGGGAAGTGCCAGCGACGAGGCGGACGCTCGGCGACCACGATCGATCGACGAGACAGCCGTCGTGGCCGAGCCAGCTCAGGCGGTGAAGGTGGTGCCGGTGGCGTTGAGGCGGGCGATGGCCCGGTCGCGGCCGGACATCGCCTCGGCCGAGCGCCTCTTCGATCTTCTGGTCACGCAGCATGTGCTGGTGGTGCTCGAGCGATGCCTTGGCCCGCTCGACGTCGATGTCCTCGGCCAGCTCGGCCGATGTCGGACAGGATCGACACCTTGGTCGGGCTGCCGCTCACCTCGACGAAGCCGCGGTGGACGGCGATGTCCTGGATCGTGCCGTCGGTCTGGAAGACCCGCGTGTGGTTCTCGACCAGCGCAGCCAGGAACGGGGCGTGCCCGGCCTGGAACGCGACCTCGCCGCCACCCATGGTGCGGGTGATCACCATGTCGGCCTCGCCGGAGTAGAGCACCTTCTCCGGTGACACCACTTCGACGATCATCGGCTCGGCCATGACGGGTCAGCCCTCCTGGAGCTTCTTGGCCTTGGCCAGCACCTGCTCGACGCCACCGACGTTGAGGAACGCCTGCTCGGGCACTTCGTCGAGGTCGCCGCCGAGGATCGCGTCGAAGCTCTCGACCGTCTCGTCGACCGGCACGAACTCGCCGTCGAGGCCGGTGAAGACCTTGGCGACGAAGAACGGCTGCGACAGGAAGCGCTGGATCTTGCGGGCCCGGTTCACCGTCAGACGGTCTTCGTCGGACAGTTCGTCGAGACCGAGGATGGCGATGATGTCCTGCAGCTCCTTGTAGCGCTGGAGGTTCTCCTGCACGCGGCGGGCGACGTCGTAGTGCTTGTCGCCGACGACCTCGGGGCTGAGGATGGTCGACGTCGACGCCAGCGGGTCCACGGCGGGGTAGATGCCGAGGGCGGCGACCTGGCGGGACAGCTCGGTCGTCGCGTCGAGGTGCGTGAAGGTGGTGAACGGTGCCGGGTCGGTGTAGTCGTCGGCGGGCACGTACACGGCCTGCAGCGACGTGATCGAACGACCGCGGGTCGAGGTGATCCGCTCCTGGAGCTGGCCCATCTCGTCGGCGAGCGTCGGCTGGTAGCCCACGGCCGACGGCATGCGGCCGAGGAGCGTCGACACCTCGGAACCGGCCTGCACGAAGCGGAAGATGTTGTCGACGAACAGCAGCACGTCCTGGTTCTGGACGTCGCGGAAGTACTCGGCCATGGTGAGCGCCGACAGGGCGACGCGGAGGCGCACGCCCGGCGGCTCGTCCATCTGGCCGAACACGAGGGCGGCCTTCTCGAACACGCCCGACTCCATCATCTCGAGACGGAGGTCGGTGCCTTCACGGGTGCGCTCGCCGACGCCGGCGAACACCGACACACCACCGTGCTGCGAGGCGACACGGTTGATCATCTCGGTGATGAGCACGGTCTTGCCGACGCCGGCACCACCGAACAGGCCGATCTTGCCACCGGCGACGTACGGGGTGAGGAGGTCGATGACCTTGATGCCCGTCGGGAACACGCGAGCCGACGGCTCGAGCGCATCGAAGTCGGGGGCGGGGCGGTGGATGTCCCAACGCTCCATCTGGTCGAAGCCGTCCGGGCGCGTCGTCGAGCGGCTGGCCCCACACGTTCCAGATGTGGCCGAGCACCTTCTCGCCGACCGGCACCTGGATGCCGTGGCCGAGGTTGCGCACCGGGGTGCCACGGACGAGGCCGTCGGTCGGCTTCATGCAGACCGCGCGGACGCGGCCGTCACCGAGCTGCTGGGCGACCTCGGCGAGCACCTTGATGGTCTCGCCTTCGAGCTCGATGTCGAACTCGACGGCGTTGTTCAGCTCGGGCAGGGCGCCACGGGGGAACTCGACGTCGATCACGGGGCCGGCGATGCCGACGACGCGGCCGTCCTTGCTGGCCGGTGTCGGTCGCGGAGGTCGCGGTTGCGGTGTTTCGATGGTGGTCATGTCTGTCATGCTCCTGGAATCGCGGATGCGTAGAGGTCGCCGAGCTCGATGTACGGCAGGTCGGTGGTCTCGGAGTCGAGGGCTTCGGCGCCGCTGACGATCTCCATGATCTCGGTGGTGATCGAGTCCTGTCGGGCCCGGTTCATGATGCGGCTGAGGGACTTGATGAGTTCCTCGGCGTTGTCGGTGGCGGCCTTCATCGCCCGCTGGCGGAAGGCGTGTTCGGACGCCGCGGCGTTGAGCAGCGCGGCGTAGATGCGGGCCTCGATGTAGCGCGGGCACGAGCGTGTCGAGGATCGTCGACGGGTCGGGCTCGAACTCGTAGTCGCCGCCGGAACCGTCGGTGCTGCCGGCACCTGGCCGTCGCCACCGGCCACCGTGTCGTCGCTGAGCGGGACGAGCGGGCGCAGCACGACTTCCTGGGTGCCGGCCGAGATGAAGCGGGTGTAGACGAGCTCGACCTTGTCGACCTCGCCCGACGCGTACAGATCGACGACGTACTCGCCGATCGCCTTGGCGTCTTCGTAGGTCGGCTGGTCGGAGAAGCCGTTGAACGGCTTGCCGAGGTTGTAGCCACGGAACCGGAAGTAGCCCTCGGCCTTCCGACCGACCGGGACGATCATGTAGCCACGGCCGGCGAGCACGTCGGCCTTGACCTCGCCCTCGGTGGAGCGCTGCACGCCGGAGTTGTAGCCGCCGCACAGTCCACGGTCGGCCGTGATGGCGACGTAGCAGGTGTTCTTGATCTCGCTGCGCCCGGCGAGCAACGGCGAGTCGCTCGACCCGCCGCTCGCCGCGAGGTCCTTGACGACTTCGGTGATCTGCTCGGAGTACGGGAACGGCGGCGGCCACGCGGGCCTGGGCCTTCACGATGCGCGACGCAGCGATGAGTTCCATGGCGCGCGTGATCTTCTTCGTCGCCTGGATGCTGCGAATGCGCTCTCTGAGGATGCGCTCCTGACCACCTGCCATCTAGCGTCACTCCGTGCGCGAGGGTCTTGGTCTGGAGTGCGGCGCTCGCCGAGTTCTTCGGCGTCGGTCCTGGTCGGGTCGGCAGCCTTGCCGCCGCCGGAGACCGTGAAGGTCTCCTTGAACGAGGCGATGACGTCGCCGAGCGCGTCGGGGACGCCGCTCGTCTTCAGCTCCGAGAGCAGGCCGGCATGCGTGGTGCGCATGTACTCGATCAGCTCGGTCTCGAAGCGGCCGACGTCGCCGACGGGCAGGTTGTCGAGGTAGCCCTTGGTGCCGGCGAAGATCGCCACGACCTGCTCCTCGACGGGCATCGGGCTGTTGAGCGGCTGCTTGAGCAGCTCGACCAGGCGGTAGCCGCGCTCGAGCTGCGACTTCGACACGGCGTCGAGTTCGGAACCGAACGTGGCGAACGCCTCGAGCTCGCGGAACTGGGCGAGGTCGCCCTTCAGCGTGCCGGCCACGGCCTTCATCGACTTGATCTGGGCGGCGCTGCCCACGCGGGACACCGAGATGCCCACGTCGACGGCCGGGCGGACACCCGACTTGAACAGGTTGTCCTGCAGGTACACCTGACCGTCGGTGATCGAGATCACGTTCGTCGGGATGAACGCCGACACGTCGCCGGCCTTCGTCTCGATGATCGGCAGCGCGGTGAGCGAACCGCCACCGTTCTCGTCGGACAGCTTGGCGGCCCGCTCGAGCAGACGGCTGTGCAGGTAGAACACGTCGCCGGGGTACGCCTCGCGGCCCGGCGGGCGGCGCAGCAGCAGCGACAGCTGACGGTAGGCCTCGGCCTGCTTGGAGAGGTCGTCGTACACCACGAGGGCGTGCTCGCCGTTGTCCATCCAGTGCTGGCCGATGGCGCAACCGGCGTACGGGGCGAGGTACTTGAACGGTGCCGGGTCGGACGCCGGGGCGACCACGACGACGGTGTAGTCCATGGCGCCGTTCTGGCGGAGCGTGTCGACGGTCTGGGCGACGGTCGAGCTCTTCTGCCCGATCGCCACGTAGATGCACTTCACGCCGAGACCCTTCTGGTTCAGGATCGTGTCGATGGCGATGGTGGTCTTGCCGGTCTTGCGGTCGCCGATGATCAGCTCGCGCTGGCCACGGCCGATCGGGGTCATCGCGTCGATCGACTTGATGCCGGTCTGCAGCGGCTCGCCCACGGGCTGGCGGCCCATGATGCCGGGCGCCTGGATCTCCATGCGGCGCAGCTGCACGCCGGTGAGCTCGCCCTTGCCGTCGATCGGCTCGCCGAGCGCGTTGACGACGCGGCCGAGCATGCCGTCACCGACGGGCATCGACAGGATGCGGCCGGTGGCCTTGACGGTCTGGCCCTCTTCGATCTTGTCGACGTTGCCGAGGACGACGGCGCCGATCGAGTGCTCGTCGAGGTTCAGGGCGAGGCCGACGGAGCCGTCTTCGAACTCGAGGAGTTCGTTCACGCCGGCGTCGGGCAGGCCGCTGACGCGGGCGATGCCGTCGCCGACTTCGGCGACGCGGCCGACGGTGCGGGCCTCGAACGACGGCTCGAAACCGTCGAGGTTCTTCTTGAGCGCCGATGCGATGTCGGCGGGGGAGATGGTCAGCTCAGCCATGTTTCGATGTTCCTTTACAGCCGGCTCTTCAGCTGGTCGATGCGAGTGCGGACGGTGTCGTCGATGACGGTGTCGCCGACGGTGGCCACGATGCCCGCCGACCACGGACGGGTCGACGGTGGCCTTGAGATTGAGCGACTTGCCGGTGGCGTTCTCGAGCGCGGCCTTCAAGCCGGTCGAGCTGGTCGGCGGTGAGCGGCACGGCGGTGCGCACCTCGGCGACGTCGAGCTGCTTGGCGCTCGAGGCGCGCTCGACGAGGCTGTCGACGATGGCCGGCAGGTCACGGCCGCGGCCGGAGCCGACGACCATCGAGACGAGCTGCACCGTGGTGGTGGTGGCCTTGCCGTCGAGGAGGTCTTCGACGATGGCCTGGCGCTTCTCGGCGGGCAGGTTCTCGTCGGTGAGGGTGGTGCGCAGCGCGTCGCTCGACTCGTACGAGCGGGCGAAGCGGAACAGCTCGTCCTCGACCTCGTCGAGGGTGCCTTCGGCGCGGGCGATCTCGAACAGTGCCCGTGCGTAGCCTTCGATCAATGCGTCGCTCATGCGCTCGCTCCTGTGCTGGCGCCGACTCGCTGGATGAATCCTTCGATCAGCGCCTGATGGGTGGCGTCGTCGAGCGTCTCGTCGACGATGCGGTCGACGGCCACGCTCGAGTGGCGGGCGATCTCGGCGCGCAGCTCGTCGGTCGAACGTCCGGCGGCGGCGGCGATGTCGGTCTCGGCGCGGGCTTCGAGTTCTGCCATCTCGACGTCGAGGCGGGCCCGACCGTCGATGAGCAGCGCCTGCGCCTGGCGTCTCGGCCTCGGCGTGCAGACGAGCACGCTCGGCTTCGATGTCGCCCTGGGCCTCGCGGATGCGGACGGCCTCGGTCTCGGCGGCGACCTTGGCCGCGGCCGAGTCGTCGAGGCGCTGCTGCACGCCGGCGGTGCGGTCGGCGAAGCTCTTGCGGATGATCGGTCCGGCGAACTTGTAGAGCAACACGAACACGATGATCGATGCCGCCGCGCCGATGAGCATCTCGGTGAACGGCGGGAAGATCGGGTGCTCGGTGGTGTAGCCCTTGTCGTCGAACGGGACGTCGTGCTCTTCGGCGCCCTGCAGGACCTGGCCGGCGAGCACGGTGGCGGTGGCGAGGAAGCTCATGCCGACACCCCCATCGCTTCGGCGACCGCGGCGTTGACCGCGTCGGTCGACGGCGTCTTGCCCGTGGCGAGCTGGCCGGCGAACGAGGCGACGTCGGCGACGGCCGACTCGACGTGCGAACGAGCGGCGAGCTTGGCCGCCTCGACGTCGGCGGCGGCGGCCGCACGCTTCTCGGCGATGCGGGCGTTGACCTCGGTCGAGCCGGGCGGTGCGCTCGGCCTCGAGCGTCGGCCCGAGCGGCCTCGACCTGCTTCTGGGCGTCGGCGCGAGCACCGGCGACCTGCGCGTCGTAGTCGGCGACGTCGGCGCGTGCGGCGGCGGTGAGGTTCTCCGCTTCCTGGAAGTCACCCTCGATACGGTCGTATCGAGACGTCATTCCATCGCGCACCTTGCGGAACAGGAACAACCGCATGGCGAGCGCGAGAACGACGAAGGAGCCAAAGCCCCAGACGACTTCTTTGACTTCGGGGAAGATCGGGTTGAGGTCCGATTCGGGACCTTCCTCCGCGTGTTCCTCTTCCTCTGCCGCCTGCAGCACACCTTGCGTGGAAGGTGAGCTGGAGTGAGGAGGCGGAGGATGTGACGACGGCTGTCAGCACGTCAACTCCTTCATGATTTCTCGCAGGGCTTCTCGCACGTCAATGTCTCGACGATCGGGCTCGGACGCTCGCGATCAGGCGAACTTGAGCAGAATGAAGACCACGAAGCCGATGAGGGCGAGGGCCTCGGTGAAGGCGATACCGAGGAACATCGTGGTACGGACCATGCCGGCCGCTTCGGGCTGGCGGGCCATTGCCTCGACCGACTTGCCGACCAGGTAGCCGATGCCGATGCCGGGGCCGATGGCGGCGAGGCCATAGGCGAAACCTGCGCCGGTGGCGGCGGCAGTGTTCTTGGCGTCGGCAGGATCGACGGCGGCGTCGGCCTGGGCGATCAATGCGCTGAGTGCTTCCATGGGTTTGATTTCTCCTGTTGTGCTTTCGGTAGATGGGAGACCGGTGGATCGGTGAACGAGCTCAGTGCTCGTCGCCGTGTCCAACCGTCGAGTTGTTGATGTACACGGCGGCGAGGATCGTGAAGATGTAGGCCTGCAGGAAGGCGACCAGCACTTCGAAGCCGGTGAGGAAGATCAGCATGCCGAACGGCAGGATGCTCATCGGCACGAGGAACAGCCTGCTGGGTCTCGGCGAGCAGCAGCGCCTCGGTGAGCAGGGCGAACGTGACGAGCAGGATGTGGCCGGCGAGCATGTTGGCCATGAGACGAACGGTGAGCGAGAACGGCGTCACGATGATCGTCGAGATGAACTCGATGGCCCCGACGAGCGGCTTCAGCGCCGTCGGCACCCCGGGCGGCCACAGCAGGTGGCCGAAGTAGCCGAGGCCCTGGTGCTTGATGCCGGTGCCGATGTAGATGACCCACACGAGCAGCGCCAGCGACAGCGGGATGGCGATGCGGGCGGTGGCCGGCATCGGCGATGACCGGGAGGATCCCTGGAATGTTGCAGAGGAAGATGAAGATGAACAGGCTCAGCAGGAACGGCGTCCACTTGAGGCCCGACTTGCCGAGGGTCTGCATCACGATGCCCTCTTCGATGAACTCGATCGTGGTCTCGGCGAGGTTGCGTGCGCCCGGTCGGGGCGAGCATCGGGTCGCGCCGGGCGGCGAGCAGGAACAACACGATGCCGATCAACGCCGCGGCAACGGCGATGAGGGCGATCTTGTTGAACGTCGGGAAGATGTCCTGCCAACGCAGGATCTCGTTGATCGGTGGGAACTCGAGTCCGAACACGTGGTTTCCGTTTCAGTCGTGAGCGTGTGGTTGGGCGAATGTGCTGCGGGTGTTCATGGCGCGTTCATGTTGGCGCGGTTGTCTTCAGGCCGGGTTGCGCCAGTGACAGTGCGACGTACTTCATCTCCCAGAAGAGGAGACCAAGGTGCGTGACGATGATGGTCGATCCGAGTGCCGGAAACGAAATCCAGTCGGCGTCGCGCACGATCCACACGGCCAGGAAGATCAGACCGAGGCGGATCAGGTAACCGAACAACGTGGCGCCCATCATCAGACCGAGCGAGATGCGGGCGGCGCCGGCGATGATGCCGGCGGCGAGGGCGAAGTTGACGAGCACGATGGCGATGCCGTAGGCGCTCGACCATGCGCCGTCGCTGCCCCAGATCACGGCGCACACCGCGATGAGGACCGGGCCGACGATCAGGCCGCGCTTGATCATGTCGCGCGAGACCTCGATCTCGGGCGCCGGGCCGTCGAGTCGGGTCGAGAAGAGGTCGGGTGCCGGCACGGTGTGGCTGGTGTTCACGCGGTCGGTGGTGACGTAGCCGGAGTCGGTGGCGTGGCTCGGGTCGTACGTCATGTCACGCCGACCTTCCGTCGGGCGGCGGCCTGCGCGGCGGACTTCTCGCGCGCGCTCGGCCTCGTGCTCGGTCATCTTCTCGTCGTAGCGGTACCAGAATCGGACGAAGACGCCGATCGCACCGAAGATCGTCATGACGATCATGAAGATCGGCGTGGTGCCGAGGAGGCGGTCGAGCGAGCAAGCCGAGCCCGAAGAACAGCGCGACCACGATGGCCGCGTCGGAGCCGTGACCCAGCGGTTCGCTGGTGTTCACCGGCTTGTTCAAGGGATGGTGTTCTTCGGGAGGAGCTTCATTGATCCAGGGGTGTCGTTCCAGGGCCGCGCCGGGCGGGCGACGGAGCTTGTGAACGCATGCACAACCTAGTGGTCGAGGCCTGCCGTCGGCAACCCCGCGTCGGAACCAATCGCCGGATTTCGCGGTCCCGGCCGTGGCCGGTCGAGATCCCCCTCGGCGATGTTCGTCGTTCCGTTCGCCGCGCTCGCGCCGTTGGTCCCGGTCGCCGCGGTTCCGGTGGCGGAGCCGTTCGCGTCGGCGTTCGCGTTGCGCCGCTTCGGCTTGCTCGCTTCGGCGTCGCGGGCGTCCATCGCCGCGAGCGCCGCCTCGATGTCCTCCCGACGGCGGGCGCGCACGCTCGGGTGCAGGATCGTGTAGAGCACGATCGCCAGCGCCGCCATCGCGAACGGGCAGGTACGTCGGGTTCGATCCGGTCAGCGTCGGATAGAGCACGAACCCCGACAGCAGCGCCGTCCACGTCCACAGGATCACGACGCTGCGGCGGTGACCGTGGCCGAGGTTCATCAGGCGGTGGTGGAGATGGCCCTTGTCGGCGGTGGCCAGCGCCTTGCGGCCGGTGGCACGCCGGATGATGGCGAACAGCGTGTCGAGGATCGGCACGCCGAGGATCAGCAGCGGGATCGCCAGCGGGGCGAGGAAGAAGTAGGTCTGGCCGATGAACTCGTCGGAGAACGAGTCGGCGCGGCCGCCGACGACGCTCGTCGACACGGCGAGCAGCATGCCGAGCAGCAGCGCTCCCCCGTCGCCCATCATGATCCGCGCCGGGTTGAAGTTGTGCGGGCAGGAAGCCGACGCACAGGCCGACGGCGATCATCGCCAGCAGCGGGCCGACGTTGCCCGAGTCGAGCAGGCCGAGGTCGGTCAGCTTCTGGCTGTAGAGGAAGAACGCCAGGGCGCCGATGGCGACGATGCCGGCGGCGAGCCCGTCGAGACCGTCGATCAGGTTGATCGCCTGGCTGATGCCGAGCAGCCACAGCACGGTGATCAGCGGCTTGAGGTCGTCGGACAGGATGATCGGGCCGTCGTAGAACGGGAGCCGGAACGAGAACATGACGACGCCGAACCAGACGAGCGCGAGACCGGCGAGCACCGTGCCGGTGACCTTGGCCGGCGCGGAGATCTCCTTGATGTCGTCGATGAACCCGACGGCGAAGATCACCAGCGCGGCGAGCAGCACGCCGAACGGTTCGGAGTTGTTGTCGAAAACGACGTCGAACGATCCGATCAGCCAGGCCGTCGCGAGCGCGGCGACGAACCCGACGAACATCGCCAACCCGCCGACGTCGGGCAGCGGTGTCTGGTGGACCGTGCGGTCGTTGGGGAGATACACCCAGCCCTGTCGTTTCGCCAACCGGATGACGATCGGGGTGGCCACGAACGTGACCACGGCTGCCACGGCACCGATCAGCAGATAGGAACCGAGCTCGGGCACGGTCGATCATTCTACGGCCGCCCCCTCGTCCCCGCCGCACGGCGACACGCGATGAGCGAACGGACCGACTACCGGGCCGTTCGCTCATCGCCACTGGGGCTGGACAGGCCGTTCAGTCGGCGTAGGGGCCGTCGGGGTAGGGCGGGAACTTGGCGCAGAGGTCGGCGACCTCTTTGCGGACGACCTCGAGCTCGGCCGCGTCGTCACGCTGGCGCAGCGCGCGGGCGATCAACGCGGCGATGACGGGCATCTCGGCTTCGGTCATGCCCTGCGTGGTGACCGACGGCGTGCCGATGCGGACACCGCTCGTGACGAACGGGCTGCGCGGATCGTCGGGGATGGTGTTCTTGTTCAGCGTGATCCCGGCCTCGTCGAGCGTGGCCTGGGCCTGCTTGCCGGTGAGTTCGGCGTCGAACGGCGTGAGGTCGACGACCATCAGGTGGTTGTCGGTGCCGCCCGGACACGAGCCGGAAGCCCTCGCCGACGAGCGCCTCGGCGAGCGCCGACGCGTTGGCGACGACCTGGTGGGCGTACTCGGTGAACGAGGGGTCCATGGCCTCGCGGAACGCGATCGCCTTGCCGGCGATCACGTGCTCGAGCGGGCCGCCCTGCCAACCGGGGAACACCGCCTTGTCGATCGCCTTCGCGTGTTCGGCGGTCGACAGGATGCAGCCGCCACGCGGGCCGCGCAGGGTCTTGTGGGTCGTGAACGTGACGACGTCGGCGAACGGCACCGGGTTCGGATGGGCGCCGCCGGCGACGAGACCGGCGAGGTGGGCGATGTCGAACATCAGCAGCGCGCCGACCTCGTCGGCGATCTTGCGGAACGGTTCCGGTTCGAGGCGGCGCGGGTAGCTCGTCGTGCCGACCACGATCATCTTCGGCCGGTGCTCGAGCGCGAGCTCGCGCACGTTGTCGATGTCGATGCGGTCCTCGGCGCCGACGCCGTAGGAGACGAAGTTGTAGAGCAGGCCGCTGGCGTTGACCGGCGAGCCGTGGGTGAGGTGGCCGCCGTGGTCGAGGCTGAGCCCGAGCACCGTGTCGCCCGGCTGCAGCAGCGCCTGGTAGACGCACATGTTGGCGTTGGCGCCGGAGTGGGGCTGCACGTTGGCGTGCTCGGCGCCGAACAGTTCCTTGGCCCGGTCGATGGCGAGCTGCTCGATCGAGTCGACGACCGCGTTGCCGCCGTAGTACCGCTTGCCCGGGTAGCCCTCCGAGTACTTGTTGGTGAGCACCGAGCCCACCGCGCGCATCACCGCGGGCGACGTGAAGTTCTCGCTGGCGATGAGCTGGATGCCGGTCGTCTGGCGCTCGATCTCGTGCTCGATGAGCGCCGAGACCTCGATGTCCGGGTCGGTGTCGGATGGGAAGGGCATGTTCGGAACCTCGGTCGCTGGTGGCGGGCTGTGTGGCGGATCGGTCGGCGCTGCAGTGGCTGGCGATGTGGACGGTTGGGTCAGAACTCGGCTTCGAGTTCGGTGATCTGGTCGACGCGACGGGCGTGGCGGCCGCCCTCGAAGTCGGTCGTGAGGAAGGTCTCGACGATCTCCTCGGCGAGGCCGACGCCGACGACGCGGGCCCCGATCGACAGCACGTTGGCGTCGTTGTGTTCGCGCGCCATGCGCGCCGTGTAGAGGCAGTTGCAGAGCGCGGCGCGCACGCCCCGAACCTTGTTGGCGGCGAGCTGTTCGCCCTGCCCGCTCCCGCCGAGCACGATGCCGACGTCGGCGGCCGCGTCGCGCACCGTGCGGCCGACGCCGGCACAGATCGCCGGGTAGTCGACCGATTCGGTCGAGTGGGTGCCCTGGTCGTCGACGGCATACCCCTGGCCGAGCAGCATCGTGACGAGGTGCTGCTTGAGTTCGTAGCCGGCGTGGTCGGAGCCGATGGCGATTCGCGTGTCGACTGGTGGTATCGGTCATCGGTTCGGAGTGTAGGACGGCTCACCCGAACGGCCCCGATGAGGTTGACGAAACGTCAGCGGCTCGCTCGACGCGCTCGGTTCGTCCCGGACCCGTCCCGCGCGAACCGAGCGCCAAGGTCGGCACCGTTGTGATCCGGGCGGCGACGATTCGTAGGGTGCGAGCGTGACTCTCGATCCACGCACCCCCGTCATCGTCGGCGTCGGCCAGTACCTCCATCGTGCCGAAGGGATCGACGACGCGCTCGAACCGATCGCCCTGATGGAGCAGGCGGTGCTCGCGGCGAGCGCCGATGCGGGCCTCGACGGCCCACCGGCCGCCGACTCCATCCGCGTGGTGGGCCTGCTGTCGCGCCGATATCGGAACGCGGCCGCACGGCTGGCGGCGCGGCTCGGGCTCGAGCCGGCCGAACTCGGCTACACGTCGATGGGCGGCAACAGCCCGCAGTCGCTGGTGAACGCGACGTCGCTCGACATCCTGGCCGGCCGGCTCGACGTGGCGATCCTGTCGGGTGGCGAGGCGTGGCGCACGTTCATGCGGGCCCGCAAGCTCGGCGTCACCATCGAGTGGGACAAGGGCGAGTCCGACCCGGCACCGGTGATCATCGGCAAGGAACTCGAGATGAACCTGCCGGAGGAGACCGAGCGCGGCATCTACATGCCCGTGCAGGTGTACCCGATGTTCGAGACGGCCCTCCGCGCCGCCGCCGGCCGCACGGTCGACGAGCACCAGCAGCACCTCGGCGCGCTGTGGTCCGACCTCAGCCACGTCGCCGCCGGCAACGAGTACGCCTGGATCCGGGACGCGAAGTCGCCGGAGGAGATCACCACCGTCACCGCGAGCAACCGGATGATCGGGTTCCCGTACCCGAAGTACATGAACTCGAACAACGACGTCGACATGGGCGCGGCGATCATCATGTGCTCGGTCGAGGCCGCCCGCCGGCTCGGGGTGCCCGAGGACCGTTGGGTGTTCCCCCACTCGGGCGCCGACTGCCACGAGCACAAGTTCGTGTCGCATCGCGACACGTTCGCCCGCACGCCGGCGATCGAGCTCGGCGGGCAGGCGCGCGCTCGAGCTCGCCGGCGTCGGCATCGACGACATCTCGATCATCGACCTCTACTCGTGCTTCCCCGCCGCCGTCCAGCTCGGCGCAGCGTCGCTCGGCCTCGGTCTCGACCGCCAGTGGTCGCGCACCGGCGGGCTGCCGTTCGCCGGCGGCCCGTGGAACAACTACGTGATGCACGCGATCGCCTCGGTCGTGACCGACCTGCGCGAACAGCCGGGCGAACACGGGCTGGTGTGGGCCAACGGCGGCTACGCGACCAAGCACGCGTTCGGCGTGTACTCGACCGAACCGCCGGCGAACGGCTTCCGCCACGCCGACCCGCAGGACGAGATCGACCGGCTCCCGAGCCGCGAGCTGGCGAGTCCGGCCGACGCCGCCGGCCCGGCGACGATCGAGGCCTACACCGTCATGTTCTCCCGCGACGGCGAGCCGGAGCAGCCGCTCGCGTCGTGTCTGCTCGCCGACGGTCGCCGGGCGTGGGGATCGTCGACCGACGCCGGGACCGCGGCGGCGATGTGCGACGGCGAATGGGTCGGCACCGCCGTCACCCTCACCGCCGACGGCACCCTCCACCTCGACTGACCACCACGCCCGACACGATGGCGAACGGCCACTCGCTCACGTCACGCAACGTGATGGACGGGACTCGGCACTGCATGTCGCATGCTCGAGCTGCCATGCTCGGCGTCATGTCGACATCGACCCCGGCGGTCAGCCGCGACACCCTCGATCCTGCTCGACTGCGACCCGGGCCACGACGACGCCATCGCCATCGTCGCCGCGGCCCGCCACGCCGACCTGGTCGGCATCACGACGGTCGCCGGCAACGCGCCGCTGGAACGGACGACCTACAACGCGCTGGTGATGCGCGACCTGCTCGGCATCGACGTGCCCGTCCACTCGGGAAGCGACCGGCCGCTCGATCGCCGAGCCCAAGTTCGGCGCGTTCGTGCACGGCGAGAGCGGGCTCGACGGCGCCGATCTGCCGGCGCCGACCACTCCGCTCGACGGAACCGACGCCGTTCGGTTCATCGTCGACACCTGCCGCGACGACCGAAGGGATCTGGCTCGTGCCGGTCGGCCCACTGACCAACATCGCGCTCGCGCTGCGCTCGGCACCCGACATCGTCGACCGGATCGCCGGCATCTCGCTCGATGGGCGGCGGCACGTTCGGCAACCGGACGTCGACGGCCGAGTTCAACATCTGGGCCGACCCGGAGGCGGCGGCGATCGTGTTCGCCTCCGGCGGCGCCGCTCGTGATGGCGGGCCTCGACGTCACCCACCAGTTCCAGGCGACGCCGCCGCGCATCGAACGCGTTCGCGGCGCTGCCGGGCACGCTCGCCGCGGTGCTCGCCGATCTGTTCGTGTTCTTCGCCGGCACCTATCTCGGCCGCCACGATCCCGGCTCGATCGAGGGCGCCGCCGGTCCACGACCCGCTCGCCGTGCTCGCCGTCACGCATCCGACGCTGTTCGAACGCGTGCCGACGCCATGTCGTGATCGAGACCGCCGGCGAGTTCACCCGCGGGATGACGGTGATCGACCGGCGCACCCTCATCGAACGGCTCGACCCGAACTGCGACGTGCTCAGCCACGTCGATGCCGACGCTGCGTTCGAGCGTCGTCCTCGACGCGATCGCCCACTTCACCACGCTGATCGAGCACGGTGGGAGCAGCGACGATGCCGCCGCCTACTGTCGCTCGCATGCGTGCAGCCGTCATGACCAACTGGGAACTCCGCGTCGACGACATCGAGGAGCCGACGCCGGGCGACGGTCAGGTGCTGACCAAGGTGCTCGCGTGCGGCATCTGCGGCAGCGACCTCCATCTCGTCAAGCACGGCGAGGAATCCCGCCGCCTGAGCGAGGAGATGGCCGCCGGCGAGCCGGCCGATCCGGCCGACCCGCTGGCGGCGAACATGTTCGAGCCCTCGGGCAACCTCGTGATGGGCCACGAGTTCTGCTGCGAGGTGGTCGAGGTCGGACCGAACGTCAGCAACCTGGCGGTCGGCGACGTCGTGGTCTCGATGCCGGTCACGTTCGACGCCGAAGGGCGTCCACGCGATCGGCTTCTCGAACACCTATCCGGGCGGCTACGCCGAGCTGATGGTGCTCAACGAGATGCTGGCGATCAAGGTGCCGACCGGACTCCCCCACCGGATGGCCGCGCTGACCGAGCCGCTCGCCGTCGGCGTGCACGCGGTGGCGAAGTCGAAGATCGTCCGCCGGCGAGGCCGCCGTGGTGATCGGGCTCGGTCCGGTCGGCCTGGCGTGCATCGCGGCGATGAAGATGCTCGGGATCGGGCCGATCATCGGCTCGGACTTCTCCCCCGCCCGACGGGCGCTCGCCGAGCACCTCGGCTGCGACGAGGTCGTCGATCCCGCCGTCGAGGCACCGATCGCCGCGTGGCGACGAGTCGACGGGAACAAGCCGCTGGTGATCTTCGAAGCGGTCGGCGTGCCCGGGATGATCGAGCAGGCGATGCGCATGGCACCCCGCAACGCCCGCGTCCTGGTCGTCGGCGCCTGCATGCAGCAGGACACGTTCCACCCGATGCTCGGCATCGGCAAGGAGCTGAACATCCAGTTCGTGCTCGGCTACGACCCGCTCGAGTTCGGCGCCTCGCTCACTGCGATCGCCGAGGAGAAGGTCGACCTCGCGCCGCTGCTCACCGGGTTCGTGTCCATCGAGCAGGTCCCGCAGGCGTTCATCGACCTCGGCAACCCCGAACTCCACGCCAAGATCATCGTCGAGCCGCTGAGGTTCGACCCCGAGCTCGACAGCGACGTGTGAGAATGGGCGGGTGAGCGACACCTTTCCCCGCCAGTACGCACGCACCCAGCGGTTCACGCTCGGTGAGCCCCGCAACATCCGGGTGAGCGACGACGGCAGGCGAGTGGTGTTCCTGCGCAGCGCGGGCGGGAGCGATCCGGTCAACTCGCTGTGGGTGCTCGACGTCGAGTCGGGCGAGGAGCGGATCGTCGCCGACGGGCGGCAGCTGTTCGGCGACGCCGACGACGGTGCCGCGATGACCGACCAGACCATGACCGACGAGGAGCGAGCCCAGCGCGAACGCCTGCGCGAGGGGGCCGGCGGCATCACGGCCTTCGCCACCGACGCGGCCACGACCGTCGTGGCGTTCGCCGTCGGCGGCAAGCTGTTCGCCGGCGGGTTGCTGTCGGGCCGGGTGCGATCGCTCGACGTCGACGGGCCGGTGTTCGATCCGCGTCCCGACCCGACGGCGCGCCGGGTCGCCTACGTCAGCGGGTCGACGCTGCGCATCGGGGAGTTGGACGGCCGCTCGCGTGTGCTCGCCGGCGACGGCCCCGACGACGGGCCGACCGTGTCGTGGGGCAGCCCCGACTTCGTCGCCGCGGAGGAGATGGGCCGGTACCGCGGCTACTGGTGGAGCCCCGACGGTGAAGCGATCGCGGCCTGCCGCGTCGACGAGGCTCCGGTCGCCGAATGGGTGATCGCCGATCCGGCGATGCCGAGCACACCGGCTCGGACCATCCGCTATCCCGCCGCCGGCACCGACAACGCCGAGGTCACCGTGCACATCCTGGGCCTCGACGGATCCCGGGTCGACGTCGACTGGGATCGCCAGTACTTCCCCTACGTCGCGACCGTCGACTGGACGGAGGCGGGCCTGCTGATGTCGGTGGTCTCGCGCGACCAGCGCGGGTCGATGACGCTTCGTGGTCGACGCCGCGACGGGCGCGACCCGTGTGCTCGCCCAGGACGACGACGACGCGTGGATCGATCTCGTCCCGGGTGTTCCCCGCCTGCTCCCCGATGGTCGCCTGGTGACGGCCGGCGACCGTGACGGGGCGCGCCGGCTGTTCGTCGACGGCGAGCCGGTGACCCCGGTCGACCTGCAGCTGCGTGGCGTCATCGACGCGTCGAACGACACCATCTACTTCCAGGCGAACCCGATCGGCGACGCCACCGAGTTGCACGTCTGGAGTTGGACGGACGGCGCGCTCACCGCGATCACGACGGAGTCGGGCGTGCACACCGCGTCGATCGGCGGGACGACGACCGTCGTGCGATCGTCGACGCTCGACGAGCCGGGTGCCCGTGTGATGACGCTCGACGGTCACCGCCTCACCTCGTTGGCCGAGCGACCGCTCGTTGCGCCCAACGTGCAGATCTTCGCCGCCGGCGAACGCGGCATCGCCACCGCCGTGCTCCTCCCCCACGGCCACGACGGATCGCCGCTGCCCGTGCTGCTCGACCCCTACGGCGGCCCGCACGCCCTGCGCGTCCAGCGTTCGTCGAACGCCTTCGCGTCGGCGCAGTGGTTCGCCGACCAGGGCTTCGCGGTGGTGGTCGCCGACGGTCGCGGCACGCCGGGGCGAGGTCCGGCGTGGGAACGCTCCGTCCACCTCGACCTCGCCACGGCGCCGCTCGACGACCAGATCGAGGCGCTCCACGCCGCTGCCGAACGATACGACGGGGTGTTCGACCTCGATCGCGTCGCCATCCGCGGCTGGAGCTTCGGTGGTTTCCTCGCCGCGCTGGCCGTGCTGCGCCGACCGGACGTGTTCCACGCCGCGGTCGCCGGCGCTCCGGTGACCGAGTGGCGGCTCTACGACACCTACTACACCGAGCGCTACCTCGGGCATCCCGGCGACGACACCAACGGCTACGACGCGAGTTCGCTCCTGCCGCTCGCGGCCGACCTGACGCGGCCGCTGCTGCTGATCCACGGCCTCGCCGACGACAACGTCGTGGCCGCGCACTCGCTGCAGCTGTCGTCCGCGCTCCTCGCCGCCGGGCGCCCCCACGAGGTGCTCCCGCTCGTCGGGGTCAGCCACATGACACCGCAGGAGGAGGTCGCCGAGAACCTGCTGCTGCACCAGCTCGATTTTCTGCGACGCTCTTTGGGGATCCAACGCCCGACCTGACAACCTCGAACAACCGGGGAAACCGCTTCGCCGGTCCAGAACTTTCCGGAGGACCCATGGACGACCGCCTCGCCCGCCTGTACCAAGGTGTGGCCGTGCACGCGACCGCCGACCAGGAGCATCAGGCGGCGCTCGAGTTGCTCGCCCTCGTGATGCTGTCCGACGCGGAGATCGGCGACGACGAGGTGGAGGTCGTGCGTGAGATCAGCACCGAGTGGCGCGAGGACGCGTTCAACTTCGAGGACTACCTGCGGCCCGCCATCGAGAAGGCACGGCGGGCGATCGAGACCGAGCGCGTCGACGAGTTCCTGGACCGGATCGACCACCAGATCAGCAGCAGGGTGCTGCGCAACGCCCTGTTCTCGGCCGCACGCGATGTGGCCGGCGTCGACCACGACGTCACCCCGCACGAAGACACCCTCCTCGCCAACGTCGCCGTCCGCTTCGGCTGACCCCGGCAAGGTCGTGCATCGGTGCCAGGCACCGACGCACGACCTGGTCAGTCGGCGATCGCGGCGTAGACCAGCGAGCGGAGCTGGCCGCGGAAGTCGTACGTGCCGCTCGGCAGGATCTGGGTCATGAACACGGCGTAGAGGTCCTCGGCCGGGTCGATCCAGAACGCGGTCGACGCCGCTCCGCCCCACATGAAGTCTCCGGCCGGTCCGACGCCGGCGGTCTCGGCGGGACCGAGGCCGACGGCCACCTGCAGGCCGAACCCGTTGCCGTCGAAGCCGACCTCGCCGTAGCCCCCTGGCACGGCGAAATCGCGGAGGTGGCCGCCTCCGGGGAGATGGTTCGTGCGCATCAGCTCGACGGTCGGGCGGCCCAGGATGCGCACATCGTCGAGCGCCCCACCCGCCGTGAGCGCCTGGCAGAAGCGGGCGTAGTCGTCGATCGTGCCGACGAGGCCGCCGCCACCGGACTGCATCGCGGGGACGCGGCACAGCCGGTTCTTGCGCCGGTCGTCGACCAGCACGGTCTCCTTGCCGTTGCGGGCGTACATCGACGCCACCCGGTGCGCTTCGGATTCCGGCACCGAGAAGCCGGTGTCGGCCATGCCGAGCGGGTCGAGGATCGTCCGCTGCACGTAGTCGCCGAACGGCTCGTCGGCGATCACCTCGACCAGGCGGGCGCAGATGTCCGACGACCACGAGTAGAACCACTGGGAGCCGGGCTGGAAGCGGAGCGGCTCGGTGGCCAGCATCCGACTGAGGTCGGCGAGCGTCGCGGTCGGATCGAGCGACCTGGCATTGCCGCTGACGAGGCCGGCGAAATCGAGGCGCGCCTCCTTCGGCCCCGGCCCGATCCCGGTCATGTGCATCAACGCGTGCTTCACGCTGATCGGTCGATCGAGCGTCGACCGACTCGAACGTGCCGTCGTCGCGCGCGACGCTCACCTTGACGTCGCGCCACTCGGGAAGGAAGCGGTGGATCGGATCGGCGAGCTTCACCTTGGCCCGCTCGACGAGCGACAGCAGCGCGACGCCCGTGACCGGTTTCGTCATCGAGTACCAGCGCCAGATGGCCTGGTCGTGCAGCGACTCGCCGCTCTCGAGGTCGAGCGCACCGGCCGTGACCCGATGGGCGACGTGCCCGTGCCGGCCGACCACGATCTGGAACCCGGCGATCTTGCCCGTGTCGACGTACGCCGACCGGAAGTGCTCGTCGATACGGGCCAGCCGCTCCGCATCGAAGCCGGCCGCGTCAGGGTTCGGGGTCAGATCCATCGCCGCAGGATAGGGAACCGTTTCCGCACGGCCCGAGTCGGCCTCGGGAGGAGGCGGATCAGCCGGGTCGGCGGCCGATGGCGATGCGGTCGTGACCCGCCAGGTCCTGGCGGATCCCGACGTCGACGTAGCGGTGCTCGTGCAGCAGCGTCGCGACGGCCGCGCCCTGCTGCGACCCGATCTCCAGCACGATCCATCCGCCGCGGTTCAGGCGGCTCGGGGCCCCGGCGACGAGCAGCCGCAGGTCATCGAGGCCGTCATCGCCGGCGAACAACGCCGCGCCGGGCTCCCAGGCGGTGACCGACGCGTCGACGTCGGGCGAACCGACCTCGATGTACGGAGGGTTCGACACGATCACGTCGAAGGCGACATCGGCCGGCAGCGCGTCGAACCAACGACCACTGCCCGACCCGCACATTCCGGCCGGCCCGCCCGAGCCCGGCGAGGTTCGCCCGGGCGACGTCGAGCGCATCGGTGCTGGCGTCGGTGATCCACACGGTGGTGCCGTCGAGCGGCAGTTCGAAGGCCAGCGAGAGGCCGATCGCCCCGGACCCGGTCCCGAGGTCGGCGACCGTGCGTGGCGGGCCGACGCTCATCGCCTTCTCGATCGCCACTCCGGCGACGAGTTCGGTCTCCGGCCGCGGGATCAGCACCCGCTGGTCGATCGCCAGCTCGATACGGCGGAAACTCCACTGCCCGAGGACGTACTGCAGCGGTTCGCCGGTGGCCAACCGGGCGAGCATCGCATCGAGGTGGGCGACCATCCGGTCGGTCGGGGCATCGTCGAGCATGGCGACGAAGTCGTCGCCGTCGTCGGCCGACGCGGCGACCTCGCACAACCACCGGGCGCTGGCCCGGTCGCCGACCGTCGCCGCGGTCTGCGCCCACAGCTCGCGCCAGGTCACGGGCCGGTCATCCGTCGTCGGCCGGCGGCGCCTTCGGCCAGCAGGCGCGCCCGCTCCTCGGCGGCCAGCGCGTCGATCACCACCTGCAGATCGCCGGCGAGGATGGCGGCCAGGCGATACACGGTGAACCCGATCCGGTGATCGGTCACCCGGTTCTCCTTGTAGTTGTACGTCCGGATCTTCTCGCTGCGGCCGCCGCCGCCGGTCTGGGAGCGGCGCTCGGCGGAGAGTTCGGCGCTGCGCTCCTGCTCGGCGAGTTCGAACAGTCGGGCGCGGAGGACGACCATCGCCCGCGCCCGGTTCTGCAGCTGCGAGCGCTCGTCCTGCATCGACACGACGAGCCCGCTCGGCCGGTGGGTGATCCGCACCGCCGAGTCGGTGGTGTTCACGCCCTGGCCGCCCGGACCGCTGGCGCGGAACACGTCGATGTCGAGGTCGCGTTCGTCGATCTGCACGTCGACCTCGTCGACCTCGGGCAACACGGTCACCGTCGACGACGACGTGTGGATCCGTCCCTGACTCTCGGTCGCCGGCACACGCTGCACACGGTGCGGTCCGCCCTCGAACTTGAGGTTCCGCCACGCCGTGGCGCCCCTGACCTCGAACGTGATGTCGTTGAACCCGCCCATGTCGCTCACCGACGACGACAACACGCTGAGCTTCCAGCCCTGGTTCAGCGCATACGTCTGGTACATCTCGAAGAGGTCGCGGGCGAACAGGTTGGCCTCCTCGCCGCCCTCGGCGCCGCGGATCTCCATGATCACGTTCTTGCCGTCGTGCGGGTCGGTCGGCAGCATCAGCTCACGGAGTGCGTCGTCCATCACGGCCAACTCGTCGTGGACCGTCGGCGATCTCGTCGGACAGCAGGTCCCGTTCGTCGCCGACCGCGTCGGGCAGCATCGATCGTGCCGCGTCGGCGTCGGCGGCCCGGGCCTCTCTCCGGCGGAACATCTCGACCACCGGACCGAGCTCCGTGTAGCGCTTCGACAGTGTCCGGAGCTGGTCCGGATCGGCGAGCACCTCCGGGTCGGAGAGTTGTGCCTCGAGCGTCTCGTACTCGTCGTTGATCTGTCGGAGACGGTCGTGCATGGCCCGAACGAGGCTACTGAGCTGTCGGTTGGTCGCACGTGCGGGTCTGACTCCACGCGCGAGCTCAGAGGTCGACCGTCGCGAAGGTCACGGGGTCGTTCAGCAGGGCCGCCAGCTCGCGGGTGATCGACATCAGGTCGCGAGTGGGCACCACGACGACGATCGGGTCGTCGGTGACCGCCTGCACGTCCGCCACGAACGGGATCAGGTCGAGATCGACGCCGACGGAGCACACGAGCGTCCGCCGCTCGCCGTCGACCTCGATCCCGTCGGCCACGCACGGAACGACTTCGTTGAGTCCCGGCCGCGGCAGCGGCGGCTCGGCGGGCTCGACGTGGCGCAGCCCGACCAGCGAGGGCTCCTCCTGCAACCTCCATCGCAACAGGCGCTCCTGAGCGAGGCGATTCAGCGGGTGCGGTGCGGCGCCAGGTGTGCGGAGGCCCGCCACCGTCGCCACCACGTCGGCGAGCGCGCTCACGGTGGGCAGATCGCCGTGGATGATGCGGAACGCTTCACGGTCGGGCGCGCCGACGCCGACCTCGACGATCACCCCGCCGGGCTCGTCGCCCGGTTCGCCGTCGTTCGTCGTCCGGCTCATCGCGCTGATCGGTTCGCCACCGTCGGGCTCGTCGAAGTAGCCGGACGTCGGTGAATCGACGACCCGACAGACCTCGAGGCCGCGTACCTCACCGGTGACCACCCCGTGTTCGACCGTGAGCGTCGCACCGGCCGCGTCGATCACCGAGCGGACCGCGAGGTGCGCCGTCGGGGCGGCGGGCGGTGCCGGGAGCGGCTCCGCGACCGCGGGGAGCAGCGTCCGTTCGACCGGGTACCAGACGGCGATCGGGAACGAGAAGCGCTCGGCCCGGCGGGCGAGCAGACCGGTGTGCGTGCCGGCGATGAGGTCGAGCGACGTGGCGCCGTGCCGGATCGCCCACGCCAACGCCTGCCCGAGCGATCGTTCGGCGTCGCCGTCCGACCAGCACCCAGGCCCGCTCGTCGACGACGAGCGCGGCGCCGTTGGCGAACCCGCCCGGCTCCGCGACGATCGGCGTCCCGAGGTGGTCGGACACGAGCGCGCGCAGCTTGATCGCCAGGAGTTCGCCGCGCCTCGAACCAACCGTGTCGCTCACCCGGACGACGCTACCGAGTTGTTCCATCGGGTCTCGACCTCATGACCTCGTCATCGACGACGAACGCCGCCCGTGCGCTCACAGGGAGCGAACGAGCGGCGTTCGAGCGGTCGATCTTGGAGGGAGTGGTCAGTCGTCGGCGGGGGTGGCCGGCGCGTTCTTGCGCGGGCCGTACCGGCGGTTGAACCGCTCGACGCGGCCACCGGAGTCGACGAGCTTCTGCTTGCCCGTGTAGAAGGGGTGGCACTCGTTGCAGAGCTCGACCGTCAGGTCGCCACTCACCGTGGACTTCGTGACGAACGTGTTCCCGCAGGAGCACTTCACGGTCGTGTCGGTGTATTCGGGATGGGTGTCGGTCTTCATGATGATCCTTTCGAGGATGGCTGAACGGGCTGCCCTTGTGCCCCCGATCGTCATCCGAGATCGGTGGACCACGCTATCGGCGGACCAGTTCGTTGACGCAGGGTCGTGCATCGGTGCCTGGCACCGATGCACGACCTCTGCTCACATCGACGGTTGCTTGGCGATCTCGGCCAGGAACTCGTCGTTGGTGCGGAACGTCTTGAGGCGGTCGATGAGCAGCTCGAGGCCGGCGGCGGCGCTGCCGTCGGCGGCGAGACCGGAGAGGACTCGGCGCAGCTTCCACACCTGCTGGAGCTGCTTGCGGTCGAACAGCAGCTCCTCGTGGCGGGTCGACGACGCGTCGACGTCGATGGCCGGGTAGATGCGGCGCTCGGCGACCTTGCGGTCGAGGCGCAGCTCCATGTTGCCGGTGCCCTTGAACTCCTCGAAGATCGCCTCGTCCATGCGGCTGTTCGTGTCGACGAGCGCCGTGGCGAGGATGGTGAGCGAGCCGCCCTCCTCGACGTTGCGGGCGGCGCCGAAGAAGCGCTTCGGCGGGTACAGCGCACCGGCGTCGATACCGCCGGACAGGATCTTGCCGCTCGCCGGGGCGGCGAGGTTGTAGGCCCGGCTGAGGCGGGTGATGCCGTCGAGCATGATGACGACGTCCTTGCCCTCCTCGACGAGACGCTTCGCCTTGGCGATGGTCATCTCGGCGACGTGGGTGTGCTCCTCGCTCGGACGGTCGAACGTCGAGGAGATGACCTCTCCGTTCACGGAGCGACGCATGTCGGTGACCTCTTCGGGGCGCTCGTCGATGAGCAGCACGATGAGGATGACCTCGGGGTTGTTGATCTCGATCGACTTGGCGATGGTCTTCATCACCGTGGTCTTGCCGGCCTTCGGGCGGCGACACGATGATGCCGCGCTGACCCTTGCCGATCGGTGACACGAGGTCGATGATGCGCGCCGTCATGTTCGTCGGGTCGTTCTTGTCCTCGAGCGTCAGGCGCGATCGGGGAACAACGCGGTGAGATCCTCGAAGTTCGGGCGGCGCTTGGCGAGCTCCGGGTTGGCACCGTTGACGGTGTAGACCTCGAGCAGGCCCGGGTTCTTCTCGTTGCGACCGGCGGGCCGCACCTTGCCGGTGAGGTGGTCGCCCTTGCGCAGGCCGTACTGCTTGGCGAGACGCAACGGGATGTAGGCGTCTTCCTTGCTCGGCAGGTAGCCCTTCACGCGCAGGAAGCCGTAGCCCTCGTCGCGGATGTCGAGGTAGCCCTCGACGTCGACGGCCTCGGGCGGCTGTGACGTCAGGTCCTCGGCCTCGATCAGTTCGGCGTCTTCGCCCTGCGGACCTTCCTGGCCGCCGCGACCCTTGCGCCGGCGGCGACGGCGACGATTGCCGTCTCCATCGCCGGCCTGGCCGCCGTCGTTGTCGTTGCGGTTCTGGGCGTTGCGGTTCTGGTTGCCACCACCTGGTTGCCGCCGGCCTGGTTGCCGCCGGCCTGGCTGCCGCCGGCCTGGCTGCCGGTCGGTTGCCGCCCTGGTTGCTCGAGTTCTGACCGCCTTCGTTGCGGTTGCGGTTCCCGTCGTTGCGGTTGCGGTTCCGTCGTTGCCGCGCTCGATTGGCGTTGCGACCCTGGTCGCCGTTGTTCCGGGGGCGCCGTCGGGCGCGGTGGTCGGCGCGGTGTCGGCGCCGCCTTCGGCCAGCAGGGCGATCTCCCAGTCGGCGAGCGGCTCGCCGTCGGCACCGAGCACGATGCCGTCGGCCGACGGCGCGTCGGCGACGCGGTCACCGGCGTGGCGACGAGATCGGACGACGATCAGTCGTCGGCGGTCGGCGCGTCGGACGTGCTCGCGGCCGACCGTCGTCGAGGCGTCGGCGACATCGTCGACGTCTCGACGTCGGCGCTCGAGCCGTTGTCGATCGGGCCGCGGGTCGGCCGTGGCTGCTGACCACCGTCGTCGTCGCGCCGGGCCGGCGACGGCGCCGGCGCGTGTTCCCCGACCCGGTGGTGTCGAGAATCTTGTCGATGATGTCGGACTTCTTCAGACGGGCGTTGACCTTGACACCGAGCGCTTTGGCCATCTCCAGAAGGGTGTCCTTGTCCTTGGATTCGAGCATGGATTGTTCGAGTGCCGCTGCGGCCACGGTGTTCCTCTCTTCTCGCGGCCATGTGGAGGGAGCACCAGGGGGATGGGGTGTCGGGAGCTTGGACGACGAGTGCGCCCGGAAATCGATCCCCTGACAGAATTCGCACACGACCGAGAACTCGGGGTGCGGCCCGGACGAACCGAGCAATGCCACGTTAGCCCCGTTCCACCGTTCGATGCAACGTCAGCGGCCGAGCAGTTGTTCGACGAGTGCTCGACCGCGGCGAGGTCGTTGGCGACGGTCTCGGTGCGCTCGGGGCGCTCCAGGAGGTCGGCGAGATGCGCGGGAAGTCGGGGCGGCGCCCGGTGGCCGCCTCGACGGCGTCGGGGAACTTCGCCGGATGGGCGGTCGCGAGCGAGACGACGGTGGTGGTCACCGTCGGCGAACTGCCGGGCGGCGGCGACGCCCGGTGGCGCGAGTGCGGGTCGAGCACCATCCCGGTCGCCGCGTGCGTCGCGGCGCATCTCGGCGAGCGTCGCGTCGTCGTCGAACGACGTCGGCCCGGAACTGGCCGGTGATGAACTCGCGCGCGCTGGTCGGGCTCGACCTGGAGGCGGCCGGTCGCCCGGAATCGGCCGAGCTGTTCGGCCGTCATGCCGCCGTCGCGACCGTTCATCTCGAACAGCAGCCGCTCGAAGTTCGACGACACCTGGATGTCCATCGACGGGCTCAGCGTCGGGACGACGCCGCGGGTCGTCATGTCGCCGTCGTTGACGAAGCGGGTCAGGATGTCGTTGGTGTTCGACGCGATCACGAAGTCGTCGATCGGCGATCCCATCTCGCGCGCGATCCAACCGGCGAGGACGTTGCCGAAGTTGCCGGTCGGCACGCTGAACGTCAGCGGGCCGTCGAGCGTCTCGGCGGCGGTCACGTAGTACACGGTCTGGGCCATCACCCGCGCCCAGTTGATCGAGTTGACCGCCGACAGGCGGTTGCGCTCGCGGAACGGCGCGTCGTTGAACATCGCCTTCACGAGGTCCTGGCAGTCGTCGAACGTGCCCTCGACCGCGACGGCGTGCACGTTCGGCTGGTCGACCGTGGTCATCTGCCGTCGCTGCACCTCGCTCGTGCGACCGTAGCGGGTAGAGGATCACGATGTCGACGTGTTCGCAGCCGGCGACCGCCGTCGATCGCCGCGGAGCCGGTGTCGCCACTCGTCGCGCCGACGATCGTGACCCGCTCGTGCGGCTGGCCAGCACGTGGTCGAACATGCGCCCGACGAGCTGCAGCGCCACGTCCTTGAACGCGAGCGTCGGGCCGTGGAACAGCTCCTGCACCCACTGCCGATGGTCGAGCTGCACGAGCGGCATGACGGCGGGGTGGCGGAACGTGCGCGTAGGCCTCGGTCGCACAGCTGGCTCAGCGTCGGTTCGTCGAGGTCGGGTTCGACGAACGGCAGCATGACCTCGACCGCCCGGTCGACGTACGTCGCGGCCGTGCTCGGCGCGACGGCCGAGCTGTGTCGGGCGCACCAGCTTGGGCCAGTGGTCGGGCACGTAGAGCCCACCGTCGTTGGCCAGGCCGGCGAGCAGCACATCGGCGAAGCCGAGCTCCGGCGCCGTTACCGCGTGTCGAGACGTACCGCACGGCTCAGTCGCCGATCACGCGCAGCAGGCCGCCGATGCTGCGCACCACGTCGAGGTCGCGCAGCTCGCGCACCGTCGCCTGGACGTCGGACTCGCGGGCGACATGGGTGATGAACACGAGGCGTGCGTCGGGCCCGTTGCCCTCCTGCTCGGCGACGCGGATGCTCACGCCGTGGGAGGCGAACACGCCGGTCACCGCGTGCAGCACGCCGGGCAGGTCGGCCACGTCGAGGCCCAGCAGGTACTCCGCCGACGTCTCGTCGATCGGGCGGACCGTGGCTGGGTGAGCATGCCGAGCGAACCGTGCGTGCCGGCCCGCAGGTTGACCGCCGCATCGACGACGTCGCCGAACACCGCGCTCGCCGTCGGCGCACCGCCCGCACCGCGGCCGTAGAACATCAGCGAATCGACGAAGTCGCCCTCGACGAACACCGCGTTGAAGCTGTCGCGCACCGACGCCAGCGGATGCTGGATCGGCACCATCGTCGGATGGACGCGCACGCTGATGTCGCCGTTGTCGGCGTCGCGTTCGATGATGCCGAGCAGCTTCACCACGTAGCCGAGGCGGTGGGCGATGGCGATCTCGGCACCGGTGATCTTGCTGATCCCCTCGTGGTACACGTCGCCGGCGACGACCTTGGCCCCGAAGGCGACGGTGGCGATGATCGCCGCCTTCGCCCCGGCGTCGAAGCCTTCGACGTCGGCCGTCGGGTCACGCTCGGCGTACCCGAGCCGCTGCGCCTCGTTGAGCGCCGTGATGTAGTCGGCCTCTCCGCCGCTGGCGACGGCGTCGGTCATCCTCGTGAGGATGAAGTTCGTGGTGCCGTTGATGATCCCGAGCACGCGGGTGATCGGTTCGCCGTGCAGGCTCTCGCGCAGCGCCCGCACGATCGGGATGCCGCCGGCCACGGCGGCCTCGAACAGCAGGTCGCGCCCGGCGGCGTCGGCCGCGGCGTACAGCTCGGCGCCGACGTTGGCGAGGAGTTCCTTGTTCGCCGTGACGACCGGCTTGCCGTTGGCGAGCGAGGCGAGGATCAGCTCGCGGGCGGGCTCGATGCCGCCGATCGCCTCGACCACGATGTCGATCGCGGGGTCGGCGACCACGCCGTGCGCGTCGCGGGTCAGCACGCCGTCGGCGAGTCTCGACGTCGCGCTGGGCGGACATGTTGCGCACCGCCACCCGGGTGATCTCGATGCGCAGCCCGGTTCGACGGGCGACCTCGGCCTGCTGGGCCTCGACGAGTTGCACGAAGGCCGCCCCGACGTTGCCGCATCCGAGCAGACCGATTCTGATCACGTGCGGTGCGTCATCGCGGTCGATGCCCGCTGCCTCATTTGTCACGGCACGCAGGCTACGGGACGCCCCACCATGAACCCGCCACGATTCCTGTCCTTGCATCGCACGGCTGCCGTCTACGGCGTGGTGACCCGCAGCGAGCCCGCACCCAGCCGGCGGCGGATCTCCGCGACCACCCGTCGACGCTCGCCGCGCCGGGCACGAGGACGTGCCTCGGGTCGACCGGTGCCGACGCGAACTCGTGGTGCATCCGGCGTGTCGCGTGCTCGTCGCTGAAGCCGTGGCCGACCCTCGTCCGAACGCGCTCGATGCACTGTTCGGCCGTCGGCATCACGACCACGTAGTCGACGGTGTCCGCGTCGTCGAGCAGGGCGGCACCGAGGAACGTGGGCAGGAACCACGGCCCGATCATCCCGTCGAACACGGTGAAGTAGCCGCCGCGGACGAAGCGTCCCGTCGCCAGCGCGGACGCCTCGACGACGATCGTGTTCTGGTCGTTCGACTCGGGGAGCCACGGCGGGATCGCGCCGCTGGCGAGGAATCCGTGGAACCGGTCGCCCTCGACCAGCACGCTCGGCGAGACCGACGCGGCGAGCAGCGCGGCGATGGTCGACTTGCCCGCGCCGGGCGGCCCGGTGACGATCAGCAGCGAACCCACGGCCCCAGTGTCCCAGCCCCGGGCCCCGCCCCTCCGACCGAGTTCCACGGAGGTTCGAGCCGAGTCGGTCGAACAGCGGCCTCGAGGGCTAGATTCGCCGAGAAATCGGCGTGGCGTGTCCACCGATCTGGGCGCTGCGGTGTGTGAACGTGTGATGGTGACCGACGAGCCGGCGACGCTGACGTTCGAGGACTTCTTCCTCGACCAGTACCCGCGGCTCGTCCCGATGCTCGCGGCCTGGTGCGGCGATCGTGCGACGGCGGAGGATCTCGCCCAAGATGCCCTCGTCCAGGCCGAACGCCGGTGGGCCGACGTCGCGGCGCTCGACAATCCCGCGGCGTGGGTCCGCCGGGTCGCGCTCAACCGGTCGTCGAACGAGGGCCGGCGGCGCCGACGCGAGTCCGCCGCGCGTGTCACGGCTCAGCCGTCGCCACGCCGCGGTCGATGCCGACGCGCCAGCCCTCGCCGATGCGCAACTGTGGGAGCGCGTCCGATCGTTGCCGCGGGCCCAACGGGAAGCGGTGGTGCTGCGATACGTCGACGACCTCCCGCTGGCCGACATCGCGCTCGTGATCGGCTGTCGCGAGGGCACCGTCAAGACCCACCTGCAACGAGCGCGCGCGGTGCTCGCTGCCCAACTCGACACGGGCGATCGCTCCCCACCCACGGAGGCCGACCCGCGATGACTGGCCGCGACACGAACGGACCCGAGATGAACGACGACGACATCGACCGCGCGCTCGAACAGGCGGGCGACCGAGCCTTCGACGCGACGCGCCCGACGAGGCCGAGACGAGCGAGGCGTACGTCACGCGGGTCCGCTCGAACCGCTCACCCGGGTCGGGACGGTCGTGGTGGCCGGCGGGGATCGGCATCGGTCTCGTGGCCGCCGCGATCATCGGCATCGTGTCGTTCCAGGTGGTCGACCGACCCGAGGAAGACGTCCTCACGCCGGTCGACTCGGCCACGCCCGACGACTCCGCCGACACGCTCCCGGCCGCGCCACCGGCGACACCGGCCCCACCGACTTCCGAGCAACCGTCCACGAGCAATGCCCCGACCGACGAGCCCCCCGCGTCGACGACCCCACCGGCGGCGAACGAGCCGACGGTGGTGGCCCCGCCGCTGATGTCCCCAGCGGCGGGCGAGTGTGCGGACGACCCGGCGCTGCAGGACTCGGCGACCGAGGTCGTGCTCGTCCTCGCCTGTCGGGTGGTGGAATCCGACGGGACGACGGCGGCCATCGCCGGACGGTTCGCCAACCCGATCGAAGGTTCGACGACCGTCGCCGACGCGACGTCGTGGTTCACCTCGCGGACCGGAACGAGTGGGGCCGTGGTCGAACTCGCTGGTCCGGCGCCCGTCGGCGGGTTCGACGACGTGCTGGCGTTCAACGGATCGACGAACTCGGGCACCTCCTGCCTCGTGCTCGTCGGTCCGGACATCACGGGCTGGAAGGAGATCTGCTGGGTCCCGCAGTCTCCGCTCACACCGGGTTCACGTTCCTCGCCGACGAGTTCGTCCAGCTCGACCTGACCGACCCGGCCGCGCCGACGGCTGACGGTGCTCGACGAACGGGTGTGGCCGTCGTCAGGCTGCTCGCTCGCCGACGCACGCTCGATGGCTTCGGTGACCCTCGACGACGGGGTACGACGCGCCCGATGCCCGGCTCGATCTTCACCGGCCTGCGCTGCGACGGCGATCGAGGGAGCCTCACCGCAGGGGCGATCGTCCTGCAACCCGGGTCGTCCGACGGAGCGACCGTGACCCTCGACCGAGCCGACGGCGCGTGGCACGTCACCGACGCCGGGACCGGCATCGACGAGTTCCTGCCCTTCGGCATCCCGGCATACGCCACCTGGTCCACCTGGCCAGGCGGCACCGATCCGGTTCCGAGCACGGTGTCCTCGTCGGTGAGGACGCCGGTGAGACGCCCGCGTTCACCGACATCGACGACATCACCGCGCAGGCGATCGCCACGATCGATGCGCTGAACTCACAACTCCCGGAGTTCCCTGCGAACACACGGACGGTCGCCGTCGAACCCGACGGCCTCCCGCTCGATCGTGATCGAGTCGGACGTCGGTGGGGACGACTCGATCTCGGGGCAGGTGTTCTACATCTGGATGCAGAGGGCGTCGACGCCGGCGGCTCGATCGGCTGGGCCGTCGATACGGCATACGTCACACAGGTGTGCGGCCGCGGCGTCAGCACCCCCGACCGCACGCTCTGCGTCTGACCGGCTCGGCTCACACTTCCCGACAGCGGGTCAGCGGCGCTGGATGTCGTGGTGCTTGGCGACGCCGGCGACCACGTCGTCGAAGTGGGTGCGGGAGAGGATCGCGCCCTCGCGGCGGACCGCGTCGGGATCGATCGTCAGCAGCTGGTCGACCTTGGCGAAGCTCGGGCGGCCGCTGCGGTCCCACGCGCCGGTGCCGACGGGCACCTCGCCGTCGCGACGGTGGTCCTTCGACGTGAGCGGCACCCCGGCGAGGTCATCGCCGGTCCGGCCGATGATCACCACCGGCCGGTCCTTGCCCTGGGACGGATCGTCCTCGTACGGCACCCACGTCCAGACGACCTCGCCCGGATCGGGATCGCCGTCGATGTCGGGCGAGTACTCGATCCGCACGCCGGCGGGCACCGGCCGCGTCCGGGTCGGCGCGACCGATGCGCCCCGAGCCGACGGCGACGGACCTCGAGCCGGACTTCGGCGTGACGGCGGCGACGGCGCGATCGAAGAGTCGACGTGCCGATGCGGAGAACGAAGCCATCGCAGGATCGTACGAGGCCGCGCTCCCCCGGTGAAGTGTGAGCGCAGGATGCGGAAATCCGCACCGACAGCTCACATTCCGCGACGCCGGACGGTCTCGGCGAACTGTGAGCCGATGCGGAAATCGCACCGACAGCTCACATCGGTGCTCAGCCGAGGTCGGTGGCGAGCAGGTCGTCGATGGTTTCGCGGCGGACGACCAACCGGGCCGAGCCGTCGGCGACGAACACGACGGGCGGGCGGGTGATCTTGTTGTAGTTCGAGCCCATCGAATGGCCGTACGCGCCGGTGACCGGCGTGGCGAGCAGATCCCCGACCGCGATGTCGGCCGGCAGCCGGGCTTCGAACGACAGCACGTCGCCCGACTCGCAGTGCTTGCCGACGAGCCGGGCCACCAGATGGCGGTCGCCATCGACGTCGCGCGGCAGGAACGATTCGTATCCCGACCCGTACAGCACCGGTCGTGGGTTGTCGCTCATCCCGCCGTCGACCGCCACGTAGGTCCGCACGCCGGGGATGTGCTTGATCGTGCCGACGGTGTAGACGGTCATCGCCGCCGACGCCACGATCGCCCGGCCCGGCTCGACGCTCACCTTCGAGCGCACGCCGAGCGCACCGCAGGCGTCGAGCAGCACGTTGCCCCACTGGGCGATCGTCGGGGCTTCCTCGCTCTCGACGTAGGCCACGCCGAGCCCGCCTCCCAGCACCAGCTCGGGCAGATCGAGCGGAACCGCGAAGTCGGCCATCACCTCGGCCGCCTTGGCGAACGACGACGCCTCGAACACGTTGGAGCCGATGTGGCAGTGCACGCCGACCAGCTCCACCGACGTCGATCGACGGGCCCGGTCGACCGCCCGCAGCGCATCGCCGTTGCCGAGGTTGAACCCGAACTTCGAGTCGTCCTGGCCCGTGGCGATGAACTCGTGGGTGTGGGCGTGCACGCCGGGGGTGATCCGCAGCAGCACCTTCGGGGTCGGGCCGACGCCGTCGGCGGCGAGCGCGTCGAGACGATCGAGTTCGTCGAACGAATCGACCACGATGTGGCGCACGCCGGCCTCGATCGCCATCCGCAGCTCGGCGACCGACTTGTTGTTGCCGTGCAGCGCACAGGCCGACGCCGGCACGCCGGCGGCGAGGGCGACCTGCAGCTCGCCGCCCGAGGCGACGTCGAGCAGCAGCCCTTCGTCGTACGCGAGCTTCGCCATCGCCTTGCACAGGAACGCCTTGGTCGCGTAGATCACCCGCTCGTGGCCGAACGCGGCGACGGCTTCGCGGCAGCGGTTGCGGAGGTGCGCCTCGTCGTACACGAACAGCGGCGTGCCGAACTCGGCGGCCAGTTCGGCGACCGAGCAGCCGCCGACCGTGAGCGAGCCGTCGGGCGCCACGGCCGCGGTGTCGGACAGGAGCCGTCGGGGGATCGAGCTCACCGCGCAGGCTCACATCTGTTCCGGCGCGTCGATGCCGAGCAGGCCGAGGCTGTGCTCCAGCACGCGGGCGGTCAGGTCGGCGAGCGCCAGCCGGCTCGAACGCAGCGGCTCGTCGGCCTTGAGGATCGGACAGTGCTCGTAGAACGAGGTGAAGTCCGACGCGAGCTCGTACACGTAGGTGCACAGCTTGTGCGGGCTGTACGTCTCGAGCGTCGTGTCGATCGCCGTCGGGTACGCCAGCAGGCGCAGCGCGAGCGCCCGCTCCTGCGCCGCGTCCGAGCGTGATCGCCGACGATCGAACGGACGGCCGTGCCAGCTCGGCGCGGCGGAAGATCGAGCAGATCCTGGCGTATGCGTACTGGAGGTACGGCGCGGTGTTGCCGTCGAAGGCCAGCATCCGGTCCCAGTCGAACACGTAGTCCTTCACGCGATCGGTCGACAGGTCGGCGTACTTCACGGCACCGATGCCGATCATCCGCGCGACGTCGGCCCGCTGCGCGTCGTCGAGGTCGGGATTCTTCTCGGCGATCGCCGCGGCCGCCCGCTCGACCGCCTCGTCGAGCAGCTCGATCAGCTTCACGGAGTCGCCGGTGCGGCTGCGCAACATCTTGCGATCGTCGCCGAGCACGCTGCCGAACGACACGTGCACCGCCTCGGTCGGCGGCACCAGCCAGCCCGCCATGCGCGACACCTCGAACACCATCTGCAGGTGCTGCGACTGCGGGGCGCCGACGACGTAGAGCAGGAGGTCGGCGTGCAACCGCTCGACCCGGTCGAGCACGCAGGCGAGATCGCTCGTGGCGTACATGAACGCGCCGGCGCGCGACCGGACGATCAGCGGGAGCGGTTCGTTCTCGCGGTTCGTGAAGCCCGGCGGGAACACCACCATCGCCCCGTCGCTCTCCGACACGAGCCCGGCCGCCTCGAGGCGCTCGTACGCCTCGGGCATCAGCGCCTGGTACATGCTCTCGCCGGCGAGGTCGTCGTCGGTGAGCAACACGCCGAGCTGCCGGTAGACCAGGTTGAAGTAGTCGTTCGACATCGAGACGAGCCGTTCCCAGATCGCCAACGTGTCGGGATCGCGGCGCTGCAGCAGCACGACCCGCTCGCGGGCGCGCTCCTGGAACTCCTCCGACTCGGTGAACTTCGCGTTCGCCTGCTTGTAGAACCCGTCGAGATCGCCCTGGCGCAAGCCCTCGGCCGCCACGTCCTCGCCGATGTCGAGGAGGTGCTCGATCAGCATCCCGAACGGTCGGCCCCAGTCACCGATGTGGTTCTCCCGGATCACCGTGTGGTCGAGGAACGTGTACATGCGCACGAGCGCATCGCCGATCACGGTGGTGCGGAGGTGGCCGGCGTGCATCTCCTTGGCCACGTTCGGCGCGGAGTAGTCGACGACGACGGTCTTGGACTGCGGTGCGGCCGCCACCCCGAGCCGATCGTCGGCGGCGACGGCGGCGAGCTGCTCGGCGAGGAACGTCGGCGAGAACGTGACGTTGACGAAGCCGGGACCGGCGATCTCGAGGTCGCTCGCGACGCCGGCGAGCACACCCGAATCGACGACCTGTTGGGCGACCTCGCGTGGGTTGACCCCGAGCCGCTTGGCCAGCGGGAGGGCGCCGTTGATCTGGGCGTCGGCACGATCGGACACCCGCACGGTCGGGTCGGCGGGATCGCCGCCGTTCAAACCGGCGAAGACCGGCTCCAGCAGGTTGGTGATCGTGGCGATGGGGTCGGACATGCGCCGACCAGTCTGCCGCAGAACTGTTGAGTGCCCCCGGAGAGATTCGAACTCCCGCACATGGTTCCGGAAACCAATGCTCTATCCCCTGAGCTACGAGGGCAGGGACCAGAAAGGTTAGCGGTCGACTGCGCGGATCACGTCCGGTCGATCGTGACGCACCGATTCACCAATCGACTCCGGCACCCGGTCACCCGCCGATCTCCAGCAGGAGGGCGTCGAGCAGCCCGCTCGCGCCGAACCGGAACGTCGACGGCGTCGCCCATCCCTGCCCCATCACGTCATCGGCGATCGACAGATAGCCGAGCGCGTCGTCGAACGTGCGGATGCCTCCCGACGGCTTGATCCCGACGGGTCGAGCCGGCCATCGTGTGGATCACGTCGAGCATCGCCCGCACCGCCGCGGGGGTGGCGCTGACGGGCGTCTTGCCGGTCGACGTCTTGACGAAGTCAGCGCCGTGGTCGATCGCCAGTCGCGTCGCCGCGCGGACGGTGTCGAGGTCGGAGAGTTCTCCCGTCTCGAGGATCACCTTGAGCAGCTCGTCGCCGGTGGCGTCGCGCACGGCGTCGAGCAACGCCACGACGGATCGGTGTCGTGGACGAGCAGCGATCGGTACGGGATCACGACGTCGATCTCGTCCGCCCCGTCGTCGAGCGCCCCGAGGTCTGGCCGACGACGACGCCGAGCGGCTCGTCCCCCGTCGGGAAGTTGACCACGGTCGCGATCTGGATCCGGGTCCCGGCGCAGTTCCGACGCACCGGGCGACATGTTCCGGCCAGACGCACACCGCCGCCGTTCCGTTCAACGCCGCCCTGGCGCACAGTTCGTCGATGCCGGCGGCCGAGTGATCGTCGGCGAGGTCGGTGAGGTCGATCATCCCGATCATCCGTCGAGCGACGGACGCGACACCCCGCGACGCTTCGTCGTTCGGCGACGTCCCATGCTCGGACACGCCCCCGACCGTACCTCCCGCCAGGCGATGAGCGAACGG
Source organism: Ilumatobacteraceae bacterium (assembly GCA_963772085.1). Lineage (GTDB taxonomy): Bacteria > Actinomycetota > Acidimicrobiia > Acidimicrobiales > Ilumatobacteraceae > Sva-07. Next base: position 159,189 of record CAVYWH010000010.1, read on the forward strand.
GCCGACAACCGGGCCGCTCGCTCATCGCGTTGCCGCGCTCGTGCGGGGCGATGAGCGAACGGGCCGACAACGGGGCCGTTCGCTCATCGCTGTGCATCGGGTGAGATCCGACCCCTGGTCAGCGGCCACTGAAAGCGCTTACACTCACATCGAGGGGACAGGGGCGACCAGACCATGGACAGCAGCACTTCTGACATCACCACGGCCCGACGGCCCCGCCGCGCCACGATCGAGGACGTCGCCAGCGCGGCCGGCGTGTCGGTCGCAACGGTGAGCCGGGCGCTGCGTGGCCTGCCGAACGTCGCCCCGTCGACCCGCGAACGCGTCGCCGAGGTGGCGCGTGTCGCTGAACTACCAGCCCGACCCGGCGGCGTCGCGACTGGCCGCAGGGCGCACCGGGACGATCACCGTGATGGTCCCGCACCTCAGCAGCTGGTACTTCTCGCACGTGATCGCCGGTGCCGAGGCGGTGTCGGCGGAGGCCGGCTACGACTTCCTCGTGATCGGTGTCGGGAGCCGCGCCGAGTGCTCGCGCCTGCTCGACGAGCGGTACCACCTCGAGCGGCGGACCGACGGCGTCGTGCTCGTCAACATGCCGGCGAGCGACGACGAGGCCGAATCCCTGCGCTCGCGCGGCGTCGCCCTCGCCACCGTCGGCAGCTACACGCCGGGATACCCCTCGGTGCGCGTCGACGACTTCGCCGTCGGCGTGATCGCCGCGCAACACCTGGTCGCCCTCGGCCACCGTCGGGTCGGTCTGATCACCGGCCAGGGCGACGACCCGATGAACTTCGAGGTCCCGCAGCTCCGCCACGCCGGCTTCGTGAAGGGCCTGGCCGACCTCGGCCGCCAGCTCGATCCGGCGCTGGTGGCCAGCGGCGACTTCGGCATCGACGGCGGCCAGGAGGCCATGGCGCTCCTGCTCGACCACGACGATCCGCCGACCGCGGTGTTCGCGATGTCCGACGAGATGGCCTTCGGCGCGCTGATGGAACTCGAGCGACGCAAGCTGCGCCCTGGAATCGACGTGTCGATCATCGGCGTCGACGACCACGAGTTCGCCCGGGTCGTGGCGTTGACCACGATCAGCCAGCAGGTCGCCGCCCAAGGTGCGCTCGCCGCCCGTGCGCTCGTGGCGAGCGATGGCCGGAACACCGGTGCCCACGGAGCCGGTTCCGTCGCCGGTCGAGCTGATCGTGCGCGCGACGACGGGTCCGGCGTCGCCGCGGCGCGCCCGACCGGTATCCCGTGAGGCCGCCCGCCGCTCGAGCCGCCGGACATTTCAAACAACTCCTTGACGCCGACCACCCGGATATGTAAGCGTTTACATCTGTCGGCGGAAGCGCCGGCTTCCAACCACGAGGGGGAGGACCCAATGAACAAACGCTGGCTCAAGCTGGCTGCTGTCCCGATTGCTTTGACGTTCGTCGCCGCATCATGCGGCAGCGACGACGACAACGCATCGAGCAGCGACGACACCGCTGCCGAAAGCGCCGACACCGCCGGAGAGGCGACCGACGACACCGCCGGAGAGGCACACCGACGAGGCACCGACGCAGCCGAGCGACGCACCGCCGCGGAAGGCGCCACGGAGGACTTCGGAGGCGCAGAGGTCACGATCACCGGTTCCGAGCGGGACGACCCGTCGGTCGCCGCGATCAACGACACGCTGAACGAGCACTTCGAACCGATGGGCCTCACGGTGACGTTCGCCGGCGATGCCGACTGGGAAGCGAACATCAACACCCAGGTACAAGGTGGCAACCCGCCGAACATCGGGTTCTTCCCGCAGCCGGGCAAGCTCGCCGACTTCGTCGAGCAGGGCTTCGTGGTGCCGGTCACCGACGACGTCGACGCCGCCGTCGACGAGTCCTGGGCGCCCGACTTCGCCGCGTTCGGCGAGGTCGACGGCGTGCAGTACGGCGTTCCGACGAAGTCCGACCTGAAGGGCATCGTCTTCTACAAGCCGGCGCGCTTCGAGGCCGACGGCTACGAGGTCCCGACCACGTTCGACGAGTTCACCGCCCTGGTCGACGAGATGGCCGCGGCCGGCGGCTCCAAGCCGCTGTGCGTCGGCATCGAGTCCGGCACCGCGACCGGCTGGATGTTCACCGACTGGGTCGAGGACATGGTGCTCCGCCAGCACGGTGGAGACGTCTACGACCAATGGGTCACCAACGAGGTGAAGTTCGACGATCCGCGGATCGTCGAGTCGATGCAGACCGTCGAGGACCTGTGGACCGAGGAGAACGTGTTCGCCGCAGGCGGCACGATCTCGGCGACGAACTTCGGTGCTCCGGTGGCCGAAGCCCATCTGAACGATGACTGCTACATGGTGCGTCACTCGAACTTCTTCGCCGGTCTGTACCCGGCGGGGACGGCGTTCGCCGACGGGTCCGAGGACGCGATCGACGTCTTCTACTTCCCGGACATCAACGGTGACGGCCCGGTGCTGTCCGCCGGCAACATCGCTGCGGCGTTCGACGACGATCCGGCGACGATGGCGGTGATGGAGTACCTGGCAGGACCGGAGTACGCCGAGATCCGCCAGGCCAAGCAGACGGCCGAACTCGACGGCAGCATCTCCGGCTACCTGTCCGGCGCCAAGGGTCAGGATCCGAGCGTCTACCAGCCACTGGAGCAGTCGTTCCTGGAGATCCTGACGACCGCCGACTTCGTCCGGTTCGACGGTGGCGACCTGATGCCGGCCGACGTCGGTTCGGGTTCGTTCTGGTCGGAGGGCACGTCGCTCGTCAACGGCGACATCACCGCCGAGGAGGCTGCGGCGAACATCCAGGCGACCTGGCCGTCATAGCCGAATCACACTGACCGGCCTCCGGGCCGGTCAGCGTCCATGCCATCGGGGCACCGACACTAAGGTGTCGGTGCCCCGACGCTTTCCGGGGCACATGAATCGGGGGTACATGGAAACCATCGGACGGAGCCGGGCCCAGCCCGCTCGAACCGCTCGACCCGCTCGGGGGCGGACACGTGACGGCGCTCGGCGTCCGAGGCTGCGGTGCGGCCGAACATGGCTCGCGCAGCAGTCGTGGCGAGCCGCTCAGCCATCGTCGGTGCGCTCATCGGCGCGCTCGTGTTGGCGGTGCTGTTCGACAAGGTCCGCAGCACGATCGTCACGGTCGTCGTCGCCGTCTCGGCATGCGCCGCGATCTGGATCGGCGCCAACCTCCTGTTCGACCAGGCCCGAGGCCGGTGGCAACGGTTCAACACGCTCCGGTTCGGCGCGGTCGGCGCCCTGCTCGGCGATCGTGCTGCACGGCAACGGGCTCACCCTCGGCTCCGATGGCGGCACCCTCGCCTGGGTGGTCGGCCCGCTCGCTCGGCGGCGTGGCGTTCGGCGCCATCGGTTTCCTGCTGGCGGCGACCGACGACCCGCAGCGGCGTCGGATCATCTCGATCGCCGGATTCAGGCTCATCGGCGTCGGCGATCGGTCTGCTGCTCCGTGAGGAGTACTACCCCGGCGTCGACTGGGTCACCACGCTCGTCTACACGCGTGGTCGTCGCGTCTGCTCGGTGCGGGCCTGAGCGCCGCCGCGAAGCGACCCCCGCAGAACGGGGCGCTCGTCGGTGCGGGCATCGGCTGGGTGCTCGGGTACTGGGGCGGTGCCGACGTCGGTGACGGGAGCATCGGCACGGCGGTCCTCGGCGCCGCCGTGCCCGGCCTGCTGCTCGGGCTGCGACTGAGCGGCACGACCAATCCCGACCTGACGCGAACGCACGGCCATCGATCGACGATCCCGTCCCGTGGATCTTCCTCGGACCGGCGCTGTTGTTCATCCTCGTGATGCTCGTCATCCCCGCCATCCGCACGGCGATCCTGTCGCTGTTCGACCGGGATTCCGAGGAGTTCGTCGGGCTCGAGAACTACCAGGCGACGTTCACCGACAAGGCCAGTTGGGACAGCTCGAACTGGACCAACATGTTCACGAGTGCACCGTTCTTCATCGGCGTCGTCCTGTTGATCATCGCCGTGCTCGTCGGCGCCAGGTCAGAAGCGACTGACGGGACACGCCGTCGAACTCGGCAACCCGACGGTCGCGCCGCTCGTCGTCGGCGCGCTGTTCGTGTGCTTCGCCGCCTTCACCGTGATGCGGGGCACGATCATCAACAACCTGTGGTGGGTCGTGACGGTCACGTTCTTCTCGACGTGCGATCGGACTCGCCGTGGCCGTGCTCGCCGACCAGCGGGGCGGCGAGCGGGTCGCCAAGTCGATCATCTTCATGCCGATGGCACTGTCGCTCGTCGGCGCGTCGATCATCTGGCGGTTCATGTACCAGACCCGGGACGTCTCCAAGCAGCAGACCGGCGTGTTGAACGCGGTGTGGGTCGCCCTCGGACGCCTCAGCACCGGTTCGGGCCTGCCGACGCTCATCGGCGCGATCCTGCTCGGGGTGCTGCTGGCGATCATCGGCACGTTCCTGGCCCGATCGCTCACCCGCCAAGCGTACGGACGGGCCGTCGTGCCGGGCGTGCTGCTGATCTTCGTCGGCTGGATCTTCCTGCGCTACACCCAGATCGTCGGCGGCGGCATCGGCGGTTTCACGTACGTCGAGGACGGCGCGGTCCGGCCCGAGACGATCGTCTTCGTGCAGGAGAGCCCGTACAACAACTTCTGGCTGATGGTCATCCTGATCTGGATCCAGGTCGGATTCGCCATGGTGATCCTGTCGGCCGCCATCAAGGCGGTGCCGACCGAATTGATCGAGGCGGCCAAGATCGACGGCGCCACCGACTCCCAGGTGTTCTGGCGGGTCACCCTGCCGCAGATCGCCACGCACGATCGGCGTCGTGGTCACCACGCTCATCGTGCTGGTGATGAAGGTCTTCGACATCGTCAAGGTGGTGACGAACGGCCAGTTCGGCACCCAGGTGCTGGCGAACGACATGTTCCAGCAGGCGTTCAACAACATCAACATCGGGAGGGGCGCCGCACTGGCGATGCTGATCTTCCTGTCGGTGCTCCCGGTCATGTACTTCAACATCCGCCGGATGCAGAGGGACGTCTGACATGACCGACGTACTGACCGTCAGCGAGTTCGGGCATCGCTTCGGACGCCCCCGAGAGCACGCACCGGCGTCACCGGGCGGTGGTACGCGCTTGATCCGCAGCATCCCGACCGGCGCCGTGTGGATCCTGGTGATCATCTGGAGCATTCCGAGCCTCGGTCTGTTCATCAACTCCTGGCGCACACGCGAGGCACAGATCTCGACCGGCTGGTGGCAGACGACGGCTCGACGAGCTCACCACCGACAACTACGACCAGATCTTCGGCGCCCGCAACAGCATCTGGAACTCGCTCGCCAACTCGTTCGCGATCGCGCTGCCGGCGACGATCATCCCGATCGCCTTCGCCGCGTTCGCCGCGTACGGGTTCGCCTGGATCGACTTCCGGGGTCGCAAACCGTTGTTCATCGCCACGGTGTCGCTGCTGGCGATCCCGCTGCAGGTGGCGCTCATCCCGCTGCTCCAGCTGTACGTCGGCGGCGCCAAGTTCACGCTGCCCCTGCTCGACAAGACGATCACGCTGATCCCCGACTTCGACCTCGCCGGCAACACCACCGCGGTGTGGCTGACGCACACCGGCTTCGCGATGCCGTTCGCCATCTTCCTGCTGCACAACTACATCAGCTCGCTGCCGAAGGACCTGTTCGAAGCGGCACGGATCGACGGGGCCAACCACTTCACCATCTTCTGGCGGATGGTGCTGCCGTTGTCGGTGCCCGTGCTCGCCGCGTTCGCCATCTTCCAGTTCCTCTGGACGTGGAACGACTACCTGATCGCCAACACGATGGTCGGCTCGAACCCCGACGCCCACCCGACGACGATCCTCATCGCCAACCTCGCCGGTGACTTCGGTCGGAACGAACACATCCTGCCGGCGGCGGCGTTCGTGCAGGCGTTCATCCCGCTCGTCGTGTTCTTCGCGCTGCAGCGATTCTTCGTGCGCGGCATGCTCGCCGGGTCCGTCAAGGGCTGATCACGAGCGACGTGACCCTCGTCCGCACCGCACCCCGCCAGCTCGGGTCGCTGCCGCCGGTCGGCCCGCTCGCGTACGGGCTGTGGCGCTTCACGAACGACGACCGCACGGTCGGCCGTCGCCTGCTCGAGACGGCGCTCGATGCCGGGCATGAACCTCGTCGACACGTCCGACGTGTACGGATTCGACTGGGGCGGCACGGGTTTCGGCCAGGTCGAGGAGATCCTCGGCCGAGTGCTCGCGGCAGCGCCGTCGTTGCGCGAGCGGATGGTGCTCGCCACCAAGGGCGGCATCGCGCCGCCGACCCCGTACGACTCGTCGGCCCGACTACCTGCGGTCCGCGTGCGAGGCATCGCTGCGGCGGCTCCAGGTCGACGTCATCGACCTCTACCAGATCCACCGTCCCGACCTGTTCACCCATCCCGCCGACGTGGCGCCGACGCTCGCCGAACTGCGCGACGCCGGCAAGATCCGCGAGGTCGGCGTCTCGAACCACACGGCCGCCCAGGTCGAGGCGCTGGCGGCACACCTGCCGTTCCCGCTCGTCACCACCCAGCCCGAGTACTCGGCGCTCCAGCTCGACCCGCTGCGCGACGGCACGTTCGACGCACTGCATGCGCGACGGCGTCGTCCCGCTGGCATGGAGCCCGCTCGCCGGCGGTGCCTGGCCACCGGCGACGGGGTCGCACCCGAACTGCTCGGCGTGCTCGACGCGCTCGCCGATCGGGAGCACGTCGACCGCAGCGCCGTCGGCGCTCGCGTTCGTCCTCGCCCATCCGTCCGCGCCCGGTCGCGATCATCGGATCGCAGACCCCGAGCGCATCGCCGCCTCGTCGCCGCGCTCGCCGTGCAGCTCGATCGCCGCGACGTGTACCAGATCGTCCAAGCGTCCGAAGGCGTCCCCCTGCCATGACGTCCCGCCCAGCGGACTCAGCGTTGACGTTTGCGACAAGAATCTGGCACCGGTCGCGAAAATCTTGTCGCAAACGTGAGATGACGGAGGTGCGTGCATGAGTTCGATCAGCGATCCGGCGTTCCGGAGATCTCGTGGTTCAGCGCCCTGTGCGACGACGACTACGAGTTCCTCGGCGTGCCCGATCCGGCGCTGGCCAGTTCGTGGGAACACTGCGCCGACATCGTGCGCACCGCCGACCGCAACGGGTTCGACAACGTGCTGCTGCCGTCGGGCTACGGCCTGGGCATCGACTCCACCGCATTCGCCGCGGCCATCGCCACCCACACCGAACACATCAACCTGCTGCTCGCCGTGCGCATGGGCGAGATGTGGCTCCCGCAGCTCGCTCGACAACTCGCGACGATCGACCAGTTCGCCGCCGGCCGCCTGACGATCAACATCATCTCGTCGGACATCCCCGGCGAGGTGCTCGAGTCGGCGCCCCGCTACCAGCGCACCCGGGAGTGGATGCGCACGCTGCGCCAACTGTTGAACGGCGAGCCGATCGACATCCACGGCGACTTCGTCGACCTCACGCTCGACCCACCGCGTGCAACGACCGTGTCGGGGACGTGCCCACCGATGTACTTCGGCGGGTTCTCCCCCGACGCCAAGGACGTGGCCGCCGGCGAGGCCGACGTGTTCCTCACGTGGCCGGACACGGTCGCGTCGGTGGCCGCCACCGTCGAGGAGATGACGACGCTCGCCCGCGACCGGTACGAGCGATCACTCGTCTACGGCCTACGGGCCCACGTGATCGTGCGGGACACCGAGGCCGACGCCCGGGCGGCCGCCGACCGGCTCATGTCGAAGCTCGATGCCGACACCGGCGACGCCGATCCGCAACCGGTCGCTCGACGCCGCCTCGGTCGGCGTGCAGCGCCAGGCGTCGCTGCGGGATGCGGCGGCCGACGACGGGTTCGTCGAGGAAGCGCTTGTGGACCGGCATCGGTCGGGCCCGCAGCGGTGCCGGCGCGGCGATCGTCGGCGACCCCGACCAGGTGCTGGCGAAGATCCGCGCCTACCAGGACGCCGGAATCGGCGCGTTCATCCTGTCGGGCTACACCCACATCGCCGAGTGCGACCTGTTCGCCCGCCACGTGCTGCCCCACCTGCCCACGCCCCGCTCAAGCCGCGCTGGCACCCAGGCTGACCGCCATCATCGACCGATCGGTCGTCAGTCCCAGATCGCCTCGCGCGTGCGGGCGTCGAAGAAGTGCAGGTTCTCCGACGAGACGGCGATCGGTCACCGGGTCACCGACACGCACCCGCGACCGCGGGTTGAAGCGCCCGACGGCGTTGGCCGAGTCGAGGCCGCGTCTTCTCCTCGATCGCATCGGGATCGCCGGAGTCGACCGTCGGGGCATCGAGCCGGAAGTGCACCATGATCTCCGAGCCCAGCGACTCGGTCAGCGTCACGATCGACGTCGAGGCGCTGCGTCGTCCGGTGTTCCGGGCACGAGCGCGGCATCCTCGAAGTCTTCGGGGCGGATCCCGACGATGACCTTCTGACCGTCACGGGCCCGCAAGCCGGGCCGCTTGGCGACCGTCGCGTCGCCGAGCCCGATCGGTCTGCGACCCGAGCGCAACGGACGACCCGTCGGCGCCGACGCGCAGAGGTCGCCTCGTACAGGTTCATCGACGGCGAACCGATGAACGCGGCGACGAACACGTTGTCGGGACGGTCGTAGAGGTTCTGCGGCGTGTCGACCTGCTGCAGGTACCCGTCCTTGAGCACGGCCACCCGGTCGCCCATCGTCATGGCCTCGACCTGGTCGTGCGTGACGTAGATCGTGGTGACGCCGAGTTCGCGCTGGAGGGCGGCGATCTCGGCGCGCATCTGCACGCGCAGCTTGGCGTCGAGGTTCGACAGCGGCTCGTCCATCAGGAACGCGGCCGGTTGGCGCACGATCGCGCGACCCATGGCGACGCGTTGGCGCTGTCCACCGGACAGCTGTCCGGGCTTGCGGTCGAGGTACGTCTCGAGCTCGAGGATGGCCGCCGCCTTGCGGACGCGGGTGTCGATCTCCTCCTTCGGGACCTTGGCCAGCTTGAGCGCGAAGCCGATGTTGTCGTACACGGTCATGTGCGGGTACAGCGCGTAGTTCTGGAACACCATCGCGATGTCCCGGTCCTTCGGCTCGACCTCGTTGACGACGCGGTCGCCGATCTGCATCGTCCCCGACGTGATCGTCTCGAGGCCGGCGACCATGCGCAGCGCGGTCGACTTGCCGCAGCCGGACGGCCCGACGAGGACGAGGAACTCCTTGTCGGCGATGTCCAGGTTCAGGTCGTGGATCGCGTGGAATCCGTTCTCGTAGACCTTGTTGACCGCGTCGAGCGTCACCGTTGCCATTGACCTGTCTCCCTCTCCGGTATCCCCATCGGTCGCCAACGTGTGGCGCATGTAACCGCTTGCAGGCTAGCTCAGCCACCCGGCTGGGTCGGACCGACCGCGCCGCACGGTAGCGTCGCTGCGCGTGAACCAGATGAAGAACCGGATGCAGGCGCTCGGCCTGGTCGACCGCTCGTTCAAGGCGGCCACCGACGACGAGCTGACGACTGCCATCGAAGCCCTCGACGACGACCACCGCGAAGGTCTCGAGTCGTTCGTCGAGTCGCTCGACGCCGACGGTGTCCGGGCCGCCGTGAAGGCCGGTCGGATCGACGGCGGCATGGAGGCCATCGCGGCCATCCTCACCGACGCCTGCCTGGCCGACTGCATCAAGGAGCTCGGCGACAACTCCGAGAATCCGTCGACCGATCAGCTCAAGGACGTGCTGCCCGGCGTCGTCGAACGCCACGGCGTCGCCAGCGTGCGGATCATGCTCGCCGCCACCGTCGCCGGCGATGCGCCCGCTTCGGCGATCATCCGCGACCTGCTGAAGAGCGACGAACTCGTCGCCCTGCCCAAGGTCGACGAGACGACCACGACCGCTCCGGTGATCGATCACCGCAAGCGCTCCGAGGCCGATCAGGCCGAGGTGAAGGCGAAGCGAGCCGAAGCGAAGGCCGCCAAGAAGGAAGCCGAACGCGCCCGCCGCGCCCAGTCGGCCGCCGCCCGCAACCGCGCCTGACGTCCACTCCGCCGTCCCCCTCGCGCCCCGCCGTTTGCGGCAGACACACGACCGCGGGATGGTGCGGTGTCTGCCACAGACCGGTGGGCGTGCGGCTCGGCGGTCGTCAGGGCTTGAACAGCGTCAGGCGTTCGTGGTCGAGCAGCCATGCCTTCGTGTCGAGGCCGCCGGCGAAGCCGGTGAGTGCTCCGGTCGAGCCGACCACCCGGTGGCACGGCACGATGATCGAGATCGGGTTGCGGCCGTTCGCCGCGCCGACGGCCCGCGCCTTGCGACGGTCGCCGAGACGGGCCGCCTGCTCGCCGTAGCTGATCGTCTCGCCGTACGGGATCGTCCGCAGGGCGGTCCACGCCGGCTGCTGGAAGTCGGTGCCGATCGGGTCGAGCGGAACGTCGAACGTCGTCCGGCTGCCGTCGAAGTAGTCGGCGAGCTGGTCGCTGGCGAGCTGCAGGATGCCCGCGGCCGGCGAACCCGGGGCCGGAGCGAGCGGCGCGTCGAGCTTGACCCGCCCGGCGTCCTCGTCGGGCCAGAGCACGGCCCGCAGACCACGATCGGACGCCACGATCGTGAGCGGGCCGATCGGCGTGTCGACGACGATCGTCGCGGTGTCGTCGGTCGTCGTGTCGCTGAGGGCGGTGCTCATGGTGTGGTCTCCTTCCGAGACGAGGCGCGTGGCTGGTGCGTGAGCGGTGCTGATGGTGACGCCGTGGCGGCGGACAGATCGGCCCACAGGTGGTGGACGGCGTAGGAACGCCACGGCGCCCACGATGTCGGGTCCGGCCGCGACGTGGTGAGCCGGTCGATGGCGTGGAGCACGCCGAGGTCGGAACCGAGGAACACGTCGGGATGGGACAGGCCCCGCATCACGACGTAGTCGGCGGTCCACGGACCGATGCCCTTGAGCTCGAGCAGCGACGTCCGGGCGAGCTCGGGGTCGACGCCGGGGTCGAGCACGACCGTGCCGTCGGCGACGGCGCTCGCCAACCGGCGCAGCGTGTCGCGCCGTGCGGTCGGCATCGCGAACGCGTCGTCCGGGGCGTCGGCGACCCGTTCGGCACGGGGAACACGTGGGTCAGGTCGGGGTCGTCGAGCAGCAACCGCTCGCCGACCGCGGCGACCAACCTCGACGCCACCGTGCGGGCGCCGGCCACCGAGATCTGTTGGCCGACGACGGCGCGCATGCTCGTCTCGAACGGATCGACGCTGCCCGGCGCACGGCGGCCCGGCCGGCCGTCGACCAACGTCGCCATCAGCGGTTCGCTCGACGAGCGCGGCGTCGACCGCTTCCGGGTCGGCGTCGAGATCGAGCAGGCGGCGGATCCGTTGCACGGCGGCGCCGAGGTCGGTCCACGACGACAGGCGGACGTTGGCGGCGACGTGGTCGGCGGCCGCGCGCAACGAGACCACCCCGTGACCGTCGGGGAGGCGCAGGGACCGTCGATACACGGTGCCGTCCCACGACTCGACGCCGGGGAGTGCCCGCTGGCCGAGGAACGCCAGCACGTCGTCGCCGGCGAACGGCTGCCTCGTCGGCAAGCCGGAGCGACACGACGCCGGTGGGTCCGCCGCGCACCGGCTGCCGTCGACCGGGCGGACGATGCCGGAGCGCGCCGGCGCAGGTCGGTCGGGCGACGTGGCGAAGACCTCGCGGATCGTGTCGTTGAACTGGCGGACGCTGCCGAAGCCGGCGGCGAACGCGACGTCGGTCAGCGAGCAGGTCGCGTCGTCTCGATCAGCAGCCGAGCGGTGTGGGCCCGCTGGGCGCGGGCGATGGCGAGCGGGCCGGCGCCGAGTTCCTCGGTCATCAGCCGGTTGAGGTGCCGCTCGCTGTAGCCGAGTCGGCGGGCGAGACCGGGCACGCCTTCGCGCTCGACGCAGCCGTCGGCGATCAGGCGCATCGCCCGCCCGACCACGTCCTGGCGGACGTTCCACTCCGGCGAGCCCGGCGAGGCGTCGGGCCGGCACCGCTTGCACGCCCGGAACCCCCGCTGCTGGGCGGCCGCCGCCGTCGGGAAGAAGTCGACGTTCGTGCGCTTCGGCGTGATCGCCGGGCAGCTCGGTCGGCAGTAGATGCCGGTCGTCCGCACGGCCGTGACGAACCATCCGTCGAAGCGGTGGTCGCGGCTCTGCACCGCCACGTAGCACTGGTCCTGATCGAGCACCCCACCATCATGCCCGACGATCGACCGCCGAGTTCAGCGGAAATCGGACACGACCATCGGCGGTCGACGGAGCCGCGCGCTCGACGAGGGTCGGGTCGTCAGTCGCCGGCGACGGGGATGTAGTTGATGCCGGCGACGGTGTGCGTGACGGCCGGCCCGCCATCGGGCGCCTCCGGCGGGACGACCTTCGACGCGCAGCAGCCAGAGGCCGAGCGACGCAGAACACGACGCCACCGAGGAAGCCGTACTGCTTGCCGACGATCTGTGCCCAGGCGCCGAGCAGCAGGCCGCCGACGGCGCTGCCGACCTCGAAGAACATCGTGAACGAGCTGACGGCCATGGCACGATCGCGGTCGGAGGCCCGGTTCACCGTGAGCGCCATCAGCGACGGGTAGTTGAACGCCACGCCGAGTCCCATGAAGACGGCGGCGATCCAGAGCGCGCGGCACCGTCGGGCACGAGCGAGAGGATCAGCAGCGAGATCATGATGTTGCTGATGCCGATGGTGACCGCCCGACGCGGGCCGAGCTGCTCGGGCATGCGGGCGCCGAACACCCGGACGAGCAACGAGGACGAGCGCGTACACGCGCGAACAGTCCACCGGACGCGGCCATGCCGACCTCGCGGGAGTAGTCGGGGATGAACGCACCGAACGTGGCGAACGCCGGCGACGCGTGCAGGCGAGCACGAGCCCGGGCAGCACGGCGGCGTGGTGGATCAGCGGCCGCTTCTCGTCGGCGGACGCAGCGGTCGAGCGCGACGTCGACCTCGTCGTCGCGGGGACTCGACGCGCGACGGTGCGAAGCAGGCGAGCACCGCCGCGGCGACGGCGAACAGCGCGGCGTACATGAACGCCTGGGTGAAGTCGTCGTCGCCGCCGAGCAGCCATTCGCCGAGGATCGGGCCCGACGCCGAGCCCGCCGAAGATGGCGACGGAGAAGTAGCTCGCACTCTCCGCGCGACGGTCACGGCGGCGACAGGTCGGCGATCAGCGTCGCCGCGCCGACGAACACGGCCGCCTCGCCGATGCCCATCACGCCGCGCAACGTCGAGCAACTGCCAGAGCTCGGACGTGTGGCCCGACAGCGACTCCACCGACGGCGGCGAGCAGCGCACCACCGACCATCAGCACGCCGACGGCCGAACCGATCGGCGATCCGGCCGACGAACGGCCGCACGGCGATCGCGGCGAGCGCGAACACGGCCACCGTCAGGCCGATGCCGAACTCGCCGGCGCCGAGCGGGCCCTCGATGTACAGCGGGACGATCGGGATCAGGATCCCGACGTAGACGAAGAAGATCATCGCGACCGACGTCACGAGGACGAACGGGCGCGTGATCAGCCTGCCCTGTTCGGGCTCCGTGACGAGCTGTGTTGACACCGTGTCCCATCCTGGCGGCTCCAACGCCGCCCTCGACGGTCGGATTCCGCCCCTGACCGATGTCACAGAATCGAGGTCGCTGCGGCGCCACGTGCCGGCCTGACCAGCTCACATGCGGCGGACGTCGACCGACACCCACAGCGTCTGCAGCGACGACGGGCCGATCACGACACCGCGGATCGGGCGCGACGTCGGCGTAGTCGCGACCCCACCCGACGGTGATGTGACGGCCGGGCGCGACGACGCCGTTCGTCGGGTCGAAGTCGAGCCAACCGTGGTCGGGGATCCACACCGAGCACCACGCATGCGATGCGTCGGCGCCGATCGTGCGCGGCTCACCGGGCGGCGGTTCGGTCTCGATGTAGCCGCTCACGTACCGGGCCGCGAGGCCGAGCGTGCGCAGGCACCCGACGGCGAGATGGGCGAAGTCCTGACACACGCCGCGTCGCGCGTGCGAGGATGTCGCCGAGCGGCGTGCTGACGTCGGTGAACGTCGGATCGAACGCGAACGTCTCGAAGATCAGCGTGCACAGGGCCTCGACACCGTCGAGGATCGGTCGCCCGGGCGTGAACGCGGTCGTCGCCAAGCGCAGCAGTGCCGCACGGTGCTCGGCCACCGTCACGTAGCGCGACGGTGCGGTGAACGCCGACGTCTCGAGCACCAACGGGCCGCGCATGGCGGCGACCTGGGCCGCCACCCGTTCCCACGGCTGGTTCGACCGGGGTCGCTCCTGCGAATACACCACCACTTCGGACACCGCCTCGACCGCGAAGTCGTCGTGGGGCCGGTGGACCCCGAGCTGCACCATCCGGTTGCCGAACACGTCCGGCCACTCGTCGTACTCGTCCGCCGCCGGCGTCGTCGTCAGCATCGACGACAGGACGCGCTGTGACGGGGTCGGCCGCACGAGCAGGTAGGCCACGCTGTAGCCGTCGGCCATCGTGGCGCCGTACGAGTAGTCGGTGCGGTGGGTCACCCGGTAGTGGGTTCCGGACGGTGTGGCGGCCGCCGTGGGCTCCGTCACGACGGCCGTCCCATCACTCGTGGGTCGAGCGGCGACGCGAGGTAGGCGCTGACGATGCCACGGGCGAGCTGATCGGCGCCCTTCCACAACTCGCCGAGCGTCGCCATCGTGCCGGCGACCGTCTCGTACGTCTCGGCCTGGAGCGCCACGATCAACGCCTCGGCGATCGTTGCGCCCTCCTCCCATCCCAGCGCCCGCGCTTCGGTGACGAGGATGCGCAGCGCCGACATCGCCGCACGCGGGTTGCGCTCGTCGGACACGACGAGATCCATGGCGAGCGCGAACTCGACGTCGCTGCGATAGCGACGGCGATACGCCACGAGACTCTCGTTCGTGGCGAGGACGATCTCGATCAGCCGTTGTGCGTCGTACTCCTCGCGCACGGTCTTCGGCTCGATCGTCGACAGCGCGAGCGCGCCGCGGACGCCGTCGATCACACCGAACACCCGCTCGAGCCGGCGTCCGATCTCGCCGAAGTGCCAGGCGGGGCCGCGCACGACGCTCTCGTTCCACAGACCGATCACCGACGACAGGTCGTTCAGGATGCTGTCGAGCAGCCCACGGTCGATCTGGGCCGCACGGATCACCGCGTTGTCCTGCTGGAGTCGCTGGATCGCGGCCCGCGACGACGCGAGCCGGGCGAACGCGCGACCCGCGCTCGTGGAGAAGAACTCCCTGACCGACGAGACCTCGGCGAGCACCGAGCCGAGCTGCTGGGCGAGGGCCGTCGAGCGTCCGCTCGATCACTTCGCTCGGCGTCGCCATCTGCCCGGCGGCGGATCGCGCCATCCCCTTCGGCAGGCCGGCGATCTCCATGAGCATGGCGCTCGACGGGACGACCCACGGTTCGGCGGTGTCGGTGTCGATCACGCCGGTCGTGCGTTCGAGCACCACCTCGAGCGACCGGGCGACGAGCTCGGCCCGCTCCAGCGCCCGGCCGGCCCAGAACAGCGCCTCGGCGGCACGGGTCGGAACGGACGCGATGAGGTCGACCTGCGGCAACGGTGCGCGGCGCGACACGACGGGCGGAGCGACCGTGCCGCCGATGACCCAGACGTCCTTCGCCGTGGCGGCGGTCGGCACGTTCGGATCGTCGCCGACGTTGAGCACGCGTGCGCTCGCGCCCTGCATCACCTCGATCTTGCGGTCGGAGGCGACGAGCTGCAGGCGCAGGACGACGGGCCGGTACTCCACCTGCTGGCCGACGAGGCATGGCTCCAGTCGCGAACTCGATGTCCGGTCGTCGCTCGGCTGAGATCCGGCGCAACGGTTCAGGACTCGCCCGGGCGCCGATGCCGGTCGGCGATCCAGTCGCCGGCGTCGTCCCAGTACTCCGCCAGGACACGGTCCTCGAGCACGCCGGTGCCGTGCGCGTTCGCGAGGCGCACCCCACCGGCGCGCACGGCGTCGAGCAGCCCCGGGACACCACCGACGCCTTGCGCGTTGACCTCCATCGGATCGATGCGATCGCCTTCGAGCCGGCGGTACAGCACATCGATCGGCTCGAGCCCGGCCAACGAGCGCAGCCACAGGCGGCGACGGCGCACGACGAGGTCGGCACCCTCGGCGATGTTCAGACCGAGGCGGCTGGCGAGGTACGCCTGGCCGACGAACGACGGATGCTCCACGCCACCGGACATCACGACGATGCGCGGGCTCTCGGTCTTCGCGAGGTCGGCGAGGGCGTCGCGCAGTTGGTCGGCGTACGGGTCGATCGAACGAAGTCCGGCGCCGCGTGGCAGCGCGGCCACGACATCGCGATGGACCCTCGCCAGCACGTTGCGCCCCATGAACGTGTAGCCCCCACCCGGAGGCTGATCGGTGAGGTCCTGCACGACGTGCCACTGCCCGGACGTGTCCTTGACGACGTCGACGGAATACGTGGTCAACCAGCGCGGCGCCGCCAGCTGACCGATGGCGGCCAGCCGGTACCGGTGCGACGGCCCACACGTCGGCCGGCTCGATGATCCGGTCGGTCAGCAGCGTGCGCGCGCCGTAGAGGTCGACGAGGATCGCCTCGAGCATGCGCATCCTGGCGACGACGCGATCGCCGAGCGCAGTGAACTCGGCGGCGTCGATGACGATCGGGATGGGGTCGAGGCGCCACGGTCGCGAGGCCAGCGAGACGGTCCGTCCGTCGGCACGCACGGGCAGGTCGTGCACGATGTGGCCCGCGCCCTCGGCGGCGAGCAGGCGGTCGGCTTCGTGCTGGCGGGCGACCAGGTCGTAGCGACCGGTGATCTTCGCGACGAGATCGTGGACCATCGGTGCGGGAGCGTACGGCCCGACCCTGGTCGGCGTCACTCATCGCGGTCACTCATCCGGTCACCCATCGCGGCCGTGACGCCATCCTGCGACCGCATCAGTGGACGACGTACTGCTCGTACATCACGTCGTTCAGTCGGGACAACGCGACCTGGACCTCGTCCATCGCCGCGTCGAGCGCGACGCCGTCGTCGGCGGCAGGACGGCTCCGCCGCAGGGCGCGGTCGACCGACTCCACCGTGCCGAGCACCGACGTGTGGGCGGGCATGCGCAGGATGGACGATCGGATCTCCGCCAGGCATCCGGCGACCGATCGCGGGAAACGGTGATCGAACAGGAGGAACCGCACCACGGCGCGACCGTCGATCGGCCCGCGGGTCGCGCGCTGGTACATCTGCAGCGCGGACAGCGAGCGGAGCACGCCCATCCACTGCACCTCGGCGAACTCCTCCTGGGCGCCCGCCGGGAGCGCGAGCAGCGATGCGGCCCGCACACCGAGCACGCGGGTGGTCATGTCGGCGCGCTCGATGTACCGACCGAGCCGCCACATCTCGTACGCCTCGTCGCGCGTCATCGACACCTGCAGGATCCCGTCGAGTCGTCGGCTGTCGTCGATGACCCGGGTGAGGAGACGCTCGCGACGGCGCCGATCGAGCGACGTGGGCGCCGCGCCGCGTACGAACAGCGACAGGTCGTTCACCGTCGGTCCATGCCTCGCGGGGCATCACCTCCCGGCACGTCCGCAGGTTCTCGCGGCTGCGCTCGATCGAGATGGCGATGCTGTTCGGGTGCTCACGGTCGGCGACGAGGTAGTGGACGACCGACGCTTCGTCCGACGGAACCGTGTGGACGGCTTCGCGTCCGCCCGCGCCGGCGACGGCGACGAGCGAACTCCAGCGGATGCCCGTGCCCGGGAAGTCGGCGAGGACGTCACCGAACGACTGCAGCACCCGCGACGTGTCCTCGGCCCGCTCGATGTAGCGGGCGCCCCAGTACAGCCGCTCGGCAACGCGCGACAGCAGCGCCATCAGCCCTGGGCCTGTGACTGCGTGGGCGGCGGGTCGTCGGCTCGGCCCGGCGACTCGCCTTGCGTCTGGCTCTGCGCTCTGGCGTCTGGCGTACTGGCCCTGCGTCTGGCTCTGCGTCTGGCGTCTGGCCTTGCGTCTGGGTCTGCGTCTGGCCGCCGACGAGCTGGGAGAACGTCTGCGGCGTGGTGAAGCGGGCGGAGAAGTCCTCGTCCGCGTCGACGATCCAGGTGTCCTTGCTGCCGCCGCCCTGCGACGAGTTGACGATGAGCGAACCCTCGCGGAGCGCGACGCGGGTGAGCCCGCCGGCGGTCACGTAGCTCTGCTCACCGGTGAGGACGAACGGGCGCAGGTCGAGGTGGCGAGGCGCGATGCCCTCCGCGACGAGCGTCGGTGCGGTCGACAGGTCGAGGATCGGCTGCGCCACCCAGTTGCGCGGGTCGGCGCGGATCGCCGCCGCGACCGTCTCGAGTTCCGCCGGCGTGGCACGGTCGCCGATGACGATGCCGTACCCGCCGGACTCGTTGGCCGGCTTGAGCACGAGTTCGTCGAGATGGGCCAGGACGTAGTCGCACTCGTCGACGTACATGCAGCGGTACGTCGGCACGTTGGCGATCAGCGGCTCCTCGTCGAGGTAGTAGCGGATCATGTCGGGAACCCAGGCGTAGACGCACTTGTCGTCGGCCACGCCGGCGCCGGGAGCGTTGGCGATGCCGACGTTGCCGGCCTTCCAGGCCCGCATCAGGCCGGGCACGCCGAGCATCGAGTCGGGATTGAACGCCTCGGGGTCGAGGAACAGGTCGTCGATGCGCCGGTAGATCACGTCGACACGCTCGAGTCCTTGCACCGTCTTCATGTAGACGATGTTGTCGTCGTCGACGGTGAGGTCGGCGCCCTCGACGAGCTCGGCTCCCATCCGTTGGGCGAGGAACGAATGCTCGAAGTACGCCGAGTTGAAGATGCCCGGCGTCAGCACGACGATCTGCGGATCCCGGCGTCCGGCCGGGGCGAGCGACAGGAGCAGCTTGTTCAGTTCGTCGGTGTAGCCGTCGACCGGGCGGATCAGGTGGCGCTCGAACAGTTCGGGGAACGTGCGCTTCGCGACGACCCGGTTCTCGAGCACGTAGCTGACGCCCGACGGCACGCGCAGGTTGTCCTCGAGCACGTAGAACTGCCCGTCACCGGCGCGCACGAGGTCGGATCCGGAGATGTGCGCCCACACGCCGAACTTCGGGTGCACGCCGCGACACTCCTCCCGGAAGTTCGTCGCGTCCTCGAGCAGCTCCTTCGGGAAGATGCCCGCGTCGATGATGCGCTGGTCGTTGTAGATGTCGTCGATGAACATGTTGAGCGCCCGCAGCCGTTGTGCGAGGCCGCGCTCGACCTGTTCCCATTCCTCGCCGGGGATGAGCCGTGGGATCACGTCGAACGGCCACGCCCGGTCGATGTTCTCGCCCTCGGAGTAGATCGTGAACGAGATCCCCATGGTGAGGATCTCGAGGTCGGACATCCGCTGGCGTTCCCGGAGCTCGTCGACCCCGAGCCGGTCGAGCAGCTGCATCAGATCACGGGCGACGGGACGAGGGTTGCCCTCGTCATCCAGCAGTTCGTCCACGAGCGCTGACCGTACCCCCGTCATCGACGCCGAAAGACGCATGCGTGTTGCGGGGATGTGAAATCACCCCGGCCCGCCACCGCCCACCACAGCCGTTCGCGTGAACAAATGCGGCGCACATGCGCCGCACTTTGTTCACGCCTTCGCCGGGATGCGGCGACTGTCGCAGCCGCGATGCGCATCATGGCGTGCGGCCCACCGATCGCGATCGGCTCGACGATCGGACCTCGTCCCCGATCGAACTCGATCGGGAGGATTCTCCGATGACCACTTTCTCCAGAACGCTCGCCAGGCAGTCGTCGCGACCAGCACGGCATCGTCACGACGGCCCAGCTCGCTGC
Source organism: Ilumatobacteraceae bacterium (assembly GCA_963772085.1). Classification (GTDB taxonomy): domain Bacteria; phylum Actinomycetota; class Acidimicrobiia; order Acidimicrobiales; family Ilumatobacteraceae; genus Sva-07. The sequence continues at coordinate 179,037 of CAVYWH010000010.1, forward strand.
CGACGGCATCGAACGGAACGTCGATCGGCGCCTCGTCACGCCGGGTTCGCTCGTGCCGTGTCACCACGGCGTCTATGCGTGTCGCCACGTCGCCGACACGTTCGAGTCCCGCTGTGCGGCTGCGTGCCTGGCCGACTCGACGGCGGTGATCACCGGGCTCGCCGCCGCCCGGCTGTGGGACTTCCGCCACGTCCGATCGACGGACCGGCCCGATCGTGCTCGTCGAACACGATCGAACTCCGATCGCACGGGACGTTCTCCTCCGCCGAACCAACCGACTCGAGCCGCACGACATCGTCGCAGCGCGCCGACGGCATCCGGGTCGCCAGCCCGCCGCGAGCGTGGTTCGACTGCGCCCGCGACATCGACGACGAGCGTTTCGAGCGGCTCACCGAATGGGTGCTCGATCAGCACACCACGATGCCGACGCTCTGTGGCGCCGGACGCGTGAATGACGCAACGTGGCCGACCCGGAGCTGGCGCGGGTCAACCGAGTGATGTGCCAGCGGTCCGACTGGCAGCGGCCGGCCGGTTCCGGGCTCGAACTCAGCGTGCTCGATGCGCTCGAGCGGCGCGGCGTCGGCCCGCTCGTGCGCCAGTACCCGCTCCGACTGCCGAACGGCACCGTCATCCATCCGGACGGCGCCGATCCGGACGGTCGAAGTGGGCGGTCGAGGTCGATCACGTCACCTGGCACGGCGGACGATTCGACGCCCAGCGCGACAAGGGGCGGGACCGCAACGCCAGCGACGGATCGGATGGCAGGTCGATCGGGTCACCGACCTCGAACTCGACGACGATTTCGAGCGGGCGATCGCCGAGCTCGTCGAGCTCTGGCACCTGCGGCGGGCGCGAGCACACCTCGCGGCGTGATCACGCCGACCCCGCCGGCGAAGGCGTGAACAAAGTGCGGCACAACTGCGCACATTGTTCACGCCTTCGCTGTCGGGAGGATCGGGGTCAGTCGCGCCGTTGGCGGGGCGGGGTTCCTTGGGGAGGCCGAGGACGCGCTCGCCGACGATGTTGCGCTGGATCTGGCTCGTGCCACCCCAGATCGTCTCGGAGCGGGAGAAGAAGAACGCCGACATCATCGGGCTCACCGGATACCCGTCGCGGCGCTTGTCGCGCGCCGCCGTCGCCGGCCACGCACCCGTCTCGGGCGAGCGTCGACGAGCATCGCCTGGGCCCCGAAGATGTCGAGCGCCAGCTCCATCGCCGCCTGGTGCATCTCGGACCAGAACATCTTGTTCGTCGCCCCGAGGATCACGCTGCCCATGTCCTTCGAACCGCTGAGCGTCGCCGACAGGTTGCGCAGGCCGTTGATCCGCAGGATCTGGATCTTCGTGTAGTACTCCATCAGCCGCTGACGGATGAGCGGATCGTCGATCGCGCCGTTGGCCGTGGCCGCCTCGACCATGATCCGGTACTCCTCGGCGAAGCGCCGGTATCCGGTCGTCGCCGACTGGCCACGCTCGAACGCGAGCGTGGTGTTGGTGACCTTCCAGCCGTTGTTGACGCCGCCGACGACGTTGTCCTTCGGGGCACGGGCGTTGTCGAAGAACACCTCACAGAACTCGGCGGTGCCGTCGGGCTGGGTGATGCCGCGCACCTCGATGCCGTCCTGGCGCATCGGCACGAGGATGTAGGAGATGCCGGCGTGCTTCGGCGCGGTCGGATCGGTGCGGGTGAGCAGGAAGCAGTAGTCGGCGTGGTGGCCCTGCGTGGTCCAGACCTTCTGGCCGTTGATGACCCACTCGTCGCCGTCGAGCACGGCGGTGGTCTTGAGGCTGGCGAGGTCGGAGCCGGAGTTCGGCTCGGAGAAGCCCTGACACCAGCGGGTCGTGCCGCTGAGGATGCCCGGCAGGAACTCCTTCTTCTGCTCCTCGGTACCCCACTGCAGCAGCGTCGGGCCGACGAGCGTGTCGCCGAAGAAGTCGCCGCGCATCGGCGCCTTGGCGTTGGCGAACTCCTCGGCGAGCACGACGCCCTGCATCGTGGTGAGCCCCTTGCCGCCGTACTCCGCCGGCCACGTGGCGCAGATCCAGCCGCCTTCGAACAGCTTCTTCGGCCACGTCTCGTTGAACGCCTTGCGCTCGGCGTCGGTCATCTCGAAGCCCTCGTCGAACCATCCGTCGGGCAGGTTCTCGCGCAGCCAGGCGGTGATCTCGGCGCGGAAGGCCTCGGCTTCGTCGGTGTAGGTCAGGTCCATGCCCCTATTGTGCCTCGCGACTTGACCCGCGGGTCAAGTTCGTGCGGGAAGTCGACTCTCCAGCGGGCGAGCGATCGCCCGAATCGTTGCCACGGATGGTTCACACGCCGTTCATCCCACGACCAACTCACCGCAACATGGGCTCTCTATCGTGCTCTGCAGCGGTCGCCCCGCCCTCAGCCCAGGTGCCATCCCCCTCGAGTACCCGGCGAAGCTGAAGGGCGGGCGGCCGCCCAAAGCCGTACCGGATCGTTCCGATCGCGCCGTCCACGCCCGTCCGGCGTTGCGTTCCGCAGGACAGGCTCGCGCATGAGATGCGATCATGGGTCTCGTCTTCCCGGGAGATGGGTGTCGCCACCGACCCCGAGTTCGTGAAGCGCCGACCCGACCCTCCGAGACCAACAGGACAAGGAACCCATGAAACTCGTGACCGCAGTCATCAAGCCGTTCAAACTCGACGACGTCAAGGATGCCCTCAAGGCGAAGGGCATCGCCGGGATCACCGTCGCCGAAGTCCGCGGCTTCGGTCGCCAGGGCGGTCACACCGAGACCTATCGCGGTGCCGAGTACAAGATCGACTTCGTGCCCAAGGTCGAGCTCCGCGTCGTCGTCGGCGACGAGATCGTCGACACCGTCGTCGACACCATCCTCGGAGGCGGCGGCCACCGGCAAGATCGGCGACGGCAAGATCTGGGTGACCGACGTCGAACGGATCGTGCGCATCCGCACCGGCGAAGAGGGCGCCGACGCCATCTGATCGACCCCGTCGATCCGGCGTCCGTCCCGCTCTCCGGCGGCGCCGACCGATCGCGGCCCCGTGACACCATCCGTGCTCGGATGGCCGACGCGGGGCCGCTGCGCGTACAGTCCAGGCATGACGACCGTCGAAGCCGATGCACCACTCGTCCCGCCGGCAAAGGCCGGGCGATGGACGGCGCAGTGGAAAGAGCTGTACGCCGAGGTCATCACCACGGGACTGTGCACCGGGTGCGCCGGATGCGTGGTCACCTGTCCGCACGACGTGATCGGGTACGAGCACGAAGAAGGCAAGTACATCCCGTTCCACCTCGAGGAGGAACTCGGGCTCGACAACTGCATCCACGGCGAGAAGGGCTGCACCACGTGCACCCGCGCCTGCCCCCGGTTCCGCGCCTGGGAACCGGCCGCCGACATGCACCTGTTCGGCCGGGTCCGCGAGCCCGACGAGATGGCGGGGATCTGGCGCCAGCTCTACCTCACCCGGGCGAGCGACGACATGGTCCACAAGATGGGCCAGGACGGTGGGCTCGTGTCGGCGATGCTCATCTGGCTGCGCGAGCACGACTACATCGATGCCGCATTGGTCAGCGGCGTCGAGGACGACGATGCGTGGAAGGCCAAGCCGGCCGTCGTGTCGACGAAGGAGGAGATCCTCGCCACCGCAGGCAGCCGCTACACGTACTGCGCCAACCCGCTGGCGTTGCCGGAAGCGAAGGAGAAGGGGTACGAGCGCCTGGCGCTCGTCGGCATGGGCTGTCAGACCTCGTCGCCGCCGGTGATGTGGGACCGCAAGGCCGGCAAGGTCTCCAAGCCGTTCCTGTTCAACATCGGCCTGCTGTGTTCCAAGACGTTCGACGACGCGATCTTCCCCGAGCTGTTCGAGGCCAAGTACGGCCTGAAGAAGCAGGACATGGTGAAGATGAACATCAAGGGCGTCTTCCAGATCTGGATGAAGGACGGCTCGTACCACGAGGTCGACCTGAAGGAGTGCCACGGCTGGACGCGCAAGGGCTGCACGAGCTGTCCCGACTTCGCCGCGGAGCACAGCGACGTGGCCACGGGTGGCATCGGCGACGACAACGACTGGACGCTCACCATCGTGCGCACCGAACTCGGTGAGGAGGTGATCGAGCGGATGATCGCCGACGGTTCGATCATCGCCAAGCCGGCGCAGTCGGACGAGACCGCGATGCGGTTGCTGCGTCTGCTGTCGATCGTCAGCCGCCGCCGCTGGCCCGAGTTCGCCGACACCGCTCCCGCGGTCGGTGTCCCGCCGCCGAAGAAGAAGGCCGCGGCGCCCGCTCCGGCGCCGGCCGACGCGCCAGCTCCCTGATCGTCGCTGTCAGTTGAAGGCGTGATCAGGGTGCGCACATGGTGCGCACATTGTTCACGCCTTCCCGAAGTAGGTCCGGATTACTCGCGGCAGGATTCGAGTTCGGCTTGGAGCTTGTCGAGCTCCTCGTTGGCCGCGGCCTTCTCCGCCTGGTCGCCGCTTTCGGCGTCCTCGCCGATCTGCTCCAGCTCATCCTTGGTGGCGAACGCCTTGAGCTTGGCCAGCATGCAGGCGCGCTCTTCGTCGTTCTCGGCCTCGCGTGTTGATCAGGTCCTCGGCGACGCGCTGCGCGCTCGGTTGCGAGGAGCAGGAGGTGACGAAGAGACCGGCGAACAGCACGACGGCAGCGGCGCGGAGCAGGGGGCGACCAGGAGACGTCTTCACAGCGCTGACACGATAGTGGCAGGATTCCCCGATGCCCCTGCACCGCGAGGTCGTCACATTGCTCGACCTGATGGAGCAGGTGGGTGTCCCGTCGATCGAGGTGCAGGGTGCCGTCGAGGCGAGGGCCGCCCGCCGCGCGTTGCTGCGCCCGCCGACCGAGGACTGCTACGAGATCCTCGACGTCGACGCCGGCGGCGTTCCGGCTCGCCTCTACCGTTCGGCGCCGACGTTGCCCGCGCCAGGCCTGCTCGTCTGGTTCCACGGCGGCGGTTGGGTCGTCGGCGACCTCGACAGCCACGACAACATCTGTCGGGCGCTCACGAACCGAACGGGTCACAGCGTGCTCAGCATCGGGTACCGACTCGCGCCGGAGGACCCGTTCCCCGCCGGGCTGACCGACTGCATCGAGGCGACGAAGTGGGCGTACGAGAACGCCTCGACGCTCGGCGTCGATCCCGAGCGACTCGCCATCGGCGGTGATTCCGCCGGCGGCAACCTGGCCGCGGTCGTGTGCCAGCGTTCGCCGTTGCCGATCCGGTTCCAGGTGCTCGTGTACCCCGTCACCGACGGGACGGGCGACCAGCTCGTCATACGAGGAGAACGCGACGGGCTACTCGCTCACCGCGACCGGCATGCGTTGGTTCATCGACCAGTACGTGTCGGGTGTCGAGGGCGCGGTGGACGACCCTCGGGTCTCGCCGCTCCTGGCCGATCCGGAGACGTTCGCGACGAGCCCGCCGACGCTCGTGATCACCGCCGGGTTCGATCCCTTGCGCGACGAGGGAGTCGCCTACGCCGAACGGCTGAGCGACGCCGGCGTCGTCACCACCCACGTGCACTTCCCCGGCCAGATCCACGGGTTCTTCTCGATGCCCGACTTCCTGTCCGACGCCCGCGTGGCCCACGCCATCGCCGCCGAAGCCCTGATCCACGCCCTCCGCTGAGCCGTTCGCGTGAACAAATTGCGGCGCCACGCCGCAGTTTGTTCACGCGAACGCGGCGAGCTCGACGGCCCGGGCGAAGACGGCGTCGAACATCGGCTCGGTCAGGCGCCGGGTGAACGTGTTCTGCTGGCTCGGGTGGAACGAACAGAGCAACGTCATCGGGCGACCGGCCACGTCGCTCGCGTCGACCTCGACACCGTGGCCGAACTTCGGGCGGGGCCGGACACCGAAGTGGCGACACGCTGCCTCGTAACCGAACGAGCCGAGGCACACGACCACCCGCGCGTTCGTCAACGCCGCGAACTCCCGCTCGAGGAACGGCGCACACGTGTCGCGCTCGGTCGGCAGCGGCTTGTTGTCGGGCGGCGCACACTTCACCGCGGCCGTGACCCACGCGTCGGTGAGCTCCAGGCCGTCGTCGATCGACGTCGACTCGGCCTGGTTGGCGAGACCGGTCTTGTGCATCGCCCGGAACAGCCAGTCACCGCTGCGGTCGCCGGTGAACACCCGGCCCGTGCGATTCGCCCCGTGCGCCGCGGGCGCGAGGCCGAGCACGACGATCCTGGCGTCGGGATCGCCGAAGCCGGGGATCGGACGGCCCCAGTACACGTCGTCGCGATACGCCGCCCGCTTCTCGACCGCCACGAGTTCCCGCCACGCGACGAGGCGCGGACAGGCACGACACGTGACGACATCCGCTTCGAGGTGCGCGAGGCGAGTCACGGAACCCGACAGTAGGTTGGAGTCACCCCATGGCCACCACGAAATCGTCACCAACCAGCTCGAAGCCCGCCGCCAAGCCGGCGACGTCGAACCGCAAGAAGGCGGCGGCGCATCCGGCCGCGACGACGATCCTGCTCGTCCGCCACGGGCAGACCCCGACCACCGGCAAGGTCCTTCCCGGCCGAGCCAAGGGCCTGCACCTCGCCGACGAGGGGCACCAGCAGGCGGCGAACGCCGCAGAGCGGATCGGTGCGCTCGGTCGCATCGACGCGATCTACAGCTCGCCGCTCGAACGAGCCAAGGAGACGGCGGCCCCCATCGCCGCCGCTCGCGGTCTGAAGACCCAGATCGACCGAGGCCTGTTCGAATGCGACTTCGGCGACTGGACGGGCCGGGAACTCAAGGACCTGATGAAGCTCCCCGAATGGCGCACGGTGCAGAGCGCACCGTCGACGTTCCGCTTCCCGAACGGCGAGAGCTTCACCGAGATGCAGACCCGGATGGTCACCACGCTCGACAAACTCCGCCTGCGACACCCCGGCGGAACGATCGTGTGTGTCTCGCACGCCGACACCATCAAGGCCGCCGTCGCGCATGCGCTCGGCACCCACATCGACCTGTTCCAGCGCATCGTGATCAGCCCGGCGTCGGTCACGGCGATCTCGTGGCATCCGGGCGGGCCCGTCGTGCTCGCGGTCAACTCGACCGGCCGTCCCCTCACCGAACTGCAGCCGAGCTGAGGACGATCTGATGGGCGTGTTCTTCGAGTTCGACGACGTCGATGCGTTCACGGTCGGCACCGAGGGCCGTCCCGGCGAGCGCACCTTCTACCTGCAGGCGCGCAGCAGCGGCCAGCGCGTGACCCTCAAGTGCGAGAAGCAGCAGGCGGCCGCGATCGTGCAGTACCTGCGTCGCGTGCTCAGCGACCTGCCGCCGCCCGACGACAAGCCGATGCCGAGTGCGCTCGAGCTCGTCGAGCCGATCGAGGCGTCGTTCGTCCTCGGGCCGGTCGGGCTCGGCTACGACCGGGCGAGCGACCGCCTCCTCATCCAGTTGGAGGAGGTCGGCGAACTCGACGAAGACGGCGAGATCATCGAAGACGTCGACCGCGGCCACGTGCGGCTGTACGTCAATCGTGGACAGGCGGCCGCGTTCTGCGAGCGGGCCGACGACGTGATCGAAGCCGGTCGGCCGACGTGCCGCTGGTGCGGCAACCCGATCAACCCCGACGGCCACCTCTGCCCACGGATGAACTGAGCGATGACCCCGCTCCCGGACGACGCCGAGGATCCGGACATCGAGTTCCTCGACGACGGTGAGTTCGACGACGACGAGTTCGACGACGACGAGTTCGACGACGACGATGACGATGACGACGACGACGGAGTCGCGCAGCATCGAGCTGCAGGGTCGACGACGTCGACGACCCGATCGAGCACCTGCTGCGTGGCGAGATCAGCATCGAGGGCCGGATGCCCTACAGCAGCAATGCGACGTTCCTGGTGCACGTCGAGCACGAGGGTCGGTCGCACCCGGCGATCTACAAGCCGATGCGTGGCGAGCGCCCGCTGTGGGATTTCGAGCCGGGGCTCCATCGCCGCGAGGTGGCCGCCTATCTGCTGAGCGAGGCGCTCGGCGTCGGGGTGGTGCCGCCCACCGTGCTGCGTGACGGACCGCTCGGTGAAGGATCGGTGCAGTGGTTCGTCACCGCCGATCACCGGCAGCACTACTTCACGATCCACGAACAGTTCCCCGAACTGCACGACCGTCTGCGGGCGATGGCCCTGCTCGACATCATCGCCAACAACACCGACCGCAAGAGCGGCCACTGCCTGCTCGTGCCGCCGACCGAGACCGCACCGGCATCGGTGTGGGGCATCGACCAGGGCCTCTGCTTCTCGCCCGAGTACAAGCTGCGCACGGTGATCTGGGAGTTCGGCGGTGAGCCGATCCCCGACTCGCTCCTCGAGCCGGTGTCGAGACTGTGCGCGAGCGTGCCGCTCGGGATCGCCGCGCTGCTCGACGACGTCGAGGTCGAGGCGATCCAGGGCCGAGCGGCGTGGTGCGTCAAGGAGCGGGTCTTCCCCACCGACCCGACCGGCCGCCGCTACCCCTGGCCGTTGATATGACCCGGCCGGACGGACGTCGACCGGGCACGACGAGTCCACGCGTGAGCGAGTACGACCACGAATCGCGACGACGACCTCGACGGACTGATCCATCGCGCCGACCTCGACGAGCTCGTGCGGATGATCGACGACCGCTGCTCCAGCCGTGACTGGCCGGGCCTGTTGCGGGTGCGGGATCGCGCACGCCACGCCGTCGACACCGGCCGGCAGCTCTGGCCGGCGGCGACGCTCGCCGAGTTCCGACTCGCCCTGCTCGCCCCACCCGCGTTCGTCGCGGCGGTGCTCGACGAGAGCGACGGCCTGTCGGGTCGGTTCACCGTCGGACCGCTGACCGAGGTGGCCGCGCAGCACCACACGTGGGCCGAGCTGTCGCCCGTGCTCGATCGCGGGCCGCGGGCGGCGTTCGTGGCCCACGAGCGGGTCCTGCGCGGTGAGGTCGTGACCGATGGCGGCGATCTTCCGCCGGTGCTCGACCTGCCGCTCGCAGCTCCAGTCGTGGGAGCCGGCGTACGCGCTCGCCACCTACACCGACGCCGGCGCCGAGTTCCCGATGCCCGGCACCTCGCCGGACGTCGCCGTCGGACTGGACCGAGATCGACGTCCGCACGATGCGGAGCGACTCGACGACGACGTCGACCTCGCGGTCCGCCAGCTCGTCGAGCCGTGGCTGGTCAGCTCGAACGGGCATCTCGACGTGGCCTGCGTCGAAGGCGACGTCGGCTCGGCGATCGGTGCGCTCGGTGTCAGGCGCGCTCGGATCGCCCGTCTCGACGCCGCCGAGGCGCTGGCGTGGATCGCGTGGGCAGGCGCCAGCGGCGGCGCGCACGGCCGACGACGCGGCGCGGCGGCCGGCCGGTTCGGTGCCTGGTGGCTGCTGGCGACGATCGGTGATCTCGTCGAGCAGTGGCCGGTGCGCCCCGACGAACTCGGTGCGCTGGCGGCCGAACTCGCCTGGTACCGGTGGGATGCCCACGAGCCGACGGTCGGCTGGTCACTGCAGATCGCCGTCGCCGACGAGGCCAACGGCACCGCCTGGGCGATCAACGCCCGAGACGCCGTCTGACCTCACCCGAAAACGACGAACGGTCGTGCATCGGTGCCAGGCACCGATGCACGACCTTGCGGTGTTCAGTTGGAGCGGATCAGCCGCGGGCTTGGAGGGCGGCGAGGAGCTGCGGGAGCACCTTGTGCACGTCGCCGACGATGCCGAGGTCGGCGATGCCGAAGATCGGGGCTTCCTTGTCCTTGTTGATCGCGATGATGTTCTTCGAGCCCTTCATGCCGACCATGTGCTGCGTCGCACCAGAGATGCCGGCGGCGATGTACACGGTGGGCTTGACGACCTTGCCGGTCTGGCCGACCTGGTAGCTGTAGGGGACCCAGCCGGCGTCGACGATCGCCCGCGACGCGCCGGGGGCGCCCTTGAGCGCCTTGGCGAGCTGCTCGATCATCTCGAACTTCTCGGCCTCGCCGAGGCCGCGGCCACCGGAGACGACCACGGCCGCCTCGTCGAGCTTCGGACCGGAGTGCTCTTCGACGTGCACGGCGGTGACGGTCGCACCACCGGTCGCGCCGAGGTCGCCGACCGGCGCCGACACGACCTCGCCCGCCGCACCGGCGCCACCTTCGGCGACGAAGCTCTTCGGACGGAACGCGGCGAGGAACGGCTTCTCACCGGTGAACGTGGAGTTCACCAGCTTGCTGCCACCGAAGATCGGCGTCTGCACGGTGACGGCGTCGCCGTCGACCGACACTGCGGTCGAGTTGGTGAGCACCGTGCGGTCGAGCTTGACCGACAGGCGGCTCATCACGTCGCGGCCCTCGTAGCTCTGCGGGAACATGATCAGGTCGGGAGCGTCGCCCCCGTCGATCACGGCCTGCATCGCCGAGGCCACGGCGACGCCGGGCAGGGCGCCGGCGAGATCGCCCGTGGCGTAGACCTTGGCGGCGCCGTGATCGGCGAGCGCGGCGGCCACGGCGGCGCCGTCACCGGCGATGAACGCCGAGACGTTGCCGGCCAGGCTGCGGGCCTTGGTGAGCAGTTCGAGCGTGCCCGTGGTCGGCGCGCCGTCGGCGGCCTGTGCGAACACCCAGATGTTGTCGATTCCCATGACTGACCTCAGATCACTTTCAGCTTGTCGAGGAACTCGACGATCTTGTTGAACGACTCTCCGTCGTCTTCGATGACTTCGCCGGCCTCACGCGTCGGGGCGTCCTCGACCGACACGATCTGCTGGGCCCACGACACGGCTTCGACGCCGAGGTCGGCGGTCGTGACCGTCTCGACCGGCTTCGACTTGGCGGCCATGATGCCCTTGAAGCTCGGGTAGCGGGGCTCGACCACACCGGCGGTCACGGAGACCACGGCGGGCAGCGAGCAGCTGACCTCGTCGTAGCCGGCTTCGGTCTGACGGTTGACCTTGAGCGTGCCGTCGGTGATCTCGACGGTCTTGGCGAACGTGATCGACGGCAGGCCGAGCAGTTCGGCGAGCTGCTCCGGCACCGTGCCGGTGTAGCCGTCGGACGACTCCGTGCCGGCGATGATCAGGTCGTAGTCGCCGGCCTTGCCGACGGCGCCGGCGAGGACCTTGGCGGTCGTCAGTGCGTCGGCGCCGGCGAGGGCGGCGTCGGACACGAGCACGGCCTTGGCCGCACCCATCGCCAAGCGCGGTGCGCAGACCCGACGTCTCGTCGTTCGGTGCCATCGACACGAGGGCGCACCTCGCCGCCACCGGCGGCGGTGACGAGCTGCAGTGCCATCTCGACGCCGTAGCTGTCGGACTCGTCGAGAATCAGCTTCCCGTCACGCTTCAGGGTGTTGGTGGAGGGATCCAGCTCGCCGGGGAGCGCCGGATCGGGAATCTGCTTGACACAGACGATCACGTTCATAAGGCGTCAAAGTTACCGGGAGGTAGAGAAGGGTCCCAATCGCTCGCGAAACAAAGCGCAGCGACAAGTGGCTACCGTCCCCGACCTGGAGGTGGGACGTCTTGAAGGTTCTCTTGATCGTGAACTCGTTCGCGTCGTCGGTGACGGCGCGCAACACGGTCGTCGTCCACCGGCGGCTGAGCCAGCATCACGAGGTCCAGGTCGTCGAGACGAATCGTCGCGGCCACGCCACCCGATTCGCCCATGACGCCGCCCGCCGCGGCGTCGACGTGGTCATCGGCTTCGGCGGCGACGGCACGCTCAACGAGGTGGCGACCGGGATCGCCGGCAGCGCCACGGCGCTCGGCGTGCTCCCGGGCGGCTCGACCAACGTGTTCGCCAGGACGATCGGCATGCCCAACGACCCCGTCGAGGCGGTCGAGTTGCTCGCCGGCGGCATCGACGCCGCCGACTTCCGACCGATCGGCCTCGGGCCGGGTGAACGGCCGGTTCTTCTGCTTCCACACCGGCGTCGGGCTTCGACGCCGCCGTCGTGCAGCGGGTCGAGAAGCGCGGATCGCTCAAGCGATGGTTGGGGCACCCGCTGTTCATCAGCGCCGGGTTCACCACCTGGCTCACGGGCTACGACCGCCACACCCCGCACTTCCGGCTCTCGGGCGACGGTGGCCCGCCGGTCGACGACGGCTACTTCTCGATCGTGCTCAACACCAACCCGTACACCTATCTCGGCAACCGCCCGCTCGACCTGTCGCCGGCGGCCACCCTCGATCAGCCGCTCGTCGCGATCACGTTCACCACGATGAGCGCCACGGCGATCCTCAGTTCCCTCGCCGGCGCGCTGCGCGGTGGCGGCGTGAAGCCGGCCCGCCATCTCGACATCCGGGAGAGCGTGCGCGATCTCGTGATCGAACACGACACGCCGTTCCCGTACCAGGTCGACGGCGACGCCCTCGGCGACACGCGACGGCTCGAGTTCGACTACGTGCCCGAAGCCGTCGGGCTCGTCTTCCCGCACGCCGCCGACCGACTGAACGGCTGCGTCCTCGGCTCCGACCGACTGACGCCGTCGTCACCGGGCGATCGTTCACCGGCATCCGTCACCAGGCAGTGGGGCCGGTCGGCCGGCGCGACCGTTTGCCGACCGAGGGCGAGGCGGGCGATCGCCGGCACGTCGGTGCACACACCGTCGACGCCGAGGTCGGCGAGTTCGACGAGCCGCGTCGGGGTCGTTCGAGGTCCACACGTTGACGAGCAGCCCGGCAGCATGGCATCGCTCGACGAGCGGAGCGGTGACGACGCGCTCCCATGGATGGATGGCGGCATGCCCCGCGGCCGCGATCCGCTCGATGCGCGCCTCGTCGAACGACATGCAGAGGAAGGCGGTGGCGATGTCGGCCGCGTACGCCCGACAGGCGCCGATCGTGGCCCACGAGAACGACGAGATCAGCCAGCGGCCTGATTCCGTCGTGCCGCGCCGACCGAGTTCGTCGAGCGTCGCCCGGGCGATCGACATCGACGCATCGAACCCGCCGTCGGACGCCAGGTTCTTGATCTCGACGTTCACCAGCATCTCGCTGCCACACGCGTCGAGCGCGGCCGCGAGCGTCGGGACCGATGCGGATTCGGTGCCATCGGGCAGCGAGCGGGTCATGGCGCACGAGCAGTTCGCCCGACCGGGAGAGGCGGACGTCGAGTTCGACGCCGTCGGCTCCCTGCGCATCCGCGAGCCGGAACGACTCGATCGTGTTCTCCGGTGCGTCGACCGACGCTCCGCGATGGGCGATCACGAGCATCGATGCAGTCTGGCGTGCCACCGCGAACGTCACAGAATCGACCCTTGTCAAATGGGCGCACGTTGCGGGTAATTTTGCGTGGCCGAGCGGGAGGTTCCATCCCGCACCCCCCGGCGGTTCCGCCGACGATCTCACTCCGAGGAGCACCAAACGTGTCCATCCTTGCGTCCAGCCTGACACTCGGCTCCGCTGACTACGAATGGCGCGACGGCGCCATCTGCCGCGATACCGACCCCGAGTTGTTCTTCCCCGTCGGCACGACGGGCAATGCGCTGGTGCAGATCGACCGAGCCAAGGAAGTGTGCGGCGAGTGCACCGTCGCCCAGGCGTGTCTCGACTTCGCACTCGACACGAACCAGGACTCCGGCATCTGGGGTGGCCTCACCGAAGAAGAGCGGCGCGTCATCCGTCGCCGTCGCGTCGCGGCCTCCCGCGCCAGCCGCGTCGGCTGACCTGCCACTCGGGGTACACCCCGATGTGACAACCGGATCCGTTCGGTCCTCAGTCGTCGGTCGGGACGCTGAGCCGGATCACGGTGCCATGGCGGGCGCTCGGCCCTTCGCCCAGACCCGCCGCTTCGAGATCCTCGGCGTTCGCGGAGCGGATCGAGATGAGGCCGTTGAGTTCGGTCGTCACCAGCGTCCGCACGATCGACAGCCCGAGGCCCGTGGCCGCATCGAGGTCGAACGACGGATCGACACCGCTGCCGTTGTCGATCACCCGGATGTCGAGCTTGTTGGCATGGTTGGCGAGCAGCACGACCACTTCGCCGCCCCGTCCGCCCTCGGGGAACCCGTGATCGACCGCGTTCTGCAGCAGTTCGGTCAGCACCACCGACAGCGGCGTGGCGATGCGCGCCGGGATCCGACCGCCGTCGCCGGACACCGAGAACCGCACCGGCCGGTCCGGTGACTGCAGCCCCTCCTCGGCGAGCCGGAGGAGCGGCCGCACGATCTCGATGAACGCGATGTCCTCGCCCGGCTCCCGCGACAGCGATTCGTGGACGAGCGCGATGGTGCGGATGCGGCGCACCGAATCCTGCACCGCCGCCTTCGCCTCGACGTTGGTCAGCCGGCGTGACTGCAGGCGCAGCAGCGACGAGATCGTCTGCAGGTTGTTCTTCACGCGATGGTGGATCTCGCGGATCGTGGCGTCCTTGCTGAGCAGCAGGCGGTCGCGCTTGCGCAACTCGGTGACGTCGCGCACGAGGAGGAGGCCGCCGTCGATCGTCGGCTTCGTCGTCGCCGTGCGGCGTCGTGAGGATCGGCACGCATCGGCACAGCAGGGTGACGTCGCCGCCCTGCTCGAACTCCTCCACGATGGGCTCCATCCGCTCGAACGCCTGACGGACCGGACCGTCGTGGAAGCCGAGCTCGGCGAGGCGCATCCCGACCGGGTTGGCCTGGATGCCGACTCGGTGCAGTGCGGAGTTCGCGTTCGGCGACACGTAGGTGACCGTGCCCGTCGCGTCGAGGGTGAGCACGCCGTCGCCGACCCGGGGCGCCGCACTCGAATCGGCGACGCGACCGGTGAACGGGAACGTGCCCGCCTCGATCATCCGGGCGAACTTCTCGAACGTGATCGAATAGTGACGCTCGAGGTCGCCGGAGTTGCGTCCGGCCCGGACCGTCCACTCCTTGGTGAGCACGGCGACGATGCGGCCCTCGCGGCGGACCGGAATGGCCAGCATCCGCCCGATCGTCGGGTCGCCGTCGGCGCTGATCTCACCCTCGACCTTGACGCCGGCGGAGGCGGCCTGGGCGATGATGCTCGACTCGACGCCGTCGGCCCACGAGCCGACGTAGTCGCTCACGTACATCGTCTGGTTGGTGGCCGGGCGCACCTGGTCGACCACCAGCCAGCGGCCCTCACCGGCCTCGACGTAGAGCAACAGATCGGCGAAACAGAGATCGGACAGGAAACCCCACTCCGCGGTCAGCCGATGCAAGTGGTCGATGTCGTCGCGCCCGAGTGTGGTGTGCTCGCGTGACAGTTCTGCGAGGGAGGTCATCATCGTTGATTCTGCACCATCGACGCTCGCCGTGCCGGGTCTTCGCTCGGGACGTCAGCGGGCGACGATCGGGTCGGCCGGGTCACGGCGGAGGGGTCGATCCGCGCAGGTGCTCGGCCAGCAGTCCGAGACCGGCGACGTCGTGGATGTCGCCGGCCATCCACGGCGCGATCAGCATCGTCGGTGCCATCGCCGAGAGTTCCTGCCGGCGCTCCGATTCGCGGGCGGCGACAAGGGCCAGATCGTCGAACTGTGCACCGACCTGCGCGAGCACGGGTGCGACCGCCTTGGCCGACACCCCGTCCATCACCTTGGCGACGGCGCGGGCGAGTGGACCGTCGGCCTGGTCGACCAGCGACTGGGCCGCCGCCGCGGCGTCTCGGCTGGCGAGGGCGCTCGGCAGGACCCGGTTGGCGACGATCGCGCCGAGCGACATCCCGCGGTCGACGAGTTCCCGGGCCAGGAACCGGGCCTCGTAGCTCGGCGCCGTTTCGAGCGTCGTCACCACGACGAACGCGGTGCGCGGGTCGACGAGCAGCGCCTCGACCTCGCGCGCCCGGCGCACGAAGCCCGACTCCATCGCCTGGAACAGCACGAAGAAGTCGGCGATGTCCTGCAGGAACCGCGAACCGAGCACGCGATCGGCGACTTGATAGAAGGGCTTCGACGCCGCCGTGAACAGTCGCGATCGATACGGCACCGTCAACCAGCGCAGGAGGCGGCTGCCGAAGAAGTCGACCATGCGGCTGGGCGCGTCGAGGATGGAGAGCGCGTTGCGCGACGGTGGCGTGTCGACGATCACGAGATCGAACTGCCCGGTGGCGTGCAGATCGTGGAGCTGTTCCATCGCCAGGTACTCGTGGCTGTGCACGAAGCGGCTGGTGATGTTCTCGTAGAGGGGGTTGGCGAGCACGGCGTCACGGGTCGCCGCATCGGGCGCGTGGCGGCGGATCAACTCGTCCCAGCCCGCCTTCGTGTCGAGCATCGCCGCCCACAGTTCGCCGCGCAGCTCCACGCTCGCGCCGTCAGGATCCGCGGCGAACGCGTCGGCGGGGACGCGCACGGGTGTGTTGCCGAACGACTCGAGGCCGAGTGCCGTGGCGAGTCGACGCGCCGGGTCGACGGTCAACACCAGCACCTTGCCCTTCTGGCGCTGCACCGCGGCCACGCCGAGTGCGGCGGCGATCGTCGTCTTGCCGACGCCGCCCGAACCGGCGACGAGGATCATCTCCCGGCTGGCGAGCAGGTGGTCGAGTTCGCTCACCGCGACCTCCGGACGGGGGTGCGCATCTCCGGGTCGAGCTCGTCGGTCAACGTGTCGGCGACCAACGTGACGACGCGCGGGCCGGCCGCCCGGGAGAACAACTCCGGCACGGTGATGATCGGCAGCTCGGACGATGCGCCGGGCTCGGCGAGCGACGCACGCAGCCGATCGAGGTGCTCGGCGCCGGTGCTGCGCCGGGCCTCCGTCAACCGCGACGCCTGCAGCACGATCGGCGCCGACGGGCCGATGGCTTCGACCAGCACCGGCAGCGCCTCGTCGAGCCGGTCGACGATCGCCTGCTCGCGCCGGTTGAACAGCGCCGGCAGGACCCGGTTGGCGATGATCGCGCTCGGATGGGCGCCCGTGTCACGGGTGAGCCGACCGAGCAGGTCGATCGTCTCGGTGACGGGCATCTCCTCGGGCGTGGTGACGATGGCGACCCCGGTGCGCGACGGGTCGTCGAGGATGTCGAGCATCCACTGGGTCTGATCGCGCACGAGCCCGACCTGCACCAGGTCGCGGATGACCCGCGGCGCACCGATCTGGCTCACGATGTGCCCCGATGCCTCCGCGTCGACGATCACGAGGTCGTAGTTCCGCTCGCGCACCTCGTAGCAGAGCTTGCCGACCGCGAGGATCTCCTTGACGCCCGGCGCGGCGTCGGCGACGAAGTCGAACGTCTTGGCGAGCGGGCCGATGCGGCCGAGGAGCGGGATCTTCACGAACAACCGGAGGTACTCACGCAGCGAGTCCTCGGTGTTCATCGTCATCGCCAGCAGGTTCGGCGCGACCTGGGTCGGGTCGAAACTCAGCGCGCCGACGTCGAACGCGTTGGCGAGGGCGCCCTTGGCGTCCATCTCGCACACGAGGGTGCGGCGGCCGTGGCGAGCCGCGACGTCAGCGAGCGCGGCCGCGATCGTGGTCTTGCCGACCCCGCCCTTGCCCGTCACCCAGAGGAAGTCGAGGTCGAGCAGGTTGGGAGGTGACGCCCCGTCGACCGGCAGGAGTCAGCCTCCGAAGCCGATCCGTCGGTCGCCGTCGGACGATCCGAGTTCGATGTAGGCGATCTTCGCCGAGGGAACCCCGACGTCCTTGCCCCGCTTGTCGGTCACCCACAGCACGTCGGTCGCGCCGGCGAGTGCAGCTTCGACCTTGGACTTCAGATCGTCACGATCGGTGTCGTCGGGGAGCTCGATGTTCAGCTCGCGGGGGGCCTGGGTCACTCCGATGCGTACGTCCACGGCTCGCACGCTATCGGTGCCGCCGAGAGGCGCCCGAGAATGTCCGCCCGGGGACAGTCCCCGGGCGGACATTCCCGCTGGCGTGGATGGTGGGGCTGGCGTGAATCGTGGGGTACGTGTCATTGACGCCAACGACGTGAACGACGAGGGTGATGGCATGCAGCAGCGTCGTGATCCTCGCCTTCGACGACGTCCAGTCGCTCGACGTGTCCGGACCGGCCGAGGTGCTGTCCACGGCGACGATGTTCCTGCCCGACGGCGAGGGCTACGACGTCACGATCGTGTCGCGCCACGGGGGGATCGTCGCCACGCAGAGCGCCGTCTCGCTGAGCACGGTCGCGCTCGCCGACCTCCCGCCCGGGCCGATCGACACCGTGATCATCGCCGGCGGCTTCGGCGTCCGCCCGCTGATCCTCGATCCCGACGCGATCGCCGACGTGACCGAGCTGATCGGCCGCGCCACCCGCCTCGTCACGGTCTGTTCGGGCGCACTGCTCGCCGCCGCCACCGGCGAACTCGACGGTCACCGGGTCACGACGCACTGGTCGCGCGCGGCGACGCTGGCGAAGTACTGGCCGGCGGTCGAGGTGGACGCCGATCCGATCTACATCCACAGCGAGCTGCCGGGCCGACGCGCGGTCTGGTCGTCGGCCGGCGTGACCGCAGGAATCGACCTGACGTTGGCGCTCGTCGAGCGCGACCACTCGACCGACGTCGCCCAGGCGGTCGCCCGCCAGCTGGTGATGTTCCTGCGCCGTCCCGGCGGCCAGTCACAGTTCGCGGCACCGACGTGGATTCGTCAGGCGCCGGCCGGCCCGGTCCGGCGCGCGCAGGAACTGGTCGTCCACGACCCGGGCGCCGACCACAGCGTGCGCGAACTCGCCCGCCGGGTCGGCATGAGCGAGCGCCACTTCGTGCGCACGTTCAGCCGCGACGTCGGCCTCTCCCCCGCCCGCTTCGTCGCCCGGGTGCGGGTCGACACCGCCCGCCAGGCCCTCGAGTCGTCCGTCGGACACCGTCGAAGCCATCGCTCGCCGCTGCGGCTTCGGCACCGCCGAGACCATGCGCCGGACTCTCGTGCGCCACATCGGCGTGTCGCCGGAGGCCTACCGCCAACGATTCCACCAGCCCGCCCAACCATCCAGCTAGTTGTCGCATCGGTGCCAGGCACCGACGCGACAAGTGACACCGAACGAACCGGAGATCCCATGAGCCAGCCCACGTCCACCCAGATCGTCATTCCTCTGTTCCCGCAGTTCACCGCACTCGACGCCATCGGGCCGTACGAGGTGTTGCAGCGGGTGCCCGGCTTCGCCATCACCTTCATCGGTCACGAACGGGGGGTCGTGCGGTCGGACAACGGAATGCTCGGCATCGAGGTCGACGGCACGTTCGAGGACTTCCCGACCCCGGACATCGTCGTGTTCCCGGGCGGTGTCGGCACCCGTCCGCTGATGCGCGACGAGCGCGTCCTCGACTGGGTCCGGGCGGCCCACGAGACCACGACGTTCACCACCTCGGTGTGCACCGGCTCGCTGGTGTTCGCCGCGGCCGGGCTGCTCGACGGGCTCACCGCCACGACGCACTGGAGCACGCTCGGCACGCTCGCCGAGTACGGCGCGACGCCGACGAGCGACCGTGTCGTCGAGCACCTCGATCGCCGGATCATCACGGCGGCCGGCGTGTCGAGCGGGATCGACATGGCGCTGCGCCTCGTCGAGATCCTCGTCGATCGGACGGCGGCCGAGGCCTGCCAGCTGATGATCGAGTACGACCCTCAGCCGCCGTTCGACAGCGGGTGCACGTCGAAGGCGAGCGAGGCCGTGGTGACCCGGGTCATCGAGTACGCCCAGCAGCGCGACTGATCGACGTCGGTTCGCCGCGCCCGTCTCCGCCGGCGTTCGGGCGCTCAGTCGTGGGCGGCCGCGGTGAGCGACCGGAGGAGCCGGTCGAGCACGCTGGTGAAGCGGTCGACGTCGTCGTGCAGCCGAGCGATCAACATCGCGCCCTCGAGGTCGCCCACGATCGACTGGGCGACAGGCCCGGCGGGTCCGTCGAAGCGCAGCGTGCCGTCGAGGCGGCCGGACGTCGAGCACACCGCGGAGCCACGTCTCGTTGCGGTCGAAGAACCTCAACACGGCCGCACGCATCGGCGCGGGCAACGTCTCGTGCTCGGCGGCGAGCATCCCGCACAGGCACATGCGCCGGCCCTGCAGCACCGACAGGTACAGCTGTCCGTAGTGCTCGATCTTCTCCGCCGCACTCAGATCGGCGGCGTCGGCGGCCGCCAGGGCGATCAGGAAGCGTTCGGTGTAGCGCTCGAGCAACGCGATGCCGAGATCGCCCTTCGTCGCGAAGTGGTAGTGCAGCGCCGCCTTCGTCACGCCCAGCTCGGAGGCGACGTCGGCATAGCTGAATCCGTTGTACCCCCGCGTCTGGATGAACGTCTCCGCACTGTCGAGGATCATCTCCGCGGTGTCGTCGACCGGTCGCTTGCTCGGGGTGGCGATCGGCGGATGCGGTGCTGGCTCGTGGCATGGTGGGATCCTTGACTTTTACCTACTAGTAAGTAATGTACCTACCTACTGATAAGTAGGTTATCGGACAGGGGCGGTGCGGGACGGGTTCCCCGGAACGAACGCAGCACGAGCAAGTGGGGTGATGTCATGCAGACGACGAGCATGGATTCCACCGACGGCGGTCGAGACGGTCGACCGGTTCGGTGCGCTCTGGGCCGAGCACGATCTCGACGGAGCGTTGTCGATGTTGACCGACGACTGCGTGTTCGATGCGACCGGTCCCGCACCCGATGGCACGCGTTGCGTCGGCCGGGAGGCGATCCGCGCGGCGTGGCAACCGATCTTCGACGACACGTCGAGCAAGTTCGAGACCGAACAGACCATCGACGCGGGCGATCATGTCGTCGGCCTGTGGCGGTACTCGTGGGACGACGGCCACGTGCGGGGCATCGACGTGTTCACCGTCCGCGACGGCCTGATCGCCGAGAAGCTCTCCTACGTCAAGGGGTGAGGAGAACGGGTCGAGCGTCAGACGGAGGTCGAGCAGAACGTGTCACCGCGGGCGAAGCTCGACTCGGTGATCACGTCGCCGAGCTCGTCGGAACCGTCGAGGCCGACGAGCGCTCCGAGCATTCCTTTGACCATGCCGCGGTCGACCGCGCAGATGACCGGGTGTTCGGTCGCCACCTCGCCGAACGGGCAGTGGTTGTTGATGATCCGCAGCTGATCGTTGCGGCCCTCGGCGTGGGCGGCGAACCCGTGTGCCGTCAGGGCGTCGGCGACCGCCTGCATCGCCGAACGCAGCGAACGGCGACCGGCGTGCAGGGCATCGCCGGTGAGCCCGTTGGCCATCGCCCGGCCGTACTCCTGGCCGACTTCCTCGGCGATCTGCTCGGCCTCGTCGTGCGGGAGACGGGCGAGCGCCCGCCCGAGCAACGACAGCAACAGGTCGTCGCTGCGCACCGGGAAGTCGACGTCGTTCATCTTGAGCGCATCGGCGACCACCACGTAGCGCTTCGACGGCCGTCCCGCACCGGCGCCGGCGACCCGGCCGGAGACGACCTCGAGGTAGCCCCCGGCGGCGAGCTTGTCGAGGTGATGGCGGGCGACGTTGGCATGGACCCCGACCTCGGAGGCGACCATCGAGGCGGTCACGCCCACGTCGGTGGAGGGCGTGTCGTCGGCGCCGCGGTCGAGTGCCACGGAGTGATCGCGGGCGAACAGATAGATCGAACGCCGCGTCGGATCACCGAACGCGTCGGTGATCGCCGACACGGTCGAAGTGAACGATGGGCTGGACGCCATCGTCGAATTGTACCTATGTGTTCCCTCCGACCGGCCCATTACTCCTACGGACATAGTGCAAATTGCGCACCTCCCTCGACACACTGACCGGATGGCCACCACCGTCACCGAAGCCGACGTCATCGAGGCTCTCCGGCCGGTCGAAGACCCCGAACTCCACCGTTCGATCGTCGACCTCAACATGGTCCGCAACATCGACATCCGTGGCAACGGCGTCGTCGGGGTGCTCATCGCGCTCACCGTGCCGGGCTGCCCGCTGAAGAACGAGATCCAACGACGCGTGTCCGACGCGGCCACGCAGCTCGACGGCGTCGACTCGATCGACCTCGAGTTCACCGTGATGACCGACGGCGAGCGTGAGGAACTGCGCAAGTCCCTGCACGGCGACGCCGGCGCGAGCGCCGGCCACAGCCACGCCCACGGCCATGCCGAGGGGCGCGAGATCCCGTTCGCCAAGAACAGCTCCAAGACCCGGCCGCTGCTGATCTCCTCGGGCAAGGGCGGCGTCGGCAAGTCGAGCGTCACCACCAACCTCGCCGTCGCGCTCGCCCAGCAGGGCTTCTCCGTCGGTGTCGTCGACGCCGACATCTACGGCTATTCGATCCCGCGCATGCTCGGCGCCGATCGTGACCCGACCGTGATCGACGAGATGATCATCCCGCCGGAGGCGTGGGGCGTGCGCTGCATCTCGATCGGCTACTTCGTGCCCGAGGGCCAGGCAGTGATCTGGCGGGGCCCGATGCTGCACAAGGCGCTCGAGCAGTTCCTCACCGACGTGTACTGGGACGAGCCCGACTTCCTGCTCATCGACATGCCGCCCGGTACCGGTGACATCGCACTGTCGCTCGCGCAGTACCTGCCCCGCGGCGAGGTGTTCGTCGTCACCACACCGCAGCCGGCCGCCCAGAAGGTGGCCGCGCTGTCCGCGGCGATGGCGGCCAAGGTCAACCTGCCCGTGCGCGGCGTGATCGAGAACATGTCGTGGTTCACCGGTGACGACGGCAAGCGCTACGAGATCTTCGGGTCCGGCGGTGGACGACAGCTCGCCGACGACCTCGGCGTGCCGTTCCTCGGATCGCTGCCGCTCATCGCCGAACTCCGCGAGGGCGGCGACACCGGCCGGCCGATCACCGCCGTCAACCCGGAGTCGGAAGCGGCGCAGATGTTCCACGAGATCGCCCGCCAGATCGCCGTCGACATGAAGCCGAAGAAGATCTACAGCGAAGCCCTCCGCGTCAACTGACTTTCCCCGTCATTCCCCGTTTGCGTCGCGTTCTTGCTCGCCCTGTCGTGCTGAAATCGCGACGCAAACGTGGATCGTGGGGTGGGTGACCGGGTCGCCCGCGGTGAGCTGGTTGAATCAGCGCTGATGGATCCGGTCCCCCGCTACCGCTTCGACCGCATGGTGAGCGAGGCCCTCGACGCGCTCCCGCCCGAACTCGACCACGTGCTCGACAACGTCGTCGTGCAGGTGCGCGAACGCAACCACGAGGAGCCGACGCTGCTCGGCCTGTACCAAGGCGTCCCGCACACCGACCGCACCGGCATCGAGGGTCCCGACATCATCTCGATCTACCGGCTCGCGCTCTGTGAGGCGTGCGACGACTTGGAGCAGTTGGAAGAAGAGGTGTTCGTGACCGTGATTCACGAGGTCGCGCACGCCGCCGGGATCGACGACGACCGTCTCGACGAACTCGGCTGGGGATGACCCGATCGGTCGGCGTGGCGATCGTGCCGGAGGTCGGCGCGGCGATCGTCGACGTCGCCGAGCCCGGCGCGGGCCGATGGCTCGACTGGTCCGAGGCGGTCCTGGAACTCCGGCGGATCGAAGCGGACGACCGGCCGCGTTGGGTGTGGTGGCCGCACGACACACCGCGCGCGCTCGTCGCGATCGGGATCCGCCCGGCGCGCTGTTGGGATCTCGGAGCCGTCCACCGCATGCTCGTCGGAGGATGGCGCGCCTCGCCGACGGCCATCTGGGCGACGTGTCACGATCTCGACCTGTCGTCCGCACCGCAGCCGGCGGGTGCGCCGGACCTGTTCTCCGACCACGATCGCGAGGTCGATCCGGGCGACCCCCTCGATCGTTCCGGTCACCTGAGCGCCGAATGGACCGCCGGCTCGTGGATGGCCGAGCCACGGCGCGCGATCCGCTGGGCGGCACTTGCGGTCGAGTGCTTCGTCGACCAGCAGGAGCGGCTCGGCCGACTCCCCGACCCGGCGACCGCCCTCCACACGGTGTACTCCGAATCGGCCGCCGAACTGCTGTGTGCCGAACTCGAACACGACGGCCTGCCCATCGATCTCGCCGTCGCCGAGTCGTTGATCGGCGAGTTCATCGGCCCCCGACCGGCCGACGCTGCCGACGCGGCGGCGCGCGCGGCCGAGCGCGACGAACTCGTCCTGCGCCACATCCCGGCCGAACAGCGTCTCGATCTGCGAAATCCGGCCAACGTCAAGGCACTGCTGCGCCGGGTCGGCATCGAGGTGTCGGACACACGGGCCTGGCGCCTCGAGGAACTCCGGGACGCTCATCCGTTCGTCGACGACCTGCTCGTGTGGCGCAAGGCCGAGCGGATGTCGACGACGTTCGGCTACTCGTGGCTCGACGCCAACGTCGGGCCCGACGGCCGGCTGCGAGGCGAGTGGTCGGCATCGGACGGCGCGGCCGGTCGCATGACCGCGACGGCAGGGCTGCACAACATGCCGGCCGATCTCCGGCCGGCGATCTCAGCGGAGCCGGGGTTCGTGTTCGTTCGCGCCGACCTCGGCCAGATCGAACCGCGGATCCTCGCCGCGGTGTCCGGCGACGTCGCGCTCGCCGCCGCCACCCGCGAGAACGACATGTATGCGCCGGTCGCGGCCCGCCTCGGCGTCGACCGCGACATCGCCAAGGTCGCCGTGCTCGGCGCGATGTACGGCCAGACGACCGGACGGGGAGCAGAAGCGCTCCACGGGTTGGAGACGAACTATCCGGTCGCCATGGCGTATCTGTCGGATGCGGCGCGCGCGGCCGAGGGCGGCAACGACCTGCGGACGCGCGGCGGACGCCTGGTGCGGATGGGCGGCGGCGACTTCGACGGACCGGACTCCGAGGGTCGATCCAGAGCCGCGGCGCGGGGCAGGTACGGACGCAACGCGATGGTCGCAGGGTGCGGCGGCCGAATTCTTCAAGACGTGGACCGCGATCGTGCGAGCGCGGCTGGCGCCGCTCGACGACGAGGCGCGCATCGTGCTGTGTCTGCACGACGAACTCGTGATCCACGTCCCGCAACGATGCGGCGCCGAGGTCGCCCAGGGACTCGACGACTGGCTGCAGGAGGCCGCCTACCGGTGGCTCGAGCGGCCGACGACCACCGGCCCGCCCGGTTCGGGGCGGGTCCGGTTCGTCGTCGACGTCAGCGTGATCGCCCGGTGGTCGGACGCCAAGTAGCGGCTATTCGGGGCGGGAGTCGATCTCCGCCAGCACCTCGCCGATGATCTTCGTGGTGGTGTGTGCCGGCAGCGGATCGCCGCCCTCGGCGTCGGCGACCTCGCCCGCGAACGCCTGCACCGATGGCGTGCCACCCACCAGCACGTGGCGGAGCGCCTCGCCGCCGGCGGCAGGATCGTCCAGCGCGTCGACGGCGTCGGCGACGTGTTCGGGGTCTTCGGCCACCGCGTGCACGACGGCCATCGCCTGGTCACGACCCGAGGCGGTCGACACCGCTTCACCACGTTCGGGGTGCTCCTGCTCCTCCCACTCGGCGAGGGCCTCGATGTAGCCGCCTTCGCCGGGCCGGATCACTCGCGTCGTCTCGTGCGTGCCGTGGATCAACGCCTCGGCTTCGGTGGCGGCTGCGTCGACCACGCCGTCGTCGTTGGTCACCTCGTTGTCGTGGCGACCTGGCGCCACGGGCACGGTCAACGATCCATCGTCATGTCGGATGATGCTCATGGGTCGGTACGTACCCATCCGGGTGAGATCTACACCCCCTGGCGAGCCCGGCCAGAGGCAGGTGCGACGGATGTCATAGTTCAACCGCGCTGTCGCGCGGGCATACTCAAGCAGCTTGTCGATGCCGTCCCCCCGGGATCGACAGGTGGGACGTCGACCTCTTACCCCCCAGTTTGCAGCGTCCGTCCCGGAGGCCACCGTCACCCCCTGACTGTGGCCTCGCGCCCGCACATTCGGTCGACCTGGCGCGGTCTCACCAGCACAGGAAAGTCGACCAACTCGGTCGGAATTGCGGGCCGGCGGCTGTCAGACTTGGCGGATGCGTGCGATGACCGGACCGCGATGACCGACGCGATGCCCGGACAGCGAACGACCGACCCGAACGACCGAGGACCGCCGCGACGTGACCGTCATGGAGGTGGCGCTGATCGGCGCCGGCCCGACCGCCTCGACACTGCTCGAGCGGCTCGCGGCGAACGCTCCCGAGTTCGTCCGCGGCCGACCCGTACGCATCCATCTCATCGATCCGCACCGAGCCGGCACCGGACGCGTGTGGCGCCCCGATCTGCACCCCGGGCTCTGGATGAACTCGATGGCCGAGGACGTCACCCTGTTCACCGATGCCAGCGTGCAGTGCGACGGGCCGATCCGGCCCGGGCCGTCGCTGCACGAGTGGGCGCACACGATCGACGCCGACACGCTCGCCGAGCTGGCGACACCGGCGCTGATCGACGAGATCCGGGCGATCGGCCCGATGACGTTCCCGACGAGGCTCGTCCAGTCGGTCTATCTCGACTGGTTCCACCGCCAGGTCTTGGCGGGCCTGCCACCCGAGATCGAGGTCGTCGTCCACCGGTGTCGAGCGACCGACATTCGCGACCGGCCCGACGGACGTCAGGTGGTCCGGCTGGAGCCGCAGACCGATCCGGCCGCGGTCGAGGAGTTGATCGTCGACGAGGTCGTGCTGTCGCTCGGCCATCTCGACGCCGAACCGGACGCCGATGTTGCCGCAGCCGCACGGTTCGCCGCTCGACACGGGCTCGTGCACCTGCCGCCCGGCCACACGGCCGAACTCGACCTGTCGGTGCTGCAGCCGGGCGCCGACGTGATCGCCCTGGGGTTCGGCCAGGCGTTCACCGATCTGCTGGCGCTCGTCACCGAGGGCCGTGGCGGGCGGTTCGTCGGCGACGGCGATGCGCTGCGATACGTGGCGAGCGGACGCGAGCCGATCCTGCACGTCGGGTCGCGGCGCGGCGTGCCCTACCGATCGAAGATGAACTACCGCCTGGCCGCTCCGGCCGCACCCCTGCCGCGCTTCTTCGACGACGCGACGATCGAGCGGCTCACCGCCGCGTGGGTCGCTCGACTTCCGGCGAGACGTGTTGCCACTCGTGTCGAAGGAGGTGGGCTGGGCGTACTACCACGAGCTGTTCCACGCCCATCCCGAGCGCACGACCGAATCGTGGGAGTCGTTCTCCGTACGGTTCGCCGACGCCGACCCGGACGAACTCGCGGCGGTGGTCGCCTCGGCGGTTCCCGACGACGCAGATCGGTTGGACATCGCTCGCCTCGACCGGCCCCTGCACGGGACGATCTTCGAAACGGCGCAACTGTTGCACGATCACGTCCGGGCGCACGTGGTCGCCGATGTCGCCCGCCGCACCGATCCCACGTTCAGCGCCGACCTGGGAGCGTTCAACGGTCTCCTCTCGGTCTTCGGGGCCCTCGCCCGGCTCGGTGCCGGCGGTGCGTTCACACCGCGCTCCCGCGTCGACGACGTCGGTACCTGGTGGTTCAGCTTCTTCATGTACTACGCCAGCGGGCCGCCGCCGGATCGCCTGCGCCAACTCGTGGCCCTCGCCGACGCCGGCGTCGTCCACTTCCTCGGCGAGAGTACGACCGTGACCGGCGACGAGTCGACGGGCACGTTCATCGCCACGAGCACGAGCCATCCCGAGCGCCTCAGGGCCGCTGCGCTCGTGGACGCCCGCGTGGCGACGGCGTCGGTGAGCCGGACGACCGACGGGTTGCTCCGCCGGCTGTACGACCGGGGCGACGTGGTCGAAGAGGTCGTCGCCGACGATGCCGGCTGGCGGCGCAACACGGGCAAGGTGCTCGTGACGGGAGCGGACCTGCGGATCGTCCGCGCCGACGGCACCGCGCACCCCCGCCGGCACGCCCTCGGCGTGTTCACCAGCCGCCCTGCCGCGGGCGCGTTCGCCCGCCCCCGCACCAACGCACCGGCGTTCCGGCAGAATGACACGGTGGCGAGGTCGGTGTTGCGGACGATCGCGGCCGAACCCGCCGAACCCGCCGGCGGAAGTGCCGGCGTGGACGCGGGCCCGCCGTGTCGCGATGCCGGGCACGTGCTCGACAACGCCGTCTGGCACGCACTGCGCGGGCCCCACGCGGCGTTCGCCGAGGGGTCGGGCACGGCACGCCGGTATCGCCGCGACGTGAGCGTGTTCCACGCGCTGGCCGACGACGAGGCCGACTCGTGGGCCGACCTCGCACCGCTGGCCCATCCCGACGGAACGGCGATCGTGTTCCGCGGCGCTGCCGATCACCCCGCCGCCCGGATGGGAGGAGGTTCACCTCGGTGAGGGACTCCAGATGGTCAGCGTGCTGCCACCCGCCACCGTCGCCCCGCTGCCGACGATCGACCCGGGCTCAGGTCGCGCCGTCGAGCTGCGGCCGCTCACCGATGGCGACGTTCCCGCGATGCTCGCACTGATCGAACTCACCGAACCGGGCCCGTTCCGGCCGCGCACGATCGAACTCGGCGGGTACATGGGCATCTTCCACGACGAGGAGCTCGTCGCGATGGCCGGTCAGCGCATGCATCCGCCGGGCTACCGCGAGATCAGCGCGGTGTGCACCCATCCGAGCGCACGACGCCGTGGCTATGCGTCGATCCTCACGGCCCACGTCGCCAACGAGATCGCCGCGCGCGGTGAGACACCGTTCCTCCACCTGGCCAGCGGCAACCACGCGGCACGGTCGACGTACGAGCAGATCGGCTTCACGGTCCGCACGCGCGTCGCGTTCGGCGTCTATCGATTCGTCGGCTGAGCCGACGCGTCCGGCCGGTCGGCGCACATCGTGTGCCGGCGTGGAGTCCTGTCGGGCGCATCGACGGCGAATCGATTAAAGTTGACAAAGTAGGTCGGAATTAAGAAGAATGACCGGCACACTGAGATCGACCACTCGATTCCACCCTCTCTCGGATCGCTGAGCAGCCATCATGACGACCCCCCGCACCTCGACCAGCACCCCCGACAGCGTCGCGAACAACGTGTCGACCAGCGCCACGGCAGCGACGGAAACCGGTGCGCAGAACATGGCCGACCCGTGGGGCCGGGCGTCGTCGCGAGCGCTGCACCCCTCGGCCCACTCGGGCGACGAGCCCCTCGTCGGCGTCATCGCCGCCGGGCTGGCGGCGGTGTCGGTCCCGTGGGAACTGACCAGCGGGACCGCGCCGACCGAGCGCGCGTACGAGCTGTTGCTGTCGACCGAGCAGTACGACGCCTGGTTGATCCACTGGCCGACCGGCACGGGGCTCGACGCACACGATCACGGCGGATCGATCGGCGCGTTCGCCGTCGTCAGCGGCGTGCTCGACGAGGACGTCCACGTCGACGGCGTCGACCACACACGGCGGCTTCGTGCCGGCGAGTCGGTCACGTTCGCGGGCGACCACGTCCATGCGGTAGTCAATCGTGGTGAAACCGGTGCGACCAGCGTGCACGTCTACTCCCCGCCTCTGCGTTCGATGAGCTTCTACAGCGAATCGCCCGTGAGCGGGCGAACCGTCGATCGTGTCCAAGAGTTCGTCGGCCCGGACGCCGTCACCGAATGAGCGCCGCCACCGATCGTCTTCTCGCTGCCGCGCGAGCACGCATCAGTTCGGTCGATCCCGACGAGGCCGCGCGGTTGCGGGCGGCGGGCGCGACCTTCGTCGACACACGGCCGGCCGCCCAGCGTGCCGAGTTCGGTGAGATCGTCGGTGCGGTCGTCATCGAGCGCAACGTGCTCGAATGGCGCCTCGACCCGGCGGGCGAGCACCGGCTCGAGTCGATCGACCACGATCGTCCGATCGTGGTGTTCTGCCAGGAGGGTTACTCGTCGAGTCTCGCCGTCGCCTCCCTCGTCGACCTCGGACTGGCCGACGTGCACGATCTCACGGGCGGCTTCGCCGCCTGGTCCGCCGCCGGTTTTCCGACCGAGAAGAAGGAGACGCCGTGAGCGTCGTACTGCACTGGTTCCTGCCGACGTCCGGCGACAGCCGCACGGTCGTGCCGCTCGGTCCGGACGGCCACCAGCGACCGCCGACGTTGGACTATCTCGCCCAGATCGCCCGGGCGGCCGACGACCTCGGTTACACGGGGGTCCTGACCCCGACCGGCACCTGGTGCGAGGACTCCTGGCTCGTGACGGCGGCGTTGCTGCGCGAGACGAAGCGCCTGAAGTTCCTCGTCGCGTTCCGACCGAACTCGATCTCGCCGACCCTCGCCGCGCAGAAGGCGGCGACCTACCAACGGATCTCGGGCGGCCGGTTGCTGTTGAACATCGTGACCGGTGGCGACGACACCGAGCAGCGCCGATTCGGCGACTGGCTCGACCACGACGAGCGCTACGACCGCACCGACGAGTTCCTGTCGGTGTTGCGCGGTGCGTTGAGCGGCCAGCCGTACGACTTCGAGGGCCGGTACTTCCATGTCGCCGGTGCGACCGTCAACCAGCGGCCCGAGCCCGTCCCGCAGCTCTACTTCGGTGGAGCGTCCGACGCCGCCGAAGTGGTCGCGGCGAAGCACGTCGACGTGTATCTGGCGTGGGGCGAACCGCCGGCGATGGTCGCGCCGCGGCTCGAGCGCATGCGTGAACTCGCCGCGCAGCACGGCCGCACGTTGCGGTTCGGCATCCGGCTGCACGTCATCGCTCGTGACCGCGCGCAGGATGCATGGGCAGAGACCGAGCGCTTCCTCGATGCGCTCGATCCGGCGGTGGTGGCCGCCGCGCAGGTGGCGCTGAAGAAGAGCGGGTCGGTGGGCCAGCAGCGGATGGTCTCCCTGCACGGCGGTTCACGCGACGATCTGACGATCGCGCCGAACCTGTGGGCGGGCATCGGGCTCGTCCGCGGCGGTGCCGGCACGGCGCTCGTCGGGAGTCACGAACAGATCGCCGATCGGATCGAGGAGTACCACGACCTCGGCTTCGACGAGTTCATCCTCTCCGGCCACCCACACCTCGAGGAGGCGTACTGGTTCGGTGAAGGGGTGATGCCGATCCTGCGCCGCCGCGGCCTGCTGGCCGAGATCGACCACCGGCCCGACGACGCGGCCCTCGTGCTCGGTCGGGGCGCCGTCACCAACGCCCGCTGACCTCGTCCCGCATGGCGATGAGCCAACGGACCGACTACCGGGCCGTTCGCTCATCGCCATGGTGAACCGTCAGTGGGAGACCGCTGCCGCGAGGAGTTCGGCCTGGCGGTGCCAGTCGCCCGCGGCGAGGGTGAAGACGACACGGTCGGCACCGAGCGCCGCCCAACCTGCGATGCGTTCGCCGACCTCGTCCGCACCGCCGGTGACGAGCACGGAATCGATCACATCGGGCGGCATGCCGTAGACACCGTCGGGATCGGACAGCCTCCGGACGATCTCACCGTGCGCGGGCAACGTCGGATCACCGTCGAGCGCGATCGTGATGCTGCCGGTGACCGACGGTGCCGGGCGTCCGGCGTCCGCGGCGAACTGACGGAGCCGGCCGACATACGGCGCGGCCACCTCCGGCGGGACCGGCATCGCGAACCACCCGTCGCCGTGACGCACGACTCGCCGCAGGGCCGCGTCGGCGGTACCGCCGACCAGGATCGGGGGCACGGCGACGCCGGGGGCGAGTTGGACGACGGGCGCGCCGTCGACGTCTGGGAGCGGCGCAGGTTTGCCGGCGATGAGGTCGGCCAGCACCGCCAAGGCGGCATCGGTTCGGCCCCGCGCTCGTCGGCGCGGGACACCGCTGGCCGCCCACGAGCGGTCGTGACGATCGCCGCCCACTCCGACGCCGAGCACGACACGCCCGTTCGACACCAGCTGCATCGACGCGACCTGCTTGGCGATCCAGCCACGGGCCGGATGGGCACGATGACCACGCCGAGGCCGAGCTGCACCCGGGTCGTGGCACCGGCGGCGGCGGAGAGCGCGATCATGCTGTCGACGAGCGGCGCACCCGTCCCGGCAACGAGCTGGTCGACGGCCCACACCGATCCGAAGCCGAGGTCCTCGGCGTGGCGAGCGGCGGCGACGACGTCGCCCGGCTGCGAGTCGGGGGCACTCATCGTCGGCAGGAAGACACCGATCTGCGGGGCGATCGGGGCGACATCCATCGTGGTTCTCCTTCCGCGGTAACCGTTCCAGTATCGACCCCGGCGATCTCGTGAACAAACTGCGGCGTCGCGCCGCAGTTTGTTCACGCGAACGGTCAGTGGCTGGCGTCGATCGCGGCGCGGGACGCGCCGTGCCGCCTCGACGAAGTCCGGGGCACTTCGCAGCTCGTCGAGCGGCACGTCGCTCGCGGCGAACGGGAGTTCCTCGTCGAGCACGACCCGGCCGGGCCGCTGGCTCATCACCACGACACGGCTCCCGAGGGCAACCGCCTCTTCGACGCTGTGCGTGATGAGCAGCACGCTGCGGCCGGTCTCCTTCCAGATGCGCCGGAGTTCGGCCTGGAGGTGTTCGCGCGTCAGCGCGTCGAGGGCGCCGAGCGGTTCGTCCATCAACATGATGTCCGGATCGTTGGCGAGCACGCGAGCGATCTGGCATCGCTGCTGCATCCCGCCGGACAGTTCGTACACCGGGCGGTCGGCGAACTCCGAGAGCCCGACCCGGGCGAGTTCGGCCGTGGCCCGGTCGCGGCGCAACCGCTTGTCGATGCCGCGCAGGCGCAGGCCGAGTTCGACGTTCTTGCGCACCGACAGCCACGGCATCAGCGACGTCGGGTGTTGGAACACCACTCCCCGATCCGCGCCGGGCCCGGTGACGGTGGCGCCGCCGATCTCGATCGTCCCCGTGGTCGGCTGCGGCGAAGCCGGCGATCAGTTGCAACAACGTCGTCTTGCCGCAGCCGCTCGGCCCGACGAGACACAGGAACGTGCCGGCGGACATGTCGATGTCGATCTGGTCGAGCGCCCGCAGCGTTCCGTCGGACGTCGGGTAGTCGTGCGACACGCCGTCGATCCGTAGCGAATGCCCGCCTCCGCCACGGGGGGAGGTGGCGGAGGCGGGCACGTCAGACCGGCGCGTGGGGCGCGCCGGGAACTTCACTCGGCGACGGCGAGCGCGAAGGAGTCGTCGACCCCTGCGGCGTAGACGTCTTCCGGCTGCACGGTGTCGATGGTCCCCTGGGCCTTGTTGAACTCGGCGGCGGCGAACAGGTTCGTGGCGAGTCCGCCACCGAGGTAGTCGGGCCCGATCTGCTCGGCGGCCGTGACGAACACGAGGTCGGCGAGCTGGGCGGCGGCTTCCTCCGGCGTGATCTCGAGTTCGAGTGCCACGGCTTCGGCCGCGGCGTCGGGGTCGTCGTTGATCAGCTGGATCGCACGGTCCTGCTGGGCCAACCACAGCTCGACCGCGGCGGGGAACTCGTCGGCGAACTCGTTCGAGACGATGGCGAGGTCGTAGGTGGTCTTGCCGAGCGCGGCGAGGTCGGCGCTGGTGATCAGCACGTTGCCGCCGTCGGCGATCAGCTTGGCGAGGTTCGGGTTCCACACGTAGGCGGCATCGATGTCGCCGCGCACCCATGCCGCGTAGATGTCATCCGGTGCGGCATCGATGATGTCGACCGTCGACGCGTCGACGCCGGCATCGTCGAGCGCGGCGAGCAGGCTGAAGTGAGCCGTCGATGCGAACGGTGTGGCCACGGTCTTGCCGACGAGGTCGGCGACGCTCGTGATCTCCGGGCTGGGCGACGAGCGACTCGGCGGCGCCGATCACGTCGAAGATCCACGGCACGCGGTACTCGATGCCGCTCGACAGGCCGCGCGAGACCGGGCTGCTGCCGGCGAGCCCGATGTCGACGGCTCCCGCGATCACGGCTTCGTTGACGTCACCGCCGGATGCGAACAGGTTCCATTCGATGGTCACGTCGGGGCCGAAGGCTTCCTCGAGCCAGCCCTGGTTCTTGACGATCAGATCGCCGTTGGGCACCTGCTGGTAGGCGATGCGGATGGTCTCGGGTGCCTCGACGTCGGCCGGCGCGTCCGAGGACGCCGGCTCGTCCGAGGTGCCGGGTGCTTCGGTGTCGGCCGGCGGATCGGTGCCGGCCGGGTCGGTGGCGGCCGGAGCGTCGCTCGATGCGACCTCCGTGGTGCCCTCGTCGTCGTCGAGGCGTCGTCGTCGCTGCCGCAGGCCGAGGCGGCGAGCAGCGCGGTCAGGGTCACGGCGGCGAGCAGCCGCGTGCTGGTGGTTCTTCTCATGTCGTTCACGTCCGTTGTGTTGTTGGGGTTGGTGTTGGGGGGTTGATGGTCGGGGGTTGATGGGCGGGTGTGCTGGTTGGTCGGAGGCGGCCCGGAGGCCCGTCAGGCGTGGCCCTTCCAGGGCACGAGTGCCCGTTCGCACAGCTGGATGAGCTGGTCGAGCAGCACGGCGGCGAGGCCGATGACGATGACGCAGAGGATCGCGACGTCGATGCGCGTGTCCTTCTTGGTGAACCAGGCGAGCCCGCCGATGCCCGGCAGCCCGTTGACCGTCTCCGCGGCGACGATGGTCGTGAGCGCGAACCCGGTGGCGACGCGGACGCCGGTGAAGATGTCGGGCAGGGCCGATGGCAGCACGACGTGACGGATCAACTGGGCGCGGGACCCGCCGAGCGACCGGGCGGCGTCGATCCGGTCGGCGCGGACCCGTTCGATCCCGCTCATCGTTGCCAACGTGACCGGTGGGAACGCGGCGAGGAACAGGAGCCAGATCTTGGAGGTGTCCTCGATGCCGAACCAGAAGATGAGGATCGTGAAGTAGGCGAGCGGAGGGAGGCTGCGCAGGAAGCTGACCAGCGGCTCGAACATCGTGCGGATCACCGTCGACGACGACAGCGCGAAGCCGACGATGACGCCGAGGACGATCGCCCAGAAGACGCCGTTGAGGATCCTCCACAGGCTCGCCTCGAGGTGCTCCCACAGGAAGTAGCCGCCGAGGCCGCGGCGCTTGCCGTCGGTGGTCACGGACTGGATGAAGGCGTTCCAGACGGACGCCGGCTTCGGCAGGATGAGCGGATCCCACACTTCGAGCTCGGTGAGCACGAACCAGAGGCCGAGGACCAGCAGCAGTGTGAGCAGCCGCAACGACCACGACGTGAACGTGGCGCGACCCTGCCCTCGTCGTACGCTTCCTCCGCCCATGCGGGAATACTTTACCTAATTGGTCAGGATTACCACCTCACGATTCGCTCACGATTCGCGGACGACGGTCGCGGCAGGCTCCCGGCCCAGGGTTGCGGTTCGCGGGGCGCGGCGTGCTGTGATGTTGTCGTTGGCGCCGCGCCGTGGTGCCGGAGGGGAACGAACCATGACGAACGCGACGAACGCGACGACGAGCTGGTGATCGAGGGGCCGATCACCGGCGGCGAGCACGGGTGGCCCTTCGGCCGGCCGCTGTTCGACCTGGCCGACCACGGCTACGTGGAGGAGGAGTTCTTCCTCGCCGGCGATGCCACGACCTACCGGCAGGCGCCGGGGTCCGACTGGGGTCGCGACGGGCGCTGGCAGGCCGAGCCGACCGGCTCCGTGCCGTTCCGCACGCGCATCCTCGTCTACCGGCCCGCCGATCCGGCGCGATTCAACGGCACCGCGGTCGTCTGCTGGAACAACGTCACCGCCGGCTACGAACTGTTCGGCGGCGAGAGCCCCGAGTTCCTCGACGGGTACGCCGTCGTCGTGCGCCACGGTGCAGCGCGTCGGCGTCACCGGCTTCCCGACCAACAGCCAGGGCCTCGCCGCGTGGGATCCCGACGCGCTACGGCTCGTTGAGCATCCCGACCGACGACGCCTCGTACGACATCTTCACCCAGGTCGCCCGTGCCGTCGGGCCCGGCCGGGACCGGTTCGGTGTCGACCCGCTCGGCGGCCTCGACGTGCAGCGCGTGATCGGGCTCGGCGCGTCGCAATCGGCGGCCCGGCTCGCGACCTACGTCAACGCCATCCACCCGATCGAGCACGCCTTCGACGGCTACATGCTGCAGATCTACTTCGGGGCGGGCACCGCCTTGGAGGTCGGCGACGCCATCGTCAACATCAACGCGCCCACCACCGCGGGCACCGGCTCGCGGGTCGGGCTGCGCGGCACGAACCTCATCCGCGAGGACCTCGACGTCCCGGTGATGGTCGTCAACTCCGAGCTCGAGGCGATCGCCTGCTACGACGTGCGCCAGCCCGACACCGACCGGTTCCGGTACTGGGAGTCGGCCGGCACGTGCCATGTCGCGATCCAGTCGATGGACGTGCGGGCGCCGAAGTACGAGCGCGAGTTCGGGGTCGCGCAGCCGGTGATGCAGCAGATGAACCGCATCGCCATCACCCCGCTCTACGACGCCGCACTCCAGCATCTGCAACCGGTGGGTCGGCGGGTGGCGAGCCGCCGCCGAGTCCAGCCGCTGATCGAGTTCGCCGGCGAGCCGGCCACAGGTCGTGCGTGACGAGCACGGCATCGCGGTCGGCGGTGTCCGCCTCCCCCAGGCCGAGGTACCGGTCGCCCAGAACAGCGCGATCCCGCTCGGCCAGGACATCTACAGCATGCTGTGGGGCTCGAGCCACCCGTTCGACGCCGCCACGCTGGACTCGCTCTACGCCGACGAGGAGGCGTACATCGCCGAGTTCACGAAGGCCGCCCACGCCGCCGTCGGCCGCGGGGGTCCTGCTCGAGCCGCGACGTCGATCCGGCGATCGCCGAGGCCCGCTCCGAGTACCGCCGCGCCCGCTCGGGCGCCGCCGGCTGACCGCCGGCCCGTCAACTTGTCACGTTGGTGCCTGGCACCGACGCGACAAGCTGATCGTCAGTCGTTGGTGAAGCGTTGCTCGCGGAACGGGTCGCCGTACATGTGGTAGCCGTTCTGCTCCCAGAACCCGGGCGAGTCGCCGGCGATGAGCTCGAGCGAACGCACCCACTTCGCCGACTTCCAGAAGTACAGGTGCGGCACGACGACCCGCACCGGCCCGCCGTGTTCGTCCTCGATCGGCTCGCCCGTCGAAGGCGTAGGCGATGATGGCGTCGTCGGTCGTGATGTCGGCGAGCGGAATGTTCGTGGTGTAGCCGAACTCGGCGTGCTCCATGACGTGCGTCGCCTCCGGCTGCACCCCGGCGAGGGCGAACAGGTCGCGCACGCGCACCCCGGTCCACGTGGTGTCGAACTTGCTCCACTTCGTCACGCAGTGGATGTCGAACGTCGGGGTCACCGACGGCATCGCCACCAGCTCGTCGAACCCGATCGTGAACGGGGTGGCGACGAGCCCGTGGATCGTCAGATCCCACTGTCCCGGCTCGTAGTCGGGGATGTCGCCGACGTGCAGCACCGGGAAGCGGTCGGTCGTGTACTGGCCCGGCGGCAGGCGTGCGGGGTCGATGCCCTGCTTGACGAGGTTCTCACGGTTGCGATCGAAGAAGCCCATTCGAACCAGTGTGCCCGACCGGCACTACCCTTGCGCCGGTGAGCGACGTTCCTCCTCCGCCGCCCGCTGCGGGCACGCCGCCGACCGACCCGATCGCCGGCGCCGGTCCCGTCCGCCAGCCCGCCACCCCCGCCGCCGTCACTCGTTCCGCCGCCGCCTCGCGACCGTGCCGCCACCGGCATCGATGACACCACCGCCGGGGTACGTCGCGTACGGCAACGCGCCGACACTCAGCGCACTGCGCCGGGTCGGCGGGCTGTCGGTGGCGGTGATCATCCTGACGGCGATCGTCGCGATCAGCACGGTCGTCACCACGATCCTCACGGCCTCGGCGTCCCAGGATGCCGAGGACGTTCCTCGCTCGGCGGCATGAGCGAGGACGATTTCAACGAGGCGATCGCGCCGTACACCGCCGTGCAGCTGATCGTCGGGTTGGCGACCATCGCCACCTTCATCGTGACGACCATCTGGATGTACCGCCTCGCCACCAACGTCCGCGCCTTCCGTCGGGACACGACGTGGAGCCCGCTGTTCGCCATCTTCGGTTGGATGCTGCCCCCGATCGTGCTCTACGTCATCCCGTTCCTGATGTTGCGCGAGCTGTGGAAGGCGTCCGATCGCGACCGACCCGGACGACCCCGAGAGCTGGCGATCGAGCCCCGACACACCGCTCGTCTGGGCATGGTTCGTGCTCTACGGGATCGTGCCGTTCGTGCTGTTCCTCTTCTCGATCGGTTCGTTCGTCGGCGAGCGGGCTCTCCGCGTCGGGCAGCGCTGGAGTCGCTCGCCGAGTCCCTCGACGACTTCGGGGCGGTCCAGTGATCGTCTCGACCAGTGCGGTCAGCGTGGCCGCCGCCGTCGCGTGGATCCTGCTCGTCAAGGGACTCACCGCCCGCCACAAGCAACTGACCAGCGAGCACTGAGCGCGTGTCACGCTCGGTCGTCTACCTCGTGCGCCACGCGAAAGCGGGCGAGCGGCGGAACCTGGGAGGGCGACGATCTCGAGCGACCCCTGAGCAAGGCGGGGTGGAAGCAGGCCCACGCGCTGGGCAAGCGGCTGCAGAAGAAGGGCGCCACGGAGATGGTGTCCAGCCCGTACCTGCGCTGCATGCAGACGCTCGAGCCGCTCGCCAGCGCACTCGACCTGCCCGTGCTCGCCGACGAGCGGCTGCTCGAGGGCGCCGGTTTCGAAGGTGCGCTCGAACTCCTGACGCGAGGTGGCCGACGGCGCGGTGCTGTGCAGCCACGGCGACGTGATCCCCGAAACCCTGGACGCACTCGTCCGGCGCGGCATGCAGGTCAAGACGACGCCGGACTGGCGCAAGGGAACCGTCTGGGTGCTCAAGCGCAACGAGGGCCGGATCACCACCGCCACCGTGTGGCCGCCGCCGTCGTGATCGAACCTGAAACGCCATGGGGCTGACCCCGAGGCGTTCAGGTCAGCCGGCGGCGGCGCGGATGTCGGCGGCGAACGCCTCGATCAGATCGGCGACCTCGCTCGGCGGGTTGCTCGCCTCGCACGTCTCGACGTAGGGCAGCGCCGCGTTCGGCATCCTCGAGGAACTGGAACTCGATGATCGCCATGAAGCAGTACGGGTCGGCATACTCCGGCTCCAGCTCGATCGCCTGGCCGAGCGCGAGCCGGGCGGCGTCGAGCCGCTGCGCCGACCGCCTCGGCGTCGGCGTCGCCGACCGTGAGCAGACGCGAGCGTCCAGCCGAAATAGGCGATGGCCTCGCCGTTGTCGCGACCCTGTTCGCGCTCCATCTCGACCACCTGGGCGAACAGCGAGTTGGCGAGTGCGAAGTCGCCGCCGTTCATCGCCTCGCGGGCGTTGGCGAGCAGCAGCCGGGCGTCGTCGCCGGGGGTGAACCCGGTGATCTCCTGGCCGGTCTGGCGCTCACCCCACGCCGCCGCGAGCACGAAGCCGATGCCGACCGACGCCGCGACGACCACCGCGGCGATCGCCACGGTTCGGCCCCATCGACGCGGTGGCTTCGGCGCCAGGCTCGGCGTGCTGTCCGTCGATCTCCCGCAGCACCGCCGCGGCCCGGACCGTGTAGCCGTCGCGCAACGTGGCGTAGTCCGCGTCGTCGATGTCGCCGGCGTCGTGTTCGCGTTCGAGATCGGACGAGCGAACGCAACAGGAACCGGCGCTCCTCCTCGAGTTCGGCGAGCTGGTCGAGATCCACCCGCGCCGTCACGTGTCGCGACCTTCCCCGGCGCGTGGTCCGTCGGCGCGTGCGCCGGCCGCGCGCGATCGTCGGCGAGCGCCGAGGCGACGAGTTCGCGATCGGCGTCGGTCGGATCGGCGGTCGCCGCCGCCTCACGCTTCCATCGCCGGAACACCACCGTCAGACCCGCGAGACCACAGATGAGTCCGACGGCGGGCAGCACCCAGATCAGCGCGTCGAAACCGGTCGAGCGCGGGACGAGCAGCACCTGCGCGCCGTACCTCGTCTCGATGAACGCGATGATGTCGGCGTCGGACAGGTCGTTGTCGTTGACGAGCTCGGTGATCTCGTTGCGGATCGCCCGCGACGCGCTGTTCTGCGACACGAACACGCTCTCGCCGGCGCAGATCGGGCACGCCACCCGACTGGCGATCGCGTCCACCCGGTCGCCTTGCGTGGTCGGACCGGACGAGCGGAACGCACCGACGGCGAGGAAGCCTGCGACCACGAACGCCAGCAACACCCAGCCCGGCCACCGCTTGAGGCGCTTGTTCACGACCGAGCGGGTCCGGGCCGGTCGGCGTGAGGGTTCGCTCGCGGCGACCTCGTGCCGCGCCGGGTGCTCCCGTCTCGTCGCTCGCCGACCCGCTCACTGGTACTGCTCGCGGAACTGCTGCAGGATCGTGTCGAGCTGCTCGGACGTGACCTTGGAGATCAGCCGCAACTGGACGACGCCGCTCGGGTCGATGATCCACGTCTCGGGCACGGCGGCGACACCGAACGCCACCGGGAAGTCGTCGAACTCGGAGTAGATCTGCGGCCAGTCGCCGCCGCGCTCGTCGAAGAACTCGCCCACCTCGTCCTCGGACCCGCGCACGATCACCGAGTACAGCTCGGCACCGTCGGAGCCGAGCTGTTCCTGGTTGGCGGCGAACTCGATCAGCTCCGGGTGTTCCTGCATGCACGGAACGCACTCGGGGTCGAAGAAGTTGAGCACGACCCAGCTGCCCTTGCGGCGCGACAGGTCGAACGGCGTGCCGTCGTCGAGCGTGCCGGTGGCCTCGGGCGCAGGACGTCCGAGCAGCGGCGAGTCGGACGTCTCGGCCACGTTCGGCTCCGCGCCGGCGAGCACCACGAACAGGCCGGCAAGCACGGCGAACACGACCAGCACGATCCAGGGTGCGAGCCGCCGGCGCTTGGCCCGGTCGGGCTCGGTGCCGCCGTCGACCGGAGCGGTTTCGTCGACCGTCACACCGGCACCTCGACGGCATCGGGCTGGGGCAGATCGGGCCGTGGCGGCTCGTCGACGTCGGCGAGCGGCGCCGACACCGGATCGATCGCACGGCGGCGGCGCGTGCCGGGGAAGGCGGCGAGCAGCGTGCCGATCGCCATGATCAGGCCGCCGATCCAGAGCCAGAGGATCATCGGCTTGACGAACACCCGGATCGTCGCCGACGTGTCACCGGCGGCGGCACCGGCGTCGAGGGTGAGGTAGATGTCTTCCGTCAGCCCGGTGCGCACCGACGGGGTGCCCACGTCCTCGCCCCGGTTCAGGTAGGTCGTGGTGGCCGGGCGGTACACGCTCGCCACCGTCGAGGATCACGTTGGCCGCCAGCACGCGTCTCGCTCTCGCGGTCGTTGGTGCGCTCGTCGACGGAGGCCAGTTCGAACGTGTGACCACCCCACTCGACGACCTCGCCCTGTTCCAACGTGAGGGTGGCGGAGTGGGTGAAGCTGTTCGACGCCGCCAGCGCGATGGCGATGAGGATCACGCCGATGTGCACGACCATGCCGCCGTTGGCGCGTCCGACGAGCCCGCGCATCCCTTGGCGACGCGTCGCGAGCGCGAGCTGGCGCAGCGCCGAACCGGCCGCGAAGCCACCGAGGCCGAAGGCCACCAATGGCGCCCAGCCGTCCGCGCCGACCATCACCGCAACGGCGATCGCTCCGGCGCCCATCCATGCGGGCCAGAACAGGCGCTCGCGGAGCAACTCGCCGGATGCCTTGCGCCACGGCAGCACCGGCGCCACACCCATCAGGAACAGCAGTGCGAGCCCGATCGGCATCGACAGCCGGTCGAAGTAGGGCGCACCGACGACCGTGCGGCGATTCTGGAACGCCTCGACGAGCAGCGGGAAGATCGTGCCGAGCAGCACGATGAAGGCGAACACCGTGAAGATCACGTTGTTCGCGAGGAAGGCGCCCTCACGGGAGATGGGCGAGTCGATCGAGCCCGGCGAGCGCAGCCGGTCACCGCGCCACGCGATCAATCCGAGCGACACGACCACCGTGACGCCGAAGAAGGCGAGCAGCCACGAACCCACGGGGCCGTCACCGAAGGCGTGCACCGAGTTGATCACGCCGGATCGGGTGAGGAACGTGCCCAGGATCGTGAGGGAGAACGTGGCGACGAGCAGGCTGAGGTTCCACACCCGCAGCATCCCGCGGCGTTCCTGGACGAGCACCGAGTGGATGTACGCCGTGCCGGTGAGCCACGGCAGCAGCGACGCGTTCTCGACGGGGTCCCAGGCCCACACGCCCGACCACCCGAGCACCTCGTAGCTCCACCATCCGCCGAGCAGGATGCCGATCGTGAGGAACGCCCAGGAGAACAGCGCCCAGCGGCGCGTCTCCATGAGCCAGCCCTCGCCGAGGCGGCCGGTGACGAGCGCGGCGATGGCGAACGCGAACGGCACGGCGAAGCCGACGTAGCCGAGGTACAGGATCGGCGGGTGGAACAGCACCAGGATGTGGTTCTGCAGCAACGGGTTCGGTCCCGGCCCCTCCGTCACCCCCGGCAGGCCCGCCCCGAACGGGTCGGCCGGACCGAAGCTCAACGCGGCGAAGAACCCGGCGATCACGTACATCACGATCAACGCCCAGCCGACGAGCGGGTCGTTCGTCCGCTGACGGAACCGCCAGGCCACAGCGGCCGTGAAGCCACCCAGGATCAAGCGCCCACAGCAGGATGGACCCTTCGAGCGCCGACCACATGGCGGCGATGTTGTACAGCGTGGGCGTGTCGGCCGAACCGACCTGCTGGATGTAGGCCATCGAGAAGTCGCGGGTGATCAGCGCCCGCTGCATCATCACGACGGCGAGCACGATGCCGCCGAACGCCATCCACGAGTAACGGGCGCCCTGCTTCAGGAGACGCTTGTCGCCGCGACGGATCCCGACGAACACGGTCAACGCGCCGACGACGCAGGCGGCCAGCATCAGCAGCAGCCCGGCGCGGCCGAGGGCGGCATTCACGCTGGCGGCGATCACGGCGTGGCGCTCACGTTCTGGTACTCGTCGAACGGGCGGTCACGGTGTTCTGCTGCCGCCTTCGCAGGCCGCGGCTTCTGCGTCCGCCACCCGCTCGTCGTTGACCGCGACGTATTCCTCGGAGTGCTTCACCTCGACTCGATCGCCTTGCAGTTCGCCGTTGGCGATGACGCCGTGCACGACGACCGGGATGCACTCCTTGAAGATGCCGCCGGGCTCGCCGTCGTAGCTCACCGGGATCGTCTCGCCGTTGAAGCTGATCGTGAACACGGTGGCGTTGCCGTCCTTGGTGACCGACCCCTCGTCGACGGTGCCCTGCAGGCGGATGCGACGGTCGGCGTTGCAGCCGTCGCGTTCACCGATCTCGTCGACGTTGCAGTAGTAGTCGACCGCGGAGGTGAGGAACTGGGTGACGATGACCCCGCCGGCCACGAGCACGAGGGCGAGGACGAACATCGGCAGCCAGTTGCGTCGGCGGGCGCGGCGGGCCGGCTCGTCGGTGGCGTGGCGCGGAGTGAGGTCGAGGTCGGCCATGTGGCGCTCAGGTCCAGTACTTCTCGGAGTCGGGCGTGCGACGGGCGAGTCGGCGCCCGCTGCGGATCACCCAGGCCGCGAGGAGGCCGACGACGCCGAACGTGAGCGCATAGCTGCCGATGATGAATCCGGCGTCTTCCATCAGGATGCTCCGTTCCGGGGTGCCCGGCGCGAGCGCTCCGTCGTCGTGCGGCGACGCCTTCCTGCCGGCGGGCCACCAGTGCTTCGTCGAGGCCGCGATCGTCGATCAGGTCCTCCATCGCCATCACCCGGGTGCGGTGCATCATCAACCACACGTAGAGGCAGGTGAACGCGATGACGCCGATGAACAGGCTGAACAACATCAGGCCGTCCATTTCGATGTCGCCGCTGGTGTTCAACACCGTGGCCTCCTGGTGCAGGCTCCGCCACAGGCGCACGCTCCAGTGGACGAGCGGGATCTCGAGCACGGCGACGAGGCCGATGACGGCGCTGCGCTTGGCCCGCTGCTGATGGGTGCCGTCGAGCCGGCGGACGGCGAGGTAGCCGATGTAGGTGACGAACAGCAACGCCGTGGTGGTCAGGCGGGCGTCCCACTGCCAGAACACGCCCCAGGTGAGCCGGCCCCAGAGCGCTCCGATGACCAGGGTGACCGCGACGAACGCCGTGCCGAACTCGGCGCTCGCTCCGGCGACGCGGTCCCAGCCGAGCGGGTTCGATCGGCGCTTGAACAGCACCATCGCCGACGCGATCGCCGTGACGACGAAGGCCAGGTAGGCCACCCAGATGGTCGGGACATGCACGTACAGCAGGCGAACCGCTTCGTCCTGGTCGCGGTCGGCCGGTGAGAACCCGAGCCCGAACGCCACCAGCCAGACCATCGAGACGATCGTCAGCACGCCGAGGATCCGGGTCCCGCGGGTGGCCGTCGACCGCACGAGCGGCGTGACGCCGCCGTCGGCAGCGGCCGTGGAGGTCGCTGTCGAGTCGGGGTTGGTCGTGGTCATCGAGTTCCTGTCATTCACCGCGAGTTCGGTCCATCGATCGGTCATTCGTCGATCAGCGGCCCGAACGCCAGCGATCCACCGACACCGAAGGCCACAGCGAAGACGGCCAGCAGGCCGACCCACGGCCAGCCGTCCGACACCACCGCACCAACCGTGCCGAGTGCCGCTTCGACAGCTCGGGTTGCACCAATCAGAACGGGCGCCACCGCCGGTAACACGAGCAGCGGGAGCAATGTCTCGCGGCCCTTGACACCAGCGGCAAGGCCTCCGTACAGGGTACCGACCGCGGCGAGCCCACACGTCGCGAGGAGCAAGGTCGTGACGAGCAGCACAACTCCGCCCAACGGCACCGTTTGGCGGTAGAGGACGATCGCCAGGACGACGAGGACCACCTCGAGCACGAGCAGTTGCGACAGCGAGCGCGGCGGCTTTGCCGACGAAGATCGCACGGGCGTCGATCCCGGCGACGCGCATGATGTCGATGGCACCGTCGTCGGCCTCGATCGCGAACGAGCGTTGCACCAGCACGAGCAGGCTGAACATCGTCGCCAGCCAGATCAGGCCGGGTGCCACCTGTTCGAGCACCGTCTGCTTGTCGAGCGCGAAGGCGAAGATCACCATCGTCACCCCGGCGAAGGGCAGCACCTGGTTCGTGACGACCCGGCTGTGTCGTTCGATGCGCAGGTCCTTGGCCGCCACGAGGGCACTCATCCGCCAGAACGACGGCGCCGAGCCGCGTCGTCCGGCGTTCATCCGTGTCGGATCATGCTCGTT
The DNA here is from genome assembly GCA_963772085.1 of Ilumatobacteraceae bacterium. Taxonomy (GTDB): domain Bacteria; phylum Actinomycetota; class Acidimicrobiia; order Acidimicrobiales; family Ilumatobacteraceae; genus Sva-07. Next base: position 223,867 of record CAVYWH010000010.1, read on the forward strand.
TCCCGTCATGCCGGGCCGATCACGGCACACCGGCCGGACCTGGCCGCCGACGACCTCGACCGTGCGCGTGGCGAGCGCGCCGGCGCGGTCGAGTTCGTGGCTGGCGACGATGATCGTGGCGCCCACTGCGGCCGCCTGGCGGAGCGTCTGATCGAGTTCGTTGCGGGCGTCGGCGTCGAGGCCGGCGTGTGGTTCGTCGAGCAACCAGAGTTCGGCCCGCCGGGCGACCAGGCACGCCAACGACGTGCGCCGGCGCTGGCCCGCCGACAACCGCCCGACCGGCACGTCCACCAGCCGGCCGGCGATGCCCAGACGGTCCATCGCCGCGTCGATCTCGTGCGCGGACGCCCCGACCGTCGCTCCCCAGAAGTTCACGTTCTCCCGCACGCTGAGGTCCCGGTACAGGCCGTTCTGATGGCCGAGCAGGCCGACTCGGCGACGGACGGCCTCGCGGTCGACCGTCAGGTCGTAGCCGGCGACCGATCCGGACCCCCTCGTCAGTGGCACCAGCCCGGCGCACAGCCGCAGCAGCGTGGTCTTGCCGGCACCGTTCGGCCCCCGCAGCAACACGATCTCGCCCCGTTCGACGACCAGCGAAGCGCCGGCGAGCGCGGGGAAGTCGCCGAGCACGGCCACGACGTCGGTCAGCACGACGACGGAGGCGATGGAGTGGAGGCGTCGATGTTCATGATCGGCGGGCGCCACGCTACGGCCGAGAACGAGGTGCCTGGGACATGTCGCTGAGGCGGGGATGGCTCACGAGCTCCACGAGCCGATCGCGGGTGCTTCCGCAGCGGCGGCAAGTAGCGTCGCGTCGATGGCGGAACCCGGAGCGACAGGAGACGACGCGGGCGCGAACGCGTCCCCGACCGACGCTCCCGCCCTGCCGTTGGCGACGCCGGTCGCAACTCCGATCCCCGTCGCGGTCCCGGCCGACCCGGCACCGATGCCGTCCACCCGCGCGGCGGCAAGGTGCGCAAGTTCGACCGGCCGAAGGCGCCGCACGACTGGCGGTTCTTCGTCGGCGGTCTCGGCAAGGTCCTCATCGCCGATCGGGCTGTTGATGTTCGGCTTCGTCGCCTATCAGCTGTGGGGCACCGGCATCGAGACGGCACGGGCGCCAGAACTCGCTGGAGAGCGAATTCGACGAACTCCTCGCCGGCACCACCCCGGACGCCCCGACCACGACCGACGCCCGACCGTCCGACAGCCTGCCCGCTGACAGCGCCGGCCGACAGTCGCCCCGGCGAGGTCGCGCCGGTCGACGACCGCGGTGCCCGTCGCGGAGCAGGAGCTTCCGGCGATCAGCGAGGGCGACCCGCTGGCCCGCCTCGAGATCCCGCGCATCGGCGTCGACTGGATCGTGGTGGCCGGGGTCGAGAAGTCCGACCTGAAGAAGGGGCCCGGCCACTACCCGGAGACTCCCGCTGCCCGGTCAGCTCGGCAACGCCGCGATCGCCGGCCACCGCACCACGTACGGCCAGCCGTTCTACAGCATCGAGCAGCTGCAGCCCGGTGACGAGATCATCACCACCACGACCGAGCGGCCGGTTCGTCTACACCGTCACCGGCACGCAGATCGTCTCGCCCGACGACTACCTGGTGATCACCACCACCGACCCGACGGTCGCCACCCTCACGCTCACGTCGTGCCACCCCGTATGGACGACCAGCCAGCGCATCGTCGTCACCAGCGAGCTCGACCAGACCCAGTCGGATCCGGTCGGCGAAGCGGTCGTCAACTACGGCCGTCCGCTCGAGCCGATCGGCGACGCCGGCCGTCCTCGCACCGAGCGACACGGCGGCACCCGACGTCTCGACGGCGACCACGGTCGATCCGGCACCGGACACCAGCGACCAGTCGTCAGCGAGCCGGTCACCCGACCGACCACCGATGCCACCACCGATGCGCCGACCGACGGAACCGATGCGGACTCGACGATCGACGCGGGCATCGCCGATGCGTTCGCCGAGGGCTGGTTCAGCGACCCGACGGCGAACGCCCAGGTTGCGCTGTGGGGCATCGTCCTGGCGCTCATCGGCGCTCGGCTCGTACCTGATCAGCCGCAGGGCCAAGCATGACTGGGTCGGCGCCCTCGTCGGCATCGTGCCCTTCGCGATCGCGCTGTACTTCTTCTTCCAGAACGTCAACCGGCTGCTGCCACCGAACCTCTGAACCCGCCGTATAACTGCGGCGTGCGCACGAGTACGCCACGCGGTCACGGGCTCGAGTTCGATGATCTCCCAGTCGACGAGCGCCGCCGTGTGCACGTGTTGGCCGATGTCGTGATCAGGATGCGCTCGTCGGCTTCCAGCGCCTCCGGGTGAATCGGCGATCCCCTCGAAGGTGCACGGGCGCGAACGCGTGTCGACACCGACGAGCGTCAGTTCGGGCTGCCAGGAGTGGATCGGGCCCTTCTCGTCGTGGCGAGGGCGAACTCGGCGTGCTCCTCGTCGTCGATCCGGTCGAGTTCGAGCTGGACGTCGGACCACACCGGCCGCATCTGGAACGACGAGTCGACCACCACGAAGACCTGGCTGGTGTCACGCACCGCCGACGGTGATCAGCGCGTACGCGCCGAACACGACGGCGACGATCGCCAGCCAGATCAGCAGTGGCTTCACGCACTACCCGCCGGCGTTGAACAGCGCGGCGATCTTGAACTCGACGTCGTCGGCGCTGGCGTCGATGCTCGCCGCCTCGACGAGCGACGAGACCCGCCCGAGTTCGTCGAGATCGGCCTCGAAGCCGACCGTGTAGATCGGGATCCGCAATCCCTCGATCACACCGTCGACGTTGTCGAACGTCAGACCCGTCGGTGGTCTGACCGTCGCGTGAGCACCACGAGGATCGGCTTGAGGTCGGGATCGAGCGCTCGCTGGTCCTCGAGCATCTGCAGCCCGAGCACGATGCCGTCGTACATCGCGGTGCCGCCACCGGGGCTCGAGGTCCTCGGCGATGGCGGCGTAGCGGGCCTGCTGGTTGAGGTCGAACGGGGCGATGTCGAGCCGCTTCGTGGCGATGTCGCTGAACTCGACGACACCGACCTGGGTCTCCGGCTTGATGAACTCGCGAGCCGACAGCATCGCCTCCTGCACCGCCTGGATGCGCTCGCCCTCCATCGACCCGCTGACGTCGACGACGAACACCGTGGCGACCGGACGACCGCCGTCCTTCTTGTCCTTCCAGACGTTCTGCACGTCGATGAGGGTCGACCCCGACGGCACCTCGACGGTCGACTCGAACGGCCGGCGGATCGAACCCGTACTCGGCCGCCAGCTCCTGGTACTCGGGACGTTCGCGCGAACTCGGCGAAGGCTTGCGAGCGCCTCGGACTGCGACGCCGACAGATCGCCGACGGCGTAGAGCGGGTTGTCGTGGCGGACGCCGAACGGGATGAACTGGTAGCCCGACTGGAGCGACTCGGTGTTGGCGAACGTCTGCCACTCCATCACGAAGGTGTCGAGCGTGCCGGTGTCGTTCTCGACCGAGTCGCGCATCTGCAGCGTCGTCAACGCGACGAACGGCACCTGCCGCTGGAACTGTTCGAACACGCTCGCGACGTCGGGCGACGTCGAGCCGGGCCGGATCGCCCTCGGCGATGCTGTCGAGCACCGTGAGCAGGAAGTTCAGCCCGGTGCTCGACGCGAACGGGTCGGTGTAGCCCATCACGAGGTCACCGGCGATCACCGCGTCGACGAGCACCTCGGGCGTCAACTCGCCGTACTTCGCTTCGAGTTCCTCGGCGGTGTCGTCCTTCATCACGATGCCGGCGACGTTCGGCGACGGTGCTGGCGCTGACCTCGGTCATCGGCTGGAACTCGCTCGCCATCTCGACCCACAGCTGGTTCGACGGCGTGAAGCGCCTGCGGCAGCTCCTCGCCCGCGGGCGATGAACTGGTAGCCGGTGCCCGAAGCGATGTACCGCAGGTCGACACCGGCGACGGAACCGTCGCTGAGGGTGACGCCTTCGGCATTGAAGTCCTCGGCGACCTCGCGCATCCAGCCGTCGCTGTCCTCGCCCGACTTCTCGGTCGACGACCACACCTCGACGACCTCGTCGGCGCTCGGCGGCGCCGTGGCGGTGAACGGGAACTCGTCGATCGGCGGCAGCGTGTCGGCCAGGTTGGCCCCGGTCGGCGGCGGGATCGACGCACTGCGGGTGACGGGGCGGTCGACCCAGTCGATGTCGTCGGCCAGTTCGTCGAGCCGCTGGGTCGCCTCGGCCTGGTCGAGCGGGCCCGCTGTCGCCCGACGACCCGCACGCGGCGGCCGACGACGGCGATCGTCGCCACGAGGGCGACCATCACACGGTGGCGGGATCGCACGGTACGGCTCACTCGGTCTCCGCGGGCGGTCGGCGCGGCCGTGATCTCACCGATGTCGATCGTGCTCGGTCGACTCGAGCTTGGTCGTGGCGGCCCGGCCGCTCTCCATCTGCTGGATCGCCGCCTCGGTCTCGGCGGTCAGCTGGTCGAGTTCGAGGATCGTGCCCGCCATCGTCGGCAGCGCCTCGCGCCGGTACGTCGAGATCTCGTCGAGCGCGGTGTCGATGTCGGCGAAGGCCTGCTTCAGCGCCTCCATGTCGAGCATCGTGCTCGACGCCTGCTGATGGATCTGCGTGCCCTGCGTCTTCAGACGCTCGGCGGTGCCGGCGATCATCGCCGAGGTCGTGGCGTTGATCGCCTGGATCTTGTCGAGCACGATCTTCTGGTGGGCCAGCGCCAGGGCGACGGTCACCGCGACCTGCAGCGCGCTGATGGTGACATCGAGTGCACGGTCGACGCCGCGGATCAGCTCACGGTTGTTGCGGATGATGATCTCGATGGCCAGGACGCCCTGCTGGTTGACGGCCAGTTGCTGCTGGAGGTCGAGCGTGCGCTGGCGCAGGGCGAAGAGGATGTCCTCCTCGACGAACGGGCGACGCGGGTCGTCGGGGCCGATCTCGGTGGCCAGCTTGTCGACCACCGCGGCGTCGAGCGCCTGCGCCAGCGCCACCTGGTCGGTGAGGGCGTGGGTCAGCTCGCGCATCGTCTTCTGGTCGTCACCGAGGGTCGTGTTGTCACGCTTGAGCTGGTCACGGCCCTTCTCGAGCGACTTCACGATCGAGTCGATCTGCGTCTGCGAGCTCTCGTAGCGCATGAAGTAGCGCTTGAGCGGAGTGCCGACGCCCGGGATCTTGCCGAGGAGCCGGGTGAACCAGCCGGCATCGGTGTCGAGCCCGGACGGATCGAGCTTCTCGACCTCGATGCGCAGATCGGACAGCGACTTCGCGACCTCGCCGCCGTCCTCGGTGCCGTGGGCGAGGTCCTTCAGGGGAGCCTGCAGCATCCGGCTCCTGGTGGCGGAGCGGGTCTGCAGGTCACGGCCCATCGCATCGACGGCGGCGCGGGCGGCCGTGCGGGCGTCGTCGTCGGCCGGGTCGATCGACAGCAGCTGTTGCACCTGCGCGTCGGCCTGGGCGCGGCAGCGCGTCGGTCGGTTCGGGCTCGGGGAGGGCGAGTTCGGCCGCCGCCGCCGGCACGTCGAGCACGAGGTTCAGTGCGCGTGGTCGTGGTCGTTGCGTCGGTCATGCGTCGGTCCTTCTCGGATCGATGTCGGGATGTGCTCGGTGATCGGGACGTCGCGGTGCCGGTGGCGTACTCGCCGGCGCGGTCGGCGAGCGCTTCGAGTTCGGCCATCGCCTCCTCGGCGTCGGCCGGCTGCTTGCCGATCGGCGCATCGGCGAGCGCGGTCGTGGTGCGGTCGAGCGCCGTCAGCGCCGACTCGTTCTGGGCGAGCAGCTTGGCGATCCTGCGCCGCTGCGTGGTGCGCATGTCGCGGCGGCGTTCGAGCGTCGCCCGCTCCCGCTCGGCGGCCTCGGGATCGCTGTCGTCGCCGGCGAGTTCGGCCAGGCGACGGTCGATGTAGGTCTCGTCGATCGTGCTGATGCTCTCGGCGGCGACGCCGACCTCGTGCAGGTTGTCGAGCGCCGACGAGAACACCTGCTGGGACGTGCCGAGAAAGCGGGCGTAGGTGAGTTCGCCGGCGTCGAGACGGTGCTGCAGCACGTTGATCAGGCTCTGTCGCTTCTGCAGGAGCGCATCGAGCTGTTCGGTGGGCTGGGTGTCGGCGAGCGCCCCGAGTTCGGCGCGCAGCGAGGCGATCTCGTTCGGGTCGATCTCCTCGACGCGCGGCATCTCGAACTGCAGCTTGCTCAGCGTGCCGGTCGCCGACATCGTGAACGGCCAGGCGAGGATGGCGATCACGGACAGGACGATGAGGATCACGACCATGAATCCGGGCGGATCGATGACCTCGAGGACGAGCCAGATCGTGGCGCCGAGGATGACGGCGGCGAACCAGGTCGGCGGGTACTTGAGGACGGCCTTGCCCCAGCCGGTCATCGGCGCCACCGGTCGGCTCGATGCGACGCCGTACATGCCGCGGTGACGAGCAACGGTCGGCAGGCCTTGACGAGGCTGCTGCGCACCCACCCGAACTGATTCGTCACGACGGGTTCAGGATAGCGGTCACCCGTCGAGGGCCCCTTCACTTCGTGCTAGTTGCCGGAGAACTGTGCGGGACGCTTCTCGAGGAACGCGGTTCGACCTTCGACGGCGTCGTTGCTGTCCCACGCGGCCGCCCGCGCCGTTTCGACGAGCTCGACGATCGGCGGGTCGTCGCTGCGGTGTTCGAGCGCCAGCTTGTGGCCGGCGATGGTCAGCGGAGCGAGCTGCCGCCAGCTGGTCGGCCCACGCCAACGCGTCGTCGAGGTCGCCGAGCCGGTGGATGGCTCCGATGTCGTACAGCCGCGCCGCGGTGTACGTCTCCGCGGCGATCAGCATCGCCCGTGCGACGGGAGGCGAGAACTCGTCGGCGAACCGCCGCACCGTCCAGTGGTCGACGACGAGGCCGAGCTTGGCCGCGGGCACGCCGATCACGCTGTGCGGGGGTGGCGATGCGCAGATCGGCGGCCGCCGCGAGCTGCGCGCCCGCGCCGAGCGCCGGCCCGTCGATCGACGCCACGACGGGGACGCCGAGGTCGCCGAAGCCGCGCAGTACCGCCGACAGGTCGGCCGTGAACTGTCCCTGCTCGACGCCGGTGAGGTCGGCACCCGCGCTGAACGCCGGCGGGGCGCCGGTGATCACGACCACCCGCGCCTGCCGCACGGTGTCGGAGGCCTGGAGGGCGAGCAGTTCGAGCAACGTCGGGTGGTCGACGGCATTGCGCCTCGACGGGCGGTCCAGGGTGAGCAGGACCACGGCACCGGTGGCGCCGACCGACTCCACGCGGACGGTCATGGGCGTGCCCGAGGATCGGACGGCTGCGGCGCTCGTAGCATGAGCCGACTGTATGTCGCCCTCCGATCCCGCACCTGCCCCCACCGTCGACCTGGTGCGCGAGCGGCGCGCCCGCATCGCCAAGTGGACGCTGCTCGCGAATCGGGTCGGGTACCTGTTCGTGGCGCTGGCGATGGCGCTGTTCTTCATGGCCTTCCTGTTCGGCTTCACCGCCACGATGGCCACGCTCGTGATCATCGCCTTCGTGATCGGGTGCGTGTTGCTCGCCCCGTCGATCATCCTCGGCTACGCCATCAAGGCCGCCGAGCGTGAAGACCGCGAACTCGGCCGCTGACCGATGCCGCTCGCCGGGTCCGCGCCCGCAGGGCTCAACCGCGCCGCAACGGTTACCATTCGGTAACTCATGTCCCAACGACTCTCCGCCAACGCCCGCCGGGAACAGATTCTCGACGTTGCACTCCCGGTGTTCGCGAACTCCGGATTCCACGGCGCGTCGATGAACGACATCGCCGATGCGGTGGGCGTCACCAAGCCCGTGCTGTACCAGCACTTCGATTCCAAGCGCGACCTGTACCAGGCGCTGATCGACGAGGTCGGCGCTCGGCTCCTCGGCAACATCGCCAAGGCCGCGGCCGAGGCGACCGACGGCAAGAGCCAGACCGAGCTCGGCTTCCAGGCGTACTTCCGCTGGGTCGCCGAGGACCACGACTCGTTCCGCTTCCTGTTCGGCTCCGGCTCACGGCGCGACGAAGAGTTCAACGACGCCGTCCGCAAGATCACCGCCGAGGCGGCCACCGCGGTCGCGCCGCTGATCGCCGTCGACATCGACGAGCAGCACCGCAAGACGCTGGCGCACGCGCTCGTCGGTCTCGCCGAGGGAGCGAGTCGCCGCCTGGTCGAGTTGGGCGACGAGTTCGACCCCGACGAGATCGCCCGCGAGGTGTCCGCCCTCGCCTGGGCCGGCCTCCGCGCCGTCCAACCCAAGGACTGAGCCCGGCCCCGGTCCTCGGCCGGCGATGCCCACATCCACGTTTGCGTCGCGTTTTCGCGCGCCCTGCCGCGCCGAAATCGCGACGCAAACGTGGAATGTCACGGCGTGGAGTGAGTTGTGTTGACAAGTGTTCATTTATCGTGTTGAGTGGTCGCGATGACCGACCTGATCGAAAATGCATCCGGAACCGGCTCGGCATCGGCACCGCACGTCGAAGCGCCGATCGCCCCACTCCGGCCGAACGACAACCGCTACCTCGCCGGCAACATGGCGCCCGTCGAACGCGAGGTGACGGCGTACGACCTGCCCGTCACCGGACGGATCCCGGCCGAACTCGAGGGCCGCTGGCTGCGCAACGGTCCGAACCCGACCGGCGGGCCCGACGCCCCGCCGGCGCACTGGTTCGTCGGCTCCGGCATGGTCCACGGCGTGCGACTGCGCGGCGGCACGGCCGAGTGGTACCGCAACCGCTACGTGCTGCCCGGCGGCGACGGCGGCCCGAACACGAACGTCGGCGGCTTCGCCGGCACGACGTGGGCGATGGTCGAAGCCGGTGCGCCGCCCGTCGAGATGTCGTACGAACTCGACTCGCTCGGGGTGAACCGCTTCAGCGACACGCTGCCGGGCCCGTTCACCGCCCACCCCAAGTACGACCCGTCGACCGGCGAACTGCACGCCATCGCCTACCACTGGCCCGACCTCATGGATCACGTGCAGTACATCGTGGTCGGCTCGAGCGGCCTGGTCACCAAGGTCGTCGACATCCCGGTCCCCGACATGCCGATGATCCACGACATGTCGCTGACCGCCACCTACGCGATCGTGTACGACCTCCCGGTCACGGTCGACTTCGACGCCGTGATGGCCGGCAGCACGCTTCCCGTTCGCCTGGAAGCACGACCGCGCCGGCACGCGTCGGGCTCCTCCCCCGCAACGGCACCGCCGACCAGATCATCTGGTGCGACGTCGACCCGTGCTTCGTGTTCCACCCGCTCAACGCGTACGACGCCAGCGACGGGACCGTGGTCGTCGACGTCTGCCGCTACGACACGATGATGGTGTCCGATCGCCTCGGCCCGTTCGGTGACTCGCTCGCCACGTTCGATCGCTGGGTCATCGACCCGGTCGCCAAGCGCGTCCGCGAGACCCGCCTCGACGACCGGCCCCAGGAGTTCCCCCGCCACAACCCGCGGGTCGGCCTGCAGCAGCACCGCTACGGCTACACGTCCGAGGTGATCACCGACGGGGTCAACCTGCACGGCGCGACCATCAAGATCGACGTCGAGTCGGGCACCACCGAGGCCCACGAGTACGGCCGGGGCCGCGGCGGCGCCGAGCCGATCTTCGTGCCCAAGGCCGACGGCACCGCCGAGGACGCCGGCTGGATCCTGTCGGTCGTCTACGACGCGACCACCGATGCGAGCGAGCTGTGCATCCTCGACGCCGAGGACATCACCGGCCCCGAGGTCGCCCGGATCCACCTGCCGCAGCGGGTGCCGTTCGGCTTCCACGGCAACTGGGCACCCGACACCTCGGTCGCACCGCCCGCCTGACCTGAACCGGAGGTCGTGCATCGGTGCCTGGCACCGATGCACGACCGGCGGTCAGCCGCGATAGGTCAGGCCGCGGTAGCCGTCGACGAAGCCCGCGGCACGCAGCGCATCGAGCACGTCGGGCATGGCCGACACCGCCGCACGATCGGCGGGAGCGACGTTGACCGACTCGCCGTCGACCTTGCGCACCTCGACGGCGGACGACCGGCCCTCCTTGACGAGTGCCACGAGGGCGTCGGCCCACGCCCGATCGGTGGACGTGCCGGGGAACGTGACGAGATGGCGTCCCTTGCGGTCGAACCAGACGAGCGGCTCACCACCGTGGAGCACCACCACCGCGTTCGCCGAGCGGGCCGGGCGGCCGGGCGATGTCGGCCACGCCAGCGACGCGCCGTAGGGCTGTGCCGGATCGGTGGCCGCCAGGACGATCGGCGGGGGGATGTCGTCGGGACGGATGCGGGGGTCGGGCGTCTCCCGCTCGGCGCGCAGCCGATCGACCGCCCCGGGAACGGCGAATTGCGCGGCGCCGAGCCCATCGACGAAGTAGCCCCGGCGCACCTGGCCGCGCTCTTCGAGCACCTTCAACACCCCGTACACGTTGGAGAACCCGCCGACGACACCTTCGGCGAGCACCGCTTCGCGGGTGACGACGCCGTACCGCTCGACGAGCTGGAGTGCTTGCGCGTGCGCGGCCTCGGTCGGCGACGGCGCGGGCGACAACAGCGGCGCAACCAGGCTCCAGCGACCCTGACCCGCCGGCGGACCGATCCGATTGAGCCGGCCAGGGCGGGGGCGCCCGCCGAGGCGACTCGAACGGCCCGTGCCGGCCTTGGGCGACGCACCACCGAGCACGGCGCGCACCGGTGCGAAGGAGTCGTTCGTCACCTCGCCGGCCCACACGAGATCCCACAGGGCGACGAGCAACTCGGCATCGGACGAACCGGTGGATGCCCCGCGCAGCTGGCCCCAGAAGCTCGCTCCCTGAGCGGACAGGTGGGCCCGCACGGCATCGTGCAGGACGCCCTCTGGCGGATCGCGGTGCTCCCACGACGGAGCGCGAGCTGCGCGAGCTGATCGGCGAAACACAGCCGCACACGACCGTCGCGGGCGCCGAGCCCACCGGCCCCGACCCACACGAGCTCGCCGGCGGTGCACAGCTCGTCGAGCATCGAACTGCTGTAGCCACGGACGCGGGCCGGGAACACGTCGGCCTCGATCGGTCGACGCGACGAGCGCCGCACCCGACAGGACGCCGAGCGCTTCCACGAGCGCTTCGGTCCCGCGACGTTCGGCGGGGATGTTGTGCCAGGCCGGCAGGAACCGGGCGTACGCATGTTGCTCGACGGGCTCGACCTCGCGGCGCAGCGAGGCCAGCGATCGACGCCGCAACTGCCGCAGCACGTCGACGTCGACGTACTCCCGCGACACCCCGTCGGGGCGGAACTCGCCGAGCACGATCCGCCCGGCCGCCTCGAGGGCGACGATCGCACCGGTGATCCGGTCGTTCGTCGCCCCGAACCGGCGGGCGACGTCGGCGATCATGAACGGCCCGTGGGTGCGGGCGTAGCGGCCGACCAGATCCTCCAGCGGCCTGGCGACCGGCTCGGTGAACGCCATCGGCAGCCCGAGCGGCAACGAACACCCGAGCGCATCGCGATACCGGGCGGCGTCCTCACCGGCCGCGTACCGGACCTCGCCGCCGACGGAGATCTCGATCGCCCGCTTCTCGGCCAGCAGCACGTCGAGCCATTGCCGCGCCGATGCCGTGACCCGTCGAGGTCGCGCTCGACTCGTCGGCCCCTCCAGGTCGTCGTCGGCGCGTCCGGGGCCTCGCACGCGCAGGTCGATCTCGGCGATCGACAGATCGCCGACGCGCCGCAGCACGTCGTGCAGCTCGTCGGCCGAGCGCGCCCGCCGACCGTCGGCGAGACACTGGAGCTCGAGCTCGACATCGGCGAGCACATCGCCGTCGAGCAGGTCGCGCAGCTCCTCGGCGCCGAGCAGGTCGCGCAGCAGGTCGCGGTCGAGCGCCAGCGCGGCCGCGCGCCGTTCGGCGAGCGGCGCGTCGCCCTCGTACATGTACGCGGCGATCCAGTTGAACAGCAGGCTGGAGGCCATCGGGCTCGCCGAGCCCGTGTCGACGTTGACCACCCTGATCGTCCGCGAGCGGAGCTGGCCCAGCACCTCGCGCAGGGCCGGGACGTCGAACACGTCCTGCAGGCACTCGCGCGAGGTCTCGAGCAGGATCGGGAACGTCGGGTACTTCGACGCCACCGCGAGGAGGTCGGCCGCGCGTTGCCGCTGTTGCCACAACGGCGTGCGGCGGTCGGGCCGGCGGCGCGGCAGGAGCAGCGCCCGGCCGGCGCACTCCCGGAAGCGGGAGGCGAACATCGCGGTCTGCGGGAGCGTGCTGACCACCAGCTCGTCGATGTCCTCCGGGTCGATCAGGAAGCGCATCGAGCGGCAACTCGTCGGCCGATTCGGGCAGGCGGATGACGATGCCGTCGTCGCCCCACATCGATTCGACCGGGATGTCGAACTGGTCGGCGAGGCGCCGCTCGATCGCCATCGCCCATGGCGCGTGGACGGGCGTGCCGAACGGGCTGAGGATGCACACCCGCCAGTCGCCGATCTCGTCGCGGAAGCGCTCGACGACGATGGTCCGGTCGTCGGGCACGGCGCCGGTCGCTTCGACCTGTTCGCCCACGTACTGCACGAGGTTGTTCGCGGCGAACGCGTCGAGCGAGTAGTGCGACATCAATCGTTGGATGGCGGCCGGTTCGTCGAGGTCGTGGATCTCGCGGACGAACGCGCCCAGCGCCCGGCCCAGCTCGAGCGGTCGGCCGGGGCGGTCGCCGTGCCAGAACGGCATCTTGCCCGGCTGGCCGGGCGCCGGCGTGACCGTGACCCGCTCGAACGTGATGTCTTCGATGCGCCACGTCGACGCCCCGAGGACGAACGTCTCGCCGGGGCGCGACTCGTACACCATCTCCTCGTCGAGCTCGCCGACCCGGGTGCCGTCGGGCAGGAACACCCCGAACAGGCCGCGGTCGGGGATCGTGCCGCCGGAGGTGACCGCCAGCCGTTTGGAGCCGTCGCGCGCCCGCAGCCGGTTGTTCACACGGTCCCACACGAGCCGCGGCCGCAGCTCGGAGAACTCCTCGCTCGGATAGCGACCCGACAGCAGGTCGAGCACGTTGTTGAGCAGCTCGTCGGAGATCTGGGCGAAGTTGGCGCAGCCGCGCACGAGCTGGCCGACCTCGTCGACCGAGCATTCGTCGACGGCGGCGACGTGGGCGACGATCTGCTGGGCCAGCACGTCGAGCGGGTTGCGCAGGAAGTGCGTGGACTCGATGAGGCCGTCGACCATCCGCCGCGTGACGATGGCGGCCTCGAGCAGATCGCCACGGTGCTTCGGGAAGATCGAACCGCGGGACGGTGCACCGACCGAGTGACCGGCACGACCGATCCGCTGCAGACCGCGGCTGACCGCGCCGGGCGATTCGACCTGGATGACGAGATCGACCGCGCCCATGTCGATGCCCAGTTCGAGCGACGACGTGGCGACGATCCCGCGCAGCTCGCCGCGCTTCAACTGGTCTTCGATCACCACTCGCTGCTCGCGGGCGAGCGACCCGTGGTGGGCCATGACCAGCGCCGGCTCGTCGACACCGCCGCCCTGCTCCTCGTACAGCTCGTTCAGCTTGGCGGCGAGGCGCTCGGTGGCGCGGCGGCCGTTGCAGAAGATGATCGTCGACCGGTTGGCCAGGATTCGGCGTGAGGATCTCCGGGTAGATGCTCGGCCAGATCGACGAGCGTCGTTCGGTCAGCGCCGCCGATGCGGGGCCCGGGGTCAGCTCGACCTTCACCTGGCCGAGCGTCGCTCATGTCTTCGACCGGGATGACCACTTCGATCTCGAGCGCCTTGCGGATCCCGGCGTCGATGATGGCCACCGGCCGCTTCACGCCGCCGGCGCCGTAGCCGCCGAGGAACTCCGCGACCTCCTCGAGCGGGCGCTGGGTGGCCGACAGGCCGATGCGCTGCGGCGGGCGTTCGGCGACCAGTTCGAGCCGCTCGAGCGTGAGCGCGAGATGGGCACCGCGTTTGGTGGCGGCCATGGCGTGGATCTCGTCGATGATCACCGTCTCGACGCCGACGAGCGTTTCGCGCGCCGACGACGTGAGCATCAGGTACAGCGACTCGGGTGTGGTGATCAACAGGTCGGGCGGCCGCCTGATGAGCTTCTGGCGATCGCTCGCTGACGTGTCGCCGGTGCGCATGCCGACCTCGGGTGCGACGAACGGTTCGCCGAGCCGCTCGGCGGCCAGCTCGATCCCCTTGAGCGGCGCCCGCAGGTTCTTCTCGATGTCGAACGCCAGCGCCCGCAAGGGCGAGATGTACAGCACACGGGTGCGGTGGCTGCGACCCTCGGGCCGCGGGGTGGTCGTCAGACGGTCGATCGACGACAGGAACGCCGTGAGGGTCTTGCCGGACCCGGTGGGCGCACAGATCAGCGTGTGCTCACCACCGACGATGCGCGGCCAGCCCAGCACCTGCGGCGGCGTCGGCTCGGGAAACGATGCCGCGAACCACTCACGGACCGCGGGCGAGAATCCATCGAGCACCGGGTGGGAAGCGATGCCTCAAACCCTAGCGAGGGGGTGTCACAGGCCGATCTCGGGCGGTTCAGGGCCGGAATCCGCACCGGATCCGACCGAGATCGCCGGAGCAGTCGTCGCGTCAGGCGGGGCAGCTCCAGCTCACCCGATCGGCGAAGGCCTCGGCCACCTGGGCGGCCGGGAGGGCGCCCGAGGCCGTGACGATGCGGCCGGCATCGGTGATCCGTTCCCGACGGGCGTGGGCACCCATCCGTTCGAGGTCGTGCATGCCGAGCCAGTGACCCGTCGCGTCGACGCCGGTCAACTGTCCGACGAACGCGAGCAGCAGGCTGCCCGTCGAGATCGCCAGGATCCCACGGGCCTGCGCGCCCGCCGCCGCGAGCCACGCCATCGCCGCCGCGTCGTCGGTCACCCGTCGCCATCCGAGCCCACCGGGCACCACGAGCCATTCGGGCAGCGACGCCTCGGCGGCCACGACGTCGACGACCACGTCACGCGACGGCTCGACGCCCGGCACGACGCCCGCCTCGACGCCGACGAACACGATGTTCGCGCCGAGCCGATCGGCGAGCACCGTCACCGGGATGTCGATCTCGGCGGTCGACACCCCCCGATACACCAGGACACCGACCGTCTGGGCCGGCCTCGACTGCTGCCGGCCGGTCAACGCCTCGAGCCTCCGCGGCCCGACCGGACGATGACGACGGTGCCAGCTCACCTCACGCGCGCCCCTGGATGTAGTCGTGGAGCTGGTTGTTCTCGAGCTCGAGCTCGCCGAGCCGTGCCTTCACGACGTCGCCGATCGAGATGATCCCGGCCAGTTCGCCACGGGTGTCGAGCACGGGCAGGTGGCGGATGCGGCGGTCGGTCATCATCGCCATCAGCTGGTCGACCGTGTCGTCGGGTTGGCAGACGACGACGTTCGCCGACATCGCCGAGGCGACGTCGCGACCGAGCGTCGACCCACCGTGGGCGGCGAGTGCACGCACCACGTCGCGTTCGGACAGGATGCCGTCGATCGTGCGGCCGTTCGCACTGACCACCAGCGCACCGATGCCGTGGTCGCGCAACGACGCGGTGGCCTGGGCCAATGTGGCGACGGGTTGCACCGTCGCGACCGCCGTTCCCTTGCGACTCAGGATCGCCTGAACGTTCATCGAGTTCCCCTCTCGTGCCCCAACCGGCACCTTAGTGCACTCGTGATTCTGGCGGCTACCGGCAATCGGCACAGCGCCCGGTCAGGGCGAAGTGGCCGCCACCGAGGGCGAACCCGTAGTCGTGCTCGACGCTGCGGCGGGCCTCGTCGAAGACCGCGCTCGGCACCGACAGATGACCGCCGCACACGTCGCACACCAGGTGCTGTTGCGTGCCGGCCATCGCCGCCCGCTCGTAGAGCGCCGGCCCGTGCGCCAGGTGGACGTGGTCGACCACGCCGATCTCCTCGAGCAGGGCCAGCGATCGGTAGATCGTCGACACGTGGACGTCGTCGAGCGACGCCGCCAGGTCGTCCGCGGTGAACGCACCGTCGCGGGCCAGGACCACCGCCAGGACCTCTCGTCGGGTGGCGCCGACGTTGTGGCCGGCGGTGCGCAGCGCCGAGACGATCTCGTCGAAGTCGGCCAGCGGGGTGGCGGTCGTCCGGCGGCTCGTGGTCATGGCGTGCTCCGGGCGTCAGGCGTCGGGACCGAGAAGCCGTACGGGAGCTCGAGCCGGTTCGCCGCCATGACCGTCGTATCGGCCAGGATCTCCGCGGTCGCGCCCGCGGGCGGTGATCGTGCCGGCGTTCATCACCACCGCACTGTCGCACAGCTGGAGGGCGTACGGCAGATCATGGGTGACGATCACCGTCGCGATCGACAGGCCGACGAGGATCTCCGCCAGCTCCCGGCGCGCCTGCGGATCGAGGTTGCTCGACGGCTCGTCGAGCACGAGCAGGGTCGGCCGCATCGCGAGCACGGTCGCCACCGCCACGCGCCGGCGCTGGCCGAAGCTGAGGTGGTGCGGCGAGCGATCGGCGACCCCGGACATGCCGACCGCATCGAGCGCCTCGCCGACCCGGGCGTCGAGGTCGTCGCCCCTGAGCCCCAGGTTCGCCGGACCGAAGGCGACGTCGTCACGCACGGTCGGCATGAACAGCTGGTCGTCGGGGTCCTGGAACACGATGCCGACGCGGCGACGGATCTCGCGCATGTTCGCCTTGTCGACGACGAGCCCGTCGATCGAGACGCGCGCCCTGCGTCGGCGTGAGGATCCCGTTGAGGTGCAGGACGAGGGTGGACTTGCCGGCGCCGTTCGGCCCGAGGATGGCGAGACGTTCGCCGTGGGCGATCGACAGATCGACGCCGGCGAGCGCAGGCGTTCCGTCGGGATAGTTGAAATGAACGCCGCTGACCTCGGCGGCCGGCGCGGACGCCCCCGGGTCGGTGGCGGTCGGGTCGGTGGCCGCGTCGAAGCTCATGAGATCGTCCAGGCGAGCACCGCGACGGTGGCCGCGACGACGACCGGAACGAAGCACACCGCTCCTCCCGCGTGGGCCCGTTCGGAGGGTGGCATCGTGCCGACGTAGCCACGAGCGAGCATCGCCTGGTGCACCCGTTCGCCGCGCTCGTACGAGCGGACGAACAGCGTGCCGGCGGTCGACGCCACGGCCTTGGCCTGCCAGATCCACCTCGGGTCGTCGGCACGCGACTCGCGGGCGATCCGCAGGCGACGCAGTTCGTCGGTGAGCACGTCGCCGTAGCGGATCATGAAGGCGGTGATGGCGACGAGGACCGGGGGGACGCGGAGCCGTTCGAGCCCGGAGAGGATGTCGGGAATCGACGTGGTCGATGCCAGCACGACCGTCGCCATCACCCCGAGCGACGCCTTCACGACGATGCCCCACGCGCCCCACAGGCCGGCCTCCGACAGCGCCAGTCCGAACACCTCGACGTCGGGCGCAGGGCCGACGAACGGGAGGAAGACGGCGAACAGCAGGAAGGGCACCTCGATCGTCAGTCGGCGCAGCAGGTGGGTGATCGGCACGCCGCCGACCAGCGCCACCGTGAGCACCACGAGCGCGTCGACGCCGAACGCCCAGATCGCCTCGCGCGGCGTGGCGACGACGGCGAACACGAACATGACGGTCGCGGCGACCTTGTATTCGGGGGCGAGACGATGGACCGGGCCGGCGTGCGCCACGTACAGGTGGTCGTGGCGCCCGCTCACGTCACGTCACCCCGCCCCATCCTCAGCGTGAGCCGAAGCGCTTGGTGGCGGCGAACATGCCGTACCCGATGCCGAACACGAGCACGACGCCGACGATGCCGGCGAGCGCCGTGCCGACCGGGTCGCCGTCGATGCCGCTGACGCCGTAGTCGGCGAGCGGACTCGAGGCCAGGTCGTGCTCCTGCTCACCGGCATCGATGCCGTGATCGATCGCCACCCGTTCGAGCCCGTCGGGGTTCGCGTCGGCGCGTGGCGCCACCAGCACCACGAGGGCGATCGCCACGGCGAGTCCGGCGACGATCAGCAACTTCATCGAGGTGCGCACCGTCAGACCGCCACCGGTTCGGCGGTCACGGCGGGGGCGAACGTGAGTTGCCGGGCGCCGTAGACGAGGTCGGGCCGGGACGACATCACGGCGGAGACGGTCAGGGCGGTGATGACGCCCTCGCCGATGCCGATCAACGCATGCACCCCGATCATCGCCCATCCCACCGTGGCGACGGACGCGGCATCGTTGCCGCCGATCGCGTACTCGAACGTGAAGGCGATCGCCGCGAGGACGGGGGCGACGAACGCCGCCAGACCGGACGAGACGACGATGCCCGAGCGTGACGCCGGGAGCACCGTGCGGATGACCACGAACAGGGCGTAGCCGGCGAAGGCGCCGATCATCGCCATGTTGATCACGTTGAGCCCGAGTGCGCTGAGGCCGCCGTCGGCGAACAACATCGCCTGGACGACCAGGACGACGGTGACGCACAGTGCGCCGGCCCACGGCCCGACGAGCACGGCGGCGAGGACGCCACCCAGCAGGTGTCCGCTCGTTCCGGACGCGACGGGGAAGTTCAGCATCTGGACGGCGAAGACGAAGGCCGCGGCGAGCCCGCACAGCGGGATCTGTCGGTCGTCGAGGGTGCGCGCCGACATGCGCAGGCACAGCGCGACGAGCGCGATGGCGATCACGCCGGCGACGAGCGAGACGGGGGCGTCGATGAACCCGTCGGGGATGTGCATGGCGAACATTCCGACCGGGGCCCCTTCTGCCGGGCACCCGGGGGTGGGCGGCGGCGCAGGGACCGTTCTTAGTTGCGAATCGTTCGCAATGTCAAGCGGCGGCGTCCGATCCGGGCCCGGAACGCGAACGTGCCCCCGCACACCGACCCGAAGGCGGCGTACGGGGGCACGTTCAGAGCGTCACCAGCGATAGTGAGCGAACG